>CABMGE010000027.1 GCA_902385625.1 uncultured archaeon | reverse complement strand
TTATAAAATAATAAGTCCTGTCCTTGAAACACAACAAGTTTATTTGAAAGAAGTTTTAGGAAAGTTATAGTTTTTAAAAAAGAAGACATTTTATTGTTATTCTTCTTTTTTATAAGTCGTATTAATTAAACTACCTTGATTAATAAAATATAATTCCTTTTTAGTCTGATGAATAAGAAGTTATTATTAAATCATTTAAATCAATCGGGTTTTTCCAATGAGATTATAACTGCTTTCAATGCAGTTAAAAGGGAAGATTTTATTCCACAGGAGTTTAAAAAACAGGCTTATGAAAATATTCCTCTTCCTATTGGATTCGGGGCTACTATTTCACAGCCATATACAATTGCCTTTATGTTAAGTTTACTTGAAATAACCAATTTAGGAGTATCTGAAAAATCAAGACCTTTGAAAATTCTTGAGGTTGGAAGTGGAAGTGGTTATGTTTTGGCTTTGATAAATGTAATATGTAAAAATTGTAAGATTTATGGGATAGAATTAATTCGCGACCTTAGTTTAAGATCACAAGAGATTTTAAGAGAAAAACCAAATATTATGATCTTTAATCGCAATGGATCAAAAGGTTTAGAAGAATATTCCCCTTATGATCGAATTATTGTAAGTGCATCTGCAGATAAAATTAATCAGGAACTAATCAAGGAACTTAATTACAATGGAGTCTTAGTTATTCCTGTTGGAAATTCGATTATAAAACTAAAGAAAAAATATCGGGAAAATGAGATAACTGAGTATCCTGGATTTGTTTTTGTTCCTCTTATTGATAAAGAAAGATAAAGTTTAAATAGAACCTGGCTATTAATTAAATATAATGATAAAAAAAGGTTTTGGGGAGATACTTTCAGATTCCTGGAAGGAATATAGATATAACTGGAAGGTATATTTTCTTATTATCTTACTTTTGTCGATTATTCCTTCGTTAATATTATTTCTAGTTCAGATAGTTTTTATGAGAGATGTTATTACTTATGCAGCAAATCCTGATGCGATTCGAGTATTTTCTGCCACTCTTGTAATTAAATATTTAATATTGTTTTTATTTTCTTTGATTATTGGTATTTTGGGTGTTTGGTTGCATGCTTCTATTATTTACAGTTCATTATCCAGAAAGAAACTCGTTAAGTTTAAAGAGAGTTTAGCAGGTGGAAGAAAATACTTCTGGAAATACCTAGGTTTATCATTATTAATGTTAATTATATTTTTTTCAATAATCCTTATTGCATTTATATTCTTTGCATTAGGGGTTATCTTAATCATTTATTTGGGTATTCAAAACCCAATTTCAATAATAACAGTTATTCTACTTATTTTGTTAGTAATCGCAGTAATATTACTTTATGCCTATTTGGTTGTGAGATGGTTATTTTCTGCTTATATTTTGATTGGAGAAAATAAGGGAATAATTCATTCTATTAAATTAAGCAGTAACTTGGTTCGTGGTAGATGGTGGAAAACTTTTGGATATATATTCTTGTTTTTTTTAATAGCTTTTATTATTCTTATTGCCTTAAGTTTAATTTATCTAATTATTAGGTTTATTATAAATCCTAATTATTTATTGAATCCTACTTCTATTGATGTTAATTTGTATATTTTAAATCGGTTTATATCCATGATTTTTGAATTTTTTGGCAATTTAGTTTTCACTCCGTTATCTCTACTTTTTATCAAAAACTTATATCTTACCTGGAAGAGTTCAAAATAATTTTATAGATTAGGTTTAAATATCTATTTATTCTTTTGTATATTATGAAAAAGAGGAGTCAGGTTAACAAAGCAATAAAAGGTCTTGAACGAGTTGAAGAAGCCAGACTTAAAAAAACACTCATATTTACATTTATATTTTGTTTAGTTGTAATAACAATTATTGTTTTAGTTCAGTTATATGGGCAGAATAAGATTAGTATTGGTTGCAGCTATCTTGATCCCATAACAATTGATTTTTTGGCATTTTTTGCAGCTCTTTTTTTGTTTATTGAGGGTTTTGCAAGAATATTTGAACATCCTAATTCAACAATAAAAATGCAACTTACTAGGACATTTAGAATTGCTTTTGGCTGTGCAATTATGACTCTTCATATCATGCAGTTTTTACATAAATAACCTCGTATTCTCGGTTAGTAAATATGGCTATTTTTGTATGAAATGAATTCAACAAAAATAGTTTTTAGCTAAACTCATCATATCATGCAGTTTTTACATAAATAATTTAATATAATTTATACTTTGCAAGTATAAATTAGTCTGATCAATGTTTTTGCCTTAAGTAAATTAAATCAAGAACAATTTTTGGATATAATTAAGCTTTTTTTACATAAGTGATGTTTTGCCATAAATTATTAATACTCTTATTACCTTGTTAAATTATGAATTCAAGAAAGGACTTTCATGATTCATTTAGCTACCAGTTTAGTTTTTGGTTTTTGGTAGCCTCTTTCATAATGATATTTATCGGATTTGCTATTCCAGACTTATACTTTCTTAGTTATATTGGTATTGGACTCTTAATTGTATTTATGTTAATAAAATTCTTAAAGAACGCAATTGAACTAGATCGATAGATTGGGATAATTTAATTATTGCTTTTCTTTACAATTTAATTTATAAAACTATATTTTCTTAATTATTTATGCAACCTCTAGAAGTCATGGAGTTTAAACCTGTGGAAATGAGTTATGTTAATTTTTCTGAAGATAGATTTCCTAATTTTGCAGTTTATTATGTATTTCCAAACCATAGAAATGTTGGAATATGCAGGGAGTTTAAAGTAGATTTGCAGAGATATTTACTTAAAATGGGAAAAAGGGTTTATCCAACTAATTCTTATATTTTCAAAAATGAAGAAGATCTTTTAGGCTTATTTGACCAGGATAAAAAACAGGGGATAAGGACTTGTGGGATGAATGGAATGAGTTTTACAGATCTAACTGAAGTTATTGCTAATATTCATAGAGATGAATTTTTTAAAAAATATTATTGGCTTGAGACCATTGAAATAAAATAATTATTTTTTCTTAAATTTAAGGGCTGCAGAGTTCATACAAAATCTAAGACCTGTTGGTTCTGGTCCATCTGTAAATACATGACCATGGTGTCCTCCACATTTTGCGCAGATAACTTCTGAGGCGTTTATACTTCCTGAATTTGGTTTTATTATAAAACTGTTTTCTGATATTGGAGAATAAAAACTAGGCCATCCTGTTTTTGAATCATACTTTGTTTCTGAAGAAAATAATTCATTTCCACATGCAACACATACATAAACCCCTTTTTCATGATTATTCAATAATTCTCCTGTAAATGCCTTTTCTGTTCCACCTTCTCTTAAAATTTTGTATTGTAATGGAGTTAGAATCTCTTTCCATTCTTCATTTGGAATTGATTTTTGGATTATCATTATATGTGGCATGTTGCTTGTTTATTTTTCTCAAGATAATTTTGATGGTATTCTTCTGCAGGGTAGAATTTAGATACTTTGGTTATTTCAGTTATTATAGTGTTATTAATTTTCTTTTGATATTTGTCTCTTGATCTAATTGCATCATCTTTCTGATATTCATCATGATAAAAGATAGCAGATCTATAGTTTGTTCCAAAATCCATTCCTTGTCTATTTAATGTTGTAGGATTATGTATATTCCAAAATATTTCCAGAATTTTTTCAAAGGTTATTTTTTCACTATCAAACTCAATTTCAATTGCTTCTGCATGTCCTGTTTTTCCAGAACTCACTTCTTTATAATTCGGATTTTTTAATGTTCCTCCTGTATAGCCTACTCTGGTTTTTATTATTCCGGGTATTTTTGAGAACGCTTTTTGGACATGCCAGAAGCAACCTGCTGCAAGTGTTGCGGTTTGTTTTTTCATATTATATAAATACCCTTTAAAATATAAGGTTTGTGAAGGGTAGATCTGTATCTTATAATTTAAAATAGGTTTTCCTTTTAACTTTTAGTTGTCTTTTTATATACATCAAAATCCTTTTTTTAAAAGAGAAAGTCTTAAAAAGCTGTAAATTTTTGTTATCTTATGAAAACCATTAAGCAGACAGTTGTTTTTAATGCAAGTGCAAATGATCTTTATGAATACCTAGTTAATTCTCGTAAACTTTCAAATATTACTGGTGCAAAAGCTTCAAATACTCAAAAGATTGGTGGAAAATTTAGTGCTTGGGATGATTATATTTTTGGAACTAATGTTGAACTTGTTCCTGGAAAGAAAATTGTTCAAAAGTGGGCTTGTGCTGACTTTCCTGAAAAACATTTTTCAGATGTTACATTTGAACTTAAGTCAAAGGGCCCTAAACAAACAGAGTTAATATTTACCCAAGTAAATGTTCCAGATGAATTATTTGAAGATTTAAGTGCAGGCTGGAACGATTTTTACTGGGAACCTATTAAGGATTATATTGAAGACTTGATGTGGAAATAATTCCTAGTTTGAAATAATATTTTTTAAAATGAGGGAGATAACTTTTAATCAAATTCGCGAGAAAAATTTGAAGCTTGTTGGAAGAATTTCCAGTGTTGACTTTTCAAAAGTCATTTTAATGATCGAAAGAGCCAAGGACAACACTGCAATTAAATATTATTTAATGGATTTTATTTTTTATAATCAAAATACTCAAGAAGGATATTTTAAAGTAAGTTTTTGGAAAGATTAAAAGTTTTATGCAACTTTTTCAGCTAAGGTTCCTTTATTAAAATCTCTTTGCAGGGTTAAAACTGGTGCCTGTGTTCTTCTTTTTGCTCTTTCTACTGCAATTCTTATTATTTCATCCTGTCTTTCTATAGAAATTGGCTTTCCATCTGCACCTATTGGAAGTTCTGATTTTTTTGGGAAAATGGGAGTCTCATGATAACGTACCTTGCAATCTCTTGCTTCTGATTTTAAGTGATAAACTCCTTCTTTACATGCAAGATAACTAGAATTATATTCTGGAAGAGAAACTATTCTTGTGTCTGCTGCAAATTCTCCATAATTTTCTCTTTTCATTTAATTATTAATGCACCCAGGTTTATAAATATTTATTTATGGCAAAGGATATAATTAAGATTCTTTCAAACCATTATATTTTTAAACCATTTAATCTCTAAGTTTTTAAATCTTAAACTAAAAGAAAAGAGTTCTGATAATATTAAGATGAATGATCAAATAGCAAATTATGATAGCAGGCATGAAACAAAGAAACATATAGCCAGAGTAGAAGAACTATTAATTGCTGCTGCAGAAGAGTTGGTTAGAAGGACTGAAGGTCATGATAGTTCAAAACTTGAGGATCCTGAAAAATCTTATTTTGATAGACTTACTCCTTTACTTGCAGGAGTTACTTATGGAAGCCCGGAATATAAGGGTTTTCTTGAAGAAATGAAACCTGCATTACAACATCATTATGGCAATAATTCTCATCATCCAGAGCATTTTGAAAATGGAGTTGATGGGATGGATTTATTTGACTTATTTGAAATGTTTTTTGACTGGAAAGCTGCTAGTGAAAGACATAATAACGGAAGTATTTCAAAAAGTATTGACTATAATGCTGGCAGATTTAACCTTTCTCCTCAGATGGTTAGTATCATGAAAAATACTGTTAAAAATATGGGTTGGGACAAGTAAAATGGGAATGTATGATTCATATGATGAAGGAATTCCTCTTACAAGAATAATTGGAACTGGTCTTCTTGGAATAACAATGGGACTTTTCGGAGGAATTTTTAGTTATAATCATGAAAAAACAAGAGAATCCAAGATTGCACTTGGATTTTCAGAGATACATCAAATTGAAATTGATGCACAAAAACAAGGAAGAATTTTTGCAGAAGGTATTGGAAGAAATGATGAAACTGGAATGGCGAGAACCTACTATCTTGCTGGACTTAATGATCTTTGCATGAAAGTTTTTGAATGCTGGAATGACTCAAATTCAGAAAGTGGAGATGTTTATAAAAAATTTGCAGAAGAATTAAAAAACAGATTTGATTCTGGAAAAAAGAAACATCAATATGAACTTGAAGATTTATTTAAAATAGTTCCTGAAAGTTCTGTTTTTGTTCGAAAGCAACTTCAAACATTAAAAGAGATAAAAGATTCCTGTCCTTATATTTATCAAAAGTTTGATGAGTCATGGACAGAAAGACATAATGACAATTATCATACTGAGGTTTATTTTGAAACAGTTTTTCATACAGATTCTAAAGGTAACAGTTATACAACTCAGGAGATGAGAACAAGACAAGTTTATGATGACACTGATCATTATTACTGGTATCACTCTGAAAATGGTGAAGCTGCTTCTAGATCACTTGATGAAATTTTATCCAAATTTCCAGAAATTCAGATAAAAGAAAAAGTCTTTACTGCTTCTAAGACAAATCCTGATGGGGAAAATGCAGCAATAGCTAGTAGAAAAAAAGGAAAAGAGGATGTTGTACTTACCCCTGTTCAATTAATGGAAATTGCAAACACTTGGAGAGATGGTTCAACTATTGAAAATCAGATTGCTAAAGCCTATCCAATCTGGAATCAGATGAAAAATGATTCTATTTTATGGAATGGTTCTAAATCAAGTGCTAAAAATCATCATTACAAGACATATAGCTCATATGATTCTGGGCCAAATGAATACAGAGTTGCTTATACTGCAAGAGATCATATAACTAACTTGCATCGCTGTATTGATGAGGCTATTCAAAGCCTGGATCATACTGAAAAAAGTCTTCCTGAATTAAGGGCAAAAATAAACTGTTTTATTGAGGAAACAAATAAGGGTTCTAAAAATTATGATGATCTTGGGGATGAGGTAGTTGAAATAACCAGGGAACTTTATGAAAAGAATTTTACAAAAGGATTTGAAATGGAAAGATTTAGGGGTTGGATGGTTGCTTTATGCAGTATTTTTTCAGGGCTCGTTGGTTCTGGAGCAGGCCTTGGTGCAGGAGTTGGAATAGAAAAATTAAGGGAGCGGGATTTAGATAAGTTTTCTTGGTAAAAAAGGAAATCAAAAATATTTTTTGAGATGTTTTTTTCCGACTAAAAAGCATTATAAACCTCTTATGCTTATAATTATTATATTTATTAAATGATTTCAGTTGTTTCTGTTTAGGGATTCTTTTGTTACAAATGTAGTTAAAAGTTTTTTAGAGGTGTCAAATTTTATCATGGAAGAAATAAATTTAGAACAAGCAGAGGAAATGAATTTAAAACTTATTGGAAGAGTTATTGGAAATAATCTTTCACTTGTTACACTTTTAATTAAGAGATTTGGTGAAAAAGAGAATGTAAAGTATTATATGATTGAAAGGTTAATTTTAAACGAAGAGAATGATGGGGAAATTTCAGTTAGCTTTTGGGGAGATAATGATCTCGCTTAAACTTTAGTCTCATTTTCCTCCTGCTTTTTCTTTTTACTTATTTTGTATTCCCTTTTTAGTTTAAACTAAGATTTAAATATCTTAAACTTTATTTTTTCTCGAATAAGGTGTTGGGAGTAAAAGATTAGTAAAACAACAAGGAAAAAAAGGGAAAGGACTTGTGAATGCGATCCTATTTTAGACATTTTTCAAAATTGTAGTTTTCTTTTGGAAAGAATTTATGGAGTTGAAAATGATTTTAATCATACTTCTTATAACTGTGTGGATAAATCTAGAGTAAGCTTTCTAGAAAACGACTATAGGAAGGATCTTTTTGATGATTTATTTGAAAAAGCAGGAAAAGAGATTGATTTTGACTCAAGAGACTCTATAATTGAATTACTTGAAAGTTTTGGAAAGAGCATAAGGGATAATTATCACAGAGATATTCCTATTTCAAAACTCGAAGAAAAGAGCAGCGGGAGAAATAAATCCAGCAAAAGTCGTGATGCCAAGGTGCATTATGTTGATTCTTCTTCTCTTCCACATGGTTATGGATGGAAAGCACTTGGACTTTATGACCCCAGTACTCATACAATTTATATTGCAGATAATTTATCTCCTGAAGTCGAGAAATTTGTATATTGGCATGAGATTGCTCATTCTATGGGAATTTATAATGAGAAAAGGGCTGATGATTTTGCAGCATCTAAAACTGGATACAGACTTTCTGGAAGAGATTATAGTATGGCTGCTTAGAGAAATAATTTATACTCAGGTATAAATTAAAAAAAAATATTGCAATTTTATATGAAGTAAATTCATCTAAAATTTGATAAAAAAATTATTATATTAACTCATCTTGGGAAATAAATAGGATTGGCTAATGAAAGAAATAAATAAAAATCGCGCAAATGAAATGAATTTAAAACTAATTGGAAGAGTTGGAAATTCTGATTTTTCTAAATTAATACTTTTAATTGAAAGATTAAAGGAAAATAAAAATGCAATGTATTATGCAATGGACCTCATATTATACAATCAAGATACTGAAAAAGGAGAATATCATGTCAGTTTTTGGGGAGAGTGAATTATATATTATAATTCTTGATAATGTTTAAAAATATATTAATTAACTACTTTAATATGGTTGAAGTAATTGGAAGGTATGAGTTAAGAGGGAATTATGTTTTAGATGGAAGAGAAGGTTCTCAAGTTGGAGAGATTTCTTATTTTTCTGATAATAAATTAGCTGGTTTGGTTAGAGATTCTAATAGTTCTCTTGATGTAAAAAATCCTGGATATGGAAAAGATAAATTATTATTGGGATTACATTTTCCTGAACAAGATTCTATTGCATTTTTAAAATTAGTACCCTTTAATTCTGGAATTGCTCCAGTTATGTGGTCTGCTATGGCTGAGAATCCTATTTTGGGAAGAGATAATATTGAAGGAAGTTATTTGGGTCAATATCAATTTGCTATGATGTGGACGCCTGCAGATGATTTACAAATTATCTTAAATCGGGGAATTACCCCTATGGACGAAGTTAAAGAATTAGATCCAAATATTTTAAAAGAAATTTATTTTAATACTCATAATTTAGATTTCTTATTTTCTTCAGGAAATGAAATGGGTCAAACAGGAAAATTAAAATTTAGAAAGTTATAGTTATTTAAAAATCCCCTAATTTCATCTGCTTTTTTCCATCAAGGAGCTCTTTTGTATTAATCTTGAAAACTTCGAAGATATTTTCAACTGCAGGTAATATTTGATTTTTAAGATAATATTCAAGGTCATATTCACAAGGTTCGCTTGCGAGTCTTGCTCTTTCCCTTATTGGTCCCTTTGTTTTTCCTGCTTTTGTTTTATTTTTTGCTTCAGGTTCACAAATAAAATACTGCATTAACATTCCAATGTCTACAGGCATTCCAAGTTCTTTCATTCTCTTTGCAACTGTAACATGCGGACTTTCTGACTTATATTCTTCAATTGGTTTTTTTAACTGGGTTTTTATTATTAGTTCCTGCAATGGAATTTTTCTTTCTTTTAATTTTTTTATTATTTCTTTTGTATACTCGAGAGCTTTTTTTTCATTGCCTTCTTTTAAAATATGGTCTAAAACTATATTTTGAGTAACTCTTGCAAGTTCGCACCAATCTCTCCTTACTGTTTCAAATCCTCTTATTTTAAGCTTGTTTTTTTCATCAATAAGTGCATATTTCTTTTTGGCTCCGAAATCTCCTGTTCTTTTTGTAACCCAGATTCCTCTTTTATAAAAGTCTTCTAAATCAAGTTCCATTATTCCAGGAAGATTTTTGTTTATTTCTGCAAGAAGAACAAGAGCCTCTTTTTGCGTGTGCTTGTTTAATTTGAATGCTATTGAGTCTGTATCACTGTAAATGACTTCATAACCCTTGGTATTAATAAGATCAATTGTTTTTTTTGTAAAATCTCTTGATATTGCAGTTGCTGATGCAGAGGCTTCTGGGCAATAATATCTTGCCCCGAAAAATCCTTGATAACCATAGCTTGCATTTGCAAGAAGTTTAAATGCATTAGACCTTGCCTTTGTTATTGGATTTGGATTTTTATTATATTCTCCTTTGTATTGTTTTCTTTTTTCAATAATCTCTCCAAGCATTAGTGGAAAAAATCCTGGCTCCTTTGAAAAGTATACTTTTTTTCCTGAAATATCTACTTCAAGTGAATCTTTTTCTTTTTTAGATAATAGTGTTGATCTGGAAAGATTAAAACTAACTATAATTGAAGGCCAGTAAGATGTAAAATCAAAAAAGCATATATTTTCATATAATCCTGCTTTTGGCTGAAAGACAAATGCACCGACATATTTTTCCCTTTCAATTCGCTCTCCTATTTCATCATGCATTGGTCTTTTTTCAATAATCTCATTATATTTTTCAAGGTTATGTATTATGTAGTTTTCAACATGTGCAGACATACCATCTCTTGTTATGTCAAATAATGGCTCTTGAATTATTCTTGTAAATTCCTGCATATCTGGCCAGGCTTTTTCTGCAAGCTTGTATGTTAGTATTGAATCCTGAAGATTGTAGTCTAGATAATCTTCCCATTCATCATGGTTTATTTTTGATGAGTGTTTGTGAATCCAGTCTTTTTTCTTTTCTCCTAAAAGTTCGCTTGCTACATCATTTAGTGATAAGGTTTCAGAATTTAGATATTGGGAGTAATTTGTTTTTATGAACTTTAACATATCTATATGAACAATTCCTTTAATTTTTCCAGTGAGCATTCTACCTCTTGAAAATATTGGCTGGGAGTTATCAATCCCAATATTTAGTTTAATTCTATTCTTTTCTGCTCTTGCCCTTAAATATGGAAGATCAAATTCATCAGAAAAATAACCTGTTAAAATATCCGGACTATATTCTTTTATATTTTTAATAAATGCCCTTAACATTTCTTCTTCATCTTTAAAACATTCTACAAATGGAAGTTTAGAACTTTTGACCTTGTGGGTCAAAACCTTGCGGAATTTGTCTCCTACAAGCGAAATCATTAAGATTTGTCCTTTTCCTATTTCAAATTCATCAGTTTCTATATCATAAGCAAGTATTTTTGGATTAAAACTGCTTTGTTCTTTTAGTTCTTCTATTTTCTCGGTTTTTATGCATAAGTCTGCATCAAGGATTTGGTCAATTCCACCAAACTCATTGGTATTATTAAGAATTTCTCCTGAAACTTTGTATTTTAATAGGGGCTTTAATTTTCTTTCAAGAATGTATTTTGTAATAAAGTTAAGGTCATATTCCCTTCTTTTATCAATTTCTTTAAATCCCATTTGATCTGCAATTGCATGAGCGTCTTTTAGATTTGTTACAAATATTTTTATTGCTTTTACTTCTTTTCCAAGAAAATTTTTATTATGGACTTCTGTTTTTATAACGTAAGACGTTCTGTTTTCTTTTTCCACTTTTATTTTTTCTATTTTTTCCTGTATTTGCTTTATTTTTTTATCAGGAATTTTTTCTTTTAAAACAGCCCAAAAATAGATATCGCAAGAATCAATTATGACTGTTTTTTTACCTGTATCTGTTCTGCCTGTTATTTTTGCGTAAGTTTTACCATTAAAGTCAAAATAATCATAATCAATTGGAATGAAGTTAACTGATGTATTCATTTAAAAAAAAGGTTAACTGAATATTTAAAGATTAGTTTAAATGTCTGTTCATAAATCTAATATGATGTTACCCCGTAGTAGTTACATTATAGAAAGATTTATATAGTTCTATTGAATAATACAATAAGGAAGTAAACTCGTGATATAACAATTAAAAATGGCAAAATACATTCATTTTATGTTAAAAGATAGGGCTAATGGAAAGAAATATTCTGAACTTGTTCAAGATGGTGATGAACTTGTTATTGGAAGAAATCCTGGTTCAACTCGTAAAAGACTAGAAGTTAGGACTTGTATTCCTTTACTTGATAGTAATCTTTCTAGAAATCATGTAGTGGTTGCAGTTATTAATTCCAGATTATTTGCTTATGACACTAGTACTAATGGCACATATGTTAATGGGAGAAAAATTAATGGAGAAGGAGTTGTTTTAGGAAACGGAGATGTTTTAGGACTTGGTCTTACAGAAAAGGATCATTACGATTTTGATGTTGTAGTTAAACAAGAATCTGATAATATTTTTTCAGGTCTTAAGGGTATTTTATCAAATGCTTTTGAGGATTCGAGGGTAAAATGAAAATTTATCTTGTAGATTTAATAAGAGAAAATCCTGAAAAGGTTATTGAAATTCCTGAAGTTGGAAATGTTACAGTTGGTAGAGGCAAATCAGCAGACCTTGTAATCGGCGCTGAAGAAGAAACAATTGATCAGGACTCTGATTATGCAGATAGATTTTTATCTTATGTTTCTAGAAATCATTGTACTATTTATGTTGATAGTTCCCAGCCTTATGTTGTTGATAATGGTAGCAAAAATGGAACTTATGTTAATGGCGAGAGAGTTGAGTCTTCACTTGGAACTATAATTGAGAATGGAGATATACTGAGTCTTGGGAGTTATGGATTTCAAGTTTTTCATACTGATAAAAATTCAAGAGATCCAGATCTTGTAGATAAAATTAGTTCTATTCTTGAAACAGTTCCTTATGAACCAAAACCCTTAAATAATTCCAAGGGGAATCAATAAAATGGCAAAAAAATTAGAAGACCGAACTGAAGGAAGATTTGTTATAGCTTTGCCAAAAGAAGATCTTGGAGTTCATGAATATAATTTGATTGATAAAATTGGTGGAAGCGTTGCAACTACTCCTGCTGGAGCTGTTGGAAATTATTTATTTAGAAAGATTCCTCAAAAGGCAAGGCTTGTTATGGGAACACTTAGGAATGATTTTGGAGGTGCAGAAAGTTATGCACTAAGAATTCCAAGTGAATATAGGGAAGAAAATGGAACTCTTTTAACTGGAGACAATAAAATGGCTGCTGAAGAAATTGAAGTTGCAAGTTTTCTTGCAGAACAATATGGCGGAGACTCAAGAAATTATCTTGAAAGAGCAAGACGAGTGCTATCTGAATTTAAGAAAAAACATTAACAATAATTTTATTAATCCTTCTTTATTAATTTTTTAATGGGTTTACAAATTGGAGAGATAATTACAAAAAAAGAAATCCAGTTTAAGGATTTGAAGGGAAAAGTAATTGCAGTTGATGCATTTAATGCAATTTATCAGTTTCTTACTACTATTAGGCAGCCTGATGGAACTCCTCTAAAGGACTCTAAGGGAAATGTTACTTCCCATATCTCTGGTTTATTTTATCGAAATATGAATATGATTAATGAAGGAATAAAACTAATTTATGTTTTTGATGGAAAAGCTCCTGAACTAAAAAATAAGACTCGTGAACTTAGAAATGGTATGAAAGAGGAAATGAAAGAAAAATATAAGGATGCTCTTGCAAGAGAAGATATTGAATCAATGGGTAAATATTCCAGAGCAGATGTTTCTCTTGATGAGCAAAAAATTAAGGAGAGCAAGGAATTATTGACTGCCATGGGAATTGCAATTGTTCAAGCTCCAGGAGAAGGCGAGGCAGAAGCAAGTTATATGGCTGAGAAAGGCATAGTTTATGCTGCTGCTTCTCAAGATTATGATTGTTTAATGTTTCGTGCTCCAAAACTTATACAAAATCTTTCAATGGCCAGAAAGAGAAAAACTATTTCAGGTTATCGTGAAGTTTTTCCACAAGTAATTGAACTTTCAAAAGTCCTTTCAGAACTTGAAATTAATCAAGAGCAATTAATTTGTCTTGGAATTTTATGCGGTACTGATTATAATCCTGGAGGAGTTAAGGGACTTGGGCCAAAGAAAAGCTTGAAATTTGTAAAAGAACATAAGACAAAAGAGAAGATATTTGAAGAACTTAGCAAGAGCGATAAATATATAATGGATTTTAAATGGGAAGAGATTTATTCTGAGATAGATAATCCAAATGTTGATTTGAGTATTAAAATAGAGTTTCCAAAGGTTGATCGGAAAAAGATTAAAGATATTTTACTTAGATATGAGTTTTCAGAAGAGAGAATCGATAGTCAGCTTGCTAAACTTGATGAACTGGAAAAACAAAAAGCACAGAAAACTCTTTTTTAATATTAATTTTGCTAAAATAAACAATAAGTACTCGGGCTTACTTATTTAAGATAAATATTTACAATCCTTCTGCCTTAAGTTTTGTATCTATTATTTTTTCATGTGTATTTTCTTTCATTTCTCTTATTTCAGATCTATCTTTTTTGCCTTTTTCTTCCATGCCTTTCTTAAGATTCTTCATTAATCCCTTGTAAATTATTATTATGCAAAATGAAATAAAGATTACTAACAAGACTGTCCAGATATTTTGAAGTGGGGAAATTAACAAACTTACTCCCTCTTTTATTCCTCCTGATAGTCCAACAAGGCAGGCAATACAGAATGCTATAACAATGTTGATCCAAAAGTTTGCTTGTGTAAATGGCTCGGCTGTTGAATAGAAAATAAATATTAGCATTATCCACATTCCAAGTGATAGGATAAATAACCAGGACCATGAGAATTTCTGTTTTAATACAAGTTCCCAAAAAGGATCTGTAATTGAAAAAAATCCTTCAGTGTAATAAAGAACAGGCCCTAAAACTGGATTTTCTGCAAGGATTTTTGTCCATTCCTGTTGTAAATATGCTTTTCTTGATTCTTCTTCTGAAAGATTATTTGCAACTTGTTGAAATTTTTCAAATGTTTCTGGAAGACTTGAGGACTCGTTTGAATTCATTAGCCCTCCAATAACCGGAATACTCGGCATAGAAGGTTCATCTGCAGCATTTATAATGAATACTCCCAATAATAAAAATAATAATCCAAATAATAACACTTCTTTTTTTGCTTTCATAAAATAATTAATAAGAAGGAGTTTTTAAAATTTAGTGTTTATATTCCTGCTCCGCCAACTAGTCCTTCTTCTTTTCCTATTTTTTTCCTGGCTTTTTCCAACTGTTTTATTATAGCTTCATATTCATCGGCTAGTTCTGGTGTTGCAATAATATATTGCCTTAATTGGTTAATTCTTCCTGTTATTTCTGTTTCTGTATTTAATTCTCCTTTGGTTATCAGTCCTTTTAGTCTTCTTAAAAATATCATTCTTGAAATTTTTCCACCTGCAATTAACATTAGTATACTAATTGCTCCAGTAAGTCCAATAAATAATAATCCGAATGTTCCTATTCCATTTGGATCAGGCATGCCGCCATACCAAGCAAGGAAACTTTCATAATATTTTATTATAAATGAAACAAAATATGCAACCCACAAGACTGTTGGTACCCATGAATACTCTGGATGTCTTGTATCCCATCTGATTGTTATTGATGCAAGAACTATTAATGGGATTATTGTTGTGAGGGTAATACCAAGTGCTTGATAGCTCATAAGTGCTGTATAAATTTCTTCTCTTCCAAGATACATTACAGATAATATACCTATTATTAATGAAATTAAGATTCTTATCCAATCACTTGCACCTTCAAGGAATGGAATAAAATCAGAAACTGCGAATAGAATCAATGAAACTAAAATCAACATTAGAATTTGAGCTGAATAAAATCTAAAACTCTCACCTGAAAAACTAACATTCTCATATGTCCAGCTTGCAAAATTTGCTACTGTATCTTTTGGTGCTGCACTAATTAGTGTTAAATTAATATATAATGCTAATAGAACTAGACTTAAGACCAATGCTCTTTTTTTAAACTCTCTTTTCATATTAGTTTTATGTATGGAGTATTTAAAAATGTTTCTTTATGTTTTGATATGCAAAATCAGTGATAAATATTTGCAAGTTATGATCGATATTAATTTACTTTTAAAAATATAAAAAATTATAGTAATATTTATAAATAACTAACTTCTTTATAATTTATGAAAAAAGGTGTAGCATTATTATTTATATCACTCGTAATTTCATCATTCTTAATAGGATCTGTTTCTGCAGAGACTGGATTTTCATCTGTTGGTGAAAAAGTTAAAACTTTTATGGATGGAGGACTTGCAGCTATTGGTCCTATAATTACTCCTATTATAGGAGAGACTACTGATTCTCCTTATTTTTTTGCAAAGATTCTTTTCTTTATAATTATTTTATCAATTGTATGGCTTGCACTTAGTCGAGTTGAAATATTTTATGAGTATGTAGTTGTATTATGGACTGTTAGTATTGCAGTTTCAATTCTTGCAGTAAAATATATGTCAGATGCGCAATGGCTTATGACTATGCTTCTTCCTTATGAGGCACTTGGAGTAACAATTTCTGCAGGTCTTCCATTTGCTGTTTATTTTTTTATTGTCAATATTGGTATGCAAGGTCCAAAATATAAAACAGTAAGAAGTGTTGCTTGGATATTTTTTGGAGTTATATTTATTGGTCTTTGGTTTACAAGATATGATCTTGGAGATGCAACTTATGTTTACCCTGTAACTGCACTTGCTTGCTTATTAATGATTATTTTTGATGGAACTCTTCAAAGGTTTTTCTATAAAATGAAACTAGACAGATATAGTGCAAGAGATGATGGAAGGCAAATAGTTATTGAAAAAATGGTTAGAAATGATAATTTACTTGCAAATGGAGCTATAACTCCTGCAGAACATGCTGCAACAAAGAAAAGACTTGCTAAACAGATGGTTGCTTTGAATAGATAATTTTTCGTATATTTTATTTCAGATTGAAAATATTTATAAACTTGTTTTATTTGAATGTTTTATGAATAGAAAAAAGTTGGTGTTTGTACTGGGTTTTTTAAGTTTCTTTTTAGTAGCATTTATCCTTGGAACACTAGTAAACATATCTGCTGCTCCATATTATCCATCTTACAATAATTATGGTGGAAGCAGTTCATTTATAAGACAAGGAAGCCAGCAGTTGATTGATTTTTTTGTTAATTGGTCAGAACCTTTTTTACAGGCTCTACTTGGTGGAAATGATTATACTGGTATGCTACTTTTTGAAAAGTTTTTAATTTATTTACTTATTCTTTCAATGGTTTATTTGTCCCTTAAAAAAATAGATATTTTTAATGAGCAAAAGAAAATTCTCGGAGTTGTAGCAATAATTGTTCCACTTCTAGCTGTAAGATATTTGAATTTTATATGGCTTAATACTATTTTAATGCAATATCAAATACTTGGAATTGCACTTGTAGGACTACTTCCATTTATAATTTATTTATTTTTCTTACATAATGTTTCAAATAACTCTGCTGTAAGAAAGATTGGATGGATATTTTTTATTGTTATTTACTTGGGGTTATGGCTTACAACTGAGGCTGAATCCTACGGGAGTGTTTATTTTTGGACAATGCTTATTGCCTTTGTATTCTTGCTTTTAGATGGTACAATACATAGAGCATTTGATAAGCAGAAATGGAAAGATGCTGATCGCGAAGGGACAGTAAGGGCTCTTGCTCAGATTGGAAAGCAACTAGAAGATCTTGATAATGCTCCTGGAATTCCTGATCATATAAGAAAGAGAGAAAGAAAAAGACTTGAAAAAAGAAGAAAATATTTACAAGGTCAGATAAGTTAGTAAATATAATCTATATTTGAAAATTTTATAACTGACTATGCACTCTATTTGAATCTTTTATACTTTAATCATTACCTGATTATTTTTGTTTATCCTCCTCAAAAAATTAGGGAGGACAAATAAAGATAATCTATTTTTATAAATTAATCTTTAAATATGATTTTTTTTCAAAGAAAGAATAGATTTCAAATCTAAGAATATTTTTCTCCAGATAATGTTGATGCAGGTTCTTTTAAATAATCATTTGCCAGATCAACACAGTCCATTAGTGCTCTTATTTTATTAATATCTGAAAATTGCCAGGAAAATACATCTTGATAAAATCCTTCTAGCTCTTTTGTGTTATTACTTGCACTTCTTCTTATATCATTTACAACTGTTTGCTTGAGAGGTTGATCTTCAGGAATTGTTTCATTTGCGTGACTAAGGAACTCTAAGCAACTTTCACAGCGAGATCTTGTTAAAATAGGTCCTTTAAAATTAGTTCCAACTCCTTCATATTTTCCGCCTGATTCTAATTCTTCTTTTCTTGGAATATATCCATATAATACATTTGAAAAGCTTTCATGAACCTCTTTTCCTGTCTTTTTTACTTCATCTATAACTGGTTCAAGTGTTTCATCCAAGCATCTTTTTGCATGATGCGCTGCTCTTCGGGTTTTTATTTCTACTGCACGGATATTGTTTTTTGCAACTTTTTCATATCCTCCATGCTCAGTTGCATATTGATTAAATTCTTCTAGCTTTTTTGAGGCATATTTTTCAACAACTACGCCTGCTGCTGTTAGAACAATATATGCAACTCCTTTTCCAGCGAATTTTAGGGGTGTTGATACCATTTTTCTCCTTTGTATTTACTAAATAAAGTAAAACTAGTATATATATTTTATTAGTTTGGTTAATATAGGTCAATTAATCTTTTATTTTAGTTTTATATCCATTTTTTCTTTTTAAAATACAAAAGCATTCCAAGCGATATTATTATCATTAAAACCCAGAGGCTTGGATAAAACCAGGTTAAGCTGAGTTCTGGCATATGCTCGAAATTCATCCCATAGACTCCTACAATAAATGTCAAGGGGATAAATAATGTTGAAATAATAGTTAAGACTTTCATTACTTCATTCATTTTATTTGAAACATTTGAGGTGTATAAATCAAGCATTCCTGAAAGCATATCGCGAAAGGTTTCAAGAGTTTCAATTACTCTTATTGTATGATCATGAAGGTCTCTTAAATATTCACGTGTTTCTTTTTTTATGAACTTAGAATCCTCTCTTAGCATAGTTCCTATTACTTCTCTAATTGGCCAGACAGATTTTCTTAGTAAAATTAATTCTCTTTTTAATGAATAAACATCTTTCAGTGTTTCAGGGCCAGGAGTTTTGATTACTTCGTCTTCTATTTGTTCTATTTTTTCTCCAATACCTTCCAATATTATAAAATAGTTATCAATAATTGCGTCAATTAGTGAATAAGCTAGATAGTCGCATTCAGAGTTTCTTATTTTTACCTTGCCTTTTCTTATCCTTTCCCTTACTCCATCAAATATATCTCCAGGATCCTCTAAAAATGAAATTACAAAACCTTTTCCTAGGATAATACTTACTTGTTCTGTTCTGATTTCATTTATTTTTTTGTCAAAGTATATCATTTTAAGAACAAAAAATAATTCGTTTTTGAACTCCTCTATTTTAGGTCTTTGATTTGTATCTGCAACATCTTCTAAAAGAAGGGGATGCAATCCAAAATGAGCCCCTATCTTTTTAATTATCTCTGTATCATGCACTCCACTTATATTAATCCAGGTGGAACTCTTTTTTTCCTTAAATCTGAAAATTTCTTCTACATTCTTAGCAGAGAATTCTTCTATACTGTTTTTTGTAAAATCTATCACATCAATAGAAACTTTTGTCAAATTATTTTTCCCTATATAAGTAACAGTTCCAGGAGCTTTTCCAGATTTTTTATCTATTTTGTTAATAATTTTTGATGTCATTATTTTTTAATTTCAGACTCGTTGATTTCTATTATTTTATATTTTCTATCAAATCTTTTTTGCTTTACTAGTGAAATACACCCTTCTATTACAAGTCCTACTCCTGCAAGTAGCCAAAACCAATCTGAAGAAAAATCATAAAATCTAAGGAGTTTTAAAAGTGTTCCAATACTCATTATTACTCCTATAAAAATAAAAGTTTCATATCTTGCAAAACTATCCAGGTTTTTAATTAATATTTTGTTTATCATTTTTCCCTCTGCAAATTCCTTTCTATTCTTGCAATTTTGAGATGCAGGTGCGGAGTATAGGCTATTTTAAAAATTCTTTCCTCTTTTCCTTCTGTATTATACACTCCTATTCTGTATACTTTTCCTTTTTCTAGCTGAACTTTATTTAAAATGCTTTGCGGATAATATCTTTCTTTTCCGATTAAGTCAAATAGTTGTTCTGAATTGCTTATATTTATCTGATAGTCTCCGATTCTTAGATCATCATAATCTTCAATTATTAAAAAGATGAATACTATGACTGTTGAGAGGATTATAAAGAGGCTATCTGTGAACATGTCCCCTCTATTTAAGAATAAAAGAATTATCAGTATTATTCCAAGAAGATAAGCAGAAAATTTTAAAGACCATTCTGTTCCTTTTCCAGTTAGATATTCGAGTCTTTCTCTTACCTGCTCCCAATCATTGAGGTTTGACAAAAAAGAGCCTGCCATCATTTTTTGAAAATCATTTTTTACTTCAATTGATTCAAATTCTTTATGAATCCTGTAAAATATGCCCCTTCCAACTTCGTAGTTATTATAATTTCTAAGTGTATGTATTGTATATTCATCAATTAATTCCTTTATATTTTCATGGAATTTTTCTCCAAGATGTTTTGATAATGAATACAATGATACCAGTCTTCCTGTTTCTGAAGCGAGATCATTTTTTAGATAGTTCATTCTTGACATTATCATTGAAAAATTGATATTTACAAGAAAACCAAACAGAAATGAAAGAACTGATATCATCAGCCCGATATTTTCAAAATTTATTTTTATATTTTTAGAATAATAGTTTATCAAAAAGAAAAAGATAAATGCAAATATTGTCCAATAGTACAGATAGATATTCCACCCCTTTTTTATGTCTCCCTCTTGCATTTTTAATTCCTAAAATCGTATTCTAGAATTAATTAATCCTTGTTTTTAAGCTTTATTAATTACAATTTCTTGTAGCAAATTCATCAAAGATAATGAATTTTTAGTTTGATTTATTTAAGACAAAAATCTTTCTTACATCTAAGCGAAAGCTTGGATTATTTAATTACATTTATTTCAACTCTATATCTATGTTTATAGGGTGCAATTTCTCCAGCTGGAATAATTTTTTCAATTTTTATTTTTCTTTTATTTTTATTTGCTTCTTTTTCTAATTCGTCAGTCATTCTTTTTATTTCATCATCCTTGCAAAATCCGTAATAAAACAGGCGTGTTCCTTTTTTTGAAGCAATTAGTCCTTGTTTTAAGAAGGTCTCCTTTAGATTGGGTCTTGCCATGACAACTACCTCGAACTTACCATTTTCCTTGATAAATTTTTCATTTATCTTTTTTTTAACATCTCCCTGAATAACTTCAACTTTATCCAAGGGTATTTTATTAAGCTTTAAATTTTCCTTAAAATATTTGCAACATTCCTTGCCTAGTTCAACTCCGATTATTTTTGCAGGTTTTGAATATTTATATATGACAATTGGATATACTCCAACTCCTGCAAACATGACCAGAACCTTGTCCTTGGATTTGATTTTTCCTGAAATTAGTTGTCTTTCGTTTGAGAGTCTTGGTGAAAAATAACAATTTTCCACATTAAATTTAAATAAACCTGTATTTTCCCTATGTTCTGCAACCAGGGTTTTTTTCCCAAGAAGATGTTTTGTTTTAATTGTTCTTAGACGACCGTGAACATTAGTTGCTTTTTCAAGAACGGTTTTTATACTTGCTCTTTTCATAAGCTCTTCTGCTTCTTTTAACTTTTCCTCTTTTGTTTTTCCCTCTCCTTTTATTATTGCAATATTTCCAAGTATATCATAGTCAGCCATAAATAATTCAATGAAAGATTATTTTTAAACTAATTGTTTTTTGGATGTTTTTAAAATTCTGGGGAGAGGATAAAAATCAAAACATATTTAAATATATTAATCGTCAGGTTAATTATAATAAAGAGGGAAAAATGAATGCAAAAGTTTTTGGATATTTAATATCACTCGCAGGTCTTGGTGCAATAGCCATATCTACTCCTAAAATAATGTCCTCAGCTCCTATTTTATCCAGTATTCCTTCAACTTTTTCAAAATATATTCTTATTGGAGGGGTTATTATTGTTGGAGTTGGAATAATTCTTGTAATGAGCAACAGTACAAATAAGACAAAACTTGGAAAGGAAGTTCCGATATACAAGGGAAAAGAAATTGTAGGTTATAGAGTTTTAAAATAGTTTAAAATATTTGATAATTTTATATGTATTATTAAAAATATATAATTTAGAATATAGGTTATTTTGTTATTGATTGATAGTAATATTTTATACACAAGTTTTAAAAAGTGATTTTTTTTAGTTATTCTCAATAAATATAATAGAAAGGATATAAAACATAACAACATAATACAATGGCACAAAAATCAATCGACATTTTTGAGCAACTAGAAATTGACTCTGGACAAAAACAGAAGCTCCGAGAACTAGACAAAAAACAAATTGAAATAGAAGAATCTGACAGACAAGCTCTTTCTCAATATGAATCTACACTACAAGACATGCTTTCAGGAAACAAAGCTGTGGATGTTAAGGAACTCTCAAAACTAGATCAAGGAATTGAAAGAGGAAAAAAATTCAAGGGCGAGATAACTGATCTTGCTCAAAGCTTATACTTAGAATTAAATGATTTAGGACAATTCTTCGGAAGTACTTGTCAGTATCAAGGACTTGAAAAATGGGTTTCAAAAATCAGTACAAGAAGTGCTGATAAAATGGTAAGAAAAAGAATTGATAATGCTGATGTAAACCTTCAATTACAAACTATACTTGACTATGGTAATTTCATGGTTCAAAAATTATATGGAGCTACTGTTGAAAATTTAGAAAAAACAAAGAGAATAGATGCAACTGTAAAGATTACAACTACAAAGCTTAAAGAAAATCAACCTTTGTATGAACAAAGACTTGCTGAAAAAGAAGGACTTGAAAGACAAGTTAAAGATCTTCAGGATAAAATGGATGCTGCGACTGGAACTGAATATGCTCAACTTGCTGAAAAGAAAGCTGCACTTGATTCACAGTTTGCAGAAGCTCAAAAGAAAACAAATTATTATTTTGCTATTGTTGACACTGCAAAGCAAGCTTTACCAATACAAAAAACTCATCTTAAGGCTTACCAGGACATAGTTGACTCACTTATACAATTCAAGACAAGACTTGAAGAAAATATAAATCATGTTACTGAACTTTATCTTGCAACACCTACTGCAATTAAAACTGCACTTAGCATGAAAGCTGCTTCACAATATGATAAGGGAATGAAATTCGCTACAGATAAATCAACTCAGGCTGTTCTTGCTTCTGCTGCTGGAATCCTCGATGAAACTGCACAGAGAGCTGAAAGACCTCTAATTGAAGCCGATAAACTAGCTGCATATAGAGAAGCTCAGAAAAGAATGAGAGCTGATTATGATACAAGAATTGCAGCCCTTGAAAAGAAATACGATTCGCCTGAAGCTGCTGCGCCAGTTCCTTCAGCAAATTAAATATTATCTTATTCTAAGATGGAAATAACAAAAACTCCTGAGCTAGTGAACAGGTTATCCTCTGAACCTGAATTAAAAGTTATAGATGATTCTGATGCTGCGCTTTATCTTGATAGACTTAATACCCGGCTTGGACATTTATCCCAGATTCTTACTCTTGAGGGAAATGAAGGAGGAGAATTTGTTATCCCTTATATTGAAGTTGTTAAAAATAGTATTGAGGCTTTGAAACTCAAATATCAGTTACAGGGTCAGGATAGAGTTGACTTTGCACTTACAATTGCATGCAGGAACTCTGGATTTCCCACTGAAAAAGACTTATATATGCTTGAGAGAAATAAATCTGAATCTGGAGAAGTTTTAAATTGCCTTCCTTCAAGAGATGGAATAGTAAACAGCATAAGAAATGCAATACTTAGAAATGATTCTGTAGTAAATTCCCAAACTCTGCTTAAGAGATTTAATTTTTATTCGATGATTGACAAAACAAACTTACTTAATGAATTTCATTTAAATGAACCGAAACTTGCAAAAGAACAGAATGGAAGAAGAATGTATACTCTTGAATGGAGTTGTATTGAAAGGACTTCAAAAGTTCCTGTTTTATACAGAATGTATCTAACTCAAAACAAAAGATTCGAGCCTCTTGAAGAAAAATCCAATAAACAACTGGAAACAATAATTTACCAGACTCATTTTGGATTTTTTGATATAGGTGCATTTGCAAGACATATCGACAATGAAATAGAGGAAGTTCATCCAAAACTTCTAGAAAAATATACTATTGGGCCATTTTATAATTCTCTAACTGAAAATAGTCCTGAGATGAATCAATTACTCTACGGAGTTGAAGAGCCATCTGTTTTAAAATTTACAATTGAAAGAGTTATGAGCGAAAGAGTAAGGCAATATGGTGGAAACACTCTTTTTGACAGGCTAATCAATATAATTTCAAAGAAAAAAACTGAAAGAGAAGTTTTTGGGCCAGTAGACTCTGAAACAAAAATGATTGTTCCGTTTAGACTAAAGCAAGAACTTGGAAATAATGATGAATATGGAAATTCTTGCAGAGTTTATGGAATTACAAAAGGAGGAGACATTGTCTAAATAAAATGCCAGAAGTTGGTGCAGCCATTAAAATAACAAAGAAAAGTCTTGAACAACACTTAGCAAAAGTAGATCAGAAAATGTCTATGATCGATAAAGGTGGAACTGATATTCTTGATTTGACTGAACTTTTAAAGGGAATTGGGACTAGTAATGAAAAATTAATGGCAAAAGAAGTAGTAGACACTATGGAAGCTGTTCGCGAAGGTCTTTCACTTTATTATGAAATGTATGCAATTCTTGAAGATCGAGCAAAGGAAATAAATTCCGGAGTTACTGATGCTGAAAAAAGATCATTTCTTGGAGCATACTCAATGTTTGCTGCAAGTTCACTTACAACTAATAGGCTTGGCTTAATGCTTGAAGGACAAGAGCCAATTCCATTTACAACTCCTATGGATTTTAAATTTGATTTGAGAAAAGACGAAGTTTTGAATTCAGTTTTATCCTGGTATCATGGACTTGTAAATATGGGAAAAAGAAAAGAAGTATTTGAAAAAGGAATTGATTTCCCAAAAGCATCTTATGATTTTTTTAAAAAACTTGGGGACAATGCACTCTCAAAAAAACCAATATTTAATTCAAGGTTAGTTGATCTTGTTAAAGACACTAATTTTGTTATTGCAGATAAATACACAATAAGTGGGTTTGAAGCAAGCCATGAAGAAAAAGCAAAATCAAAAGGACCTGATTTTATTCCTGTTCTTCCACATCAAATTGCAGGAAATGTACTCGCTAAAAAAGAAATGCTTCGAGATATGGATAGGATTGCTCTTTATGATTTAATTGCCAAGAAAAATCCAATTATAGAAGTTGGAGGGTTATCTTGGAGTGTTCTTTATTATGGACTTCCTGGAACTGGAAAGTCAACTTTATTTTCAATGGGAAGAACCAGACTTGCACAAAGATGTGAACAGTTAAGTGAATTTTGGAAAAAGAAAAATCAAGGAAATTTAACTTATGAATTTTTAGCAATTGATCCTAAGGTTAAAAGCAAGTATTATGGAGAAACTGCAGAAAGAGTTAATGCAATTGTCGAACAAACAAGAAGAGCAGATAGACTTAATATTGTACTAATCGATGATATAGACCTTATGTTTTCAGGAGACAGAGATTCAAATAGCGGTGGTGCTGATAAAGATATTTTAAATGTACTTATGCAGGCACTTGCTGGAACTGATGTAACACTTAGAAAACAAGGAAGCATACAATGGTGGTCTGCTACAAATGCACCAACTTCTATTGATCCTGCACTTCTTCAAAGATATACTGCACAATATGAAGTGGATGGACCTCAAGAATGGTATGATTATTCAGATATAATTTCAGACAAACTTGGATCTTGGATAAAAAAAGGAATAATTCAAGTTGGTCCTGGAAAAGATTATAAGCCTTATGAGATGAGAAAGGGAGAAACAGGAACTGTTGTAAAAGAAACAGGATTTTTTGAAGGGCTAAAGAATAAATTCAAGGGTGGAATGACACTCCAGGATTTAGGACAACTTTGTCATGAATTCAAGCAAAAAAATCCAAGATTTACAGGAAGGCCCATTGATGCTGTTTCAGATGCTGTTAAAAAAAGAATTAATGATTATGAAATTCCAGAAGATTGGTATACAAATCCAGATGTTTTCTTTAATAAAGAATATTCTGACAGAGTAAAAATGCTTGAGGGACTCTGCGTAAAAATAACTGGAGAAATTATTGCAGAAGAACTTGAAAGAGCATATGAAACACAACAAAAATATGCTTCTGATAAATTTGAAAGTGATGTTGCAAAAGAATTGCATAGTTTGAAAGTCAGACAAGAGGTAGTAAAAAGATTTGGATCCACTAATGGAGGAACTTCACAATGACTGACATAATTATTCCTGAAAGGGATATTGATCTTGAAAAGCTTGGACTTATTAATCAAGGACTTTTTCATGTAGATGGAGAACTTGCTCAAAGATATAATGCAGTTCTTTCAAAAGTTTTTGGTTTTGAAAGTGAACTTGATTCATTTAGAGTTGATAAAAGAGGACTTTCTCCTGAAGTATGTGATCATTTAAAAAGAAAATATCAAGACAGGCTTGAATTTGGAGAAAATTATCTTAATATAAAATCTGCAAATAGATATATGATTGTTTTGTCTCCTGATCAAAAAGATGCTCCATTAATTGCACCTCAAACTTCTTATGAAGAGGGATTATATGATGAGGTTTATCGTCAGGCAAGACATACTATTGAAGATTTAACCCAGTCAGATGCTTTATTTGGAGAACTTGATAATGGAATAACTGTTTTTCAATCACCTTATGATTTAATGCAACTTCGAACAGTTAAAATAAGCCTTGATAGTCTTGATGGAGCAGGACAATTAATGGGGCAACTTAAGGAAATGTCTGATAGACTTGGAGAAAAAAACAGTTTTGGAACTGATAATGCATTAAATGAGGAATATATTTCCCAAATGAGGGGTCTTGTTGGAAAAGTTGGAAATGTAGATCTTAGAAATATTTCAGATATTTTTCCAATCAAAAGAGAAGTTCATTGTTTTTATGTTGAATTTTTTAGAGGAATCCATAGCCTTAGAAATTTCAAAAATGATGATGACTTAAATGCTATTTATGTTTTTCACCATCAGGGAGAAGTCAGGGATCTTGGAGAAGAAGTAATTGGCCTTGACCTTCATGATAAAGATTTGCTTAAAACATTACATAGATATAAATTTTTGAAATATGACTCTGGATTAATTGAACAGAGAATTTCTGAAATTGAAAATGAAGTTTTACTAGAAGAAGGTATTGATGTTGTTAGTCTTCCTCCTTATGAAAAGAAAAGGAAAGTAATTGAACACTCTGGAAAACTTCCTGAATGCTGGAGAGAACTTAGAAACATTGCAGGCCTTATGGATAATACCAGCACTGAAATTGAAGATGCAGTAAAACATACAACTCCTGAAACAAAATTAAAACTTTCTGTTGCCACAAAAAAGCCTTTTGGAAAGCCTGAAATAGTTAATCATATGCTTGCGGAACTTGATTCCAGTGATGTAACAAGAGTTTATGAATCAAATCCAAGAAAATTCAGAGTTGATTTTCCAGGGTTTCCACTTAACAGACAAAGATATGTTTGCTCTCAAGTTTTAAGTTCCTTGAAAGGAGGTATTAAGTAAAATGACATGGTATAATGAAGCGTCTGCACATTTTCTTGCAGGAGTTTCTATTACAATTGGAGATAGATTGTTCTCTAGAAATGCAGCAAGATATACTGAACAGAGAGTAAAAGATAAACTTGCAGAAGTTGAAGCACTTGAATATATTGCAAATAATTCAGTTGAATCTAATTCATCTGAAGAAAGATTCTGTGATTCAGTTATGAAAGCAAGAGATTATTTTACAAGAAACGGAATATCTTCTGAACCAAAAACTCAGTCTTTTTATGCAAGAGTTAAAGATACTGTTGAATCATATAAAGAAGATGAAAGAATAAACAATCTTTCATGGAGAGGAAAATTAACTGCTGCGTTTGGCCTTGAATTTTTAGGAGATATTGGTGTAGTTGCATCAAGTCTTTTAACTGGAAAGGGAGACGGAGTTGTTGCATTTGGAGAAACATTTTATCAGGCACCATCTTTATGGGCTGGATTTCAGGTTGGACGAGGACTAGTTTATGCAAAAGATGTTATTACAAGATCAAGAGATGAAAAAGATCTTGATAAAATGGCAAAAGAGTTAACTGCTGATGGAAAGTTGCTTGAGATCATAAGAAATTATTCCCCTACTGCTAAAATAGAAATAACTCCTGAAGTTATAGAAGCAAATGTTTGCGCTGATGGTACAGATATTAAATCTGATTCTGAAGCTAAACCTGTGAATAACTATGGAGAGAAAATAGCTGATGCTGTTGAAAGTGTTGGAAATACTTTTAGTTCTGCTGTTGATGCATTAAGAAAAAGAAGACAATCAAGAATACAAGCTGAGAAAGATGCACGAGATAAAGAAAGAGCAGATCTTAGAAGTAAATACGACAAATATTAACAAGGAGCTTAAAATACAAAATGGAAGAAAGCATTAGCGATAGACTCGCAAAAATAAAAGCAAACAGAGAAAAACCTCTTGAGGAAAGACCTGAAGGTAGATGGAGCAATGCAAAAAAATATTTGAAAAGGGCAGCTTATGCAGGAGCAGCTGTTGCTTTAATTGGTGGAGCAGCTAGTCTTTATTTAACAAAAGATTTTCTTACAAAAAGACAAAATTATCCTGAAAGAAATGTTTTATACAGATCTTCTAATGTTACTTATGTTGCAGGAAATAAAGATAAAAGTACTGGTACAAGGGCAGACAGAGAGTCTGTTACAAAATTTTATGCTGGTGGAGGAGTTGAAAGTAAAGTTGGAACTTATTTATTTGAAGCAACAAGAGAGAGAAGAGGAGATATCGATTACTATAATCTTGATAATTCCCAAAAAATAAGAATTGCATCATCAACTCAAAAACCTGAGAAATTTCAGGCTGGACTTAGAATTGGTGGAAGCTTGAATTTTCGAGAACAGTTTGCAGAGGTTGTTTTAGGTTCTAATTCAAAATCTCCGCAAAATTATGTTGTTTATAAAACTGCTCCTGAAAGGGGACTTACTGAAATAGACATTGATGTAATTGATCATCCTGATAAAACTCGGGAAGTTATAAACAGACTTGTTGAAAGAAGAACTATTCCTTTAGGCTGGTTTTTTGGAAAAGAAACTTTTAGATCTGGAACCTCACTTGAAGATTATGGAAAAGATCCGAATAATAATCAACTTGCAAAAGAACTTTTAGATAAAATAAGGAAAATAGACAGTTCTGAAGCAACTGGTGGAAAAGAAAGAGAAGATCTTGTTAATGAGATTCGTGCTATTGAAGAGAAAATGAGTAAGAAAACAATTTATTCTACTTTTGAAGATGGATATTTGAAAATATTGCCTCAGGGTGGCACTGTTTATCTTGGAGAGAATCCTGGTTTTTTTAAAAGAGCACTTCATTATTGGATAGGATCAAGAGACGAAAAAAGGCTTAGAATAGATAATCAGTGGGATTTATGGCCTGGAAGATATCCTGGTCTTAGTGAATTTAGTTTTGGAAGTGGAGACGATACTCTTTATCCTTTTGATAAATACAACAACGGCGGATATACACTCAGAGATAAATTTGGAGATATAGCAAAAATTACAATTGGTGACTTTGTTTTAAGATATGGCCAAGATATTTTATATTCTTATTATCTTGATTTAAATGGAGATGGGAAAATAGATAAAAATAAAGAACTAATCGGGAGTGTTGTTTGCAGAACAACTCATGATGAAAGAATGGAAATCGAGCAGTTATCTGGAGACTCAAGGCTTGATCAAGATACTACATTTACTATAAATTATTCATTTATGTCTCCTTCAAAAGATACTAACCAGGGGAAAAAATTATTCAGGCTTTGTGCTGCAATAGAAAATATGATTCCTGACCAGGTTCATCGCGGAAATGGAAAGCATTCACTTTTAGGGCTTATTAATGATCAGAGAAGTGATATTATGTTATTTGAAGATTTAAATATCCAGAATTTAAGCAGAGCACTAACCCAGGAATCAACTCTTGCTGCAAAACATGATATTATAAGAATACTTACAACAACAGGAAGACCTTATGCGGAAGATTTGGCAAGAGAATATGGAATTTCTGATGAATTTAAAGATCAATTTAAGTCTTCTCCATTACTTCGAGAAAGAATACAGCTTGGTTTACTTCCATGGCTTATGATTTATGCTGGAGCTGGATTTGGGATATATTACGGAGGAAAAAAAGGAATTGGATATTTAAGAAATAGAAAACATGAAAAGTCTATTTCTGAAAGACTTGAAGAAATTAGAGAGGTGGAGGAACAATGAATCTGGAACAAACTTGCCAGGGACTTGAATTATTTTTATCTAAAGACAAAAATGAAAAACTTCGAGAAAGACTTGGAAGATTTGAAGAAGATGCAGGTTTTTTAGAGTATCTTGAAGGACTTTCTAAAAAAGACATGCATGCAGTAAAAATTGAAGATCTTCTTCCGATTGCAAATGTTTTAGATGCAGTTGTTTTTCCCAACTATCCTGTGGACAGTCCTGTTTATTATTCTGTTTTTTATAAAAATGCCATTTCCAATAATAAACTTAAACTTTTTTCAAATTTACTTGGCCATTTAACAAATGTTGGTAATTTAGAAAAAGGTTTAGTTAGAGATAGCTTGACTCTTAATTCTAATTTTGGAAAACCCTTAAATCAGTATCATAATACTCCTGATAACAGGGTTTATGTATTTTCTAATGATTCTTATCTTAATTTTGCAGCAAATATTTATGACAACAATAAAGATGACAGTATAAGTTCTGCACAAAGATTATTTCAACATTCTGAAAATAATTTAAATTCTCTAAAATCCCTTGGTTTTGATTTAAATAGATTAAATATTGGCGGTTATTCTTCACTATTTATGAAACTCTATGAGAATGAGAGAAAAGAAAATGCAAATAATTTTCATGAAAATACTGAAAAACTTTCTAAACTTTTCAAGAGATTTGATGAACTTGGTTTTGATATGTATAACAAGCAGAATATTAGCAAAGCAAGTGAATGGTTAAATACAGAGAAATTAATACAAATGAGACTACTCACTGATTATATGAGTAAAGAAGCATTAATTTATGTTTCAGGACTTCATATAAAAAATGAATAGGAGTAAAAATGTCAACTGTTGAGACTTATAGGCTTAATTTAGGAAGAAGTGAAATACAACCTATTCGTGATTATTCTGATCTTTCACAGCTTGTTGATAGTGTTTTAATTACGAATGTTCTTTCTGGAGACAAAAATACTAAAGGAAGAGTTATAGTTGGTGAAAAGTTAGTTGGTTTTCTTATTTCAAATAATCCTCCTACTTTATTTGGAGTTAGATTTAAAGAAAATTCAGAGGGAGATCATTTAATCTCTGGAGAGAAATATAAAAAGCTTAATTATACTCCGGAACGACTTGTACTTTGTCCTGATAATTTTTTAAAGCGCAACCCTGGATCAATAAATGATATAGATAAAAATTATATAACTTCTTATAATCTTAAGGGAATTATTGATGGATTGTAAAAAGTAAGTCTTAGTTAGAGAGATATTTCTATTTTGTTTATGCTTTAAGAATGTGAAAACTTATCTTCCGCCACCGCCACCACCGCCAACTCCTCCTCCGCCTGCTCCTCCAAATCCTCCGCCATGGCCTCCACCTGAGGAAGTTGCAAATGAATTTGATGCTACATAGACTCCTGAATAAAAATTATATCTTCTATCGTCTATTATTCCTTCATTTTTTAATTCTTTTAAAACCTGTTTTGACACTCCGAGAGCTGTTCCATAAACCAAATATTTCTCCCATAATACCACTCCTTTAAACTTACTTTCCCTCATTGCAGGAGAACCTTTAAGCCATTTTTTGAATGATTGCCATTTTTGATATTCTATATAAAAATCTTTTTTGTATTTTATCAGAAGAGAACTTCCAACAGACAAAATAATTACTATAAATATTGATATAAATGATAAAAAGAATATGGTTATAACTGTGAAAAAAGAAATAAAACATAGAATCAAACTTGAAATCATAAAAAAAGGAAGTCCTTTTTTCTCAAGATATTTTTTTGATTCTTCATCAATGCTTTTTTGAAAAGTCTGATAAATAGAACTCATTTCCAATTTTGTTTTATATGAACTTAATGATTTGTTTAGGTTAAAATAATCATTACTTACTTCTTTTTTAGGGCATGATTCTTTTAATTTTTTAAGAATTATTAGGAATTCTTTTTCTATGTTATCTAAATTTGTTGCCTTATTTTCATTTATTTTGATTAATAGATTGTTTCCAAAAAATTTTTTAACAAGTTTTAAATCAATAATTTTTCTTCTATAAAAATCAAAGAGCATTGTTGAAAAGAAATTTGAGTCTATTCTTCCAAAAGGGGGATTAAAAAAGCTGGCTACTTCCCAGGGTTTTCTGTCAGTTGGGCTCTGGCTTAGTTGACTTGGAACATCTTCTTCTGTTAATTCCTTTCCAAAAAAGTACCAGGAACAGAAGAATAATACTGATGGAATTAGATGCAGTAGAATAAAGAATATGCTGGTTATTATGATAATAATCATGCTTTGCTTTTTCTTGGGAATTGAGTCATATTCAAAATTCGGTTTTTCAATTATGTTAAAATTATTTATTTCCCCTTCATAAGGTATATAGATTATAACATATTCTTTTGAAAGGTATTTATTTGTATAAACTGCATTACCTGTGATTCTAAGATTATCCTCTGTTGTTAATGTTTTGTGCTTATTTCTTCCGTATGCTATAAATTTAATGTAGTATTTTCCATTTATTTTAAAAAGATTATCTGGGTTTAATGTGAACTCTGAAGAAATCCAAAAGTTATTTCCTTCTTCAAAACCCAGAGTATCTCCAAATGTACAACCATATTCATTATTTTCAGTATAAGGCTTACAAGAATTTTGTGTTTGAAAATCAGGCATTGTATAGCAGGAACCTGATATCTTATAGTAGGGATTTCCTGCCCCACAATTTACTGAATTTATAATAACTGAGTTTTTAACAGAATAATCTCCTTTAGGTGTTATTAATGACTCGAAATTTCTAAATAATGTATGGTAATTTTTATCAGGAGTATAGTAAAGTTTTTCTTCTACATGAGTTCCATTTATTTTTAAGTCTGATTTGTAAAAATTAAACTCATAATAACTATTTGTAAAATTATTTGAAAACAAGATTCCTGATGAAAATAAAACTCCTAGAATTATTCCAAGTATTGCTAAAATTAAAGTTATAGTTATTGCGAGGTTTCTTTCTTTCATATATTATTCATATTGATATGGTTTAAATAATTTGATGTATATAACTTATTGTCATAAGTTAGATAATTTAGCTATTTTTACCAAAGTAAATTTGATCAAAAATAGAAAATTTTAATCTAAATTCATTCCATACTAAAAATTTACTCATAAAAAATGATTAAAAATTTTAATAATAAATGCTATTTGCTTTTAAAAAAGGTTCCAAAAGGAAAAGTTGTAACCTATAAGGAGATTGCAAGAAAACTTGGTTCAAGAGCCTATCGTGCTGTTGGGAATGCAATGCATAAAAATTGCGATTTAATTAATATTCCTTGTTACAAGGTTGTTTGCAGTAATGGCAGTATTGGTGGATATGCAAAAGGAGTTCAAAAGAAAATTGAACTTTTAAAAAAAGACAGGGTTGAAGTTAAACATGGGAAGGTTGATTTGAATAAGTATGGTTATAGGTTTATATGACTATATCATCAAAAATATTATAAATGGTTTAGTTAGTTTAATTTGATGAAATCTTATCTTAAGGTAATGAGTCTTAATCTTTATCATGGAAGGGGGATATGTCCGCCTTATCTCTTTAAACCAATTGTTTCTAGAAAAAAAGTAAGAGATAATCTTCGCGAGGTATCTGATATGATAAATCATGAAGGTCCGGATGTAATCCTTATGCAAGAGGCAGAGAGATATTCAATACTTTCTGGAAGATTTGATCATCTTTCTGAACTATCAGAAATTTCAGGATATCCTTATTTTTCCGGTGAAGATGCTAAAATAGATCCTGAAAATAATTTTTTTCTATATGGTACTGCAATAATTTCCAAATATCCTGTTAAAAATTCTCTGTCTTACAATTTTTTTGATACTATTCCTTTCAGAGGAAAGGGCTTTACCAAGGGAACTATTAATATTCCTGAATTTCATAAACATCCTATTGATTTTGTTTCTGCTCATTTTGTAGCTCTTCATCTTTTCCCAAAAAGAGCAAGACAAAAAAATGCATACTCTCTTGTAAGGACTATTCACGAAGAGACAAGAAAAATGCCCCTTATAGTTGGAGGAGATTTTAACTCTGAATGGAATGGAGAAAAACTTCTGGACAAGATTTGTACTGGTCTTAATATAAATGCATATAATCCTTTGGAAAAAGGACTTGAAACTTTTCCTTCAAGAAAACCTAGGAAGAGGATTGACTGGGTATTTGCTTCACCTAAACTTGAGTTTAAAGATTATTATGTTCTTGACAGGAAAGTTTCAGATCATCTTGGTGTGATGGCTGTGCTTGAAGAAAAGAAATAATCTCTGATGAATTATTATGGTCTTTAATTAAATTATAACCTCTAAAAACTATTTATTTTTCTTTATCCCTCTCAATATTCGGGGAGAGAGTAAATAAAACCATAATGAATCAGACGTGCAAGAATAATAAAGAATTCTGGAATGATAATCTAAAGATTATACGGTTCTTCAATCTCGATCTTCTCTTTTAATTGCTTTTGGGGCTTCTCCACCATGCCAGGTAAATCTTGGCCTTATTCTTATTGGGTAGATTCTTTCAGAGTTATCATCTAAAAGAATTGCAGAACCTTTTAGTTCTGGAAGATTGTTCATAGTTTTTGTTATACCTTCGATTAAATAACTCTGCATCATGGTATTTAGTGCTGAAAGATCTTCTTTATTTGTTAGTCTATGGGATATAACTATATCTGACTGAGTCATGACATCTCTGTGAATTACTCCTGGCTGCTGAGTTGCAAGTACCATTGATATTCCTGGCTGTCTTCCTTCTCTTAGCAATTGTATTAGTGCATTTGTTGCAGGGGTCTTATCATTCATTGGAAGAAATTCATGGGCCTCATCTAGAAACATCCAGACAAGAGGCATTTCTTTTGTTTCTTCAAAAGAGGAATTAAGTCCATGTTGTATTGATACTATTTCTTCTTTTTTTCTTGCAAGCATTCTTTCATCAAATAATCTTTTTGAGATAAGTCCAATTACTAGTGCTCTTACATTGAATGTTGCAACTGAGGAATAAACTGAAAGATCTAAAATTGTTGTTTCTCCTGCCACTACTAACTCGCTTATTTTTGTTGCCTTTTCATTTTTCTTTGCAAAAACTCTCCATGATTTTGCTGCTTCAAATAATGCTGCTCCTGAATTTTTTGTAGATATATCTAATTCTTTATCATTTTTTATTTCAGTTATTATATCGTCAAGATCAAAATTTCCCAAAGCTTTTAGTTTTGAAATTGTTTTTTGCAATAAAACTGATACTGATGAAATCATATCAAGTTCAAAAATCGAAAGCCAGTCTTCGATTTCCAATTCTGATGCTGCAAGTGCAAATCTCTTGTCTGCAGGAATTTCTTTTTTTAGATATTCTTCATAATATCCTGCAGGAACCCATACTGTTACTGGAAGGTTTCTTGATTTTAATCCCCATTCTTCGAGTAACTCCAACTCTTTATCATTTTTGTATTTCATTGTCCAAAATATTCCCATTGTATCAAATATAATTGGTGCAATATTTTTCTTTACTTCTGGAGGAAGATCTGAAAGTTCTTCTGCAATCACTCCTATTGAATAAGATTTTCCTCCACCTCTTTTACCTGCAATTAGAATTACATGAGTTCTTACAACATCCATCCAGATTCTATTTGAAAGAGAAGTATAGTTTCCCATTTGAACATATCCTTTTCCCAGATAGATAATCCCTTTATTTCCAAATAGCTTCTTGTCTTCTTTATCTCTTCCAAGAATAATATCATATCCCATCTTTTTTTCTCCTCTTTATAACTAGTAGAATACTTGGGTTTATATTAATTATTATTGTTTACTTTTAAAAAAATCCAAGAGAAATCCTGAAAAATAAATAGGAATAAAATTCGCAAGATTTAAAAAGGTCTATAAATTAAACAAAATATGGCTGAAGAAAAGAAGGAACATAAAGAGCATCATTCAGAACATAAAGAACATTCTGAGCATGCAGAGCATTCTGAGCATTCAACTCATAAAAGAAGAAATGACTGGAAAATATTTAGTGCAGTACTTGGAGTTGTTGTTATAATATTACTTGCTTTTATTTTATACACTAATCTTGCTGGAGGTAGTTCAGTAAGTTCTGCTGTTGCAGGTCAAAAAGTTGTAGACTTTGCAAAAGCCCAAGGAATTGATGCTACTCTTATTAATGTAAGCAAACAAGGTGCTTTATATGAAGTTGTTCTTTCAATGCAAGGACAAGAAGTTCCTGTTTATGTTACTCAAGATGGACAAAATCTTATACCAAGTTTAATACCTTTAACTCCTAAAACTACTGATAATCCTTCGAACCCCCCTCAACAACAAGATGTTCCTAAGTCTGACAAACCAAAAGTTGAAGCATTTATATTCTCATATTGTCCTTATGGATTACAATTTGAAAAAGCATTAATACCTGTTTATGATTTATTAAAAACTAAAGCAGATATTGGCATTGTTGCAATTGGTGCAATGCATGGCGATTTTGAAAAAGCTGAATCATACAGACAAGTATGTATTGAAAAGCTTTATGGAAGAGATAAGCTATTCAAATACTTAAAATCATTTGATGAAAACAGTGCAATTGGCTCTTGTAATGGAGAAGCAACTTGTGTTGATCCTTTAGTTGCAAAGATTTATACTACACTTGCATTGGATAAATCTAAGATAGATTCTTGTATTAAAACAGATGCACAGAAAATCTATGATGCTCAAGGTGCACAAGCTAGTAAACTTGGAATTGGCGGATCTCCAACTTTTGTTATAAACGGAGTTCAAGTTCAAGTTGATAGAACAGCTAATGCAATAAAAGAAGCAATATGTAATGCATATAATACTAAACCTAGTGAATGTTCACAAAACCTTTCAACTAGTGCAATGACTGCTGGCTTTGGTGCTAGTGCTGGAGCTTCTACTGGTGCAAGTTGCGGTTAAGAAAAAGATTTTTATCTTTATTTTTTTAAAATTTTCTATTGACTTAGGTCTATTTTAATTTTTTTTACATAGCTTTAAATAATCTTAATAACAATAATTATCATGAAAATATCTGAACTAAAAACAAATCAGGGAAATGTTGAAGTACAAGGCACTATAAAAGATATTGGAGACACAAGAACATTTACCAAATTTGGAAAAGATTTGAAGGTTGCAAATGCAATTCTTAGTGATGATTCTGGAAATATAAAATTAACTCTTTGGAACGATGATGTTACAAGATTTAAAAATGGAGATGTTATTAAGGTTAATAATGGCTATGTTAGCGAGTTTCAAGGAGAAAAGCAACTTACTTCTGGAAAGTTTGGAACAATCGAAAAGATAACTGATAAAATAAATCCAAATGAAAAGCAAAAACCATTGGACTTAGATTCTGAAGATGAACAAATTAGTGGTGAAGATTATTAATAATCATCTTAGAGCTTTAAATGATTTTGTAGATAGTTCTTAATATATTTTCCAGTGTGATTTTGTTTAAAAGTTCTTTTTTATTTTAATAAAAATGAAAGAAGAACAGTATATGCTTGATATAAAGGAAAAAGACAAGATGTCTCAGTTACTTGCAGAACTAGCCTCTGAAACTCAGAGTTTTAATTTTTTTGGTAAAAAAACTTCTTTTCCATATCTGGATTGTGTTATTCCTGGAAAAAACGGGATTAATGCTATACATGTTCCTTCTAACTCTCTTTGTGTTGTTTATTCTCAGGGTGGGGACTCTAAAGAAAAAGATTTGGTGAAATATTCACAGTCAGTTGTTAAAAATATTATTAATGCTGGAAACTCTATTCAATCTGAAATTGTAGGAATTGCTAATGTAATTGATGCTTCTAGTACTGATGAAGGACTTGTAAGGGTTGTTGGCGAATCACTTAGAGATGCAGCTAAACATTATAGAGTTCCAATACTCAATGGAGAGCTTGCAAACCTTGGAAAAAGAGTTAATTGTGAGTGTAATATTACTTCAACTGGAATTGGTTTTATTTCTAGAAATTCTCAATTTTTAAAAAAGGTTCCAGGATCATTTAGTTATTATGATGAAAAGAGTGAAAAAGAAAACTGTTTTGGTGTTTTTGATCCTAAAGGAAAACCAGTGATTATTAATTCTGATGGAATTGGCACAAAGACTGAGTTTTATGAGAGATTTGAAAAATATAGTGAAGGTGTAATTGATTTTTTTGCAATGAATCTGGATGATTGTATTAAACTCGGAGCAACTCCCCAGGTAATTTCAGGTTTGATTGAATACTCTGGAAATGTTCCTGTTGAAGATATAATAAATAGGGCAAATAGCAAAGCAAAGGAGCTTGGAATTGTTTCTATAATGCAGGATGAAAATGTTGGTGATAGAATAAAGGGTTATTTCAGTCCATTTAATATTAGCGGTTCTGTTGTAAGTACTATTGATGTAAGAAGACTTGCAAGTCTTCCAAGTCCAAGACCTGGAGACAGTTTAATTTCAATAAGAGGAAAACCAAATCCACGTTCTAATGGTATAACTGTTAAAAGGGAGTTAATGGAGAGATTATTTGGAAGACATTGGAATAATCTCGATGAGGGCAAGATATTTGGAAAGTACCTTGCAGAACCTTCTACTATATTTTACCCGGTTTTTAAGGAATTATTCGATGCTGGGCTTGCAACAAGCGTTTATCATATGAGTGGAGGGGCTTTTAATGGTAAACTTGCAAAGCCTATTGCAAGGCATGGATTATATGTTGAAATAGGAAAAAATTCCAATGAAGAGTTATTTGATCCTGATTGGAGAGAGGTTTTAATGGCTTCTTATTGTTCTTCAATTGAAAGTTGTTATGAAAAATGGCCTATGGGAAATGAAGGTTTTGTTACAACTTCTCTACCTGGTTCTGCAATAGCCATGATTTGCGAACATGATCTTGAAGCAAAAGTAGTTGGAAAACTTGAGAAAAGAAGTGATGGAAAAACCGGAATAAAACTAAAAGCATTTAATGGTAAGGAAATTATTTTCAATGGTCTTGGATAATTAGTTTATACTTTTTTATTAAATAATAAATTAGTCTTTGATTTGAAGTATTTTTGCTTGTTGATAAGCCCATTCGATTGAATTTTGGTCATACCAGATTCTTCCGCTTGAAATGTTCTGTATTTCTCCTTGGTAAACTATTTCTGGAATGTGAAAAGGAACTCTTCCAGGACTTAAAAGTTTTCCCCATTTGTCGCTATGACTTCTTATTTGTATTAGATTGTTTCCTGAGAAACTCCATCCGCGTTTTTTTACAACTCTTCTTATTGTTATGTCCTGGAGATGAACTGGTTTTTTTGGCTCTTGATTGTTATAATCTAAACCTGCATTTATGTTTGACTCTTCATGATCATATACCTCTTTTGCAGTTTTACATAATTCCTGCCATAAGTCTTGTCTTTTGAATGAATCCATAAAATAACCGTCTTCATAATAATCACAAGCACTTATTTCAGGGGGATTATAAAATGGAACTACTGTTCCTCCAAATTCCCACATAAGTCTCCAGTTATTTTTTCCATATTCTTTGTTAAACTGTTCACAGATTTCTTCTCGCTTTTTTCCAAAATATCCTGGTCTTAAAATTGTTCTCCAATTGTCTTCCATTTTTTAATCTGGAATTATTAATTTATAAGCTTTTGTTTATAGAAAACAGTGTTTAAATGACTCTGAAAGATAATTAATTTTTCTGAAATTAGATTATTTTTTAATTAATTCTAAATTTGTTTAGTCCTGATGATACAATTATTGCTCCTCTTTTATCTTGTAGATATTCCCTTTCTTTTTCATCAAGATCTAATTTGTCCTCTGTTTTTTTGTCAATTATAAATGGAAGGAAATAACTCTCTTTCATTGCTTTTTTCTTTGACATGTGGGACATTTGCGCATACTTTGATACAATAGATTTCTTTTTTGCATTTTTTTGATTTGCAAGCCATATTTTTAGTATTCTTGAAGGTGGTCTGTATTGGGTGAATTTTTGCGACTTTACTTTTGAAGCAGATGAAACTCCAAATGAAAGGAAAAAATTTTGGTATACTAAAAATCTCCAATATTGCTGCCTGTAAATTCTTCCTTTAAATATATCTGATTTACTTAAAGACTCATAGGCTTTTGCAAGTGCTTTTCCTTCATATTCTGCAGGAATATTTTCCTCAATCCATAGTGCAATTTCATCAAGTTCCATACTGGTATTATCAAATATTTCTAATGTATCAGAACTAAACGGACTTTGGAATAGTTTCTTTAAGGTTTCAAAGATTGTTACTTGTTTTTCCCTTTCTGACAGCTCTGATAAAAGCGTATCTTCTCCAAGGCTTATTGCTGTTTGAAGATCGTTTAATGCTGACCTAACATCTCCCTTGGCATTTTTTACAATTAAATTTACTGTTTCTTTTTTCAGATGTTTATTTTCTTTTTTTAATATTTCATTTATTATTTCAACAAGAGTTGGTTCTTTTAATTCTTTTAAATTAACAATCTGACATTTTTGTCTTAGCAATGAAAATTTTCTTTGCCATATATCATTTGCAGTGATTATTATTGGGAAACCTGATTTGCTTATTAAAACCAGAAGTTCTGGAAGTCCTCCATTGTCTGAGGCAGTTATTCCATCTGCTTCATCCATGAGTATTATTTTTCCTTTTTTAAAAAGTGATTGCTGGGTTGAAGCTGGTTTTAGTACTTCTTCAAGTTTTGATCTATTTCTTAGATCACTTGCATTTAGTTCAAATAACTCTAGATTGTATTCATTTGCAAGGGCAATTGTCATTGAAGTCTTTCCTGTTCCAACAGGGCCATTAAGAATTAAGGCTCTTTTTTTTGGGAAACCATTGAAAAATGTCTTTATTTCATGTATTGCCATATCCTGGCCTTTTATTTCAGAGAACTTGCTTGCTCTATATTTTTCAATTAAAGGTAATGTCATTTTATTTAGAGTAATGCTCCTGCATTATTTGTGCTAAAGCACAATTTGTGACCAATATCTGAAATAAATTCATCTATCGATCTTATATTTTTTATTGAATTTATCATTTTAATTTTGTTAAGTCTCCATTTAATATTTGCGGATTCATTCCAGTTAATTCATCCTTGAATATACTATCAGGTATTGGATTATATAAAAATAATTTTTTGTTCATTTCCCATGCTTTATATATTTCAAGAAATGTTGCTCCTCCGATATAATTTTGTTGCCCATTTTTTTGAAAATTTAAAACAAGTATTCCATCATTTGGAAATATGTTTTGTTTATCACGTCTTAACATTTCTGCTTTCCATTCTATATGTGCTTCAAGCCCATTTTTTTTCATCTCTTCTTCTTTCATTGGAGCATCATAACTATTTGGAAGAGAAACTCTATGTCCATATCTTTCTAGTTCTTCTTTTATTTCTGGAATTCTTGTATAGAAATGCTTTGAGCATGCAATAAATAGTTTCATTTTTTGGTTTTTTAATATCCTGAGTTATTTAGGTGTTGAAGTGAAGAGTAGTGCTTTTGCATTGCCTCTTTGAAAGAATCTGTTTTTGCATGTGCAAATACTGTGTCTATTTCTTTGCCTTCATGTGCTTGTATTTGCTTTTCCAAATCCCATATTGTTGTAATATAGTAGGGTTTTGTAGGCTCTCCAAAATTTGTTTTGTCTTTTCTTTCTGTAACAATTGAATACTCCCTTGTGTAATCCCTAATTTTTAAACCTGGTAGATCTTTAACTTCTGGAATTACTGGACTTGGTTCATATTTTATTGCCTGATTAAAAAAATCTAAATCTTCGAAAAACAATTCTTTCAAATACTTTTCAGTTAGATCTGCAATCATTTTATTACCTAAAATTATTTATTTAATAACGCCTCTTCCAGCAAGCACAAAACTTGCAAGAAGTGCCTCTAGTTGAATAAACTCATCACTTCCCTCTACCATTCTAAATTCAACTTCTCCTGTTTTTTCTGTAAGACGAACTTTTAATTCATCATCTATTTGAAGATTCCATATTTCTTTTTGAATGGATTTTATAACATCTGTTCCTGAGACAGATTCTTTTAGCATTACATCAAGCAGTTTTTCCTTGGCTTTTAAAAAATCTCCGCTTAGAGAATATTCAAGAACTATTTTTATTTCTGCAGGCTCTGCTCCTGAAATAAGTGTACTTACAAGTTCTGGAGTTATATTTTGAGATATTGATGCTGATGCTTGCAAAAGGTTAATTACACGCCTGCAATCTCCTTCACTTACTTCATATAATTTTTCTATAGTTTTATCATCGGCTTGCAATTTCTCTTTTTCAATAATTACTCTTATCCTTTTTTCTATTTCTTTTTTTTCAAGGAGCTTGAATCTGAAGACAACGCACCTTGACTGGATTGGATCAATTATTTTAGAAGAATAGTTGCAGGACATTACAAACCTACATGTGCTTGTAAAATTTTCCATTGTTCTTCTAAGCGCCTGCTGAGCTTCTTTTGTCAGTGCATCTGCTTCATCTAAAAAAATAACCTTAAATGGAACATTTCCTATTGCCTTTGTTCTTGCAAAATCTTTTACTTTTTGCCTTACTACATCTATTCCTCTTTCATCAGAAGCATTTAATTCAAGATAGTTTTCTTTCCAATGCACTCCAAATAATTCCTTTACAACAATTAAAGCAAGAGTAGATTTACCTGTTCCTGCAGGACCTGCAAAAAGCATATGTGGAATATTCATTGATTTGGCTAAATTTTGGACTCTTTTTACGATTTCGTTCTGGCCTACAACTTCGTCAAATTTTTTAGGCCTATATTTTTCTGTCCAAATCGTTGTTGAGTCTTCCATCTTTTTTAGATAGAAACTCATATGAAAGTTGTTTTATAAATATTATTGTTGGGGATTGATAAGGTAACGGTGTTATTGGTTTTTAACAGTTATACAACTCCAAAATTCAAGATCTTTAATGCCTTTAGAACTAAAAATATGATTAGAATGATTTTCTTTGTTTTCTCTTTCTCATGACACGTCTAAGTCTTTTTCTTTGCCATTTCCAACGCATCTGATTCTTCTTCTTCCATCTACGGCTTGATCTTTTCATAGGAATAGAAGAAAAAATTGGTTTATAAACCTTATTAATTGTTATTTTGGTCAAAATTCATTATTTTTGGAAGACAAAGTACTATCTTATTTAATATGAATTTTAATGTTTTAGCTATGTTTTTTAATTTAGTCAGTGGGAATGTAACCTAAAATTTACTTTAAAAAACTATTTTATTATAAAAGAATATTAATTTTACTTTTCCTTAAAATTTTTTTCAGAAGTCGCTCCTTCAATACTAAGCCAATCCTGATTTTTCCTTACTTTTTCATTTAGTCTCCATATTTCCTCAAGTAAATATGGCCTGTACATGTTTTGTCTTGCAAGATGTATTGCTGCATTAAGATCTTTTGGAAAACATTTTCCCCCAAAACCCAAATCCCCATCAGGACCTGGAACATCCAAGTTTCTTCCAATTCTTTTATCAAGCAGTACAGCATCTTTTACTTCATTATAATCAATTCCAAGAACATTGCATATTTGATAGAATTCATTTGCAAGTGCAATTTGTCCTGCCAACATTATATTTGCCATGTATTTTATCATTTCTGCTTCTTTTCTATCTGTAAGAACATACTTTGCATTTGGAAAAACTGGCCTGTAAATTGATGCTGCTTTTTCCCTATCTTCATTAGTATTTGCACCGATTACAATTCTATCTGTATTTTTCATATCTTCAAGTGCATTTTTTTCCCTTAAAAATTCAGGATTAAATGCAAATCTAAATGCATATTTTTCTGCAAGCTCGTCTGTTGTTCCTGAAACCGCTGTTGATCTGATTATTATCAGTAAATCTTTTGGGTTTCTTTTTAAGTTATTTACTTTATTATTTAACTCATTTACCGAGTTATGTATATTTGTATAATCAATTGCCCCGCTTTTTTGCATTGGTGTTGGAACGCAAATAAAAACACTTTCAGAATATTTTGCAATGTTTTCTAAATTTTCTTCTTTATTATAAGGAGATTTATACTTGTCATATAAATACAAGTTATGGAATGGTTTTAGAACTTCTGCTGTTGCTCCTCCGACAAATCCCACTCCTATCATTCCTATATTCATATGTATGTTTTTATTTTTCAGGTTTAAAAAGATTATTGGAGCTGAGAAACATAAGCAAATATTTAAAAGAGTGAGGTTTTTCTTTATAAAAAGTACAGGCGGTAAACTTTATTAGCCCCGTAGTACAGTGGTCAAGTATACGAGGTTCTGAACCTTGTGACCCAGGTTCGAATCCTGGCGGGGCTATTTTTTCTTAAGAAGATTTATATATAGTTATTAATTAAAAATACTGGAAAATGTGGTGGAAAAAATTGTCTTATTGGTTCAAGGGTGGAATTGCAGGTTTTATTATTTCTTTTACTTTACATGTCATCTATCACTTTAATCGTTTAAGCTTTAATTCAATTGCTGATTGTTATGATCCTGTTGCTAGAAAGGGTGTTGCATGCTATACTGGAAATTTATTCAGTGCTGTCTTTTATTCTCCTATGTTTTATGTTTTAATAATCGCAGGTATATTAATCGGTTGGATTTATGGATTTTTTTGCAGAAAAAATAAAAAGAGGAAATACTAATTTTAGAATATCCAATGGATTGCACTTTATGTAAAAAACCAATTGAAAAGTATGATGCTAATTTTAATCATTTTGTAATTGATGAATCTTGTTCTGCAGACATATGCCAGAGTTGCATTGATAAATTCTTTAAGTGGCAGGGAAGTTTATATGCAAAGCTTTTTCCTACTACTGCCATGAAAAAGAGATTTGCGGGAAAGAAAATATAAGTACTATCTAAAGGCTTTTTTACTTTCTATTAAAAATGGCTAGATATTTAGATTGCAACAAAATGACTTATATTCCATATTCTAGATGATAGAAAATATTAAAAACCCTTTTTTCATCTAAAAAAATATTATGGAACAAAAAACTCTTGCACTTGAATTACTTGTAAAAAGCGGAAAGCCGCTTGGAGTAATAAAACTTGCAAAAACAGAAGGTTTTGACTCGGGAAAAACAGAAGACAAAATAAGTGAAGCTGTTATTTATTCTGCAATAGTTAATATGACCGGTGAAGAATCTGGTTGCGGGATTGATTCAACTCATATTTGCGCTTTCTTAAGCCAGGAAAATCTTACAGCATATTTTAGAAAAACACAGAATACAGAACTTATGTCTGATCTTCTTGATGCCCTTCATTCAGGAACACAGGTAATGATGGAAGCATATGCACAAATTGAGCCGCTAAACATTTTAGGAATGGAGTCAATATCCAGTGCTCTTAGAAGATTTCTAGATGTTCCTGAAATAAAGAAAAGTGCAACTGATCTTGTAAACAGCGGATATAGCCTGGTATTTTGCCCTCATGATATTGATAGTGAAATGGTAGAGCATTATTTTCCTCTTGTTGATAAATTTAGGGATTTAATAGATCCAAATCAGATTGTAGAAGGAACAATGAAATATTTTGGCGAAGACTTAGAAGATCTCCTTGAGTATCATGATGATTTTCTTAATGCTGCACTTGATAAACTTGCAGTTCTAACCGATAGAGAAACAGTATCAAGACTTGCATATGAACATTTTGGAGAAAATAATCAAAAATTTATAGAAGCAGGAAAGGTTGATCCTTATGTCAAAAAACAAGAAGCAGTAATTGATACAGCCGATGCTACAAAAACTATTGAAAAAGCAGTAGCAGAGTTTGAAAAAGAAAAATATCCTTCTTATCGTAGCGCAATAGAACTTGATAAAAAAACAAAAGGAAAAGGGAAAGTATATCTTGCAAATAAAATGGGCCAGTGGTTGACAACACCAGGAAAACTTGCACATCTTGAAATTGTTGCAAACTACGAAAATGGAAGCTTGTATGATAATGATGCTGCAAAAAGAATTATTGGTGAAGGAATTGCAGCTGTAAGCGAAGAAGGAAATATAAGAAAGCTCCAAAGATTAATGAGTCTTCCAGAATATGTAATTGATGAATCAAATCCTAAAATAAGTGGATTTGTAACAGCTTACAAACTTTCAAGAATTACAGAGGTAGAATAGTTTTAATTCTGAATCAAAATAATAAAGTTGTATAAGCTATTTTTATGGCAGAGGCCTAAAATTTTCAAATTGCCATGGATCTTTATCTAGAATTAAATGTTCTGGATTTTCCTTGAAAAATATTGGTCTGCTTTTTAGAGGGGTCCAATCATATGGTTTTGAGTGAAGCTCTCCAAGATATGGTTTTGCAATACTCAATATATAATCATGTGGAATATCATCTGGAATTAAAATTCCTTTATTTGGATTTTCAATCATATATTTTACAGCTGAAACAACTCCTGCTGCAACTTGAACTGTTGTTGCATTTTGACCTGGAGATAATTTTCTTGATTCTTCAATACTTAAAATACTTCCTGTCCACCAGGAGTTATAAGGGTGACCCATTATAAGAGCACCTAAGATATCTTTTCCTGAAGTTATTTCATTTCCCATTATTCTGAGTTTTGGCTGAAGAACATAATTTCTTGCTCGAAGTTCATCGAGTGAAGCAAGAGCTTCATGACATGGCATATATGCATAGTGAACTGTTGGCCTGTAAATTGGATGTCCATCTTTATCATATACTGTTAGTCTGTCTGAGATTCCAAATGCTTCTCCATGTCTTACAACCATTCCTTCAATTGGTCCGATTTCAGGCACATAAGATTTTACACGAGTATTCATTCCCATTTGTGCAAGGAATATTTGATTTCTTGGACCATATGGTGCTTGGTATGCTAGAGGAGGGTGTTTTTTTTCATGTGTTCCCCATCCCATTTCAGCAGGGGCTATTCCTTCTTCTCTAAATCCTTCAATACTCCAGGTATTTACAAATTCATTTATTTCTTTTGGTTTATTTGTAACCTGAGTATCTCTTTCACTGCAATGTATTACTTTTACTCCAAGAACTCTTGCAAGATTTGGAAAATCCTTGTTTTCTTTATGTTTCATTAGTTCTTTTATTTTTGTCTCAGAGAATTTTTTATCTTTGATTGCCCTGTCTGTGATATCTAATAGTCCTTTTTTTATAAAGTGTGAAATAAGTCCTGGATTTGCTCCATGATCTAGGATTGCTGTAACTGAATTATCTCCCCATTTTTCCTTTAATTCTTTTATTTGCATCTGTCTCCAATATAGTGTTTTTTCAAAAATATCTTCTTGTTTGTATGGATCCCATAGCTCCACTGAAGTATTTACATAAATTGTATTGTTATTATGACACCAGGTTAAAATATCCATTGCACCTATATTCCATGCAAGATCAATTATTAATGCATTCTTTCCTGCATATTTGTCTAAAACTGATTTTAAATTTCCAGGAGTTATTTTTTCTTTTACAAATTTTATTCCTGTTTTTGTAAATGGTTTTATTTCCTCAGATTTATCCTCAAAATCAATAACTGTAACTTTTTCCCGAGCTACATCTATGTGATCTAATAGAATTGGAAGAGTGCATCTTGAGACAGATCCATATCCAAGGATTAGAATATTATTATTAAATTTTAGTTTCATAGTTAAGTAATAAAAAATCAATATAAAAACCTTTTTGTTTTTTTAATTATTTCTAAAAATCTCGAATATAAAATTTAGGCAATTTTTAAAATGTTTTTAAAAAATTACAAAACTTTAAATATTTCCTTGGTTTTATTAAATAAAGGGAGTTTAAATTCAAAAATCCCGGGAGTTTTAAAGTGGAAGGAAAATTAATTGGAGAAGTTTTTAATTTTTTTGAAAATGCCCGAGTAGTTGCACTTAAACTAGAAGGTAATTTAAAACTTGGAGACACTATACGAATTGTTGGAGGAGACAAAGACTTTACCCAGGTTGTTGATAGTATTCAGATTAATGGAAAAAATGTAGACTCTGCAAAAAAAGGAGATGGTGTTGGAATTAAGATAAGTGAAAAAGCTAACAAGGGATATAAGGTGTATAAAGTCGCTTAATCCTTAGACAAGGATATTTTTAAGGTATCTTTTAATTGAAGTTTATACTGTTTATTTGATATAATTTTACATTTATCTCCCCTATAAATTGAGGGGATAAAGAAAAATTATTTTATTTCAGAAAGAAATTTTTTTAAATATTAATATTATCTCTGTATGATGTTATTGAATGGAATTATTCATTATACATATTTTTAAAAATTAATTAAATTATCTTTTTTTATGGATAAGTTAATTGAGAATGGATATATTCCCTATGATAAATCCTGGATTATAAGAATGGGTTTTCTTGATTTAATCTATGGATATAATGATTGCATTGATTTTTTAAAAGAAAATTATGAAAGTTTAAGTGATGATCTTAAATCCTTGCATGATGTTTCTATTCAGTGGAGATCTAATCTTTCTTTGGATGTTGGTGAATCAGGAACTCTTTATCGGTTTTTTAAATTTGCATCCTGGAAATTAAAAGAAGAAAGAGAATTTATTCTAAGAGGAACACTAAAAGACAGATCTATTTGTGATAATCCTGAAATTGTTAATTTTTCCCTTGAAAAACTTTTAAGTCTTGATAATAATACTTCGCAATTTGCAAGTGCTTCTGTGCTTATGGGAAATTCTGAAAGAATTATTAATCCTCCATATAAACTTCAATTAACTTATGATGCAATAGATCATTGGAAGAATTCTCGCCTTCTTGGTAAAAAATGGGAAGTTAGATATGATAATACTATATTCAGTCAAGCTTTAGCTTATCTTGGATTTCTTAAAACTGGAAAAATTGATTTTGTACCTGAACAAGCAGAGGATTATTGTTTTGCCAGGGCTTTTGGAATTATGACTCAATTTGAAGGAGAGAAGAAATGGCCTAGTCTGATTGGTCATGAAAGTAATAGAATTCTTGAAATGGAAAAGTGCCTTTTGCAAAATGAAGTTAGTTCAAAAGATCATAGAGTTGTGCAATCCATTGCTCTTAGAAATAAAGATGCTAATTTTTTGTATCCTAATTGTGTTAATAAAAGCTGGCCGCAGTTTTGGGCCTTTTTAGAAAAATCTTCATATATTTAAAATTCAAGTTAATTAAAATTATATTCTTATTCCAGAATCTTTTGGCTTTCCATGCTGTTCTAGTCTTCCTGATGTTAGGCAGTCAAAACATGTATGTATAGAACCATCTTTATCTTTTATCATGCCTGTATTATTGCATTTTTGGCAAACATCTTTTTTTCTGTCTTCCATGATATTTTATAAGAAAAACCGTATTTTTAACCTTTATGATGATGATTTATAATGATCAATCTTGAAATTTGTCATTTAATAATTAGGTTTATAAACGATTTTTGGGTTGTTATCTTATGCCCCTATAGTGTAGAGGCCAAGCATACGGCCTTCTCAAGGCTGTGACCCGGGTTCGAATCCCGGTGGGGGCATTAATACTTTTTGTCTAAAACGGGGGGACACGCTTTTTTAATAAAAATTATTAAATCTTGTCGAGACACAGTATATCCGTTGGAGTGGGTGGATGATACTTCCCATAGGTAATAAAAATAAGAGTAAAATTATTTATAGGGCGGTTCGTATAAAAAAATATGAATCGAAGAAATTTATTAATCTTATCTATAATCATTATCTTGGTCTTACTTTTAATTGTTATAGTCTTTTTGGTATATTCTATAAATAATATTAATTTGCCTCAAAAGAATAAAAATTTAGATGAAATAAATCCCATAAATTTCAAGAAATTTATTTCTCCAGGAAATGAATTCACTTTACTATTTCCTGAAAATTGGAACCAAGGATTTGATGAAGAAGGTACTTTAATGCTTTATAAAAATAAGGGTTTAGGAACTTTAAGAATTACTTTGTTAAATACAACTTCTGATACTATTTCAAAGTCCTATTTTGAGGAACAAAGTTATAAATTTAAAAATTCCCTGATTTATACTGAAAATTCTAAATATGTTATGGAGTATATTGATGAGCCTATTGAGGATAATAAACCCCTTCTTATGCATTGGTGGTTTATTGGAAAAGGTCATCATCTTCTTTTAGTATCATTTACTCTGCCGAAGGATAGTTCCAATACTTCGGGGGCAATTTTAGAATTAAACGAAGCAAAAAAAATAGCTAATAGTATAGAGTTAAACTGATTTAAAAGGATACTTCATTAATCTTTGGGTCCCCAAAATTTCCCACAAAGGGATGGTCGGCGGTGGGGGCATGGTTTATTTTTTAATATGTTTTTTAGATGTTTTTCTTTCTCTAAATGAGATTAATGAGGCTACTATAATAATTATTAAGGTAATTACAATTCCCATTATTGCTTTTTTGTTTTTGTTAACTGCACCAATAACTGCTCCTGTTATTCCTGAAATTCCTGAACTAGTATTTGAATCACTTAAGTTTGCAGGGATTTGTGTAATATTCTCTGCATAATCATTTTTTGTATAATTTGAAGCAAGTTTTACAATACATTCTTGGCTTTCAATTGGTTTACTTTCACTAACTGAACAATGTTCATTTGCTTTTGAACAACTTCGCGTTTGTCTGCTTTCTATACATGGACTCCATTCAGTGCATTTCCAATTAGTTGTACAGCTTATGCTACTTCCTCCACCGCCTCCACCACCACCTCCGCTTCCCCCACCACTTCCTGAAGGTGCAGGAGGATTTTCTGGAGGAGCAGGGGTGCTTCCAAATATTCCCCAGATTGAAAAGTGATTTGTGTTTGCCCAGACATAGTTGTCTGTTTCATTAATTCCTCCACTCAGGGAGTCTATTACTTGCCAACTTGATGTTGCTAGATTATAGAACCATAATTTTAAAGTTGATTTTTCTATTCCTGCTGCAGAAATTTCATCATTAGAGAACATTATTTTTATTGTTGCATTTGAAATGTTTCCAACTAATTGCGGTGCAATAATTTCAAGATATTTTCCTAAAGAAGTGACTCCTGAATTCGGATTTAAATCAGGTTCTGATTTAGTTTTTCTAACTGACATTTGTATTGTTCCATTAAGTGTTGGATTAAAACTAATATAATAATCTGTATCATTTATTTCATTCTCTGTTGCAGTATTAACACTCATGCTTGGATTTGAAAAACAAGTTGGATCGATTACAAAGATCCTTTCAGTAATGTTTTGCATTATGCCTGAATTTGATTTAGTTTGATATCTGAAATAGGTTTTTCCTTCTCCAATTGTTACAGGCCCATTATAGATAGTTCCATTTGCAGGATTACAATTCTTTTCTAAGCAATATTTTGTCCAGTTGCATCCAGAGGTTCCACATTGTTCACTTAGGGTTATTGTTTGATTTGTTTTTTGGCATATGGCTTGTTTTTTTTCATTAAAATCATCACTTGTTGTAGGGGGAGATCCAAACATAGCATATATTTCATGGTCTCCTGAAAAGTTAGTAAATGAATAGGTTGATAGTGCTCCTTTAGAAACGCCGTCCACTAAGACATTTGCAATTCCAAATCCTGGATCAGGAGTTATTGTATATGCTTGATTTTTCATTATTGGAGTAAATGATATGGTTCCAAGAGGAGAAATTGTTCCTCCCTGACTTGCTGATGAATTAATGTATTTGAATGTCATTGTAGGATAATTTGTGAATGTTGCTGAAATTGTGTGATTTGCTGAAACATGTGCAAATGTATAATTTTGAATCGGCCCTATAGAAAAATTATCTACAAATACATTTAAGACATAAAAATATGAATTAGGAGTTATTGTATAGATTTGATTGTCCCCGGAGTTTACTATTGTTGTTCCTGCTGGAGTAATATTTCCCCCTGAACCTGTATTTGCGACTATGCTAAATGTTTGTACTGCAGAAACTTCTGATACTGCTATAATAAATATAGAAAAAAATAAGATTAATATTATTTCTTTTAATATTTTGTAATCAGTGCTAACCATGCAAGAATATAATCATGTTTTTTTATAATTTCGTGTGGTCTTTAATAATACAACATGTTGAACCTTCTTATGAAAAGTTTATAAATTATGATCTCTAATAATTATTATGAAAAGAGGGGTTTTGAATCGCGGACAGGTTACGGTTTTTATAATAATTGCAATTTTAGTTGTGGCAGGTGGAGGAGCTGGTTATTATTTTTTTACTAAAAATTCAGGCAGTTCAAATAACGATTTCTTTTTAAGAGAGGATATAAAGCCCACTATGGATAATTTGAGAAGTTCAATTGTGACTTGTACTGAATATTCTGCAAAAAGCTCCCTTGAAAAAATCGGAATTCAGGGAGGATATTCTGATAAACCTGAAAAGTCTTTTGATTTGGGATGGACTTTTATTCCTTACTATTATTATCAGGGAAGTTTTTTAATGCCTGACAAAACTGTTATTGAAAAAGAACTTGGCAAAGAGTATGAAAAAGAATTTTTAGAATGCTTTCGCGGAGTTAATGCAACTGGTTTTGATATAAAACATGGAACTTCTAAAACAAAAGCTTCAATACAAAAAGGAAGTGTTAATTTTTTAATTGATATGCCGGTTACAATTAGCAAGGAAGGTAATACGATGAGGATTGAGATGAAGGATGCTAGTGTAAATGAGAATTCTAAACTCTCTGATATAATTGAAATTGGAAAATATATTACTGATTCACATAAGGCAGATCCAAATATGATTTGTATAACTTGCGTTGCTGATATGGCTGAAGAAAAAGATTTATATGTTTACAGCTTTAATGCAAAAGACAATTCACTTTTAATGCTTTTAATGGATAATCGAACTACCTCTGAACCCTATTATTTTGAATGGTTAAATAAATATAATGCGGGAAACAATGAGGAAATATCTTCAATTCCAAGTCCTGCATCAACAGGTTAAATTTAAAGATATTATTAGAAGATAATAAAAAATATAAATATCAAAGTTATTTAAGAAAAAAGAAAATGAAAAATAAAAGAGATGTTTTGGGTAAAAATGAATTAAAATTATTCGCAGGATTCTTATTTTTAATTTTGTTAATCTGCTTTATTTCGGCAGGAGTAATAGCTCCGACTTCTGATGAAGATAGAACTCCTATGCATGGCTATCTTGATACCTATACTCCCACTACATTTGTATTTGTCTTAGAACAAAAGGTTAATGGAGAGCCTATGAAGGATATTGCAATAAAGACTTGGAGTGATGGAAAAATCGAGGATAAGGTAAGGATTTGGTCTGGAGCTACAGCTGATCAAAAGGCTAAAATTTATGCTGCTCTTCCTACGGAGGAATCTCAAAAATTCTTTAAAGAAGCAGAAGGCAAATCAGATAGTTCTGGAAAATCTGTTCAAGGAGATATTTTAAAAAGTGCCTTTAAAGATCAATTTGGAAAAAATCTAGATGTAAGTAATCTGCCTGCTGGAGTTGGATTAAAAGTTGAAAAAAATAAAGAGGGAAAAACAAATTCTATTAAACTTCAATTTACAAAAGATGGTAAACCTAATGGTGAAGTGACTCTTAATAAAAATGTAAAAAGTATATCTAGCGATATTGGTTCTGTAAAATATAATCCTGTAAAAGATGCTAATGGTAAAACTACTATGAAATCTGAAATTGTTCCTCCAAAAGGCAATTTGGTAATAGGTCAAACTGTCAAAGGTGGGAAAACTCAATATTTAGACATCAGTCCAGGTCTTAGCCTTGATGAAAAAGTGCAACTTTCTTATGAAGGTGCAAAAAAATCAATTAATGCAGGGTTTGGAGAAAGAGATGGAAGTTTTGTATTTGAATTAAAAACTGGGAAAGATGGGAACAGCCTTAAGGCTACAATGATTGATAATAATCCTCAGACATATAATACTCTTGCAGATATGAGAAATGATCTTTCAAAAATACCTTCTCTATTAATTGGAGACTCTAAATCCGGATATTCTTTTGTTCAGCCTCAAGGAGAGGGTGGAAAAAATGGGTTTGCTTCTTTTACAATTGATCCTAATGGAAAAATGACTGTTGATGATGGAAGAGTTAGATTTGCAGTTCCTAAAATTGATTATAACCTGGCTGATGCAAAGACACAGTTTATTGATTATTCTTTTTCAGTTAGCAATGGAGAGTCAGTTAGCATGGACAGAACCAAAGATATTAGCAAAGATGCTGCGTTTCAAAAAAGTTTAGGAGCAAATGAGATATTTATTGGAAAGGATAATTATATTGTTGTAAACAATAATGATAAAACAAATCCTGTTACTATGAATGATTATGCAAAAGCTCTTGAACATAAAATATATGCTTCTGGAACTGGAGATATAAAATATTATGATGCTTATGGAAATTTATGGATGCATGCAAATGGTGGTGATGTTTCTCAATGGGCTTTATCCAAAGCAGATTTAAATGCTGTAAGTTCTGCTGGAAATCAGAGAGTTGCAACTGGTGATCCAAATAAACTTCCTGGTAAAGATGCTACTTCTGGCGAAGCTGGAAAAGAATTGGCTGGTCTTGTTAAAGGAGTAGAAGATGCTCTTAAGGGAGTTACTGAGGAAGATAAAGGGGTTGCTGCTTCTGTTAGCGCTGAAAAAGGGAAAGCAGTTGTTTTACTTGGAGGAGATGAAGGGGCTGCTTCAGAAACTCCTAAAGAAACTACTGGTATTGAGACTAAACCTTCTTATGAGGTTTATCAAGATCCTGTAGGAAAAAATATGTTTCAAGGTAAACCTGATATAAATTATGTAAAAGATAGTAGTGTTGCTGATCTTTCTAAAGGAAAAGTACTCGAGGTAGAAATGACCGAACCTAGTTGGTGTCCAACTTGTGCTAAAAATGTAAAAAGTGATGGTTTATATGTAACTGGACAACAAGCAGCTCAATTAGGATTTCAACCAGATCCTTCCATAGCCCCTTCTAAAGATACTTATTCCTATCCAACTCAGTTACAAATTCAAGATAATAAGGTTATTGCATATAGGGTCGGTCCTGATAGAAATGATCGGACTAATCCTTGGATACCTAGAAACTAAAAGTTATTTCGCTTACAAAGATTTTTAAATTACGGTTATTTTATTAATAAATGAAAAAAGAAGGTCTGGAAAGAAAGAAAACATTATCTGTGATGTTTTTTATATTTATTCTAGTTATTGTTTTTAGTATTTCAAATATTATTTCTCAAGCTCCAATTAGTATTGGAAATTTTGGAGGTTATGGAACAACTCCTACAACTGCGGCTACTGGAGCTGCTCCTGCTGCTCCAACTACTCCTCAGTTTGATGTAAAAAAACCTGAAGAATGGTATAAATATCCTGATAAAGCTGCTGAACTTCTTAAAACAGATCCAAAATCTTTTTGGAATGGTGTTAATGGACTTATTTCACAGACAAAGCCAGGATTTTCTAATTCTAAACTTGATCAGTTATGGACTCAAATGTTATCTTCAAAAAGTTTAGATATAACTAATACCCTTAAACTCGAAGATAAACAATTTGCAGATTTATGGACTAAACTCACTTGGGATAATGCTGCAAAAACTGCTGCAAAATTAAAAGATGCAGGAAAACTTGATGATTTAGTTAAAAAACTTCCTGATGAAGAAAGATTAAAATTTTTAAAAGTTGCTTTTACAGAGAAAAATACAGGGGGAGAAGCTATAAGTTCAAATGCAAAAGATACTGCGACTTCAATAAAAGATTTGCAGGCAGTAAGAAAGGATTTTCTTTTATCTGCATATAAACAGTATTCTACTGGAGATAAAAATTTTGAAAAAACAAATAAGTTTTTTAATGATATGTGGAAATCTTTGCAAGGCAAGGATGGAAAAACTCCTGATGAAGCTGGAATAAAAAATTTAATTACTTCTTTAAATGATCCTATGAAGGGCATGAGTGAAGTTCGCGAGAGATTTGCAATTGCAATTTCTCATGAAGCACTTCCTGATGCAGCTAAATCTAATTCAAAAGATTTTGCAAAAGGGGCAACAACTGGGCCTACTAAAAAGAAATATACTGGCCTTGAAAAATTAGATATTGGAAATTCAAAGAATCTTGCATTAGGTTATGATAAAGATAGTAAAGAACTTACTTTACAATATAAAGGAAAAGATTTTTTAAAACTCTCTAATGCACAGATATGGTCTAATAAAATTGTTGCTGATAGTAATGATGGTCTTAGTTTAACTGGATCTAGTACTGGAAGAACTTTGAAGTTTACAGGATCTGATTTAGGAAATATAAAAGGTTTTATGGAATTTGATATTGGATCAGGATCTGGAGGAGTTGCTAATCAGGACTTTGGAAATGTTAAAATAAATGGGATGACTTTTAATCCTTATTATGGTGATGAAAAGAATGTTGCATTAGATGTTAAGATAAGTGATAAAAATTTAGGTATTACCTCTTCTTCAGGCCAGGGTTGGGTAAGGGCTGGAAATAATTTTTTTACTAAGAATAGTGAACAAGGGGGAAGTTTTTCTGTAAATTTAAAAAATTTTGGAGATGATAAAAATCCTAATCAGGTAGATTCTGGAAAAAATGTTGATGTTCGTATTGTTTTACAAGATAATTATAATCCATATGACTCTAGCGGAAAACCATTAGATCCAAAAGATGTTAAAGTTTTATCACTTAGAACTATTGGAAATCAGGAAGTTGCCTTTCTTAATTTTAATCAAAAAGCTCCAGCAGGTTTAACTGGTTATGTTAGTGCTGAAAATGCAATAATTAATTCTGCACAAACTCCTACAACTACAAAAGGTACTTGTGGGCCTGGCGGTTGCAGTTCAGGTAGTAGTTGCGGTCCTGGCGGATGTCCTTCTCCAGCTACTCCTATTGATTCTCTAAATCCTTATGCAGGAACTAATCTTCCATTACCTGGATCTACAGGTATAAATGGAATTAAAATAACTGTAAATGGTGTAGATGGAATGGAAGTTATAGGAAATTATGCAGGAACTTCTCCTATTAAAGTAGATGTTTCAAATAGCAAGAACATTGAAGTTTCAAGATTTGGTGCAAATCAAATTGTTGAAGTTAGTGGTGGAGCAGCACAGAAGGTTAGATATGAAAACGATCCTTTAGGTGGTCTTGTTATTAATCCAACTGCTGCAGGTGTTAGTTCTGGAAGCAGATTTGCACAGGTTTTAGGAAGTCTTGGAATTCAGATTGCTGGAGCTGGTACTACTGGGCCTGGAGTTACTCCTGGAGGAAAAACTCAGGTTAATGGTCAATTTAGTACAGGTAATCCTGGAAACAATCCCGGAACTACTCCTGGTTCAAATACTCAGAATAAAGATCCTGTTCAGTTACTTGGTGGAGATGATTCAGTTCAAGCTCCTTCTGGTGATCCTAGTGCTGGAGCAGGTGCTGGAAGCAGTTCAGGAACATCTGCAACTGGAACTCAGATTAAATATGGTCAATCAGAATCAGATCTTTTTTCAAAAGGAAGGTTGGTTAGTGCTCAGGGTGCAGCAGGAACATATGTTCCTGATGGACAGGGCTTTTTTAGTTCAAATATAGGTCAAAATAATTTTGGTGGTCCAAATATAAAATATGCTACTGGAGAAAAACTAAATGAGTTATCTTCTGGTAAACTCATTCCTGTAGTGGTTTCAGAACCTTCTTGGTGTAAGTCTTGTGGCAAGGGAGCTAATTCAAATGGAATTTATATTACAGGTTCACAGGCATCTGCGCTTTATAATTTAAATATTCAAGAGTTTCCTAAAACAATTTATATTCAGAATGGTAAGTTCGTAAGATAATTTTAATTGATCTTAATTATTTTTTCAAAACATTTATTAATGTAATTTTCCTGTTTATTTTATGAAAGAGGTTTGGAAAAAGAGAGGGGTTTTTAATTGCAAACGTTCTCAAGTAACTATATTTGTTATTCTTGGAATACTCATAGTTGCAGGACTTGCAACGTTTTTAACTTTTAGATCTACTAATAATAAGGTTATAATTTCCGGAACCAATATTGATCCAGATATTAAGCCTATAAACAATTTTGTAACTGAGTGTGTGAGAACTGTTGGGAATGATGCTATTTATCAGATTGGAAAGACTGGGGGATTTGTTGTTCCTCCTGAACCTAAAATGAATTTTGATGAAATTTCTGACGAAGGTCTTGCATTTTATCTTTATGATAAGGGTTATAGAATTAATGATTCTTCATCTTCTATTGTTCCTTCTCTTCCTGGGCCTGCAACTCCGACTGAAGAATTAATTGAAAAAGAAAATTTAATGCCTTCTAAAGAAAATATGGAAGATGAACTTTCCAAATATATGGATAGTTTTATTTATTTTTGCATAAATGATTTTAAAAATTTTCCTGATTTTAATGTAACTTCTGGAGAAGCTCGGACAACTGCAGTTATTGAAAATGGAAAAGTCAGTTTTTTAGTTAATTATCCATTACAAATATCCAAGGGAGAAAAGACTTATTCTATTCGGGATTTTGAAGCAGTTATTCCGGTAAGGCTCAATGAAATTCATTCTCTTATAACAGAACTTATGACTAAGCAAATGGAAAAACAAGATGCTATTTGCATGAGCTGTCTTACTAATTTGTCAAATAAATATGATATGAAAATTAAAATGACTAACTCAAAAGAAGGAATTGTATTTGGAATCCTTGATGAAAAATCAAAAATAAAAAATGCAGATTATTTATTTTATTTTGCAAACAAGTATGATTAAATAATGAAATCGAATAACTTAAGATTAAAGTTGAATTTATTCATGGTATTTATAATAATTTTATTCACAATAAGTTTTACTTTTGCATTATCAAGTATTTACATTGAGGGAAATCCTGAAGCCCAAGGTTTGGGGGGGAATGGTTATGATCTGGGGGATAATTACAAGACAATAAGTCTTTCTAGTGATCCTGGTAGCGAAATAGGAACTGCAAAAAATGTGAATATAAAAACCGATTCAAGTGGAACAGGAATTGTTGTTGAATTTAAAAAAGATGGATCACTTTTATCTAAATCAGGAGAAGACTGGGCGTATAATGTAGGTGTTGAACCTGGTGGAAAGTTTTATTTTGACTCTAAAGGAAAATTCATTAAAGCAGATTTTAAGGCTTCTGAAGACTGGACTTTTCCACTTAATGGATATAAACATGAAGTTAAATCAGGGACACAATTAAAACTTGAAAATGGGGAAGTTAGTCTTGATGTTCGAGGAGGATCTTTTAGTTTTTATCCTGAAAAAGATCTTTCTAAAAGACAGAGTTTTTCAAATATAAAAGATGGGGGATCTTTTAACATAAACTCCCAAGGCAAAGTTATAAATGCTAATTTTGAGGTTGACAGCCAGACTGATATTGTTTTAAGAGGATATAAGTATAAACTTGCGGCTAATTCAAAAGTTAGTATAGATGGAAATAAAGTAGGGATAACTATTCCTGATGGTACAAAGCTAGAAGAACCTAAAAAAACCGAAGATGCAGAATCTGATACTATTTTTTCATTTAGTACAAAATCCGGAGGAGCACTTGTTCTTCCTAATGGTGATTTATTTGAAACCAACGGAGGTACTAGTACTTTATATTTTAAAGATAATGGATTTTATTTTAATGATAAAAATGCAGTTATAAAAAATAGCGAGGGAAAAAACGATTTTTTTATTCAAAATGCAAACAATAAAGACGTTTATTTAGTCTTTGATAAAGATAAAATTAGTAAGGATTTAGACTCAATTTTTATTGGAAAGAATAGTAATGGAAAAGATACTATGATTCTTACCTCACTTAATGCAAAAGGTCCTGCTGTATTTTTTGCAGAAACTAATCGTTATGGAATTGGTATAACTTCTGAAAATACTGCCAGTGTACAGGCAAATAAGGGAAAAGTTTTTATTGAAAAGGCAGAAACTGGAAATGTTGCAAGTATTAAAATAAGTGGGGAAAGTATTGCGACTCTTGATAGAAATAGTCTTTATGGCGAGGGTGGAGAGCTTTATTTTGATCCTACAAAACAAATTGAAAGTGATTTTAAATATGGAAAGTCTTCTCCTGATTCTAGGATTGTTTTTGTTGATAATGAAGGGAACAAGTTAAAGGATTTTGAGGTTTATTCAAATAATCGTAATCAGTATGCATCTGTTCCAGTGGGTACATTTAAAGGTTCTTTGGATTTTTTTAAAGCTAAAGGTGATTTTTATGTGTCCTCGAGTGTTGCTTTTAATCAGTTAACTCCTGAACAGCAAAAGTTTTATGATGAAAGCATAAATTCTAATGTTAAAGAACAGCTTGCAAATTATATTAGTCAGGATGATGGAAAAGATTCAATTGCTGCGCTTCAGAGAACTGTTGAGGGACTAAGAATTGAAGAAGAAGAAAGAAGAAAAAATCCCCCTCTTGCAAGTGTTAGATTACATGTTGATGGTTATGGTATTGCAGGTTCTGGGACTGTGGTTGGAGTGGATAAAGAGGGTTATCCTTTAATTCTTACTGCAGGGCATGTTACAGATACTCAGGGCCAAAAAGTAACTGCGGACTTTGTTGATGGAAAAAAATACTCTGGAACTGTTCTTGGAGGTTATAGTGATTCTCAAAGTGGGAGTGGATGGGATCTTTCATTAATTAGGCTTGATACTAAGATTGATAAGATTTCTTATGTTCCTATTGCTTCTGCTGGGCGAGATCCTCAAGAGGGAGGATATGCCTTAAGAATTGGATGTCCTAATGCTGGTCCTTTTAAGCAAACCGAAACACTTATTACTCAGGTTGGTACTGGAAGAATCTGGACTCAAAATGATGAAGGAGTAATTGGTGGGGAAAGTGGAGGAGGTCTTTTTTATAATGGAAGACTTGTTGGAGTAACTTCTATAGGTGGCGGAGTTAATACTGGATATGCAACCACTGAGGTAATAAGACAATTCTTGCAAAAACAAGGATATGGTTATTTAATAGCTCAGATACTTTCTATTGTGAGAAATTAAGCTTATGCTCTATTTTCATAAGCTTTAAAAAGAGTTTTGCTTATATTATTTAGTCTGTGTCTTAAACAATTAATAAAAGAAGTATGAAACCTAGAACTTGGATTTTTATATGCATACTAGTTTTAATTTTAATTTCATTAATGGCAGTATATCTTGTAATTACTCTTAATGGTAAGAGAACTCTTTCTGTTGGAACTGTTAATAATGCTTTATGTAAATCAAAGGTCTATATAGTGGAGATAACTGCTATTGGATTTTTGCCTCCTGAACTCACTATTGCGCGAGGAGATACTGTAATTTGGAAGAACAAAGATTCCAATGTCCAGGAACTTTCTTTTGAATCCTTAAATATGACTGCTCCTATAAAATTATTTAGAGGTCAAAATTATACTTATACTTTTGATCATAATGGTCTTTATGAATATGGTTGTGTAAAACCTTCTTATAAAAAAGGCAAGATTATTGTCAAGCCGTTTTAAGACATATTTTATACATTTGTATAAAATAGTTTAAGTTTGTTGTTTTTATCTCAAATAAATTGAGCTAAAAACAATTTTTATTTTGTAGATGCAAAACTATTGTAAAGCCATTTTTAAGAATTTAGAAGTCTAATACTCTAAAAAAATAAAAGCCACAGCTGAGGATCGAACTCAGGACCTTTTCATTACCAATGAAACGCTCTAGCCAGACTGAGCTACTGCGGCATAAAACTCTTAATTTATCTTAATTTAAAAAACTAATCATTCTGTTCTATCTGGAATTAATAATTCCTGAGATAAAGATACTATTTTATTTGAAAATGAATTTCAAATAAATCTGATTATTAATGATAAAGAAGGACTTTTAAAAGAATTATTTATGAACTGTCACACTTGCCTTTGTAGCTGAGGGGGATTTTAAATTGGTTTTAGGGTTATCTGAAATGCTTGCATTTGTTGCAGTCCAATCCATTTTTACTGCATTTCCTGTTATTGATTTTATGTTTTGAAAACCGTTTACAAGCCATCCTCCATATACTTTCATTCCACTCATGAAACCATCATAAGTAGTAAGATCAATATTATTTTTATTTGTTACAAAAGTTACTGTAACATAGAAGAAAAGAGCTATTAAAATGAGAACAACTATTCCAGACTTATGTCTAAGATGATTCATCTTTATTGCAACTACTGCAACTACTATCAGAATTATTACTATAATAAAATTTATCATATTATTTCACCTTTTTTATAGATATTATAACAAAAAAGCATATAAAAATATTGCGGTTATTAAAAAAATAAAAAATTATTTATATTCTTTCTATTATCGCAAGTATTACACTTAGTACTGTTAGTATTACAACTACCCATCCTGCCCAAACTGTTACAATTACAGGAATCCACCTAACTGTAAGAATTTGATCAATCATTCCAAACCCTACTGCCAGAGAAACTAATACTCCTGTAAGCCAAACAGCAATACTAACTAAAACTGAAACAGGTCTTACTTTTGCCATTTTTTTAGCCATTTTCCCTCCTTTTTTATTAATAACAATCCTATAAATAATAAAGTCAAACTCTATTATAAACCTTTTTGTTTGACAACAAAAATTTAAATCAATAATATAATAAGAAAATACTAGAATTATCTGAGTTTTTTTGATAACATTTTTGCAAGATAATAAGTACTTCCAAATACTACAATTCCAGGAACCAATGCTATTCCAAGTGTTGGTATTAGTAAACTTGTTCCAATAGTTCCTATTGTTCCTACTCCAACTGATTCTAAAATGTCTACTGCATGTGGAACAGAATCCTCAACTCCTTTTTGAAGTGCATCAAGTTGCATTATCATCTTTCCACTTTTTAAGATTCTAACTTTTCTATCTTCTTCAGATATAACTATAACAATATTTCCTTTTTTTGAAGCACTTAATGCAGCACTATGTCTTGTTCCAAAATTCTTGAATGTTTTGGTTGCTTTAATCATTGCACCATATGCTTCCATGAGTCCATCTTTCCCGATTATAACTGCTCCATCCATTATTGCAAGAGACTCAAGTAATTTTGGATTTTTGGTTATATCAAATGCAGGCACTGTTTGATCTACTAGAGGTTTATATTCTACCTTTCCTACTACAAATAAAGCACCTTCTCCTCTTTTTGCTATTTTTAGTCCTACTTCAATTAAGGTTTTTTCAATTTTTTTTAGATTCACTTTTTCAGTATTTTTTGTTTTTTTCATTTTAGAGGTAGATTTTTTTCAAAGTTATTTTTTATCGATATAAAAATAACCTGAATTATATAAAAAAGAAAAGACTTGATTATTTAAATCTTATGAATTTCGTACTTTTTGGAATTCGGTGAGTTAAAAAAATTAAAACTTTAAAAAAGGGCAGATCTGCAGAAACTTTGACTTTTTTTAACATTGAGAAAGTTTATAAAGCATCTTTTACGGTTTTTTATTATGACTAATGATGATTCTTGTAATCTAGACAAACTCAAGGAAGAGTATGAAAAAATTAGGCTAAAACATGGACTCCCAGAGTTTTATGAATTAAACAAACTTTTTGATATTGAGGAAACAGAGGCTGAGACTGATTTTTTGCTAAGAAAAATAAGAAGGACGATTGCAGAAAAGATAACTGGATACTCTAGATTTGCAGATATTATTCTCAATCCTAGTAATGCTCCGATGTTTTTCTTTAAACTAATAAAAAAACTAGATAGCGGAGACAAGGAAGTTTTAAGTGAAATTTATGAAATGCTTGGAACTCTTGAACTTGAAATGTTAACTCTTGATCTTGACTATTCTGAAGAAAAGGAAGCGCAATTTGTAAAGAAGTCTTTTGAGGTTTTTAATTCACAAGTGAGAATCAGATTTTTGGAAGTTATTAAAAAGCTTGGAAATTCAGACAATAATTATAAAAAAGAGAATAATGGAAGTTATTTTGGATAAATCCGTTTTTGTTTAAGATTTAAAATCTGGTGAATCCTCTTCTCATAAGAACTCACTTATTTTTATTTACCCCTCTCAATATTAGGAGGGATAAAGAAAAATAAGATAATAACTATTTGAGACTAAAAAATTTTATATCTGACCTTATTATTTCATCAAGTTTTCAATATCTAACTCAAGCGAAGCAACAGGCATTTTTATTTTATTATTCTTTAAGATAAATGGTGCTATTTCCCCTATTATCCCAATTGGTTTATTATTTACAATTATGCTTCCACATCTTCCGGTTATAAAACTAGGATTTTCCGCTTCTCTTATTTCATATTTTATATCGAGCATTCTCATCAGATAGTCAAGAGCTTGTTTTATCTCAGTGAAATTTGCTGCTTCATCACACATTGAAATGCAAAGAGACTCTTCTTCGCCTATTCCTGTATCTGATTTTTCATCGCTATAAAATATTCTTCCTAGTTCAAAGAGCTTTTGAGGGTAAGTTGCATCTGAACTCTGGCTTAAAATATTTACTGACTGTGATAATAGGGATGTTCTTAATATATTATTTTCAGTTTTTGAATCAAGTACTTCTATTATTTCATTTTTGAAATCTTTTATTCCTATATTTTTGAACTGTTTTTCTTTTGTTGAAAGAAAGTAAGTTGAGATTTCAATAAACCCTAGTCCTATTAGGGCCTCTGAAATTTTTCTTTTTAGAACTGATGTTTTATCTTCTTCTCCTATTGTTGAAATTTGCGGAATTTCTGGAATAAAATTTTCATATCCATATGCTATTCCAACTTCTTCTGACAAGTCTATTTCGTGAAGAATATCTGTTCTATAACAAGGTATTAGTGCAATTGATTGCTCTTTTTCTTTTAAATAACCAATTCCCATTTTCTCTAAGTTTTTTATTATTTCTTTTTCAGCGAGGTTTAGCCCAAGTGTTTTGTTTATATTTTCTATTGAAAAATTAAGTTTTTCAGGTTCAAGGTTTGGGGATAGATATTTTTCCTTATCTATTATTTCCATTCCATATATTTTTCCTCCAATATCTGACAGTGCACAAACAACCATGTTTAATGTTTTTGCAAGATACTCTTTATTAAATCCAGAACATTCAATAAACACTTCTTTTGTGTTTTCTGTAATTTTCCCTGTTTTATCTGAGTTTATAATTGGAGGCATGGATAATATTTCACTATTTCCATCTTCAAAAACAGGGAATACTTCACATTCTTTTAAAAGACTAGCATATTCTCTTCCTGTTGGATGCTGAGACAAGATTTGTCTTCCATTTATTTCTTTTGGGAAATCAAGTGGTTGGAATTTTATTTCCTCTGGTTTTTTTGCAAGAAATGTTATTGGAAGTTTTATTTGCTCCAATGGATAAATTCCAATTGCCAATTTTTTTCTATTTCTTCCATAGCTTCCATGTAGTTTTTCCTGGATATCTATCAGTTCCTTTATTTTTTCTTCTGTAAGTTTCAGATTCTTAACAATTGCACAGGCAGTATATGGCCTTACTTTTTTGACAGTTTTGTCAATTGTTACTTTATAGTCTTTTTCAGGTTTTTCTACTTTGTATTCCCTAAGTCCTGGTTTTTTACCCATGAATGCAAGGAATGCTCTTGAGAATCCTTGTAGTGATAGCACATCCGGCCTATTTGGAAATATTTCAATTGAAATTTCCTCTTCAGTCAGTGATTCTACAGGAGTTCCAAACATTGATATTTTTTCTTCTACTTCTTTGGTTATTTTTCCAATATTTTTTTCAAGTTCTTTTCTATTAAGTGTTAGTACTGTCATTTTACTCCATTTCGATTATATAAAATCCGAATTTTTTTATTTCTTCTGTGCGATGCATTCTAGTTGGATTAAATTTTATTATTTCTTTTGCAGTTTTTCTTATTTTCCTTCCAGTATAAGTATCTGTTTCAGGATCAAACTCTTCGAGTATTAATATGTCTCCTTCTTTTATATTAAAATCTGCTAGCCTTACTTCTACATTCTTTTTTCCATTGAGTATTAATTGGAAGTATTCTGGCCAAACTTTTTTCTTTATTTCTACCATTATTTGCTCCAAAATTTAGTCTCTCTAAGTTTAGTTATATCATTTCCATAGATATCCCGAAAGTCAGTTATATTAAAAAATTCCATAATTATCCTGTCAAATCCAGGTCCCCATGCAAGAACTGGAACATGCTTTCCAAAGAATGGAATAGTAACTTCTGGCCTAAACATTCCTGCTCCTCCAAGTTCAAACCATTTTTTAAATACAGGGTGATAGACATCAATTTCAAGGCTGGGTTCTGTATATGGGAAATAACTTGGTCGTATACGTATTTTTTCATATCCCATTTTTTTGAAGAATTCAATTAAATAACCTAGAAGTTGCCTAAAATTTGCATTTTCATCAACTACAATTCCTTCTGTTTGGTTGAACTGGAATCCATGTGTTGCATCAATTGTTTCATTTCTAAAACATTTTCCAAGTGCAAAATACTTTGCTGGAAACTCTTTATTCTCGGCAATTTTTTTTAATGTTTGTGCAGATATGCATGTTGTATGAGTTCTTAACAAGACTTTTTTTGCATCAGCTTCATTCCATTCATATTGCCATCCCCGACTTCCTTTTATTTTTCCTTCATGAGCTTTTTTAATTTCATCAACTAATTTTTTATCAGGAAGTTTTGCTTTTTTGTTGGATATAAAAAATGTATCCTGCATTTCTCTTACTGGATGATCTTGTGCTGTGAATAAAGCATCAAAATTCCAAAATCCTGATACTGCAAGATTTCCAGTCATTTCCTTGAATCCCATTTCCAACCAGATATTTTTGGCATAATCTGTTGACTGATTTACAAAGTGCCTTTTTCCTCCATATATCTTTGGAACCGGACTTGTTATATCATATCTTCTGAATTTTTTTCCATGCCAGGCTTCTGACTTGATTAATGCAGGAGTCACTCCTTCAATCATATTTGAGTGAGAAAAATCATTTTTTACTAGTTGTTCTCCTAATTTGGTTATTGAGAATTCAATCATATTTGCTTCTTTTACTTCAACAATTTCTCTTCTTGATTTAAGACTTTCAAGAGCATATTTTTCCTCAGGTTTTAGGTCATTTAATCTTTTAGGAAGGGATTCTAAAAATCTTTCTTCTAAAGACTTTTCTACAAGTTCTTCTTTTTTTCCAGAAAGAATAATGTTTCCATTCACAAGGCTGATTAAAGCTCTTTTTTTTAATGCTCCAAGTGAAGCCTTGAATTCATTTTCATTAAGTCCTGATTGTTTTTGTGCCTCTGCTAAAGTAAGTGAGTTCTTCTTTGAAACTAAGTTACTTAATTTCCTTTCTGGAAGACCTTGTTTTACATATAAAAGGCCATTTACTCCAAGTTCAACAGTCTGTTCTTTTCTTGTTTTTATTTCAATTAGTCCTTTATTTGAAAGAAATTCAAGTGAACGAACAATTGCAGTTTTATTCATTCCTGTTTTTTCAAATAGTTTTTCAAAGTTTCCTTCTTTTAAATGAGGAATTAATTTTACTTCATTTGGACTTAGAGATTCAATTATTTTTTTAATTTCACTTTGTTCTTTTTCCATACAATAAAACAAGAAAAAGGGATTTTATAAAGTTTGGCTTACTTCTGACCTGGTTATTGTTTTGTTTAGAAACCTTTGGAAGTCTGTAAATTCTTCCTGATTAAATACATCTGACTTATCAATGCAAAAATATCTGCTTTTTTCTGACCCTATTTTGATTATTTCCAGTGAGGGACTTTTGGGTTTTGTTCCCAGTATATAAATTTCTCCATGGCCATTTTCTTTATGCTTGTATACATCAAGTTTTGAATATTTATGGTATTCTTCTTTAATCAATTCAGTAAATTCTTCTAGGGAAAGCTCTTCACTTGTTATTGCGATAAAAGCTTCGCCTGGAGTTTGGCCTATATATTCCAATCTCATAATATAGGAAAATTTAGGGGATTTTTAAGGATTTGTATGATTCGTTTATCTTATATACTTTATATTTTCATATAAAATAGTTATGATAGCTATTTTATTCGAAGTAAATTCGATTAAAATAGGTTTTAGTAAGATTTACTCGAGGATTAAATTTCTAACGGTCCAAGGGACTAAGTCATTTTTTGCTCTTGCAAAAAATTATCTTATCTTTCCTTGTTCTGTGCTTCCCTTTAAAGTTGTAATAAAAGCCATAATATCTTGTTTTTTATACTTGTTTTCAGGATATAGAATAATTTGAGTTTTTGTCCTTTTGCAGAGTTCTATATTTTGAATGATTCTTGCAAGGGTTCTTGCCTTATCTTTTTTATCTAATTTTTGTAGTTCTTTTATATCAATTCCAATTTTTATGTTATTTTTTGCTGCAAGTTTACATAAGAATTCATTCAACCCTGAATCTCTTTGTTTTAATTTATCTTTTCTATTTCCGAGTTCTGGTGAAAGCAGAACATTGACTCCTTTAATTTCCATCACCTTTCTGTTAAAATCTTCATCTATTGCCTTTACTATTATTTGCTCTTCTGGACTTGCTTTTTTTACCTTTACAATTTGGTTTCTTATTTCCTGTAGGTTTGTTGATGAAATTATCATTTTAAGCAGTCAATCGCAGAGTCTAAGAGGTTATTTAATGTTTTTTTAAGGTTTATTGTATGAAACTTGGGTTCCCACTCTTTTACTAGTAGATCACTTACCACAAAAGCACTTGCTATTTTCACTTTTCTTAATCTTGCAACTGCAAATAGTGCAGAGGCCTCCATTTCAACAGTGCAAATTCCTTTTTTTCTATAATGGTTTATTTCTGCTCTTGTTTCTCTATATGGCGCGTCAATTGTCCAAGTTATTCCATCTGAATATTTTAATCCTTTTTTTGATAATGATTCTCCAAGCTTTTTTGTTAAATTTTTATCTGGATAAATAAAATCTCCGTGAGGTAAATAATGGTAACTCGTGCCTTCATCTCTTAATGCACTTTTGCATAAAAAAATTCCTTCGTTTTGGAGTCCTCCTGCAGCCCCTATATTTAAGAAGGTTTTGCCTCCTAGTGCAATTAACTCTTCCATTACTGTTACGGCATTTGGGCTTCCTATTCCAGTCATTCGAACTATTCCAATATCTTTGTATAGGTATATTGTTAGTAATGAATATAACTCTATTTTTTTTGGATTATATTTTTTTTTAAAATCCTCTAGTATCTTTTTTTGATAGACCAAAATATATTTTTTAGGAAGATTTTTTGAATATTTTTTATAATTAATATAATCTTTTGGATTAAACAGAGCTTCTTCCAAATGCTTGTTTTTAAATTTTGGATACATTTTAAATTCCGATTATTGTCCCAACAAAGTGTCTGTTCTTTAATAAACTATCAAGATTTTTCATATCAGAGCCCAACAAATAAGATTTAATGTTGTGTTTTTTTATTATTTTTGCTGCTTTTGCGTCTAAAATAAAATGTTGGCCTGGTTTGAATTCTATTTGATTTGCCATTTTTAAAAATTCTTTAGGAGATATTTCTGGAATGAACTTTGCATTTTTGAATCTCTTTGGATTTTTATCATACAATCCCTTTACATCTGATAGGTTGATAAACTCTGTATTAAAATGATTGGCGAGTTTTGCAGAGGTTGCATCAGATGTTTCATCATCTGCATACCTTAGTGCTCCACAAAAAACAACATCATGTTTTTTAAGCAAGTTTTCAACTTCTACCATGTCACGAGGAATAACCTGGTTTACATTTTTTTCAAAAAAATAGGTCATAAATTTTGCATTGAGTCTTGTTGCTGCTATGCCTAAAAAGCTTTGAAAGAGTTCCATTCTTTCGTTTAATCCATGAATATAGTTTCGGGCAGTATTTCCTCCACCACATACTATAATAAATTTATATTTCTTGGTATTTTGCAGAATTATTTTTTTAAATTCTTCAATTAATCTTACATTTATTTTATCCGGTATAATAAGACTTCCACCCAGGCTTATCACAATCAATCTTTTTGTCATATTAAACTAAAGAAAACCTATTTATTTAAAGATTGTGTGTGAATGTATAGTATGGAGTATAATAATTTCTTTTAATCTGGATTTTATTGTAAATTCATGGTTAGTTGGGATATAGAGAAGCTTACCTGGGATATTGGGGAATCTACAATAAAAAGATTTCATCTTGGAACTGAAAGAGATCTTCGTAATAGATTTCAACTAAAAAATATTGCAAGAGTAAGCAGTAAAGAGCTAGATACTGATTATTTTGATTATAATTTCAAGATAAGGCTTGAAGAAAATGATGAAAAACATCTTATTATAGAAATTTTTTCACCTCAAAAAGGTCTTGAAGACATAGCCCGATATATAAAAAGGGAAGTTGATACTGGCTTTGTTTTTTCTAATGGTTTTTTAAAATCAGTTGGAGAAAGGTCTGAATTTAAAAAATATAGTGAGAGACTAGAATATATTGGAATGCAAGACACTGAAACTGAATATGCTCCGGATAGGTTTATTCCAGTTTTGAGAGTTTCTTATAAGATTACTGGAAGTTTACTGAAGCTTAATACTGCAAGCTTTATTGATACAGTTCAGAATTATGCAATCCTTCCTTTTTTTGCTTTTGCATTAAACACTCGAGAACCTTAATTAAACTGTGAATAGTTTATTATCAGTTACATTAAATATTTTTAGTCTTGCTCCTGAGTCCAGCCATCCATGTGCATAGTTTAAACATGCAAATGAGTTTACATAATCATTATTTTTTTCAAAATGCTTTGAGTCTGAAATATAACACTCTACCATTAGAATTATTTCTCTTGCTTCAACATCTCTTCCTTTTGCAATAGATTTCTTTGCAATTTCTAATGCCCTTGAGGTCAAATCATAATATTTTTCAATTTTTTGTTTTGTTACTCTGTCTTGTATTTTCATATTTAATGATTTACAATATGTTTAAGATATACTTTTTATTATTCCTTTATTTAAATACATTTTCAATGCAGTCTTTGAGAAAGATGGTTTTAAATAAACCTCTTTTTATTACGTGATTTTTCTTAATACGTGTTAAATCACGAAAATCATTTAAAAAAGGAAAAGTCTGTAAAGTTCATCAAAAAGGGGAAATGGGAGAAGATTTCTTCTCCCTCCTTTTATCCTTAGATTTTTTTAGAACTTGAGTTTTTATTTTTTGTATATTAAAGAATAAGGGGTTGATTTTGTTATTATAAATCTTGATCCCACAAACTCAGATATTATTGCCGAAATCGCCATATTTGTCAGGGCTGCTTTTAGAATCCCTCCGATTACTGGAATTCTTGCTTGATTTGAAAACTCAGTTATTACTTCTGTTATTTCTTCTTGTGTTAGTGTGAATTTTGTTACGTTTGTTTGGTTGTATTTTTTAACAATAACATTTTTTCCAGGTCCTGGGCATTCTATAGACAATACTGTTGGATCATTTAGAAGGACTTCAATTTTTTTATACCCTGATAAAGAACTTGGTGGTGCTTGTGCCTGAGTGTTTGCTGTATTTTGAACTGGAGGTTTATTTGGAGGGTATATCTTTTGAACCATCTGAGCTGGAGGTTGTTTTGGATTAACGCTTATTTTGGGTGGTTGAACTTTATTTGCAGGAATAACTGGTTTTGGTATTTCTCTTATTTTTATTCCTTCTTCATCAGTTTTAATCTGGTATTTTGAAGGTTCAAGTTCTAATTTATCTATATTTTTTTCTGATTGTCCATTATTCAAGAATTTTTTAAAAGCTTCATTTTGATTGATAGCTGGTTTTGCAATCTGTTGCTTTATTTTTTCAGCTTCTATTCTTAGTTTTACCCTGTCGTCTTCAGACAGATTGAACAGTATTTCCTTTGTAAAAAGATTAAAAAAAGTAATCCTATCAGAATCTTTTATTTGTTTTAATCCCATTTTAAAATTTAATACCTTGGAAGAGGTTTTCTTGGCATTCCCATGCTTCCGCTATTTTGCGGGGGTTGAGAGAATTGCTGCGGCGGACTCGCCCTTTCTCTTACTTTTTCCTCCATCAACATAATGCCTTTAGAAATAACTTTGTTTTGTTCTAGTAAAGAGTCTAGTTTTTTTAAGAACTCATTATCTACATCTGCTTGGCTACCTGTAACTGGGATTTCTCCTGAATATTTTTCAGCAAAACTTTTTGCAGAAATTTCAAATAACTGCAATAATTTGGACATATTTGTAGATAGGTCATCAAATTTTATTGCTAAATTTGTAAGAACTTTTTGTAGATTTATGAAATTATCAATAAGTGACTGCTCAAGTTCAGCCTTGGTCATAACCTTTGGCTTATCTATTCCTTCTTTTTTTATCATCTAGTCTTTTGTACAGGGTTTATTCTATTTAAATAAGAAAGAACAATTTATAAATATTGGGGTTGTTTTTTTCCTAATTGTTCTTAAGAAGAATTTACAAACATAGAAAATTCTGAATTTTCTTGGCTTAAAAAACCTCTTAAACTCAGTCAATAAAAGGTTTTTTAAATATCAGAGTTATTTTTCTCTTATGGTAAGTCTAATTCAAGCAGTTATTTTAAGCATAATTCAAGGAATCGCAGAATGGCTTCCAATTAGTAGTTCAGGGCATCTTGCAATTATGCAGAATTTTTTTGGTTTTCAGAACCTTAGTTTTGATGTTTTTTTGCATTTTGCAAGTATTCTCGCGGTTTTTGTTGTTTTTTTCTGGGATATAGTAAGTTTACTTAATATCAGAAAAAGAAAAAATATAAGATATATACTATTAATTTTACTTGGAATAATTCCTGCAGGAGTAGTTGGATTTTTATTTAGAAAGGAAATTGAAGGTTTATTTTCAAATATGATTTATCTTGGAATCTTTTTTATTATTTCTGGAATCCTTATTTATTTAACTAAATTTTCCAGGGAGAAAAAAGAGACCTTAACATGGTTTGACTCTTTATTTATTGGAGCTTTTCAGGCAGTTGCAATACTTCCAGGAATATCCAGAAGTGGAGCTACTGTTTCTTCTGGAATGTATAGAGGTCTTTCAAAACAAGAGGCTGTAAGGTTTTCATTTTTAATGGCAATTCCAGTTGTTCTTGGAGCCGGAGTACTTGAACTAAAAAATATTGTTGTTTCTGATATTAGTTATAATCTGCTTGTTATATCATTTATTGTAACCTTTCTTGTAAGTTTATTTACAATAAAAATACTTCTTAGGATAATTAAAACTGATAAATTTTATTTATTTGGAGTTTATAATTTTATTCTTGGAATATTTATCTTAATTTACCAATTTATACGAATGATTTAAATAGTTTTAAACTATTTTTTATAGATGAAAAAGAGGGATTATACGATTATTTGGATATTTACTTTAATTGTTATTTTAGGGGGTATAATTGAAATTAGTGCTTCTACTCCTGGAAATATCGATTCTTGTCAAGTTATTAATGTAAGTGGAGTTTATAATCTCACAAATAACCTTATCAATTCAGATGTTAATTTAAGCAGCCCTACTATTGGATGCTTTAATATTAATGTTTCGGATGTGACTTTGAATTGTAATGGGTTTTATATAAGGAATACTACTCTTGCTAAATCTGGAATTTATGCTGGAGAGAATATTGTTAATATTACTGTTAAGAATTGCAATGTTACTATGAATTCATTGTATGGGGGTTATGGGATTTATTTTAGGTTTGTTAATAACTCAATTATAATAAATAATACTGCAAATTCAAATTATGACGGAATTTATTCATATAGTACTTCAAATTTAAAAATAATTTCAAATATGGTTTCGGGCAATTGTCCTTATGGAGCAATTTATTTATATAATGCTTTAAACTCCAATGTAACTTTAAATACCCTTTCTGGCGGAATTGGAGTTTTTTTACAAGATAGTACGAACTCAATAATATCTTTTAATTTAATAACCTCAAATAATGGTGCTGGAATTTTTTTAGATGAACAGGATTCTTCAAATACTATCGCTTCAAATAATATTTTAACAACAGGATCTGGCACCAAGGGAATTTCTTCATCTGGTGAATGGAGATCTCCACGTTTGAATACTTTTACCTTAAATAACATCTCAACAAACGGTTCTGATGCAAGTGGGATTTCGATATACTCAACAAGCTCTGAGGATTCTTATTTTGAGTTAAATAATGTAACTTCAAACACCATACTTACAACCGGGTCTAAGAGTTATGGAATTGATTTAGGAAATATTGATTATGCAGGTGCTCTTGGTAATATTATTGCTTTCAATAATATTTCAACAACTGGATTAGGTTCATCTGGAATTCATTTATGTAGATCTTCGAGAAACAATATAACTTCAAATGTAATTAATGTTTCAAATGCAGACAGGATTTTGATGGATTCAGATTTTAATGAAAATCAAAATTATGAGGGAAATATTTTCACGAATAATTCAATCGTCTATAGAAACTATTCTTATTATGATGTTAATATTTCCGGTAAGGTGAATAAGACCGGTTTTGTTGATCAGTATTTGGAGAATTATATCTTTACCAGTAGTGGATCACTTATAAACATTAAAAATTCAAAATATGGAGAAATTTATTTTATTAGTCCAATAAATGGTTCTGGAACAAATCTTTCAAATGATATTAAAATAAATAACAATTCTGTTTATGTTAATTCTTCGAAAATCGGATTAAACAAGAGCGCCAATGTTATTCTCTATGGTTTGTCTAATAATATTAAATACCCTTTAGTATTAAGAAACGGAGTCAGATGCAACTCTCTAACTGCTCCCTCATGCTCCATTTTAACCTTATTGTCTGGCGGAAGTATAACCTTCAATGTTAGTTCGTGGAGCAATTATTCTATTTCTGAGACGATTTTGAGCGCAGGAAATGTTAGTGAATGCGGATTTTTAAGTACTGAAAATGGGGTTTATACTTTAATTTCAAATATTAGTTCTAATGGAACTTGCTTTGAGATTAATGCAACTAATATAACTTTTAATCTCGGTCCCTATTCAATTATAGGTAATAACTCAGGCTATGGAATTTATATTAACAATAAGACAAATACAAATATTAATCTTGGAAGTGTTCTTAATTATTTATATAAGATTTATTTTTATTTAGCAAATTCAGGAAATAATTATGTTTCTACAAATGCTAATAATTATAATATAACTCTTGATGGTACTGGGAATACTACTCTTGTTGTCAATATGACTAATTTATCTTCAGGAAATTATTGCGTTAAATATGATGGTATTTTATGTTCTTCTAATCCTAACTGCACAATTAATTCTAATTCTAATGGGGTTGTGAATGTGAGTTTAAGCGTTAGTTTTTTACATACCTTAAATATTCTCTCAGACTCATCTCCTCCTTTAGTTAATGTAGTCTCTCCTGCAAATAGTGCATCTTATTCTGGAAGTGATTATGAGGTTATGTTTATTTTTGATGCAAACGATTCTGAATCAGGAATAGCAAATTGTTCTGTTTATGCAAATGGGGCTTCTTATGTAAATACTTCTTCAATTAGTACAATAAATAATCAGATAACTGCCGGTTTATCTGCAGGAAGTTATTCTGCTTATGTTAATTGTACAGATCTTGCAGGCAATATCGGAAACAGTTCTATTATAACATTTGCAATAGCTGTTCCTTCAACAAATAATGATAATAATGGTGGTGGAGGTGGAGGTATAGCTACTACTCTGAAAAAGGACTTTTGGGAGGTTACTCGTGATTTAACAAAAATCGATTTAGGTTTAGGTTATAATGAGGAACTTTCTTACAAAGAAAGGGTTAAAATTAATCTTAGCATAGATGGGAAAACAAAAACAGATTATATTGGAATTACAAAACTTGAGAAAAGTTATGTCATATTAAATTTAAGCAATGGTTCTCAAAGCGTGAAACTTTATTCCGGAAACGAGGAGAAATTTGATCTTAATATGGATGGAAAAAATTATGAAATTTATGTAAAATTAAATAGCATTTCAAATAACAAAGCAAATATAACTATAATGAGAATAAATGAGAAAATTATTCCGGGTAATTTTAGTTCAAGTATTGTTAATGATTCAGCAAATAAAAATGAACCTCTGAAAGAGATTACCCTAAAGAAAGATTATTCTTTAATCCTAATTTCTTCAATAATTGCAGCTTTTGCCATGATCGCAATAATTATTATAATTTATTTGCGAGAGTTAAATTATAAGAAGAAAATTAATTCAGTTCATATGAATTTTTATTAAAGATATTTTAAAAGGGCTTAAATAGTGTTATTTTTTAATTCTTATATGGTAAATGAGAAAAATATAGGAAATGTAAAACATTTTAGCAAAGAGGATTTAAGGTTTGCAACTCCTGCCCAAGTTGCAAAATATCGGGCACGTAGACTAAAATGCAAGGTTATTGTTGATTTATGTTCTGGAATCGGCATTCAATCAGGAGCATTTGCAAAAACCTGCAAAGAGGTTTATTCCTTTGAAATAGACGAAAGAAAGGTTGAATATGCTAAGAAAAATTTTGATATTAAAAACTTGAAGTTTGAGGTAGGAGACATTCTCGAACCTTCGGTTGTTGAAAAGGTTAGAAAGATTTGTCCGGATGTTATTTTTTGCGATCCAGAAAGGCTTCCTGAAGAAAAAGAAAGAAATCTTAATTCTATTAAACCTGATTTAAAGAAACTCCTTGAGGTTTATTCAAAAATAACTCCTAACATCTGTCTTGAAGTTCCTCCTAGAATAGATCTTGACAAATTAAAAGAACTTGGCAGTTTTGAAGCTGAATATTTGTCCAAGGATAATAAATTAAACCGCCTGGATTTATATTTTGGGAATTTAAAAAAAGATAGAATCAGTGTTGTTGATGTTTTTTCAGAAATTAGGATTGTTGATAATAAAAATAGGAAATCAAGAATAGTTAAAAGACCAATCAACTATATTTATGAAGTTTCAGAGGCAATTATTCGTGCAGGACTTATAAATGAACTTGCTACTTTGGTTTGTGCAGAAGTTTTAGAGGGAACTGAAAAGAATAAAGTTTTATTCACTTCAAAAAATCCTTCACTTGAATTTGGATGCCTTGCAAGACCTTATGAAATTATAGACCTTTGTAAAAATAATTTTGAACTTAACACTTTACTTAAAAGAAATAGATTTGGAAAAGTTGTTATAAAATATTCAATTGATCCAAAAGATTATTGGAAAGAGAGAAATCAACTTGAAAAAGGTCTTATCGGAGAAAGAGAAGCAGTGGTTTTTATGTTTAATCAAGACTATTTAGTCTGCGAGGAATATGATTAAATAGTCATTTTTTATAGTATTTTTATGGATATATTTTCAATTTTAATTATCTTAGTGGGTCTTTGTTTATTTGAAATTATCTCTTCAGTAGATAATGCAGTAATAAATGCAGATGTACTTCATACTATGAAGCCAAAGGGAAGGAAATGGTTTTTACTTTGGGGTATTTTATTTGCAGTTTTTGTTGTACGTGGTCTCTTGCCTTGGATTATTGTTTTTGCAACAAATCCTGCGCTTGGAATAATAGGCTCATTTACTGCAACATTTTCTAGTGATCCACGTGTTATTTCTTCTATGGAGGCATCTACACCAATACTTCTTGTTGGGGGTGGAACCTTTTTAATTTTCATATTTTTTTACTGGCTTTTTACTGAACCAAAAAATTATGGATTAAGAGTTGAGAAATTCTTTGATAATAAAGGAATTTGGTTTTATTCAATTGTTTCAGCAGTTCTTGCTTTAATTGTCTGGTATTCGCTTCACAAAAATCCTTTAATGGCTTTTTCTGCAGTAATTGGTTCAACTGCATTTTTTATTACAAATGGACTTAAAGAAAATGCAAAAAAAGCTGAAGAGAATTTAATGAAGGAACATATGTCTGATATTAGTAAGATAATTTATCTTGAAGTTATTGATGCAACATTCTCTATAGATGGAGTTCTTGGTGCATTTGCATTTACTCTTTCAATACCTTTAATTCTTTTAGGAAATGGCCTTGGTGCATTTGTTGTTCGTGAACTTACTGTTAGAAATATAGACAAAGTTAAGAAATATCCTTATCTTAAGAATGGAGCAATGTATTCTATATTTTTCTTAGGGCTTATTATGATTCTAGACAGCTTTGGGGTTGAAATTCCTATTTATGTATCTCCTTTAGTGACTTTTGGGGTTATAGGATTCTTTTTTTGGAGATCTCATATTGATCTTAAGAAAATGGAAGAGATAGTTAAGAAAGATAAACATATGGAAGAATAATTTGTTCTATTCAATATTTTCTTTTTTTTCTTAATTTTTCAAAATCTTTTCTATAATTTTTACCTATAATATAGCCAATGCATTTTTCTTTTCCACATTTACACTTATGGTCTTTATAGTCATCTAAATCATAACCATAATCATAAGATATTTCTTCTCCTTTTTTTATTGATCTAATTGCGATTATGAATATTTTAAGTCCAACTTGTTTATACTTTGCATTTGGTTCACATGAATGATTGATAAGTCTTGCAGGATTCCACTTGAAATTACCATCGAGATCATACTTCTTGGTTAAATCATATACATAGACTGAACCTTCAGATTTATTTTTTCTTGATCTTTTGAATTGTTCTTCTGATCTTTTGTCTCCCTCTTCTTTACTTACTATTTCTCCAACATACTCTATTATTTTTGTTCCTTTTTTTATGTTTTTACTTGCAAAAACCCCATTATTATGTATTTTTGATTTTTTTACTTTAATGTATTTAGTATTTACTTTTGGAATTCTCTTTTTCATCATAAATCAACTCTTTCTCCTATTCTTTTTTCCAGCTCTTTTATTTTATCTCTGATTTCAATTGCTTTTTCAAATTCTAAAGCTTCTGCTGCATTTTGCATTTCAGCTGTGAACTCGATTATCATCTTTGGAATATGTGATTTTGGAATATGTTTTGTATCTTTTATTATTGTGGTTTGTTTTCTTATTTCTTTTATTATGGTTTTTGGAGTTATTTTATGCTTTTTATTGTACTCTATTTGAAGTTCTCTTCTTCTTTTTGTTTCATTTATTGCTTCTTCAATTGAACCCGTTATCACGTCTGCATAAAGAATTACCTTTGAATTAAGATTTCTTGCTGCTCTTCCAATGATTTGAATGAGTGACCTTGCATCTCTTAGAAATCCTTCTTTATCTGCATCTAGAACTCCAATAAAACCTACTTCAGGAAGGTCTAAGCCTTCTCTTAAGAGATTTATTCCTACAAGCACATCAAATTTACCTAGTCTTAATTGTCTTATAAGCTCTGTTCTTTCAAGGGTTTTTATTTCTGAATGCATATATCTTGTTTTAATGCCTTTAGATCCTAGATAATCTGTTAGCTCTTCTGCTAGTTTTTTTGTGAGGGTTGTTACAAGAACTCTGTTTCCTTTTTTTACTGTGATTTCAATTTCTTTTATTAGATCTTCAACTTGATTTTTAATGGGTCTTACATATACTTCTGGATCAATGAGTCCAGTTGGCCTAATTATTTGCTCTACTATTTGGTCTGATTTTTCTTTTTCATAAACTGCAGGTGTTGCTGAGACAAAAAGAGTTTTATTTTCATTTAGATATTTTTCAAATTCTTCATATCTTAATGGGCGATTGTCATATGCGCTTGTTAGCCTAAATCCATAGTCAATTAATGCCTTTTTTCTTGCACGATCTCCATTATACATTCCATGGACTTGGGGAATTGTTTGATGGGATTCATCGATTATTATTAAAAAATCTTTTTCTGGAAAATAATCTAGCAGACAATAGGGTTTTTCTCCTTCTTTTCTTTTATCAAAATGCCTTGAATAGTTTTCAATTCCTTTGCAATAGCCTGTTTCTTTGATCATTTCAATATCACTCATTGTTCTTTGTTTTAGTCTATGGGCTTCGAGTGGATTTAATTTTGGCAAGTCTTTCTCCAGCTGTTTTTCAATATCTACTAGAGCTTCTTCTATTTCATTTTCAGGAATTACAAAGTGTCTTGCAGGATAAATATAAAGAAGATCTAATTCCTCTATTTGTCTTCCTGTAATTTTATCTATCACAGATAATTTTTCTATTTTTTCTCCATCTAGTTCTATTCTTAAAATATTTTCAAAATATCCTGCTGGAATAAAATCAATTGTATCTCCTTTTACTCTAAATGTTCCTGAAGATAAATCCATATCATTTCTTTCGTATTGAATATTAATCAAGCGAGTAATAAGCTCTTTTCTTTGTATTTTTTCTCCTTTTTTTATTGAAAATCCAAGCATTTCAAAGTTTTTTGGATTTCCTAAGCTATAGATGCATGAAACACTAGAAACCACGATTACATCTTTTCTTGTAATTAGGGAGGCTGTTGCAGAAAGTCTCATTTGTTCTATTTTTGGATTGATTGCAGAATCTTTTTCAATATACTGATCTTTTTGGGGAATATAGGATTCTGGCTGGTAATAATCATAATAGGAAACAAAATACTCTACCTGGTTATCTGGAAAAAATTCCTTGAATTCTTCATATAATTGCGCTGCAAGAGTTTTATTGTGTGCTAGAATAAGAGTTGGCTTGTTTAATGCTTGAATTACATTTGCCATTGTAAATGTTTTACCTGAACCTGTGACTCCGAGCAAAGTTTGGTTATTTTTCCCTTTTTTGAAACCTTCTACAAGTTGTTTTATTGCTTCTGGCTGAGAACCTGCTGGTTTCATGTCAGTTTTTAAGTTAAATCGGTTGGGTTCTTTTTTCATTATTTTAGCAAGTCTTTTTTCCTTAAAAGTCTATTGTAATTTATTGCAAATCTGTGAGCTTCATCTCTTATTTGCTGCACTATTTGCAAGGCTGGATCTTTTCGCTCAAGTCTTAGAGGGCTAGAATCTCCTGGAAGATAGATTTCTTCGAATTCTTTTGCAATAGAGATTATTGGTATTTTTATGTTTAATTCTTGCAATGCTTGCATGGCACTAGAGAGTTGGCCCTTTCCACCATCGATTATTATTAAATCCGGAGGAATTGAGTTTTCTTTTTTAATACGATAGTAACGGCGATAAACGATTTCTTTAATTGATGCAAAATCATCTATCTGATCTACTGTTCTTATTTTAAATTTCCTATAGTTTGATTTATCTGGCTTTCCTTTTCTAAACTGAACCATTGAACCCACCTGACTTGTTCCTGACAGATGTGAGATATCAAAACACTCAATAACTTCTGGAATTGTTTCCAGATTTAATTTATCTTTTAATGCTATTAATTTATTTATGTTTTCAAAAAATATTATTTCTATATTTTTAAGAACCAGGTCAAGTAATTCCTTTTTTTCACCTTTTTCAGGAACTACTATGTTTATTTTTTTATTTGCTTTTTTTTCTAGGAAGATCTTAATTGTATCTTCAACTTTATGTGGAAGAATTATTTCTTTTGGAATAGAATTTTCTGAATAATATTGAGTTAAAAAGTCTTCTATAAAATCTTCTTCATAATCAAATTCAAATTCTTCTTTGTTTTCAAGTGTTCCTTTATATATTTTGAATAGTAATAAATAGACTTTGTTATCTTTTACTAGGTAATTTATAATATCTTCATTATATTCTTTTGATCTTTGCATATTCTGCCTTTCTTTTAGATATTCAAGAGATTCTATTTGATTTCTTAGTTCAATGGCTTTTTCAAAGTTTTGCTTTTTTGATTCAATTTTCATTTCTTCTTTTATTTGTTCTTCTATTTCTTTTGTCTTTCCATTAAGAATTGACTTTGCGAATTTTATTTTCTCATCATACTTTTCCTTTGAGATATTTTTTATGCATGGAGCATCACATAATTTGAGGTGAAACCTGAGGCATGGCCGCTTAGGCAGCTTTTTACAGGTCCTTATTTTAAATGTTCTGATGAGAGTTTGCATTATGTAATCTCTTTTTTCTCCTGATGTAAACGGGCCAAAATACTCAGAATCATCACCAGCATCGCGCTTTCTCGCGATTAAAAGTCTTGGAAAGGGTTCACTAGTTATACGAATATAGGCATATCTTTTAGAGTCTCTTAAATCAATATTATATTTTGGATGATTTTTTTTAATCAAGTTGTTTTCTAGAATTAATGCTTCTACTTCATTTTTAGTAACTATAAAATCAACAGAATCAATATGAGAAATCATTGCCTGTGTTTTCGGATCTTTTTCCTGAGAATTAAAATACTGAGAAACTCTTTTTTTCAAATCTTTTGCTTTTCCAATATAGATTATATTTCCTTTGTTATCTTTGTATAGATAGCATCCAGGGTTACTGGGTATTGTTGAGAGATCTATCATTTTTATTACCCTTTGCTTTTTTCATTTTCAATATGCATTTTAAGATATTTTCCTGTATAAGACTTGTTGTTTTTCATTATTTCTTCAGGAGTTCCTTCTGCTATAATATATCCGCCTGCATCCCCGCCTTCTGGACATAAATCAATCAAATGATCTGCACATTTAATTATATCTAAGTTATGTTCTATAACTAAAACTGTGTTGCCTTTGTCAACTAGATCATTTATTACTTCGAGAAGTTTATTTATGTCCTGGAAATGAAGGCCTGTTGTTGGTTCATCTAAAAGATATAATGTTTTTCCTGTTCCTCTTTTTGCCAATTCTCGGGTTAACTTTATTCTTTGAGATTCTCCTCCTGATAGTGTTGTTGAAGATTGTCCAAGTTTTATGTATCCTAAACCCACTCTATTGAGCATATCTATTTTTCTTTGTATGCTTGGGATGTTTTCAAACAATTTTACTGCTTCTTCCACACTCATGTCTAGAACATCTGCAATTGATTTATCTTTAAACTTTATTTCCAAAGTTTCTTTATTGTATCTTTTTCCTTTACATTCTTCGCACTCAATATAAACATCAGGAAGGAAGTTCATTTCAATTTTAATTACTCCATCTCCTTCACATTTTTCACATCTTCCTCCGCTCACATTAAATGAAAACCTTCCAGGAGAATATCCTCTTATTTTTGCTTCTTTTGTTTCAGAGT
>CABMGE010000026.1 GCA_902385625.1 uncultured archaeon | reverse complement strand
TACCCAGTACAATATCCTTGCTTGGTAACTGAAAGAATCACTTCATCTGGAATCAATTTATCTGATGGAACACACATGGTCGATACTAGAATGTTTTACTTTGGAGGATATGCAAGTCATGGAATAGGTTGTATCGCACCAGTATCAATTCAAAATGCTACTGAGACATTAGCTTTTAACCGAGATGCTTATATAACAAGTCTAGCTAGAAAAGGCAGTCCAACAATATTATCAAAAGAAGCTGAAAAATTAATGCAACCATATGTTTTGGCTGCAGCTATTGCAATAAACAAATCAAGTGGAGGAAAAAATGTCTGACAATAGACCAATAGGAATCTTTGATTCAGGAGTTGGAGGAATAACAGTTTTAAGAGCACTAAAGCAGATACTTCCAAAAGAAAACTTTATTTATTTTGGAGATACTGGAAGAGTCCCATATGGTTCTAAATCTCCTGAAGTTGTTGTAGATTATTCAGTCCAAATAGCAGAATTCCTAAAAGAAAAAGATGTTAAAGCAATAGTAATTGCATGCAATACTGCGACAGCAAGAGCTGGGAAAGTTCTTGAAGATCTTCTTGACATCCCAGTAATAGGAGTAATAAAACCATCCTCTAAAGAAGCAGTAGTAACCTCAAAATCTGGATTAATCGGAGTTATTGGAACAAAAAATACTATTGACAGCCAAATGTATGTAAATGAAATTGCAGAACTAAATCCAGAAATAAAAGTTTATGGAAAACCTGCACCGATGATTGCATCATATATTGAAGAAAACGAAGCTCACTCCCCTGGATTAATAACTGAACTCGAGAGATACTTAAATCCATTAAAAGAAAAAGGAATTGATACCCTTATACTTGGATGTACACACTACTCCCTTATAAAAAATCAAATACAAAAAGTTGTAGGAGAAGAAATAAAACTAATTGATAGCGGGATATCCACAGCCCAAGAAGTTCATCATCTCTTAACACATACAGACAAAATGTTTGGAGGAATGAACAATGGAAGAAGTATATTCTACGTAACAGGAGGAGTTCAAGAGTTTCAAGATAAATTAATGGTATTTGAATCTCCAACTATTCATGTACATCAAATTGAAATTGTTCATTTAACTCGACCAATTCAAGTCAATAAAGTAGTGCCTTATGAAATTCCTAAAGAACAACCGAACATAGCCTAGAAATAGATCCCGACCTAAGTTCTCGATAGTCAACACTAACATTTTGATCTTCTATAGTTATAATATTAAAAGAATTATCTTTGTAGGGCTTTTTTATATCAGAACTAAACAAAGATCCTGCAGTACAAACATGGAAATCTTTTTCCTCTCCATTGGATAATTTTATTTTTCTAGAAGTATACCCCTGAACGTGTTTATGTCCTGAAAAAGATAAAGAAATTCCTGATTCTAAAAGTTCCCTTGCGACATAATCTCCATTTTCAAATACGCCATATAGCATATTTTGATGTGGAATAGGAAATATTGGATGATGTATAACTGCAATATTAATTCCAGGTTTTATTTTTTTAAGTCTATCTTTTAAATGTTCTGTGCTTAATTCACCGTCTATACTTTTGGCCAGATAAATTGACTTATCAGGCATGTTTGTTTTAGCTATTCCCTCAAGAACAATTCCCATATCGATAAATGAATCAAAACCAATAAAATTTATTCCACGTCCATTCATTACAGGTTCGCTACTAAAATGTTTCAAATAATAATCAAGTTTTTTATAAATTTTATAATCTTTATTAAACTCAAAAAAATTATGATACCTGTCTTTAATTTTGACCAAACCAATATTTAAGTATCGAAACATATCAGAACGGTCCACTCTAAAAGGATCTTTTAATAATTCTACTTCAGAAACAATAAGTTTTTCTTCAACTTTATCTTCTAAGCTTTCTTTTAAAATAGGTTTTTGAGGTCTTGAAATAAGCGAATAATAATCAATATTTCCAGGTATGCACATTAAAGGAAATTTATGAAGAGAATTTAAAAAATTAGTTGCAAGAGAGAAATTTTCCTCAAAAGGAACATTAACAAGATCGCCAGTAACAAGTATTGCATCAGGCTTTTCTTCAGATATTAGTTCTATTGCCCTCTTTTTTAAACCCGGATCTACAGCCTCGACTTTTTCAGATTTTTTAGAATCAAATCCCAAATGCAAATCACTAATCTGAATAATCTTGCTTTTCATATAAAAACTAGTATATTGGATTTTAAATTTCATTCCCATAACTTTTTACTACTCTCTAAAGGTTACAAATAGAAAGATTTATAAATCATCTTAAACAGAATATTTTGAAATAAAATATCTTAAAAAATGGAATCTGTTAAAGAAATTAAAGAAATATCTGCAAATCATAATAGCACAGGCTCAGTAGTGCCAAAACCAAATTTACCTATTTCAATAGAAGACCAATTAGTAAAACCTGTTGTATTTGATTTCAAGGATATCAGGCTTTCTATGTTAAGTCTTGTAGGAAATAAAGGAGCACATTTAGGAGAAATGACTCAAATGGGTTTTCCAGTCCCACCAGGATTTACAATAACAACTGAAGCGTCACCATTAGTATTAAAAACAGGTTATGAAACAATTCAGGCTCAAGTTAAATCTGCATTAGCAAGACTTGAACAAACAACTGAAAAGGGATTTGGATATGCTAAAAATCCTCTTCTTGTATCAGTAAGATCAGGAGCAGTAGTATCAATGCCAGGTATAATGGATACTGTTCTAAATATTGGATTAAATAAAGAAATTGTTGAAAAAAGAAATGAAGAATTCTATGATGATTGCTTTAACAGACTTGTATCTTCTTTTGCAAAAAATGTATATGGAATAAGGGATTTTGACAACATGTTCAGACCTGATTCTAAAAAAACAAAAAGAGAAATGGCTTTTTCTGGAATTGATTTTATTGACCATTATTTAGGTCTGAAATTTCCAGAGTCTCCAGAAGAACAACTTGAAAAAGCAGTCACTGCTGTATTTAAATCTTGGAACAGTTCAAGAGTTCAAGAATATAGAAAAGTAGAAGGAATAACTTCTGATGCAGGAACTGCAGTTAATGTCCAGTCAATGGTCTTTGGAAATAGGGATAACAATAGTTTAACAGCAACATTTTTTACAAGAAATCCATCCACAGGAGAAAAAGGATTATTTGGAAGTTTTATAAAAGCTGAACAAGGAGAAGCATTAGTTTCAGGAGGAAATAGCCTTTCTTTAGATAATCTTGATAATAAAATGTATCGTATATTTGAAGAATTAGGATCAAGTTTAGAAATAAAATTCGGAGGAGCTATTCAAGAAGTTGAAGCAACAGTAGAGCAAGGAAGACCTTATATTTTACAAACAAGAAAAGGTAGATGCACTCCAATCGCTTCAATAAGAATGTTAATTGATAGTGCAAGAGAAGGAGTAATAACTCCAAAGCAAGCAATATCTTCAATTAAAGTTGAAGAATTAAAAAATCTTCAGCAAAAAGCAATAAATCCAAATAAAGAATATAGGGTTTTAGCTAAAGGAACAGCTGTTTGTCCAGGAATAGTAACCGGAAGACTTGCATACTCTAGAAGTTTTACTAGAAGATTAAAAGAAGCAGGTTATAAAGCTATTTTCTTTACAGAAAAATTAAATCCAGAAGATATTGCTGCAATATCAGAGTCAGATGGAATATTTACTAGTGAAAGTACTGATAATCAAGTATCTCATGCAATTGTTATTGCAAGAGGAAAAAATAAACCTTGTGTAACTGGAGTAAGTTCACTAAAAAGAAATGGATCAAGAATACATAATGGCTATAGCTATCCTTTAGAAGAAGGAGACTATTTAACAATCAATGCAAACGGTGGAGAAATAATAAAAGGTGGTGTTGAATTAATTGATGTTGGTTTTGGTAATGAACTAGAAGGAATTTTAGAACTTTCAAGGCCATTTGTAGATCAAAAAATGCTAGTTATTGCAAAAAATGTTGATGAACTAAGAAGAGCTCCAAAAACTAATCAAGTAATTTATGTTCCAAGTCTTACAGAAGAAAAATTAGAAAGAATTAAACTTGTCTGCCAGGGAGATAAAGCTAATCGAAAAATATTAGAAGAAAAACTAAGAAATGAATATACAAGTGCATTAACCGAAGCAAGAAACTATGCAAATCCACCAGTAATAGGATTATATTCACAAGAAACATTCAGAATGCTTTCAGGAGATGAAAGAAGATTCCAATTTAAAAAAGCAGTACTAGAAGAACTTGCAGAAGGTCAAGCAGTTCCTCCAAAGAGCACTAAACCCCAGCTGGTATATGGAGCAGAGTTTACTTATGAACATCAAAAAGTAAAAGTCATTAAAACTTGTGGATCATGCGGAATAAAAGTTGAAGACTGCAAAAGTGGTAATACTCAATGCCTTAATAATGCTGAAGTATCAAAATATTTCGATGTTGGTTCAAATACCGAAATAAACTTTGCAGTTAAATTAGCAGAACTAATTAAAAATGCTCCAAAAAAAATAAATACAAAAGATGCATATTATATGCAAACAAATGCTTTAAAATATGCAGCATCAAAGGCAAAAGCAAAAAAAGTTCTTTCAACAGATTACAATCCCCTAAACAAATTAGTGACTGTTCAGGGAACTGTTTACAGAGTAGTAAACAACAAAGATCTCTATCTTGAAACTCTTGCTCTGGCACAGGAGGCAATAAAATGACTGACAAAAAAATGGGTTCAATGATAAAAACTTATCAAGAACTTGAAACTGAAAACAATGAAACCTTAAACGCATTAAGCGATTTAAGAACTGCCTTCACAAGATCAGATTTTAAAGCTACAATGGATCAATATTACCTGGTTCTAAAAGGTATAAAAAAAATGGGAACGCCCTATGGAGCCTTAAGTGATACAGACTATCAAAAAAGATTAATGTCCCGACTATTTGAAATAGAATCAAAAACAGGAGATAGACTTGAAAAAGCAATGGCATGTTTGACCTTCGGCAATGAATTTAAATTTGATTTATATGATGAAATAGAGAGAATAAATTATTCAGAAGAAAACGGAGTCCATAATTTTGGAGCATGTGGTACACTTCATGATCTAGTTAGATGCCTGCATTCCTCTTCTCTTGAAGAATTATTTGATAGCGAAGATGGAGAAGTTGAAGAAGAATATTTTGGAGATAATTCAGTCACAGCACTAAGATATGATAACCATAAAAATCAAGGGCTCTTAGAACCAATACTCAGTTTTTACAAAAATCCTCCAAGAAAAGCAGGAACTGAAAGATACAAAATAATAATGCTGGATGATAAATTAATTGCAAGAGTAAAAATGGGCTGTCACTTTTCATACCTTGATGTTAACTTATCAGGTACTGATTCAGGTTCAGTCAAAGTTAGATTTTATAATACTAATGAAAAAAGATATTCTAATGCACCATCTAGAGCAATTTATGTGCAAGAAGTTCTTGCAAGACTAGGTTTTGAAGATATAACCAATCAAAATGATATTGTTGCAGGAAGGATTAGTTCAATGCCACAATCAGAACTTCCAGAAAAAATAAATCAAGTTGCAAGAATGTTTGCATCTTCAAAAGATTTGGATCTTGGAGATGTAAAAATAAAAGACAGAGTTCCTCTTGCTGTTGAAGCATTTTTTAATGGAACAATACATATCAAACACTATCTAAATAATTCTCAGGGTGAGGATGATTAAAATGGAAAATAATTTACTTTTTGTATGTACTGGAAATACATGTAGAAGTCCAATGGCAGAATATTTGACAAAAGCAATGGCAATAAAAAGAGGACTTGAATTAAGAATAGCTTCTCGTGGAATAAGTGCAAGCAGTGGAGGCTCATATACCTCCTATAGTGGAGGAAGTTATTATGGAAAAGGATCAAGCTTTATGAAAGTTTCTGAAGATACTGCAAAAGCAGTACTTGAATTATATCCTGATAGCGATGTTATCTGTCATGAACCAAAACAACTCACATTCAAAGATTTATTTCCAAAAGATTGTCTTGTACTTACAATGGAAGAATCCCATAGAGAAACAATAATTACAGAAGGCGGTTTATATCTTCCTGATTTAGAAAAAAGAGTATTTACAATAAAAGAATTTGCAGGATTAGAAGACAAGAACATGAATGTATCAGACCCAATAGGAGTAAAAGCATATAATCAAGGAACAGTGCAATCTACAGGAGTAAATCCAAAATTTTCAGGATTTGAAGATCCAATAGATTTTTCAACTGAAGGAGGAATAGCAGTTGCAACACCTGATGAATACTCTGATGATATTCAAATAGGAGGAACTTCAAAATTTTCAATAAGTCCTGCTTATCTAAAATGTAGGACAGATCTAGTAAGATGTCTTGAAAAAATATTTGATAGTCCTGCAATGAATTTTGATACGATTATCCAAAGAAGAGAAAAAAGAAAAATAGATGAAGAAATATGGGATTATAAAGATATACTCGAAGATGTAAAAAATGCAAAAAAAGGAAGAGAGATTATTGTTCGTGGAGAAATTCTTGATCAGATAGATGCAGACCCTGAGTTAAGAAAACCATATTTAACAGAGCTAATAAGTGAAATAAGAGAAAAAGCTAGTCTAAAGGGATTAAAGTTTAAAGAAAGAGTATTTCAATCTTATCAACAAGGTTCTTATCAAGCACCTATAAGCACTACTAAATGGGTTCCTCCTGTAAAGGGTAAAAAACTAGGCCCAAAGGATAAACCTGTAGACCCTGATTTTGGAGATACAGATTCTTTTGTAACTGACTAACTAAAATGAAAATTATACATATTTCTGATATTCATCATGATATAAAGACTTTGGAGTCTTTTATGAAACTTGATGAATTAAATTCATGTGATTGTATAGTTATGACTGGAGATGTTGCAGGTCCGATTTCAAAAGATGAATCGTATCAGTTTGATATAGAAAGTAGAGAATTTGAAAGAGTATCTCAAGCATGGCAAAACGATTTTAGAAAATGGGATCGTGCTACCCTTACAAAAAATAAAATATCTACTTTTGAAGATTATGTTGATTTTTTTAAAGAAAGATTCCCAGATAATAGCGAAGTGATAACTTATACAACAAGTTTGGGAAAAATAAAATCTGCTGCAATAAAGCAATACAAAGAAGTTAGAAATGTTTTAGATCGTTTTACAGGAAGAAAAATTGCAGTCCATGGAAATTGGGACTCAACAGAATTTTTTGAAATATTTGGAGATATGAATATACATAGAAAAAATGTAACAATTGATTCACTTAAATTCTGGGGTTATGGTGGAAGCCCTTATAGCTATAATCCATTCAGACTTGCAGTGCCTGCATTTAATGAAAATGTAATGCATGATGAATTATTAAAAGAAATGCCAGACATGGTGCTAACTCATGCTCCTCCAAGAAAAATGACAGATACAGGAAATACATCAAAATCTTTACTTGGTTCAGGAATGTTAAGATCTTATATTTATGAATCTTATATAGAAGGAAAAGCACCATTAGTAATTTTTTCAGGACACTCTCACTCACCAGGTATTGAAAGAGATAAAAAAACAAATGTAATTGTAAGTAATCCAGGAAATTTAGGAGTTTCAGAAAGAGAACATTATGGAACCTTCAATTTAATAGAAATAAAAGGAAGAGAAATTATCCATGCAAAAACATATGCATTAAGTAAAAATGGAGCAGTCTTGTTAGAAGGAGACGTAATCCCAGCATATGAAAAAAGAGAACATTCAATGTATAGAACTGGAATAAAAAGATTATTTGGAAGCGATTAATTAAATCTTACTTCAAATAATTGTCTTCCCATACCCTTACATATTTATCAGGTATGCTTATTTTTTCTCGAACATTTTTTATTTTTCTGCCAAAGCTCCTAAATAATAATCCAAAAAGTATTCCAATCCCTACCCCGGATAAATGTGCAATATAACCTACATCACTTCCAGAAAATCCAAAAACTCCCATTACATCTCCAGCGATCCATAAAATAGCAGCAAGAAACATTGGCATTATAAGTCCAAAAGCCCACACAAACATAAATGGGCTAATAATTGTAAGGCATCCAATTATTCCATAAATTGCTCCAGAGGCACCAAGTGAAGAAGAATAAAAATTAACAGCAACTATATTTGCAATAATTCCAGATAGAAAAAATACAATTAAAAATCTTCTGCTTCCAATAAGCTTTTCAAGTGACCAGCCAAAAAAGAAAAGTGCAAATAAATTATAAAGCAGATGAACTGCACTCCCATGTAAAAATATTGCAGATACAAATCGAAAGTATTGTCTTTGATCAACAGCATTTAAATTTAATATAAATAAATCTGTAAAACCAGGAATAATTAATTGAAGAATATAAACTCCTATACAAACCAAACAGAGCCATAAAAAATAATATCTAAATTTTCCTTTCATATAAATGTTAAAACGAGAGGGTTTTAAAAATTATCTAACAGCTTCAACCAGAAGTTCAGCCTGCTCTCTTAAAATATCTGCTTTATCTGTTTTTTCCCAGGTAAAATCTTCATCACATCTTCCAAAATGACCATAACTTGCAGTTTTTCTGTAAATTGGTCTTCTTAAATTAAGATTTTCAATAATTGCTTTTGGTCTCATATCAAAATTTTCAATAACAAGTTGCATTATTTTTTCTTCTGGAATTTTATTTGTCCCAAAACAATCAACATGAACAGAAGTTGGTTTAGAAACTCCTATTGCATAACTTAGTTGTACTTCACATTTGTCTGCAAGTGTCGAAGCAACAATATTTTTTGCAATATATCTAGCCATATATGCCCCACTTCTGTCAACCTTGCTAGGATCTTTTCCAGAAAAAGCACCGCCACCATGTCTTCCAACTCCGCCATAAGAATCAACTATAATCTTTCTTCCCGTAACTCCTGTATCTCCCTCAGGACCTCCAATCACAAATCTTCCCGTTGCATTAATATGAATCTTTGTTCTGTCATCCATCATTTTCCCACAAATAGGTTTTATTACTTTTTCAAAAATTTCTTTTCTTAGAAAATCCTCTGAAGTTTCTTCTCTATGTTGCTGTGCCACAACAATAGCATCTATTCTAAAAGGCCTATCATCCCTATATTCAATTGTTACCTGGGATTTTCCATCAGGACCTAAGTCTTTTATCATTCCATTTTTTCTTACTTCTGCAAGTCTTTTTGCAAGTTTATGAGCAAGAATAATTGGCATCGGCATAAGTTCAGGAGTTTCATTGCAAGCAAATCCATACATCATACCCTGATCTCCTGCTCCCTGATCTCGATTGTCAGTTTCATTTACTCCCTGGGCAATATCAGGACTTTGTCCATGAAGTGATACCCAAACTCCTGCATCTTCAGCATCAATTCCAAATCTTGGATCAGTATATCCAATTTCCTTCAAAACTCTTCTGGCAATTGTTTGAACATCTGCAAATCCTCGGGTAGTTACTTCTCCTGCAACATGTACACTTCCAGTTGTAACCATTGTTTCAACAGCAACTCTTGAATAAGGATCCTGCACAATTAAATTATCAAGTATTGCATCAGAAATATTATCACAGATCTTATCCGGATGCCCTTCAGTTACACTCTCAGAGGTTATAAAATAATTTTTCATTAATCATCCCTTTATGATTCATCTCATGAATTCTTATTTAAAAAGATTTATACATTTTATTACTTATTTCAAAAATATAGAATCAGATTATTTTTTAAGACTTTAGAGCAATGCAAACAAACATTAGTTCGATGCTTCTAAAATCAATTCAGCAAGTTTTCGAGAATTATTACCATTAATTCCATCAACTCTAGAACTGTAGCTTTCACAATTTCCTTTCCAACCAATATCCATACTCAGCCCTAATTTACATCTATGTTCAGAGTCTTCCTGATTTATACATTGAAGATAATGACTTTTACAAGAGGAACATGTTCCTTCATTATAAAGATCCCAATATCCTGCAAGTTGTCGAACTTTAGATAAATCATAACTTATTATTCCATTGCCAACAACAAGCCCATTAATAACCCCGCTTCCAGATAAAATTACATTAGGACTCTCACTAACTGCAGTTTCTAAAAATCCCCTTACATCTTTTATAGAATTCCCAGAAATAGTCTTAATTTCAAAGTTTTGAGAAACTTTTAAAAAATAATCCTTAAGTTCAGAAAATATTTCAAGTAATTCTTCTTCTTTTTTTATTTCCTCAATATCTGGAATATAAGATAGATTAATTGCAGTCACCATGATGTTAATTAAGAAATTCAATTTATAAACAAATATATTCTGGAAAATAATGTTTTCTTCTGATTCAAAATAGAATTAACTCTTCTTATTCTGATATTCACGATAAAAATTGTCAATTGGAACAACTCCATCAGGATCTTTTGTAAGAATTGAAAGTAAAAGAAATTTAGTAAAAACTTTTTTTTCAGTCTCATCAGTTATTTTTGTTACATCTAATTTTTTGTAAACAGGATCTTCACCACTATTCTCATTTGTATTTATGCACATCTCAAAAGTAGGATAACCTTTTCTATCAGTTCTAAGAACAATCCTGCTTTTTGGAGGATATACATAAACCTCTCTTCCAGATGCAAAGGGATTCCAGGATTTTATTGTTTCAGTAATTGAACTTTTAAGTTCGCGATTTAGCATTTTTTCAAGAACTGTTTTATCTGCAGTTGAAAAAGTTAGATCTGAATCATATTGAGATGGCTTGTTTTTAATAAATCTGTCAGCAGCATTCAGAAATTCCTCCCTCATATCTTCGTTATTAATATAACCCCTAATTCCACTAATTCCTCCAAAAATTGTTGTTGTTTTAAGTTCGATTGGAGAACTTTTTATAGCATTATAAAATTCTTGTTCATTCATTCCAGAAGAAAGACCCTTCCATAATTTCGATTCCAAACCAAATTCAACCTTAACAGTTTCATTTCCTAGTTTTTTTGCAGTTCTCTCTCTTATCTTTGTATAATCGATTTCATCAGAAACCTTTTGATAAGATGCAGGTTGAACATTTCCTTCTTCAGCATAACTTGTAGGACAATAAGCCAAAGGAATTAAAGCAGAAGCTGCTGCAGCCAGTCCAATTCTTCCTAAAAAATGTCTTCTTGAAAGTTTATTTGATACCATTATAGCCTCGATTAGGATTAAATATATAGGCATAAGAACTATATAAACCTTATTATTGGTATTACTTAGAAGTGATAACAAAGAAAAGATTTAAATATAAGTATCTACTATATAAATAAGGAGGAAAAATGAGAAAAGAAACATACGATAATCTGAGCATTGGAATGGCAGCGTTGACATTTTCAGCAATTGTCAGTTTGAATGCATTGCTAAATCAAGGATATCAAGACCCTAATGAGAAGGCTAATGTAACAAAAACTAAACCTGCTCAAGAATTAAGAATGAGTAACTCTGATCTAAGAGACCAATATCAGAGACATGATTTTGGACTTTAATTTTTTATTTTTTCTTTTTAAACTTTATTAAAATTATTCCTTCTTTTCCTCTTCTTTAATCGAGTCTTTTATTGAATCAACAAAATAATCAATAAAAAGATCAATATCTTTTTCTTCCTCAGCTTTCAAAAACAATTGATACTCTTCAGTTGTCATCATCTGGTCATATCCCCCTCCAAATGCATGTTCAGCTTCTTCATGAAGATACTTAACCATTTTTTTAGCACCTTTCCAACCTTCTTCATCATAACAATATAATACCTTTTCAAGTACATTTTCTTTTCTAAACTCATCAGAATATTTTCTTACCTCTGCATCTGCTTCTTTTTCATAGACTATATTAAGTGCATCATCAACAGCGACTTTTGTATATTTAACAGGATTATCTGCTGCCTGAAAAACATGTTTAACCTCATGAACTACAATAGGCAAAAGTGCAGGTGCAGATAAAAATTCAAGGTCTGTTTTATTGAAAAATAAAACAATGTCAAATCCCTGATTTTCAGTTGCTCCAACAACATCTGAAAAACTCCATACATCAAGATCATAAGGCATTGTATGCTTATCAAGTAAAAACCTGGAAGCAACAATACTAACATTCCATTTTTTAGGGAACTCAAAAAAAGAAACTAAATTCTTTATGTTATTTCTAAAATTAACACTATTCTTGTTCCAAAAGTTCTTTCTATCATTTTTTATTTCAAATCTTGCCTTTTTAACCTGTTTTAGATACTTGCTATTCATTTCAGCTAAATTATCTGTTACAGTTATTTTTTCAGTCTTGGTTTCCATAGGTTTAGTAGTTTTAATTTTATTTATAAATCTATAGGAAATCAATGATGTTACATTTTAAATAAGTTGTGTATTATATATATTTTAGAACAATATTAGTTAAATTTATCCTTTTAAGCCTTAAAGATCCAATATATAAGCTTTTTAATATGTAGTGCTTAAAGAAAATACAGAATTTTTAATTTTTAGTTTATAAAGGGTTAAATTCAATCAAGAAGATAGTTAAATTTTTAACAATAAGAAAATATCTCCTTATAACTAAAATGGCTCTTGAATTTTGTCCGATTTGCAAAAACTTATTGCAAATAAAAAGTGAAAATGGAAAAAACATTGGTTTTTGTAACTGCGGTTTTAAAAAAACCTCTGAAATTGAACTCTATGCAACTGAAAAGAAAAAGAAAACTCCTGAAAAGGGCAAAGGAATAGCAGAAAATATACTAGATCTTGATGGAATAACTCATAAATGCAAAAAATGTGGATTTGATAAAGCAGAGATAATTGATTTAGGTGTTCAAATAAGTGATGAAGCAGGAATCGTTCTTTTCAAATGCAAAAAATGCAACCATCAAGAAAGACAAGCAGATGGAACCTGTAATGCATAATAAATTAATTTTAAATAAGCAAATAAAATAGTTTATAAGTGAATTGATTCTTTTATATAAAATGAAACCTCCTGAAAAAAATGAAATAAGAAAACCTTCTAAGACTCTTGCAGGAGTAACTCCTATTGCAGTTATGTGTAAACCAAAAAAATGCAAACACGGAACTTGCCTTTACTGCCCAAGCCTTAATGTTCCGCAAAGCTATACTCCAAAGTCACCTCCTGTTTTAAGAGCAGAAAGGCTAAAATATGATTCATATGAACAGGTTATTTCAAGACTTAATGCATTCAAAGCAATGAATCATCCAACTGGAAAAATTGAATTAATTATTATGGGTGGAAATTTTTTAGAATATCCATTAAAATATCAATATGAATTTATAAAAAGATGTTATGATGCTTTAAATGGGAAAAAAAGTAAAAGTCTAAGTGAAGCGAAAAAGAAAAATGAAAAGGCAATTCATAGATGTGTTGCATTATGCATTGAAACAAGACCTGATAGTATAAACGACAAAACCATTAAAAGAATACTCGAGTTTGGAGCCACACGTGTTGAACTAGGAGTTCAATGTTTAGATGATAAAATTTACAAATTTGTGAATAGAGGTCATGGAGTAAAAGAGGTTATTCTTGCAACTAAAAAATTAAAGGAACATGGATTTAAAATTGGTTACCACATAATGCTGGGTTTACCTCTTTCAAATCCAAAAAAAGACTATGAAATGTTTGTAAAATTGTTTTCTGATGAAAATTTTAAACCAGATCAATTAAAAATATATCCTTGCCAGGTAATCTCAGGAGCAGGACTTGAAACTTTGTATAAAAAAGGCAAATACAAGCCTTATTCACAAAAACAAATTGAAGAATTACTTGAAAAAATAATGTTAATTATCCCTAACTACTGTAGAATAATGAGAATAATGCGTGAAATTCCTCCAGAATACTTAACTGCAGGAGTTTTAAGAATTGATTTAAGAAGAGATTTTGAGTCTGCATTAAAAAGTTCTAGTTTAAAAAACAAGATCAATGAAATAAGATTTAGGGAAATTGGTTTTGCAATTCGCGATAATCTAAAAATAGATAAAAAGATTAATCTAAAAATTACAAAATATCCTGCAAGTAAAGGTGATGAATATTTTTTAGAAATCGTAAATAAAGATAATATATTATTTGGACTCTTAAGACTTAGGATTAATAACAATAATGCAATTATAAGAGAAGTTCATGTTTATGGCCAGGCACTAGATATTGGAAAAAAAGCAGATTTTTTAGGCCAACATAAAGGTTTTGGTAAAAAATTGATTAAATCAGCCGAAGAAATAGTAAAATCTGAAAAAATACCTGAATTAAAAATAATTTCGGGAGTTGGAGTAAGGGAGTATTACAAAAAACTAGGTTACAAAATAGACAAACAAGGCTTTTATATGGAAAAAAAGATTAAAAAATAAGCATAAATGCCTAATTATTTTTTTAGAAGAATTTAAATACTATTTTTATTTTATTCTATTGCTAAGCAATATTGATAAGCAATACTAAAATGATTAAAGACAAAATAATATCTGAATTAAAAGTAAACAAAGAAGGAAGCACGATTTCTGAGATGGCAAAAAAATTAAAGACATCCAGAAACACAGTTGCAATTGCTTTTGCGTTTCTCGAAGGCGCAGAAAAAGTAACTATCAGAAAGGTTGGAATGGCAAAAGTATATTTCTGGAGGGAAAAATAATATGAGCGAAAGAAAATATTTTTGGCATATTGTATTGATTTTATTCTTAATAGTATTATTCGCTTCTCCTGTAATAATAACGAGATTTAGCAAGTCAGATATTAACGGAAAGGTTACAGATAATTCATATGTTTATAATGCAGATCCTTTTGGAATTGCAGACAATAGGCATGTTTTATTTGTGGATAAAAATAATCCTAAATGTAATAACTCCTATACCCGAGAAGACGTAATGAATCCCGAAACTCCTTGGTGTGATAATTTAAGATTTGGAAAAGATAATTCAGCCCATCTTTATCCAGGAGATAAAGTGTTTTTCAGAAGCGGAGAGTATTTTGGAGGAGTTTATATTAATAGTTCTGGAACTAGTGAAAATCCAATCAGTTTCGAGGCCTATCCAAAAGAACGAGTTACTTTAAACTGTGGAAAAATTTTCAATAATTGGAAAAGTCTTGGTGGAGGAGTTTACAATATAATAATTAATAAAAGTGAACTTGATCCAAACTCTGTAAATGGAATTAAAAAAGAGGGTTTGGCACTTGTCAAAGTTTCTGACTATTCAGATCTAATTAACTCAAATGAATTTCCAGAAAATCCTCTAAGAATCCTATCAAAATACGACTTAATATATGCAAACAGGACAGAAACAAACTATAATACTAATGTAACAATCAAACTTGCCATTGGAACTCCAAAGGAAGTATTTTTAGCAGATTCAGGAGACAGAATTGAAATAGGTTCAGATTCAAAATATATTGAAATAAAGGATTTTAAAATTCAATACTGCTATGATGGAATCAAATCTTATAGCCCGCATATTAGAATAATCAATAATAGTTTAGAACATATTGTATACCAGGGAATTTTAATGCCTGTTGATGATTTATATATTGATGGAAATAATATTTCATATATTGGACAGCCATTAAAGTTTTTTAACTCCAGTGAAAGATACATAGAAAATAATTTAGCTCATGGAATTTTTATTGCAGGAAATAAGGGAGTAATAATAAATAACATTATAAAAAATTGTTATAATGGCTGCTTATACATTGGAAGTGAAAATATAATCTCTAACAATTATCAAGTTTATAATAATTATATAGAAAATGGAGTTTCAATAGAAGGAAAAGAAATTAACAGAGTAAACTTCTATAATAATATAATTTTTGGAGACAGTTATGGATTAAGGCTTGGAGTCAAATCAGAAGTAAAAGTCTATAATAACTTAATTATAGGGAATAGTTCACAAGAAGTGATTAATGCATATGCAGGAGATAATTCAAGCATGGCAGAAGTAGAGATAAAAAATAATATAATTACCTCCTTAAGCCCAACCTATTGCTACGAACTAAATAGCACCCTGGATTATTCTAAAACAAAAATAGATAACAACATCTATTATGGTTGCAAATATTTTTCTGTAAACTACACAAAAAAGACTGTTCCAGGATACTCCTTTGATAATTTTAATAATTACAAATCATTAATGAATAGTTGGGGTTTGGAAAACAACTCTATTTATGCAGATCCAAAGCTAGACAAAAACATAGGAATACTAAGAGAAAGCCCTGCAATTGATAAGGGAATTTGTATTAATGGACTTGATATAGACTATCACTTAAATCACAGGCCTACAGGAGAAAGTTGCGACATAGGACCTTTTGAATACCGTAACCTTTGCGGAAATATGGTTTGCAATGATTGGGAAAGTTGTTATTCTTGTCCTACGGATTGTGGAATTTGTCCAAATATTTATAAATCTTCAGGAAAAAACGAGTCTAAAAACCAAACAGATGTTCTTGAAAAACCACTTGGAAAATCAATTTTAGAATTTATAGAGATTATTAAAAAGCCTATTGAAAATTTAATCTCAAAATCAATAGAGACTATTAAAAAATACGCTTTTTACCTAATAAGAATACTAATATTTTTAATTTTAGTAGTAGTTGTACAAATGAGTTTTATAAAACTTAAAAAAATAAAAGAAGATAAGAAAAAGAAAGAAATCTTGATGATTAAAGCCAAGTATTTTGTTGAAGAAATGAAAAAAAAGAAATATTCAGACGAACAAATAAAAAAAATGTTTTCAGAAAAAGGCTGGAAAAAAGAAGCAATTGACCAATTAATTCTTTCATAAAGAAGAAACCCTCTGTTTAATTAAATCTTAACTTGGATAGGTTTTCTTTCTTTAAATATTAATATATCACTATAATCTGCTTTTTTTGCAAGTTCCATTGCCCTTTCTAAACCATAATCAATATCAGAAGGATTATGGGAATCAGACCCAATAGTGAGGGGAATTTTCATTTTTCCTGTTTCTTCAAGTATCCAAAAACTAGGATGTTCATCTCTTGACTTTTTCCTTCTCCCAGAAGTATTTATCTCAATGCATATACCTGATTCTTTTATTGTTTCAAGGGTCTTTATGACTTCCTGTCTGTACCATTTTTCATCTTCTGAAAAATATTTAGAATCCTCATTCCATACCTTAACCAGATCAAAATGTGCTATACAATCAAACAGTCCTGATTTAGCCATGAGTCTTACTTGTGTATAATATTCTTTTATTAATTCTTCTATACTTCCAAAATGTTTTATTGTTTCATTCCAGTTTTTTTCTGAATTATTTATTGACAAGTGGGATGGTCTGCCCAAATGATGAGCCGCTCCTAAAATATAATCATATTTTCTTTTTTTAACTTCTTTTTTTATCCAGTCTTCATGACCCAAAAACCAATTTACTTCAGCACCAAATGAAATATCAATCCTATCCTTGTATTTTTGCTTCAGCCCCATAACATTTGCATAGTATTCTTCAGAATGAAAACCGCAAAACCACTTATCAAATCCATCAGGACAGGGATAATGATCTGTAAAACAAATAAAATTAAGTCCTTTTTCTATTGCAAGTTTTATAGTATCTTCAGGAGATAATTTTCCATCTGAACCTGTTGTATGAACATGGTGATTTATTAGCGGTTTCTTCATTTTTAAGGTAAACAATATGGGTTTTTAAAGTTAAATCTTCTGGATTTATTATGACAGAATCAATAAAAATAATATCAAAAAAAGAATTTTTAAAAAAGAACAAAGAGCCAAATCAAGAGGAAGTCTGGGATGAAATATCTGATTTATGGACAGAATTTAAGAAAAAACCTTTTTTTAGTGTTGAAGATTTCTTAAATGGAAAAAAAGGAAAAATTATTGATTTAGGTTGTGGATGTGGTAGAAATATGATTCAGGCGATAGATACACAATATTATGGCATTGATATTTCAGCCAATCAATTAAAAGCAGGTGAACAATTGGTTAAAGAAAAAGGAATTGGCGCTAAATTTTTTAAAAGTTGTGCAAATAAACTTGATAAAACCATATTCAAAAATGAAATGTTTGATTATGGATTATTTATTGCAACCCTTCATTGTATTGAAGGTGAAAAAGAAAGGGAAAATGCTCTTAAAGAATTATATAGAGTATTAAAAAAAGGTGCAGAGGGGTTAATCAGCGTTTGGAATTCAGCAGATCCTAGATTTAAAGAAGTAAACTATCATGGAGATATTTATATGTCCTGGAAAAAAGACAGAAAAGAGTACTACAGATATTATTATCTTTACTCTGAAGAAGAATTAATAAACCTGATTAAGAGTGTTGGATTTAAAATACTTGAGATTAAAACAAATCTAGATAAAACTGATAGCAGCACTATAGCTTCATCTAAAAAAGACCGTTTTGATAAAAAGAATTTGATTATAAGAGTTATAAAAAAATGAATAGCAATACAGTTAAATAATATTTAAAAGGAAGATTATTTTTGATTTTTTATGGGACTTTTGGATTATTTAGGCATATCAGTAAAAAGCAAAACAATAGTCAAATACTACACAGTTTCAAACGGCAATGAAAATGTTTATTATATCCTTGGAAAATTCTTAAAGGGGAAAAAACTGACCAACAGATACTGGCAGGAAGTTGATTCTGAATGGAAAGCTCTTACTGGAAAAAATTGTGATAAAAAAATGCAATGCATTTCAACAGACCAATACAATAATATTATTGAAAGATCAAAAAATCCTGCAAATTATCAAAATATTCAAGGAGAACTAGAAAAACTTTCAGAACAAACAACCCCCGAATGCGAAGGAGAAGGAGTCTTAGTCAAATTATATAAAAAAGAGAACAAATGGACTTTCAGAAGAATAGGAAATGCAAAACCTGAAGAATAATAGTGTATGCTAATAATATTTAAAAACTGACTTCATTTCTATTTTATATGTCGGAAGATATAACCGAAAAGCTGATAACTCTTACATCTGCAAAGGGTGCAATCTTTACAGGTACTAGAATTAAAAAAGATAATGGAAGTTATAGCGAAAATTGGAAATGTTCTTATAACGGTTCTTCAGGAAGTATACCTGCGGCATATGTTTCTAAGGGGGAATTATCATCAATACAATCAAAATATTCAGATTATCTGAGTTCTCAAGAAAAAACAGAGCCAGAATATAGAAAAAAACTTGAAAGTCTGATAAGGTCAGGTAGAAAAGAGAATTATGAAGGAAAAACAGGATATTTAGTAAGAATAATTAAAAAACCAAACGGATATTATCTAAATGCATTTGAAATTGTAAAAAGAGAAGTAAAATCAAAACTTGAAGAGCCTGATTTTGAAGAAATGGCATTTCAAGCAGTAGAAGATGAACTAGGGCTGAAGCCAATTAAAAAACCTGAACCTGAGTATGCTGCTGGAAAAAAATCCAATGCAGAGAATTATAATAAAAAACCTGTATCAAAAACCCCTGAATCTACAGGAGACACTACAAGACTTCCAGTATTAAATGCAGAAAAACCCAAGGCAGATCCTAAAGAAAGCTATAAACCCAAAACACAAACACAAACTAAACCTGAAGACCCCCGGAAAAAAACACTTGCTAAACCATTTAATACCCAAGATAGTTCAAAAGCTGCAAACGATGCATTAAAAAAGGGTTTAAAAAAAGCTTAAGATAATTTTATTTCTTTTTCAAAATCTTTTTCACTAATTAATTTCTCTTTACCAGAAGCCATATCTTTTAGTTTAAATTTCTTTTTCTTAACTTCGTCCTCTCCAACAAATAAAACATATTTTATTTTATATGAATTAGCATAGTCAAGTGCCTTTGAAACCTTATTGTACATAACAGAACAGGGTATATTTAATTCTCTTATTTTTTTTGCAAGTTCTATTGCAGATTTATCTTCATTTAATGAGATTATTAAAACCTTTTCTTCTTCAATATTTACTTTTGCTAAAACAAAAAGGCGTTCTATACTTACTGAAATACCTGTTGATTGAATTCCATTAACTAGATAAGAACCTCCGCCACAAACAGTCTCTTTTATTTCTTTTGTTTTAATCTCAAATATTGTTCCATTATAATAACCAAGTCCTCTTGCGAGATAAGGAGTAAACTCTGGCTCAAGATTATAATAATCGCATATTGTTAAAAGATCTTTTATTTCCTGGTAAGATTTATATTTTTCAAAATATTTTACTGGTTTTTCAAAAACTTCTAGAGCTTTTTCTGCATTATATTTTTTTAAATTTTGTTTTACCTCGGTTTTTGAAAGCTTATCTAATTTGTCAATTTCACGAATAACATCAGGCCTGTATTTTTCTTCAATTTTTAATTCTTCAAGGATTTCATTTAATAATTTTCTATTATTTATTTTAATTGTTGATTTGATTCCAAGTTTTTCTAAAAGTTCTGAAAATGCTTTTAAAATTTCTGCTTCATCTTTTAGGGTAGATCCCACTACATCAATATCACACTGGGTTATTTGCCTTACTCTATTTCCGGTTATTGGCTCGTCACGAAAAACATAGCCGATTTGGTATCTTTTATAAGGTAATTTTTTATTATTTGCAAGTCTTTTTAATTGAAATGTAAATTCATACCTCAAGGCAAGTTTTCTTTCCCCTTTATCTTGCAATTTGTAAACATCTGAAACTGCTTCATCATTTGAATTTTCTCCCTTTACAAATTTTTCATCTTCAATTACAGGAGTTTCTGCAGGTTCAAAATTATACCTTCTAAAAGTTTCCTCTACAATTTCTTTTATTCTTTGTCTTTTTTTAGCATCATCACCGGTATAGTCTGAATATCCTTTTACTGTTTCAAATGTCATTTTACCTCTCTCCTTTCTATAGCAAGATTTTGTTTATTTATTAAGGTTTCTTTAGCATTTATTATTGCAATCTCCACTGCTTGTTCAGGAGTATTTACTCCTATAACCTTTCTTCTTTTCCTTTCATCAAAATAACTGTCTGAAAGCTTATCGCTCCATCCACCACTTCCTCGAATAACTATCATGGGAATATCTAATTGATAGGCAATTGCGAGTTCAGTTAAAGTTCCAGAACCACCGCTCAATGCAATAATTGCATCGCAACTATTAACTAAAACAAACTCTCTACCCCCTCCTCTTTCAAGACCAGTTACAATAGTAATATCAGTATTCTCTTTATCATAAATTTCATTTCCTTTTCCATAAGTTACACCAACAGTTATACCTCCTGCTTTTTTTGCTCCCCTTGCAGCTGCAGTAGATAAACTATCATAATCCTTCTCAGCCCCATATACAGTTATATTTCCAGATTTAGCTATTAATTCTCCGACTTTTTCTGCAGCTTCTTCTATCTTCTTCTTATAATTTAAATCTGCTGCACTACCCATAACTCCTATTTGTAATTTTTTCATTTTGTACTCCTGGATTTATCACGTCTCGAACTTTCCTTTTCAATATCTTCAATAGTTATTCCTTCTTTTGCCATGATTACAAATAAAAAATAAATTAAATCAGAACACTCCCAGATAAGATTATCTTTAGAATCTGCAGTTACTACTTCACCTGCCTCCTCAATTAGTTTTCGTTTTAATTCATTTGGATTTGCAACTAATTTTTTTGTATAAGAAACTTCATCACTGCTTGTTAATCTTCTGGAAATTATACTGTAAAGTTCTTGGAGATCAAATCTCTTTTCATTATATCGAATAACCACAATATCAGATTCAAATATTTTTTCATAAACCTTAAGACCTGCATTGCTTGCAGATTTGCCTGAACACACAATATCAATAACAAAGTCTACTGCTCCTTGTAAAAACAACTCTTCAGTAGATCCAGAAGTATAAACCAATTCATAATCTTGATTTTTAAAATATCTATTTAAAAAGTCATTTGAAATATTTTTATACTTTTTATTTATACAGATTCTTAGTTTTTTAGTAAATATTGAATTATTAGACTCAGGGCCAAGTAAACAAAGCGCAGGTTTTTTAAAAAGAAATCCTTCATTCTTCCAACTAATCTTTTCCTCAATAATAAATGAATAACCATTAAAAGAATATTCACAAAACAAATCCTCTCCAGTTATCCCAATTACATTTTTCCCAAGTTTAGATAACTTCTCAACAAATAAAGGAACATCTTCCCCCCTTGCTGTAATTACCTGAGTTTTATCAGAAAGATATTTATCAATATAATTAGAACAAAGTTCAAGCCCAGAGTTTTTTGGTACAATGAATAAAATCAAGACTAGTGTCTATCATTTGATCCCCCAGAATAATTGAATTCTATCAAAATTATCTCTTTGCAATATTAAACAAGCGGGAGGAGATACAAAAAATCTTCTATTTTCTGTCCCTACAAAAAGCATAGCCTTTTGCAGTGAATCAAACCCACTAGTGCATTTGATTCCATCCAACTTATTATCTCTTTGAGATAATAAACAAGCGGGAGGAGGGAATCGAACCCTCGTCTCAAGAGCCACAGTCTCGCATTCTACCACTGAACTACAACCGCCATAGGTATATTTAGTTAAAGATAAAATCGGTATAAAAAGGTTATTATTAATTTGAGAACTAGTAGAAGCTAAGCTAGAATTGTTTATTTTTCTAGTTTGAATTATGGGGATACCCCCAAAGTTTAGCTTTCATGTTATTTTAAGAAAATAGTAGTTTAAAAATTTATGGGTTTTAAATTATCAAGAAATTATCTAATCATATTCTCTTGAAAACTTACTTATTCGAAGAGTTCTTTTTATGAGTTCTCCATCAGCGTTTTCATAAGTCAAATGAGATCCTTGAACAAGTGGAGCAGAGGTCCTGGGAATATCTGATATCTCACTACTAGAATCATCAAGTAATGCTTTCAAACCAGTTCTATATATTCGATTTTCCATTAATCAAAGCTAATAAACATGTTTTTTAAATCTTTCGTTAACAATCATTTAGAAATATTTTTATACTATCAAAAGGTTAATTCTTCATGAAAAAGGGGTCAACTACTACAATATTGTTAATACTTATAGCAGTAGTTATTTTAATTATTGTAGGCATATCCCTTATATTCTTTTTTATACCTGCAGATAAAAATAAGAATTTAAACGAAACCAGCACCAACACTGTTAGTCCAAACTCAGATAATCCAGCTAATTCAGCAAGTCCAGAAATAACTAATCCTCAAACTCCTGAAGTGGTTAATCCCCAAGATGACAGTTCAGTTCAGCCGCCTTTAAACAGTTCATTAGAAAATAAAGGAAATAAAAATCTTACTCTTGAAAAACAAAAGAAATATGCAAAAAACACTTCAGAAAATAGTTCAGGATAAATAAAATATAATTATTTATAGACTCTTTTTATTTTATTCTTAAACTCAATAAATTTTCCTTTTTTAATATGCTCTTTTGCTTCTTTGATTAAATTCTGCAAATAATAAAGATTATGATAAGATGCAAGCTCTTTTCCAACTGATTCTTCTTCTTTGAGTAAAAACCTCACATAAGCTTTGGAATAATTCTTACATACGAAACAATTGCAATTTTTGTCAATCGGAGATTTATCATTTTCATATTTTTTATTTAAAATCTTCATTTTCCCAATACTTGTAAATAATTCTCCATGTCTTGCATTCATTGTTGGAAGCCTGGAATCAAAAATATCTACCCCATATGAAATTGCTTCAAGTATTTCACTTGGAGTTCCTATCCCCATTAAATAAATAGGTTTGTTTTCAGGAAAAAGTAATTTTTGTGCTTTTACTATTTTCATTTCTTCTTTAAATGTCTCTCCCATTCCAAATCCGCCTATTGAATAACCATCAAAATCTAAGTCCAAAAGTTGTTTTATTGATTGTTTTCTAAGGTCTGAATGAATTCCTCCCTGAGTAATTCCAAATAATAATTGCCTTCTTCCATGAGGTATTCTAGATTGAAGCATATCATGGTGTTTCTTGCATCTCTTGGCCCAGATTGTTGTTAGTTCAACAGAATTTTCAATTTCTTTTTTTGAATCTTCATATAAAGGCATTCGATCAAGGCACATTGCAACATCGCTTCCTATCTCAAGTTGTATTTCCATGTCTTTTTCAGGAGTCATAAATATTTTTTCACCTGAGATTGGATTTCTAAAATTAACTCCTTTTTCATTAGAGGATAAATAAATAGATTTAGAATACATTTGAAAACCTCCTGAATCTGTAAAGTTTACTCCTGAAAAATTCATAAATTTTCCAAGTCCTCCCAGTTTATTTATTAGTTTTGTTCCAGGCCGAAGTGAAAGAATAAATGCATTTGAAATAGTTGCAACTGCTCCAAGTTCTTCTATTTTCTTTGAATTAATAAATTTAGCAGCACCTTTTGTTGAAACAGGCATAAAAAAAGGAGTTTCAACACTTCCCTTTTTTGTATGCAAAACTCCAATTCTTGCCTTTGTCCTTCTATCCTTATGAGTAATAGTAAATACAGAATTTAATTGCTTTTTCATGTTAGTTTAAAGAAAATTTAGACTTATAAATCATATGATTTGAAGTAATGTCCAAAAGGACATTAGTTAAGATATAGCAATTTTAATCAAGAGTGAATCTTGCTTAAAATTGTTTTTACTTAATAAAAAACAACTAGAATTAAATATTTTATAAGAAAGTATAAAATATAAAGCTCTCGCACAAACCAAATAAAAAAAGAAAAAGAAAAAGATAAAAATAAAATTACTTTGTCCACTTACCGCTTACAGGACAAGCTGTTCCATCAGATAAAATTAAGATAGCTTCTACACTAGTTGTAGCAGCAGCAGCGAATGTACATGTTGCAGCTGTGGCATCATTTGTCCAAGTAGGAGCAACAGGATTCCATGGTGCACATGCAGTTTCTACACCATCTTTGTAAATCTTAATTGTAGGAGCAGCACTTAAAGTACCTCCCCCTTTTCTAATTATGGAGAATACCGTATTAGTTGCCCCAACAGGAACAACATCCATAGCTACACCAATACAGCTACCTTGCTTTGTAACCTGATCTCCACCTTTCTTGATTGTTCCTTGAACAACTTGCCATACAATAACAATTGCAGCAAGTACAAGAAGGATTATAAGAACAGTTGTAATAATTTCTGACTGTGCTTTTTTTGAAAACATTTTTTAATAACCTCCTTTCATCCTCTTTTAACAATAAGCTATTGTTAAATAGTATAATATCGAAGATGAAGGTCTTTATAAAGATTTTTATTTTAAAGAATTTAAATATTACTCATGACAAAACCAAAAAGTAGGCTTTGCATTTTTAGCCTTGCTATCAGAGCTATTATTCCTAGCATAACCAAACTTGTCGAAATAAACTACCTCATCCTTCTTAGGTTTAATTTTGCTTTTTGCAAAAACCTTGGAAGCATCAGGCATTAAAATAACTAAATTTGCCTGCTTCTCATCGCATTTTTCAAAATCAGCTTTTCTAGTATTATCTTTTAAAACTTCCCGATTAAAATTATTTAAAACCTCAAAAAAATCTTTTTGAGAAATAACCTTATCAACTTCAGATATTCCCCTTTGAGTAACTATTTTTTCAAAGGCTTCTGGTTGATATCCTCTTTTTCTAAGTGGAACAACAAAAGGAAGTCTAATATCATCCCATCCAGTAAACTTACCTTCTTCAATTGCTTTTCTTGTTTTAGAGTCAGATATTGCAAGATCTGTAAAATTATATCTTCCCAAAAAATAAACATTAGGATATTTATCCAGAAGTCCTAGTGCCTTGTAAATCATCTTTTGCCTTGTTGCATTATCTCTATGCTCTTTAGCTCTAATTATATGGGTTTTATTAAGTTCAATATCATCTACAGTCACACATAGATTCATTAACGGCCAAACTCTATATTTTTTTCCTTGTCGGGGATGTTTTGTTAAATTAATTCTAACAAGTGGAAAATCTCGAAATGCAGGATTGGGATCATTTAAGTCTGACTTAAATCTTATAACTGCCTCACCTTCAGAGTATCCAGTTTTAGAAAGCATTTTTTTCCATCTTCTCAGATTCTCTTTTTTATCCAAATTTCTACAAGGGCAAGATTTCTGAGAGTCAACTAATTTTTTGAAATCCTCAGAATCACAAGTACAGACATAAATAGATTCAAGATCAAATAATTTTTCAATGTATTTATAATAAACTTTCATTCTATCAGACTGAATAATAACTTCACTAACATTTCCAAAAATCCAGTCTGCGTCTTCTTTTAGCATTTTATAAGCAGGTTCGTAAATATTGTCTGCATTTGTATCTTCAATTTGCAAATAAAATTTTCCACCATATCTTTTAACATAAAGAGAACTTAACATTCCAGTTAAAATATGCCCGAGATGCATTGGACCTGAAGGCGAAGGTGAAAATCTAGTAACAATTCCTGTTTTAGAAACATTTTCAAGTTCTGGAAGCGCATCTCCTCTTTCAGGCCTATGACCAATTAAGTCTTCAAGTTCTTTGTATTCCTTTTCCTGTTCAGAAATGGAAATAGCATTAACTTCTCTAATTACTGCATTAAGAACAGGCATTATTTCTTTTACCCTCTCTTTAGTTAACCCATGATTAAAAAGTCCACTAATTACACTTCCAACTACTGCACGCCCTTCATGCTCTACTGCATTTTTTAATGCATATGCCCGAATTATCTTTTTATCAATTTCGACCATTATAATTCCAAATAAAATTATTATATAAATCTTTAGAATAAAGACAGAAGTCTAAACAAAATAGACTGTTTTTTCTACCAATCAATAACAAAAAACAATATAAAAGTTTATAATCGAGAATATTTTCCTACTAATATGTCAAAAAAAGCATACCTTCTTGAAGATAGGATTAAAAGAATTGGCCATTACTTACTGCCAGGTTTAACCTTAACTGTTGGTAGAAACTCACGATGCGATATTTCTACTTTGAATCCAAAAACAATTGAGCCAGGTTATACAATTGAAGAAAAAATAGCAGCAGGACATGTTTCAGGAATTCATTTTTACATATCCTATGAACGGGATGGAAATATCTATTTATGGGATAATGAAAGCACAAATGGACTTTATATAAAACAAAAAGAAGAAATAGATCTAAGAAGAATCTTTAGAAGAACAGTTATACATCCAGGAACAAGTATATTTGCATCAATGGGCTATGAGTTTTTCCTTCGTGAAAAAAAGATAGATATTGATGCGCAAAAAAGTGCAGAGGAAAGAGCAAGCGCAGAATCAACAAGAATCCTAATGTATGAAGAAACTTTTTAAGAAAATAATATGGACTTTTTAGAAATATTTAAAAATAAAAGAATTTAACAAAAACAATGACTAAAGCAATGCTCGAAGAACATGAAGTTGAAACAACTGAAGGAGAAAAAACACAAACAAGCCCTGAAATTTTACTTCCTGAAAAAAAATTAGTAAAAAATGATACTCTCAATAGCCGAGTTATAATTGTTTGTCCATACTCTCAGTTCAATGCTTATTTTGAATCTCAAATTCCGAAATTAATAGAAGGAGGTTACGCAGATATAATAAACGAAGCTGAGAACTCAAAACCTCCATATATCAATGTAACAAAAAGAGAAACAGGTATTCAAAAACCATTTTGGATAATAGACTTTCAAAGATTAATTGGTGAAAAACCCTCTCCTAGATATCTCCTCAAACAAAAAGCAGAAGTTCTTAGCCAAATTGTAAACTATTCCTTAAATCCAAAAGATGCAGAGAAACTATTTGGAGAATATCTAGAATCCGGAATGGATTCAGAATTAAGAATAAATAATATATGGAAAAAAATAATTCCCGAGATTAGAAAAAGACTCGAAGAATCAAATTTAGAGGAAAAATTAAAGGAAGCATATGACCTCATATTAAAAACACATCCAGTCAATGATGTAATAGAATTTAATTTATACGAAATATGGAATAGAAAAATTGGGGCAGTGTATATAACTCCAACTCTCCAGATTACAAAAATTTTAGAATCCAAACACAGTTATAATAATTGGGAAAATTTTAATCCTCTTTCAGTTCCAGTCATAGATTATGCTTCGCAATTAACAGAGGATTTGGAAATTATTGCACAAAAAATATCTGGAACTCCCAGTCTATTAATAAAAAACTAACTACAATTCTTCACTAAATCCAGTAACCTTATCAATCTCTTCTTCTTTAGAAACATGATCAAGTTCTTCTTTTAATTTCTGTTCCACTTCCAAAACTTCCTGTGAAGGAACTGTTTCAGAATTTTTAAATGAATTCTCAATTTCTTCTATACCTAGAGTAACCTGATCTTTTATTGGTTGATTTATACTTTCATCATCAAGATTCTCGCCTATTTCTTCAGAAAGCTCCTGCTTCATATCTTCAATATCCTCTTCGAGTTCTTCAAGAAATTTATCTCTATTTTTATCAAAATATTCATACAAATAAATATAAATTTCCTCTAAATGACATTCTTGTTCTAGCCATAACTTTTTATTATTGCTCAAATGCAAAAGAGGAAGAAAGCAAGCAAGTCTTTCCTCACGGTCTTCTCCTGCCAAATGCGTATAAGCTATTTTGTTTAAGTCTCTTTCTTTCCCAGTTGAACCTTTTTTTATAGAAGTAAGAATTTTTGCATAAAACTGTTTTATCCTGTCCTTTAAATCAATTCTTCTAAAACTTGGAAAATCAACTTCAGAAAGTTTTTTTGCTCTTTTTATTGCAACTTCTCGCCTGATTCTCCTAGATTCAGTTTCAATTGCGTGATTAAGTGCAGTCATAAGTTCATCAAGTGTAACTCTTTTAAGCCTGGGTAAAGGAGTTTTTGGAATAAGAACAGGCAAATCACTCTCATCAATTATGATTCTTTCTGCAATATATTTCTTATCATCTTTTTTTCCAAACAAAATATCATCGATACTTTTCATATGGCGATTTAACAAAAATTCTGATTTTATCCTTAAAAGAAGTGCCGCTGCAAGTAAAACCTTGCTAGAAACATAAAACTCTGCTTCCTCAAGTTCAATAATTTTTTCAAAATATCGTTTGGTAAGTATAACAATATCAATATCCCAGGGATCAAGTTTATTTGTAGCAATTAATTCATAAATTATAGACTGCCAATCAGGTTTCCTGCTAGTAATAACATCATAAAACTGGTTAGGACTTATTTTATCTTCTACCTCTGCCTTATCCTCAAAAAGCTCATCTTGGGATTCTTCCTCACTTTTTTCAGGTAAAAATTCTTCAAAATCCATTTAATATACCTCTTCTAAAACATTGTTAACGAGAATAAATATGCTTATAAATGCTTTCTCGTACTATATAGAAGCAACAAAAGCACAAACTCAGAAATTGAGTGATGTCATTTACTAGTTACAACAAACCGAAAAGTTTAAATACTTGTTATTATTAGAATTATTATCACCTCTTTTTCCCCAGAAGAGTCAGGACGTGCTCTTTTGCATGACACCGGCTTTTCTCGGGTTTATATTCACGAGTATCATGATCAATTAATTGATTCTTCAAGGGAGAAAAGGTATAAAAAGAGGATGATAAGGGTGATATCATATTCACATATTCACTTATTCATACTTAATCGTTTAAGAAAAAAAGAGATTATAAGCAAAAATCCAGTCTAAATTCTGGCACGGTTTGATTATAAAATCTTTTTAAAATATCAAAGAAGTAGGCAATAAAAAAATCCGATCTAAAATTCGGCACGGTTTTATTAAAACTTCTTTTATTATTTTTTATATTTCATACGCAATTAAATTATGTATATTACTATCTTTAATCTAGAAATTAATTCTTTTTTGAAAACTCAGTATAATGACATCTTCCACAATATACTCTATCTTTTGCTTTCATTAAAAATACTCCAGCGCCACATCTAGGACAGCTTCTTTCTCTCTTTATTGTATCCCCTTCAATTTTATACATTTTATACTTCTTTGAAGTAGGCTTGTTTTTATGTGGTTTCTTTCCGCCGCTTCCTTTTGCATCTTTTGCCATGTTTGAATTCCTCCCAATTAAGGGAATTTAAACAGCCAAAAATCAATTAAAGATTTTTGCCATGTTATGATTTAATTAGATTGAAATAGGTTTAAAAAGGTTTTGCCTTGATGTTAAAACGCCTTACTTGGAACTCTTAAGAAAAAATGAGAAAATATCAAAAGTACGAGAACTAATAATACAGTCCAACCGAGTTTAATAAAAAACTTTCTTCTTTCTAAAATCCACTTCTCTACATCGCGAACCTCTCGATCTATCTCTTTCTCAACGATGTCCACACCATTATTAAAACCCCTAAATCTTTTTTCAAAATTCTTATCTCCTCTTTTAGATCTATTTTTTGATCTCACTCTTTTTTTAACCATGAATTATAAAGGTAATATAGATTTATAAATATTACATAAAATAAATAACTGAATTTTAAATAAAATCTAAAAATTATTAGGCAGCTGGAGTTTCAGAAGCCTTTTTTTCGTCTTCTGCTTTTTTCTTTGCCTCTGCAGCAGATTTTGCAGCCTCAACTAAAGCTTTTTTCTCAGTCTCCCTCTGTTTCTGAGTCTTTTTGAGTTCAATTGCTTTATCATAGGTTTCCTTTGAATCATAGATATTCGCATGAACTTCAAAAGTGTTTTTTCCAAAACTTCCTTTTACTTTAAAAACATCAATATTTTCTTCAGGTTTTGAAAATTCTTCTGAGATTTTCTTTCTCATATCTGAAAAACTAGGGCCTTTTTCAGATTCTATTTTAAATACAAGCTCCTGTCTTTTCAAAGTATTATTCTTTATGTTTTTTATATTATCCATGGTATAAAATTATTAATGTTGTTTAAAAATCTATCTATAATTTAACTGCATAAATTCCTTTTTTAGTAACTTTTAACTTCTTTGCAAGTTCTGATTTTTCAGGGTCAATTATCTCAATTTTTCCCTTAAAATTATCTGAAAATTCTTTTTTTCCACAAGAGGGACACAAGTCTCCATCATAGATTAATTTGCAATGTTTACAAGCTTTTTCTTTTGCCATGTTTATTTCTCCTTATCAGCTTTAGCTTTCTTCTTTATAGCAGAAACAGATTTTTGCTTTTCTTCCTTAATCCATTCAAGTTTTCCAAGACCAGGCTGCCTCATTGTAAGACCAATCTTAGGCTGATCTCCCTTATAGGAAATTGCAACAACTCTTGCAAGGCAAGCATCTTTTTTCTTAAGTATTCTTTTTGTATCTTTTCCAAGAAGTGAACCTGAAGAAGAAAAACTAACATAATCTTCCATAGTTTGAGAAATATGAATCATTCCCTTCATTACCCCTAAATTCATAAATGCACCAAAATTAGTTATTTCGTCAACAACACAATAAGTTAATTCCTGTAATTCAGGTTTCCAGGCAATTAATTTAAATCTTGAATTATAATATGCAGCACCGTCTCCTGGAATTATTATACCGTCGCCAACTTCCTGAACAGAAATTACTCCAATTACCTCTCCAATTTCCTTATCATGATAATTAGCATAGATATCTTGAAGTTGCTTTGCAACAGCATCGCTAGTTTTAAGCCCGAATAACCTAGGCTCTACTCTGACGTAATCCTGAACTTCAACTATATAGAACATGTTAAAATATAAAAAAGTAGATTTATAAAGGTTACTAATTCTAAACTAAGCGCTCTGGGACTTGCTGTCAACCTCTTTTAACCAACTTTGAATATCTGGCTTTTCACAAGCGCATATTCCGTCGGTCCCGACATAACCGCCCCTAATTGGAATCTGTGAATCATATTTTAGTACGCTTTTTAGCGGATCTCCATAACTATCTGAAAGCACCTTAATTCCCTCTAAAACCTGCATAGAAGCAGTAATTTGATTAGTCATAATAACACTAGGGTCACTTGTATGTAAGCAACTATTGGATTTTCTCTGCTCAGAAAGGGATTTTTCAACACCGAGTTTACACTCAAGACACTCTGTTTTCCCAGGAATATAGACTATTACTTGTCCTGACCTGGGCCCTGTTCCTGCACTAACAAGAGGTATTTTATTTCTAACTGAATAATAATTTATAATTGCCCTACTCGCCATATTATCCACGCAATCAAAGATTATATCCGGAGTGTTTTCATCAAAATATTTTGAATTCTCATCGAGTTTATCCTTAATCGCACGAGTATTAACACTTGGAGTTATCATTTTTATCTCTTCTTCAAGTGCAATGGCTTTTGGCTTTCCTACAGATCTATAAAATAAAATCTGTCTGTTTAAATTTGTTGATTCTACGACATCAGGATCCATTAAGTCAATTGAACCAATTCCTTCCAAAGAAGAAAGTAAAGAACAAAAGTTTCCAAGAGCTCCGCAACCAACAATTAATGCTTTTTTATTTTTCAAATCAGGTTTGACAATTTCATATTCTTTCTTATTTGAAAATCTTTCTTCGGATAACAGGGTATAGGCAATATGATTTACAGGAATATCATTATTATCAAGAGGCATGACGCTCTTTCTTAATTCTTCAGAAATCATCCCCCCTATAAGAGAACAAAGGGATACTGATTGAAGTTTACTAGAATAATCAGTAAGTAAAGAATCTTTGAAATATTTGCCATTTGAAAAATAAAATTCAACTCGGCCAAAGTCTGCAGAAGCAGAAATAAATTTTATCTGTTTTGACTTGGCATAAAGAATAAAATCTTTTTTAGATAAAGGATTATTTGTAGTATCAATTATGAAATCAGGATTTCCAACAATAGCGAGTAACGGCCCTGAAAGTTTCAAGTTAACGCCCTTAACCCTGAGACTTGGATTAATCTGTTTTAATCTTTTTTCTAGTTCAAGGGATTTAGGAGATCCAATACCTGACTCAGAAAGCAAAAACTCTCCTCTTAAAGAGTCACCAGACTGAGTGAGGGAGTTATCATAAATTTCAATATTTCCAACTCCAAGACAAGCAAGTGAAGCAAGAGTAAAATTAGCAAGAGTTCCAGCTCCAATTACAACTGCGCGAGTTTTATGCAGTTTGGACTGATCCCAACCCTTAATTAATTCCTGTCTATTATACCTATCTTCAATTATCATTTTAATGCAGGTACTTTTTCTTTTAGTTCAGCAATTATTGCATCTCTATCTATTTTAAAATCACCATCCTCAAACAACTTAACATCAACTATATAACTAATGTCATGAGACTGTCTGCATACAGTGCACAAGTCTCTTACAGCAATTTCTGAGTAAGGCAACCTTGTTTCAGATTTATTTACAACAAGCCCGTATGAAAACCCTACTCTTTTCTCTTGTATAATTTTGAGTCCAGATATTTCAACATGAGGATCGTTTATTTCCAGTTCATACTTCCTGGAAGATTTTTTTCGATCAAATAAAATTATCTTATTCCCATTCACAGTTCTTTCAATATTTTTTAATTCAGTTTCAAAAAATTTAGTTATATAATACTTTGGAGCAATTGCATTTAAGCAAGTCATTTGACCGCGGTCATCAACACATGAAAAAAAAGTTGAGAGTTCTCCGTGACTATGCCACCATCCAAGAACCTTTGAACCTAAATTTTCTATCTCATTTCCAGCCCTTCTTACATCTTCAGGCCTTAGAACATAAAGTCCTTCGCTTACTCTCTGCTCTCTAGCTAAAAAGGAGTCTCTTGCAATCCTATCACTAGAATCTTCAGGACAAATCAAATAACCACCGCACTCAATAGTGTGACCAGCAAGTTCACAAGCAAGTTCTGCATAAGTATATGCTTTTTCAAATGCATATTTAGAAATGTAAATACTATCAAAATCAGCTCCGATTGGCTTATCCTTATTTCGAATATCAAATAATGCACATTCTACAGGATCCATATTTACACATCCTCTGATAAAAATTTATCAATATTAGCTAAAAAATCATCAAAATGATCATCAAATCGAGTATTTGTTTGAGCTCTAGGATTTATTCTAGGAGCAGGATTTGAAATATGATCTTGTACTGTTTCTGAAAAATCTATTTCATTTCCACTTTCATCAGGCTTATCAGGAATAACAATAGAATCCTTAGATTCCCTATTTCCAACATAAGGAGTATACTCCTGGTCTAAATCCAAATAACCATCTTGATCTAAATTAATTTCAATGTCATCAAAATCAAAATCTCCACGATGCATTTGATGATATCTTGCCATTCCAGGATCATATCGATTATGCCGATAAGATTGCCATGCTCCATAAATAACTATTTCTTTTGCACGTCTAAGTCTTTTTGCAATAATATCTCCAATATCTCTTCCTCTGCTCGGAACTTCATTTGAACCAGGACAAAGACTATACATTCCATGACCATAACTGCCTTCTGCAAAATAATGTCCTCCAGGATTTTTGATCAAAAGTTCATGACCATAACCAAGCCCGTTGAAACTATCTTTTTGTAACCTTACACAAACCTTTGCATCTTTTCCAAAACTCATCTTTCTTCCGTTTAAATTAAATTTAATTGGAGGCACATTAAGAAAAACAAAATAATCTCTATTTAATTTAAAAAAACCAAAATTTTTCTCAGAATAATCATCCTTGCCCCTTATTGAATATATTTCCGCATCAGTATTCTTTAAGATATCAACTATATTTTTTTCAGAAAAGTTCTCTTTTACTGCATCAACCTTTAATTTCTTGGAATATTCCCTATAATACCTCCATAATAATCTGTTTAAATTTCCTTGCTCTTCTAGAGAATACGCAAGATTATCAAGAAAATTTATTTTTAATCTGGCTTGGCTATTTTGTGATTTAACAATTGAATAATATCTGTCCCCAATTATCCCAATGTCAGAACAATCTACAGCTCTTAAAAGCAATGAATTTCCATGATAACTATGGGTATTTTCTTTTTGTATATCGGAGATTAATTTTTCAGCTGAAGAATATACAGAATCAACTAATTGTTCAAGGTTAGGAATCTGCTTATTATTTTTAGATACTTCCTTAGATTCTCCAGATATTAGTTTAGAAATTTTAGACTCATAGTCATTGTCACGCAAGTAAGGAAAAACTAATTTATAAATTAATTGAGGAATATCTAAATTAGAATCCATCTGAGTATTAACATTAGAAAGTAACCTTTTCCTAATAGAATTAATATATTCAGTTTTAAATGTTCTAATATGATCAAATGCTCTTTGATCCACAAGTTCATCAAAAGTCTCTATAGGCCCTATTTCAACAAGTTTGCTTCTCCGAGTTTTTTTGTCAGGTAGTATTTCTTCTGCTGCAGTTGCATAAACTTTTCCAGATAATACAAATACGGGAGAATTTTTTGACAACTCAATAAGAGGATGAACGAGTGTTCCACCAAAAACTCTTGAAAACTCATAAGTTTCATTATAATGTTTTATTTCTAATGGGTGAACTATAAGATCCTTTCCATTAATATCTAAAATTATTTCTTCATTATTTTTTATTCTTTTTATTTTTCCAACAATTCTGGAAGGAGTAATCGAAAACTTATCTCGATTAAAATTATCTGTTCCACCATTATCAGCAAATGGAGTTACTATCTCTACTTCATTTCCAATTTTAAATTCCATTTTAAGATTATTATAATTCTTTTAAAATTTATTTTAAAATTATCTATATCCGCCAGATTGGACAGCTGAAACTTCTATCTCAAGCATTTGATATCTTCTTTTAGATTGGTCTGGGAAAGTTTCTGTTCTTTCAACCAAATAACCTTGCACAGGTTCACTTAACCTTGCCTTTTTTCCATTTGCAACAATTATACTTTGTCCATATGAAAGCTCTTGTTTAAGACTATTTGCCATATAAGTTTCTTCATCTTCCATTTCACCTTCAATTACTGAAGATAAAACATCTTTGAAAGTTCTCTGCCCATATTCCAAAGGAAAGCCTCTTACCATTGCTTCCTTTTTTCCCAAAAGTCCGGTTCTTGCGGTAACGATTATAACTGGAATATCTGGACTAGTCTCGAGTAGCTTTGTATCAAGTGCTTTTGGTCTTGTTTCAGCAGGCCTAGATGTATCTACAACCCTCATATTTATACCTCCTCTGATTTACTTACTGATTTATTTAATGAATTTTTAATTTGATAACTGTTAACAAGTGTAAAAATTCCATTATTGCATGATTTCTGATAATCTTTTCCCTCAGAACCAAATACATCTTCCCAGTCATCGAGAACAAGCATTTGTGAAAAACCACTATTTTCCAAAAATCCCTCGTAAAGAGCTCTTTCAAAATCTCCTTTTGTAATTCCTTCCTTTCCGCCGTTTATTTCTCTTTCAATAGAATATTGATCTGCACGATTAACAAGCCCGCGAATTAAAGCTCCAGACATTAAATGTTTTCTTCCAAAAGACCCGAGTATTTCTCCGCTAGAAGGATTTCTTACTTCATAAATAGGAGTTTCATCCTCGTATATTGCATTAGTTAAATAATCTGCAATTGAATCAATACTATTTCCATTAATAAGATTTTTATCAAAATCCATTCCATCAAGATACAATTTAAATATATTTTTAGCCCCATGTTTATTCGGTCTTGGAACTTTTATTTTTTTATCAATTCTTCCATCTCTGAGAACTGCAGGATCAATTACATCTTCCCTGTTTGTTGCAAGAATTACAATAATATTCTTATGTGCAACAAGTCCATCCATCTCAGTAAGCAAGGTAGGAACAATAGAATCATAAATATCAGTAGAGACTCCTGTTCCACGGGTCTTAAAAACTGAATCAGCTTCATCAAACAGGATTATTACAGGATACTCTGATTGTGCAGCAACCTCTCCTGCAGTCCTAAACATTAACCGTATATTTCCCTCAGAGTTTCCAAGGAACTTGTCAAATATTTCAGGACCATTAATGCATAAAAAGTTTTCATAAGGTTTTCCTTTGGTTCTTGCTTCACTATTTAAATTATATGCAATCGTTCTTGCAATTAAGGTCTTACCACATCCAGGAGGACCTGATAACAATATGCCCTTTGCAGGCTTCCTTTTGTGTTTTTCAAAAATTTCTTTATGAACATATGGAAATTCAATTTCAAATCTTATTTTTTGGATTGTATCTTCAAGTCCCTGAACCTTTTCCCAAGGAGAGTCATCTACTTTTTCAAGGGTATATTTTGATTTTCTTCTTGGAAGTTTCTCAAGTGCAATTGATCCGCTAGGATCAAGCATTATTTCATCTCCGGATTTTAAACCTTCAAGAGAAGATAAAATTACAGAAAAATCTCCTTTGCTGTTTCTTATTTTTAGCCTGTCTCCAACATTTTCCTCAACAAAATAAACTTCTCCAGATACAGTCTTAAATTCAGAATAATTAATAATCGCTTTTGTTTGTGAATGTAATACAATTCTAGTTCCGCGTCTAACTTTTCCTTTCAATTTAGGGTGAAGTGAAACCTCATAAACTTCTTTATTATCCTGTACAACCCTTGCAGTTTTGTTTCCTGTCTCAAGAACAGTTCCTGGAATATACGGCGGAAGAGCAAGTTCTTTTAATCGGTTTATCTCCCCTTCAAGCAAAATGACTCTTCTCTTCAATTGCTCATTTTCTCTGCTTTCTCGGTTACCTTCTCTGTCTGAATCTCTTAAGTTATAAGTTGCCATAGTTAGCCCAAGTGTTTAGGTTTTTAGAAAACAAATAGAATCAAATCGACTTAAATAAAAATCTTCTGTTTTCTATATTAGAAGCACTGTAGAATCTTTTCATAGAAGGAATAACTGAACAGAGTTTATAAACATTGTTCTAATCTAAATATCATATTAATTGAATACTTTTTATAGGAATAAGTTACAAGGTAATGCCCTCTGGCATGACCTGTTAGTCTTAAGCAGACAATTAGTTATTTTTATCAAAAGTAAATTTAGATTAAAAATGTCTATTTTAGGCGAATTTACTTCGAATAAAATAGCTATCTTGACTATTTTATACTTGCAAAGTATAAAATATACTATAAAATAATCGAAGCAAAAGTTTTTTAAAGTCTCATTGGAACCTTAAAGCAGTATTAATTCTATTGAAAACATGGACGAAGAAACATATAGGCTCGGAAGAATAATTCAAGACTATAATAATGGTAATTCTGATTATAAATCAAGACATAAAAAAGGATTTTTAAAAGCAAAAAATCAATTAGTTGAACTAAGGATAGATGAAATAGCTCCATATTATAAAAAAAGATATAAAAGAAAAATTGACAAAGACACATTAAAACAATTAATCTATCAAGGAGCAGTTATTGCTTCAGAGGATTTTAATCCAGATATTGCAGACTTTCAAACCCATGCAGACTATAAAATAAAAAAAGAAATAAGTACCTATCTTCAGGATGGAGGAGAAAGATCAATCCACTTAACAGACAATGGATATACCATTTGGTTGCCATTAATAAGAGAAGCCGAAAGAGTATTATCGCAAAAACTTGCTAAAAAGATAAATGATGAAGAGATTGTGGATTATATTTTGCAAAAAAATCCAGAAAGAAAAGTAAGAGCAGTATATGAAGCAGTAACAGATGTAAGAAGATTGGTCAGTCATCCAAGATTTCATGCAACCTACAGCCCGGATAATTCTTGTCCAAACCCTCTTGAATTATTAGCACAAAAAGAAGAGTTAAAAGAAAAAAATTCAAGATTAAAAAAATTAAATAAAATATTAAATAACGGAGTACTTGACGCAAGAGAGAAAAAAATAATTAGAGAACGTTACGGAATTGATACTGAAGAACTTACATTAAAAGAAATTGGAGAACAGAGTGGCATAACTAAAGAAAGAGTAAGACAAATTGAAGCTAAAGCAGTTGAAAAAATAAGAAATAAAATGAATCCAGGAAGAAAAGAAGAAGATAACAAGCCTTCAGGTGATTCAAAAGAAATAGTCTTAACAGATAAAGAAAAGATAGCTGCAAGATTATACTTTGGACTAGGTTATAATAATATACCTCCTGGAAATTTTAAAAATTACAGAGAGATAGCCGAGATAATGGGCCATAAATCAACATCTACTCCAGAAACATTAATTAAAAAAGCGCTATTAAAACTGGATAATATTGGAGTAGACTTAGAACAAACAGACAAGTTAATTTTACTTTGTCAAAATTAACTTCTTTCCTTTACTTACAAGAATTACTCTTCCAAGGGTAAATCTCATTTCGCGGTCAAGAGTACAAACAATATTTTTCGCGTCTTCTCTTGACAAATTAACAATAGCCTCATCAACAGTTTTTCCAGTTGCTTCAACTTTCTTTATTTTTTTTGCATCAATTATTTGAAGAGCAAGATCTGCAGCATTTTTATCCTTCCCAGAAACCTTTTTCCATTTATCTGCTCGGAGCTGTTGCAATTCACGAATAACCTGAAGTGGAACAACAAGATCATATCCTTCATTAATCATTTCAGCGATTTCTTCCATGTAATCCAGCTTTTCTCTTGCACAGTAAATCAAAAAATTTGTATCAAGTATTATTTTCATGAATATATCTAATAAACCCAATTTATATAATTAATCCTCAAAAGAAGAATCCCCCTAAACTTTAAATAATCCTCGTTCCTATTTTATTTATGGAAGAAAGAGGTCATATAATAGAAGTTCTAAGAGAAGTCCAATCAGCTCTGAAAAGTGATGACTATCTAAAAATTAAAAATCTTAGTAATGAAGTGGTTCATAGTTCTTCAATAGACCAGGATGCAGATGTAATTTCTGTTGCAGTTATAATTTATGCACTAAGTAAAATAATTGAAAGAGAAAAATATAAGGAATATAGAAACTGGCCAAAATTCTATAGAAATTATCTAAATGGAATAGAAGGGCTTGTAAAATCCCTAAAGAGAAACGATATTAACAGATTTAGAAAGGAAATTGAATTTATAAGAAACACAATACAAGGCCTTTCAGGAAACCTGAAAAATTACATAAATGAAGTTTTTAGAAAAGCTCAGATAAACAAAGCTTCAAGAATATATGAACACGGAATTTCAATGGAGAAAACAGCAAAAATACTTGGAATCTCTGTATGGGAACTTGCAGAATATGCAGGTGGAACAGGAATCGGAGATGTTGATCTTTCAGTAACAATGCCAATTAAACAAAGGATAAAAATTATTGAAGGAGTTTTCAAATAAAAAATGGCAAAGCATCTAATATTTGATTCAGGTCCGCTAATTAATTTTGCAATGAATGGTCTGTTACCCTTGTTTAAGAAACTTAAAGGAGAATTTGATGGGGATTTTTTAATAACAAAAGAGGTTAAAAGCGAGGTAATTGATTATCCTGAAACAACCAGAAAATATGAACTTGAAGCAATTCAAATTAAAGAGCTTTTTAATGAAGGAATAATAAAGCATGCAGATCTGGCAAAAGAACAAGTAGATGAATTAAGGATTAAAAGAGAAGAAATAATGAATATAGCAAATTCAACATTCTATGCACAAAATAAAAATATACATATTCTTGATAAAGGAGAATGTGCAGCACTTGCACTTTCAAAAATAATGAATTGTGATTCTCCAATAGTTATTGATGAAAGAACAACAAGAATGCTTTGCGAAAATCCAGAAAACTTAAGGAAACTTCTTCAAAAAAAGCTCCATACTCCAATTACTGCAAACAAGAAAAACTATGATTTCTTTAAGGACTTCACAATAGTAAGATCAACTGAACTTGTTTATATGGCTCACAAAAAAGGGCTAATAGAATTCAAAGATCCAAGATCCTACGAAGCAATGCTCTATGCAGTAAAATTCAAGGGTTGTTCTGTCTCTGAAGAGGAAATTGAAGAATTAAAAAATATGTGATTATTCATTCCTTAAAATTTTATTTAAAATAGCAAGATTAAGTGCATAACTTGGAATACTTCCTTTTTCCATATGAGATTCTGCAAGAGTTTCTCCAGGATTAAGAGGATTATCACTTGCCCAGTATCCAATATTGAGTCTGATATTATCATTAATAACTCCTTTCTTCTCTGCCTTTATAACTGCTTCAAGATAAGGTCCTGCTTCCATCTCAAGCCCTAAAATTCCATAGTTATGAATATAATAATATAAAACCAGCTCGTTTTGCATCGCAGTTCCAGGAACAGTAAGCATAGGTCCTGAAGAATGAACTCTTTGATCAGTTAAAAGACCATCAAAATCATTTGCGCATAATCTATTTGGATCTGGAAATTCATACGGACCTCCATTTATTTGAGGAATAATATAACTTGGAATCATAATATCAAATCTGTTTCCACAGGTTATTCCAGCTTTTCCCATTATTGAAATACTTTCGATTCTATTTCCAAGACTATTGCATAATTCTGAAAGATTATAAGTTCCTTGTTTTCCAAATGAATAGTCCATATTAATTATTACAAGGCCGCGATCAAAAAGACCCTCTCTTTTAATTCTTGGATCTATTTTATCCATATGAGATAAAATTTTGGAAGTATCAATTATTTGAACATCAACTCCAGTATCCCATTTATCCCTTACAACTTTTACTCCAACTCCTTTTTCATATTGTATTTTCCTTTCCAAAAGATCGCGATTCTCAGGCATTCTGCACAAATCCTGCAATAAAAAATAAACAACACTCGGATTATTTGGCTCAAGTTCAGTAAGTTCAGGATGATTTTTTGCTCTTTCAATTATCTCTGACTTATTTTCAAGAGCAAATCCAGTAAGGCAGTTTACAACAGAGTGAGTATCACTAGAAATTATTGCAATAGGCCGATTACTATAATCTGCAAGTTTCTTACAAATCCTTTCATTCCAATTCTTTGCCTTAGGTGAAGCATCAGTAAGTGAAAATCCACTATCAAATTCAACCTGAAGATTATTCGGATCTGTTGAAAGAATATTGTTTAAAATTTCAAAATATCTTCCATTAAGGGATTTGTCTGCGAAAGTTAATTTTTCAAAAGTTATTCCAAAAACATTTGCAAGCCTTGCATATATTTGATTTTTATTTTCAAGGGATAAATTATCACCCTCAACTAAGGTCCTCAGTTCTTCTCTTAATGGAGAAGATGCAAGTTTTCTTCTTATTTTACTCGCTTCAATACCATACATAGTAAGACAAGTCATTATATCAAAAATATCAGTTTCACCCTCAAGTGCAACAAACTCGATTGTTTTTCCAAGATCATAAGCAGCTCTCCTCCTTGTACCGCAACTAAGTCTTTTTATTCCTTCAACAGTTGATGCCCTTTTAGGTTCTTTTTGAATATACACAGATTCCTTTTGCGTAATCTCAAAAGGTAATCTTTGAAGAGAATAAACCTGTGCAGCAATATCAATAACATCATAATTATTACACTGCCTATGTAAACAAGGTTTCATTTGTTTAAATCTTTTATAAAAATCAGTGAGATTTACAGGAACAGGAGAAAGAGTCGCAGCTCTGACAAGAATGCTAAAATTTTCAATAGCCTGTCTAAGCTCATGGATTTCATCTTCCCTATGCTGTACAATCCATTCTATGTCATCAAGTCCTTTAGACTTATTCTTCTGCCTTGGACTTGATGAGACTGGATTAAAATCTTGAGATTTTTGTCCTGTATCTTTATGATTTGCCATATAAAAAGAGATCAAAAACCCTATTTAAATTTTATCTTTGTAATAACTAATTAGTAATAAATAAAATAAAAAATATCCCAAATACCTAAATTAACAGCAATCTTTTCCGCAGCATTCGCCAAACAATTTTTTGCCTTCTTCTGTAGGTTTTATACTACATCCTTCCTTACTGCAAAGTATTGTTGCAACATTCTTGCCATCACAAGTTATTTTGCATTCTTTGTTTTTCATTTTTTACCTCCATAAAATTTAATTATCAATTTATATCTAGAAATATAAATTGGCTTAAGTTAGTTGTTTTAAGTCTAGAGTAAATCTAACTAAAAACAAATTTTATCTGAATTTACTTCAGATGAAACTTGCTAACTGTCCGATAGGACCGACAAATAATACTAAAGCATTATTTATAGTATCGGTTATACGATACATTCATTTATAAATATATCGGTTATACGATACATTCATTTATAAATATATCGGTTATACGATATGTTGATATTAATCTTGGGACTAAAAACATTTTTATATTGGTTATCCAATATAACTATATGAAATGTAATTGTGAATTAAAGGGCTATTTGTCTTATTTAGTTTTATGGATAATCAGTAAAAAAAATATGACTGGTGCAGAAATCTCAAAAGAACTTGAAAAAAGAAGAGGAACAAAACCAAGCCCTGGCACAATTTATCCAGTATTAAAAGAACTAAAAGATAAGGGATTAATAACTTGTGATGGAAATAAAGCATATTCTCTAACCTATAAAGGGAAAACTGAACTAAAACAATCATGCAGTTTCTTTTGTAAAATGTTTTATGATATAAAAGATATGTTTGATTGTTGTAAATAAACTCCAAAAGACTTTAAAAACCAGGGATTTCTAGTAAAATTAAGGTTATAGGGTGTGTAGTTCAAAGGTAGAATAGTCGGCTCCAGACCGATTGACGAGGGTTCGATTCCCTCCGCGCCCATTTTTTAATCATTTCTTAACAACAACTGCAGTACCATAACAAATCACTTCTGTAATACCACTTGCAATTTCCGTAGCATCATATCTTACTCCAATAATTGCATTAGCTCCAAGTTCTTCTGCATGCTCAAGCATCATTTTAAAAGATTCTTTTCTTGCTTGTTCACATAATGCAGTATAAAGAGTAATATTTCCGCCAAAAAGAGATTGAATTGCAGCACCAATATTTCCAATTATTGAACGTGATCTAACAACTATCCCGCGAACAACACCTAAATTCTTTACGACCTTATATCCAGGTATTTCAAAAGTGGTTGTTGTCATGTGTAATTCCATAATAAACCTATAGAAAAATATCTTATAAACCTATCTTATTAAAATTGTTGAGTAGAACAATTTTTAAATCATCTTTTTTATCCACTAAAATGATAGATGAATCAAATATAATAGAAAGATATCTTCCAAGAGTTGTTATTGGAGTAGCTTTACTAGGAATTCCAGCTGGAATTGCAAGTAGATATTATCTCCCTATGGGAAATATTCCGATTAAAAAAGAAAATAAATCCTTAACAGAAAAAGTTAGTCCAAACTATATTTCCAAAATAAAAAATTAACTTATTTAAAAATATTCTAAATACAATGATAACTATACTTGAAAATCACTACACTTTTGATAGAAAACCTGTAAACAGAATTATATTGGGTGAAAAAATGCAAGTACCCGAAAGTAATATTAATATCTTTGGAGACACACTAAATATGCAAGGAGAAATAACAGGTTCAATCGGTTTTTTTGATTATTTAATCGCAGATACATTAATTCCAACTACAAGAGAAAGTGATTCCATGAGTTATCAAAAAACAATGAGAATTCCTTTTTTAGGAATAGAACCTGAATATCAAAGACAAGGATATTTTTTAAAATCAATGAGATTACTCGAAGAAATTGCACAAAAACAGGATTGCTCTGCAATAACCATAGAAGTGATAAAAAATCCGTTTTTATTTATTTGGGGCAATAGACATGGATACAAACCCTATTGGGACTATAAAAATATTTTAAAATATCTAGGTCCATAATTTTATAAACCTCGTTTTCCAAATTATACTTCAAAAGACTCCAGTGACTACTATTTTAACTTTATTTTAGATACTACCAGTTATATTCTTAGAACTAAACAAAAACAATTATACCCCATGAAAGACATCATAATAAAAGGCGCACGTGAACATAATCTAAAAAATATTGATTTAACTCTGCCAAGAGACAAATTCATAGTGCTCACAGGTGTTTCAGGTTCAGGAAAATCAACATTAGCATTTGATACATTGTATGCAGAAGGACAAAGAAGATATGTAGAGTCTCTATCTGCTTATGCAAGGCAATTTTTAGGACTTATGACAAAACCTGATGTTGATTCAATTGAAGGACTTTCTCCTGCAATTTCAATTGAACAAAAAACAACTTCAAAAAATCCAAGATCAACAGTTGGAACAGTAACTGAAATATATGACTATCTAAGGCTTTTATATGCAAGAGTAGGAACACCTTATTGTCCAGTTCATAATATAAAAATAGAGGGACAAACTCCTGCAAAAATAGCAGAAAGAATTGAAGAAGAATTTAAAAATCGCGAGATTACAATTCTTTCTCCAATTATAAGACAAAAAAAAGGTACGTATGAAAAACTTCTAGAAGACCTAAATAAAGAAGGATTTACAAAAGTAAGAGTTAATAAAATAATCCAAAAAACAGATGAAAAAGTAAAACTGGATAGATACAAAAAACATGATATTGAAGTTGTAATAGATAAGCTAACAACATCAGATAAATCAAGACTGAATGAAGCTATTGAAAATGCACTAAAAAAATCAGAAGATGGACTTATAATTGTTTTAAGCAGAGAAAATAAAAAATCTGATTCTAGGGAAGACGCATCTCAGAAACCGTCAGGTGTCTGGGATAAAGAAACAATTTATTCTTCAAAAATGGCCTGTCCAATATGTGGAATCGCATTTGAAGAACTAGAACCTAGAATGTTTTCATTTAACTCTCCATTTGGAGCTTGCGAAGAATGTCATGGACTAGGTGTTAAAATAGAATTTGATCCTGATTTAGTTCTTCCAGACAAAAATAAATCAATAATGGAAGGTGCTATTGCAGTTTATGGAAAAATGGACCTCTCATGGAGATCTCAGCAGCTTTCGGGAGTAGGAAAAAAACACGGTTTTAAATTATATACTCCGATAAAAGATTTTACAAAAAAACAATTGGATATTCTCCTTTATGGTTCAAATGAACCTATTACAGGAAGATGGTCAAACGGAGCGTCTATGAACATGGATAATGGCTGGGAAGGCTTAATTCCGCAATCAGATAGACTTTACAAACAGACAGAATCAGACTATAGAAGAGGTGAACTTGAAAAATACATGAGAGAATCACTTTGTACAAAATGCAAGGGAAAAAGGCTCAAAGAAAAAATACTTGCAGTTAAAATACAAGATAAGTCAATAATAGATCTTACTGATATGTCGATAAAGAGTTCAATCGAATTTTTTGAGAGTGTTAAACTTACTGACAAAGAAAAAGAAATAGCAAAGCAAATATTAAAAGAAATAAAATCTAGAATTAACTTCCTGGATCAGGTAGGGCTTAATTATCTAAACCTTTCACGAAATGCAGGAACTTTATCAGGAGGAGAGGCTCAAAGAATAAGACTTGCAACACAAATAGGTTCAAATTTAATGGGAGTTTTGTATATCCTAGATGAACCATCAATTGGACTTCATCAAAGAGACAATCATAAATTAATTGAAACACTCAGAAAACTAAAAGAGATTGGAAATACTTTAATTGTTGTTGAACACGATGAAGACACAATAAGAAATGCAGATTATGTTGTAGATATCGGCCCTGGAGCAGGAATACATGGAGGGGAAATAATAGCAAAAGGAACTCCAAAAGAAATAGAAAAAAACCCGAGCTCAATAACTGGAAAATACCTTAGAGGATTATTAAAAATAGAAACCCCAAAAACCAGAAGATCACAAAAGGGTTTTATTGAAATTCTTGGTGCAAGAGAAAATAATCTTAAAAATATTAATGTAAAAATTCCAACAGGAACCCTAACCTGCCTTACAGGAGTATCTGGTTCAGGAAAATCAACTTTGATTAATGAAATTCTCTATAAAGCTTTAATGAAAGAATTCCATGAATCAAAAGAAACTCCCGGTAAACATGACAAAATAAAATTAAATAATGAAATAGACAAAGTAATTGTAATTGACCAATCTCCTATCGGAAGAACTCCGAGATCAAACCCCTCTACATACATTAAAGCATTTGATGAAATAAGAACTCTTTACTC
>CABMGE010000025.1 GCA_902385625.1 uncultured archaeon | reverse complement strand
GTGTTGAACCATTTTGTCAAAATCAAGGTTATTTTAACCCCTTTTAAAGACTTGTTTGTTTTTATACCGGTCTTTTAGAAGCATATATGTTCTCAGTATTTACAGATTTTAAATTAAAAATAGTGTTAGTGCTTTCGAGGAGAGATTATAATTCCTATTGGTGAAACTAACTATTAATTAAGAACTCTAAGTAATCAGTGATTACAGATGATTGGATTAAAATAAGTGCATTTAAATTTTTAATAAAAAATAAGAATTTTTCTTTTTGATAAATCAATGTAAAAAATGAGGTTTATTTGTGTCCATTGTACCTACTTATTTTATTAAAAAACCATTCTCCTATCTTAAATGTTCCAAAGGTTATAAAAAAAGCGCTTAATACATCGATTGTATAGTGAACATGCATAAGTAAAACAACCCCACTAAGTAGAATTGAGAAGAATAAAAAGAAATATCTGATTTTCTTTTCAGGAAAAAGAAGAAAACCTAAAAATGGAATAGCAGCATGTCCTGAGAAAAACAGATCATTTTTGAAATTAAAATATGAGAATATCTGGGGAACATGAAAGTCAAGAGCATCAGTTGGAAGTGCAAGATGTGTAAAACAGATGAAAATTGATCGAATCATTACAAGTAAGCTGAATTGAGCAATTACTTTATGAAAATTATTTACCTTGAAAAATAACGGATATAAAAAAAGAACTGCAATCACAGTAATGATTCCATATACGTAAAAAAAGTCCAAGTCCACTACTGGAATATGGTCAAGTACAAGGTCTGATGCTGCAACAGCAGGAGTTCTTGTAACATAATTTCCTGCAGTAAGGTCAAGAATTACAGCAATTAAAAGAAAAATAAGAGATATTAATATAAGATATTTATTACTCCAAATCTCATTTATCCATTGCCTTTTCAGATCCATACTATTATAGTATATTGGGAGAATTTAAATTTTACTAATAAAGACCTAGATATTTAAACATGGACTTCTTAATATTTTAATGAAAAAAAGGTACATTATTAGCCTTATAGTTGGAATATTATTTTTAATACTTGCAATCTATCTTATTGAAAAAGCATTCAGTTTTAAATTAAATGAAATTGAAAATTACATAAGTTCTTTTGGTCCCTGGGTTCCAATTATCTTATTGGTACTAATTATAATAACTTCTTCAATAGGTTTTGTCTTTCCAATTTCTGTTGCAATAGCAGGATTATTACTTAATTCATATACTGCATTTTTAATAAGTATTATCGGACTAACATTAGGAGCAGCAATATCATTTTTTGCTGCAAGATATTTTGCAAGAGATTATATTAATAAAAAGTATATTGAAGATAGAAGAATATTAAGGGAATACAATGAAAAAATTGGAAAAAATGGTTTTTTAACTATAATTTTTTTAAGATTAATTGGTTTAATGCCATTTGAACTAGTAAATATTGCAGGAGGCTTGTCGAGGGTAAGTGCTCTACAGTTCATTTTAGGAACCTTGATTGGAATAATTCCTGGAACTATTCTGACAATTTATCTGATTAAAAGTACTCAAAATATTTTTTCTACTCAATTTTTTATTGCATCTATCCTAATTGCTTTGTTTTTTTGCATTCCTCTAGCTTTCAAGAAAGTTAGAAAAATAGTGTTTAATCTAGAATAATTCACTTACAGTATTTCTGCCTGTTTGTCTATATCTTCCCTTGACTATAAATGTTATAGCAGAATATAGCCCACATTTTCTTGAATACCTTGCAGTATTCCTTATCTGGGAATATAGTTTCTTTATTGGATGTTGATTAAAAGATGTAGAAATTCCTTTTAGACTTCCATGATGAACATATACTTCAGGAGCAATAATAACATCAAATTTTGAGCTTATTCTTCTTGAGAGGTCAATATCTTCATAAAATCCAATACCAAATGTTTCATCAAATCCATTATGACTTTTAATTAATTCTGATGAAACTACAAAACAAAAGCCAGATAATATATCGGTTTTTATTCGTTTTCCCTTAAGTTTTTTTCTTGCATATTTTGCAAAATCCTCTATTTTGTTAAAACTATCTTTTGAATAACTTTCAAGTTTTGGAGCTTGTTTGCAATACTGGCTTGTCCAGGTAAATTTTTCTCCAGTAATCGGACCAAGAATTCCATATGTTTTTGATTCTGAAAGGATATTTGTTAATGCAGAAACAGAATCCTTTGGAAGATATACATCATCATTTACTATGACAATAAATTTCCCTTTAGAGATTTTTATTCCAGAATTAAAGCTTTTTCCAAAACCATAATTTGTTGGATTTCTTTTAAAAATTACTCTTCCAAAAATAGACTTTAGCTCTTTTTCATGTTTTTTAAAAAGTCCAAGTGTTTCTTTTTCTAGTGGAGAATGATCATCGATTATAATAAGTTCTCTGTCTTTTTTCCCATGTTGTTTTATTGAATTGAAAAATAGTGCTTCTATAGAATCGATTGTCTCATTTCTTCGGTTATACATAGAAGTTATAATTGAGATTTTTATCGCCATTTTTATCTTTTATTTTTGGAATTTGATAAAAAGAATATATAAATAAGGATCATTAATACTGTTCCGATAAGTATGGTAGAAAGGGTATTTTTCAAAAGTGGAAAAAGTAGTTGAACATCTAGAATATAAAAAAAGTTGAATTTCTCAAAACTTTGATTTGCTAGAGAGTATATTATAAGTATGCCTACATGGATTATTGCAGAAAGAAGCATAAGTTTAAGCAAAGCATCAAGATAGTTATTTTCAGATATCTTTCTTATTTTCATATTAAGACTAGCCAGACAACATTTTTAAATGTATTTCCATACTTAAGTAGGAGTCAAATGAAGAAACTTAATATTTTAATTGTTTGTGATTCAGTAAACAATCAGATAGGGGGAAATTTTATTTCCCCTTTAAGATTTGCAGAAATGTTGAAAAAAAGAGGGCATAATGTTATTTTTTTAGCTTCAAAATATGATCCAGGTGATGATATTACTTATTATAATGGAATAAAAATTTACAGAACAAAACCCCTGCCATTACCGAGTTATGGGGATTTCTTTAAAGTTGCCGCACCAACTAAAAAAGAAATAGATAAAATAATGAAAGAAGAGAAAATAGACATAGTTCACTTGATGATTCCCTTGCTTGCTTCAATCAGATCAGTAAAAGCTGCAAAAGACAATAATGTTAAAATCGTTGCACATTCTCATGCTCAGCCAGAGAATACCTTTTATAATTTTCCAAAATTCTTTAGAAATGAATTTTTGTATTCATTGGAATATAAGTATTTGACCTGGCTCTACAAAAAAGCCGAAGTTGTAATATGTCCTTCAAAGTTTTCCGAAAGAATGTTAAAAAGATATTGCCCAGATCTTAATACTTTTGTTATAAGTAATGGGGTTGATTTGTCAAGATTCAAACAGACTAATTCAGATAAATTTGTTAAAAAATTTAAAATTTCAAAAGAATTTAAAAATATTTTATTTGTGGGAAGACTCAACCCTGAAAAAGATATTGGAACTCTGATAAAGTCAGTTCCCTTTATATTAAAGAAAGAAAAGAATGTAAGATTATATATAGTAGGTGGAGGGTTTTTAAGGCCTGAACTTGAAAATCTTTCAAAAACTCTAGGTGTTGAAAAAAATGTTTTGTTTCTTGGAAAATTATCTGACTCTGAATTGGTTGGAGCCTATAATTCTTGCGACTTATTTGTCCTTCCTTCTCTTGCAGAACTTGAAGGAATGGTGGTGCTAGAGGCAATGGCTTGTAAAAAACCAATAATTATTGCGAATTCTGCTGCAAGTGCCTCTGTTGATTTTGTACAAAATAATGGTTTTCTTTTTGATCCTGAAAATGAAGTTGATCTAACTAAAAAGATTTTAAAATTACTGGAAGATCCAAAACTCATGAAGCAAATGAGCAAAAACAGCTATAATCTTGCTAAAAATTATGATATAAATGAGAGTATAAATAAGCTTGAGGGAGTTTATTATAATTTACTAAAAAAATGAAAGAGTTTTATCTTCCTGGAAAAGAGAAAATCTATTATCGAAAGAATGATTTTGATCCTAAAAGAAAAAATGTTATTTTTATACATGGATTTTGTGGAAGCTCTTCTGTATGGATTCCATATGAAAAGAAGTTTGAAAATAAATATAATCTTCTCTCTATTGATTTAAGGGGGCATGGAGAATCCTTCCATCCAAAAGACTTAAATGATTATTCTATTGAGAAACTTTCTAGTGATTTGTATAGTATTATAAAAAAGGAGAAATTATCCAATGTTATCTTGGTTGCTTACTCTTCAGGAGGTTTAATCGCAATAGATTTTATAAAAGAACATAAAAATATTGTGAAATCAATGATTCTTATCAGCGCTGATGCTGCTCCTAAAAAAGACCTTACTAAAGTTATAGTTCCGTTCATATCTATTTGCCCAATTATAAATTACTTTCCTCAGCTAAAGAAAAATAGCAGGCATGTAGATTATTCAAAATATATTCATACCCCTGAATTTAATTTGAAAAGAATGGCAGAAGAAGTGATAAATATTGGTTTGAGAAGTTATTTGTTTTCATTAAAGCAGCTATATGACTTTGACATTGAATATTTCTTGCCAAGTATAAAAGCTCCAGTTTTAATCCTTCATGGAAAGAAAGATAATACCTTTTCAGTAGAAGCTTCAATTAGAATGAATAAGTTAATAAAAAACTCCAAACTTATTATTTATAAGGACTATGATCATGTTATATTGAATAATTTTGAAAATATTTCAAGTACTTTTCAAAAGTTCATAACAAAATGCTAAGTATAATAATAATTACAAGAAATGAAGAAAAGTATCTTCCAAGATTGCTTAAATCAATTCAAAAACAGAATTTTAAGGATTATGAAATAATTGTCGCAGATGCTGCTTCAACTGACAAGACTCGGGAGATTGCAAAGAGTTTTGGATGCAAGGTTGTAAAAGGAGGTCTTCCAAGCGTTGGAAGAAATAATGGAGTAAAAGCTGCTAAAAGGGATTTACTTATATTTTTTGACGCAGATGTGGTTCTTCCTAAAAACTTTTTAGAGAAAAATCTATCTGAATTCAAGAAAAGAAAAGTAGATGCAGCAACAGTTACACTTGTTCCAAATTCAAAACGAATTGTAGACAAAGGTTTTTATGTGTTTTACAATAATTATCTAAGAATGCTCGAAAAAATATCTCCCTATGCTGTGGGGGGTTGTATAATTTCAACCAGGGAAATATTTGATAAAATAAATGGATTTGATGAAACAATCAAAATGGCAGAGGATGTTGATTTTGTAAATAGGTGTTCTAAAAATGGCGGAAAATTCAGGATTCTTAAAAGTGTTCCAATATTGTATGATGTTAGAAGATTTGACAGAGAAGGAAGAGTGAGAATGGCAGTTAAGTATCTTTATCTTGGAGTTTATATGATTTTATTTGGACAAACTAAAAAATCTCCATTCAAATATGATTTGCAGGGAGTTCCCACTGACAAATAATCTTGTCCATGAATTTCTAAGATTCCTTACTTAATGTTTATATACATTAATAATTTAATTATTTAATGAAAGAGTTTTATCTTCCTGGAAAAGAAAGAATATATTATCGAAAAAATGCCTTTAAAGCAGGTAGGAAAACTATTATTTTTGTTCATGGGCTTTCAGGAAGTTGCTCTGCTTGGTTTCCATATGAAAATAAGTTTGAAAATAAGTATAATATTCTCACTCTTGACATAAGAGGTCATGGCAAATCCTTTCGTCCAGCAAAACTAAGGGATTATGCAGTAGACAAATATGTAGAAGATCTTTACAGAATTATTAAAAAAGAGAAGCTCTCAAATCTAATATTAATAGGTCATTCTTTTGGAACAATGATTGTAATGGATTTTTTAACTAAACACCGAAGTTTGGTAAAATCATTAATTTTGATAAGTTCTGATGCAGCACCTGCAAAAAGAATTGTAGCGAAAACAATGAAGATGATATTTTCTCCTTCAAGAATAATGAATTACCTTCCACAGTATAAGATCTATGGGGGTCACATTGATTATAAAAAATATCCAAATACAGGAGACTGGAATTTAAGAAGAATGATTGCAGATATATCAAATACAGGCCTTCGAAGTTATTTCTTTTCAATGTTACAAGCATATGATTTTGACAAAGAAGATGATCTCTCAAAAATAAACTTGCCAGTACTTGTAATGCATGGTGACAAAGATACAGTTTGTCCATTAAATTCTGGAATAAAAGTAAATCAGCTGATAAAAAAATCCAAATTCGTTGTTTTTAATGGATCTAATCATGTAGTTGTTCTAAATGAAGTTGATAAGGTATCTAAAGAAATAGATCACTTTATTCAGCTATTAAAATAATATTCTAAATCAGCATTGCAAGATTACTTTCTGCTTTCGCAAAAAATTATCTTGTGAAACATAGAAAGGATTTTAAACCTTTGATTGTAGTTTTAATTATGGAAAAAGAAAAAGAAAATTTTGAAAAAGACTTTTTGAGTTTTCTAAATGAAGGTGGACTTGTCTGGGGTCCTAGTCCTGAGATTTATGGAGGTCTTGCAGGTTTTTATGTTTACGGCCCAGTTGGAAAATTACTTAAAAATAAGGTTGAAAACTCAATAAGAAGAGTGTTTAATATACATGGTTTTCGCGAACTTGAGTGTCCAATGGTAGTTCCGGATATTGTTTGGAAGGCTTCAGGTCATCTTGATACTTTTAAGGATAGAGTAATAAAATGTTCTAAATGTAACTCAGTTTTCAGAGCAGATAAATTAATCCAGGAAAAATATGATGTTCCTGCAGATGGATTTTCGGACGAAAAACTATTGGATTTTATAAAAGAGAAAAAAATAAAATGTCCTACTTGTGATGGCGCACTTGAGGGTAAAATTAATAGTCAAAGTCTTAAGATGAAAACAACTGTAGCAGGCCAGGATGCTGCGCTTAGACCTGAAACAGCAACAGTTACTTATCTGTCTTATCCAAGAACTTATAATTATTTCAAAAAGAAACTTCCTTTTGGAGTATTTCAGATTGGTAAAGCATTTAGAAATGAAATCTCACCAAGGCAACATGTATTGCGTGGAAGAGAGTTTACCCAGGCAGAAGGCCAGATATTTGTTGATCCTCAGGAAAAAAACAATTGGCAAAAATATGACGAGATTAAAAATGAAAGTCTTCCATTTTGGGATTATAAAAGTCAGGAAAGCGAGTCTGCGGTTAAAAGTATTAGTGTTGCAGAAGCCTTAAAAAAAGGTTTTATAAAAAGCCAGGCTTATGGATGGTGTATTTGGCTTGCATATACTCATTTTAAAAGTCTTGGAATTCCAGCTGAAAAAATAAGACTAAGACAACATCATCCTGATGAAAAAGCATTCTATGCAGATGATGCTTGGGATATAGAAATCAAACTGAATTTGTATGGCTGGTTTGAAGTATGTGGGGTTCATGATAGGACTGATTATGATTTAAAGCAACATTCAAAATTTTCAGGAAAAGATTTAGTTGCAGAAAGAGAAAATGGTGAAAAATTTGTTCCACATATATTGTAAATTGCATTTGGTACAGACAGGCCTACTTATGCATTAATAGACATGTTTTATGAAAAAAAAGGAGAAGGAGAAGGAAAAACCACATTCAAGATTCCTTATCATATGGCTCCAATTGATGTTTCGATTTTGCCTTTAGTTAAAAATAAAGAAGAGATAACAAAACTTGCAGAAAAAATAAAAAAAGAAATTGAAAAAGAGTTTATTGTAGAGTATGAAGCTTCAGGAAGCATAGGAAAAAGATATCTAAGAAGTGCTACATTTGGTATTCCTTATGCAATAACAGTTGATTTTGATTCTTTAGAGAAAAACGATGTAACAATTAGGGACAGAGATACTGAAAAACAAGTCAGAATAAAAATAGTAGATCTTAAAGATACCCTAAGAAAGCTTCTTTCAGAGGAAATATCTTTTACAGATATTAAGTAAACTTAAAGAAAACCTTATTGATATTCTATCTGATCTCCAGCTTTAAACCTCTGAATTTTTGCTTCAATTCCACATTTGTTTAAAACATCTGTTTTTTCTATAAGTTCTAGCTCTTGTAAATCTGTTTCAATTCTTCTCCATTCATCATACTTATCTGCTCTTACATATAGTTCTGTTTCATACATTTTATATCCTCCAAAAATTTATAGAATTTTTTACTTTTATAGCTGTTTTAATTACAAGTAATATCAGGATTATCTAGGCTAAACGACTCATCTGAGAACAATTCATAGTTAAAAATTTGAAGAAAATCTTCTTTGATATCTTCTGCAATTTTTAACCTATCCAAAATATTTTCAATTTTAGAATAAAAACAATATGAACAAATTCCAATAGTTTCAGAATTACAAATTATACAATTATCATTATTTTCTGATTCAAAAAAAAGATTTTTTTTAATATAGTCGAGTAGGTAATGTCTTTTTTTAAGGCTTAAGTTGTGTTTATTCATCCATAATAAAAAATGCTTGGTATTGCATTTTGCACATATAGGATTAGTTACCGGGTTGTTGCATATCTTACAAAATTCAGTATTTTTCATAAACTACACTATAATTTCTTGTATAAATATAACAGTAGTTATTTTACATACTACTAAAAGACAATATCATGCTCTTTGCCAGACAAGTTCAAAATATTCTCGGTAATTTGATGCAATATCCTTATTTTTTATTTTTATTGTTGTGATTGGATTTGTTAAAATTAAAGTAATAACTGTCTCTCCACAAATACCAATAAAAATAGGCGTGCTCTGTTTAAGGCCAGAATACTTGACTTCTGTATAAGGTAGTTTGTTTAGTTTATGAAATCTTTGAGGTATGTTTTCATCAAATATTTGCCTGAGTTTAACTTTCTTTTTTATCCTTTTTTTATGGAAATCATCCAAAAACCAGGTTCCAAATATCTCCATTGCGCTTTTTGGAATACCATAAACTAAAATTTCACTGCACATTTCTAAAAGATTCATTATTTCAACTCTTGCAGCAATTATTCCCCTATGTATTGATATTTCAGGTTCACCATCTTCTTCTCGATGAATACTCGCAAGTGGAAGATCTGGAATAATCTCTTGTAATGCTCTTTCTTTTTCTTTTAAGTAATCAAGTAAAATTTTTGGTTCAAATGCAAAAAAATACCTTGTCTCTTCCTTTAAGATTTCTTTTACAAAACCTTTTAAAACTAATTTTTTCAAGGTTTCATAAACATTGGCTTTGTGAATATGAGTACGTTTAGATATCTCCCTTGCCAAAGAATTGTTATTTGCAAGCAAATCCAAATATATAACTACTTCACTTGATGAAAGTCCAATTGATTTTAAGGTTTCTATTATTTTTTCTTCCATAAAAATTTACCAATTAGTCTAGGTAAGTCGAGGTTAATTATTTTCATTGTTTTAAATAAACAACAACCAGGTGTTTATCTGAAGAAATAGTGGATTTCTAGTAGGTAACTGTTTTAGTATTTTTCCCAGTCCTTATTTATCTGTCCTGCAGTATCAAGTGTTAGAGACTCATCTTCAATATGTTTTATAAATTCGCGTTTTGCCTCAGTTAAGGGTTTTGAGTCTGATTCATCTTCAGGAATGTCTACTTCAATCTCCTCATCCTGATTATAATTTTTCTTAAAATTTGCATTGCCTGTATTTTCAAAATAACCCTCTCCTTCACCAGGCCTGGAAATGACCTCTGTAGCTCCTCCTGATCTTTTTATTTCAAACTTATCCATTAAACTCTGTTTTGGGCTTTCATCAGAGTCCTCACGAATATATTTGCTAATAAACCCATAATCAACAGAATCATCACTTTCTTTTTCAGCCATACTATAACTGGAAGTTTAAAGTTTATAAAATAGTAGGAGAATGAATAAAAGGTCATGAAAATCTATTTTTGATCAAATTTATTTTGTCAAAAATAGCTATCTGGACTAATTTATGCGAATGCATAAATTAATAAAAAAGCACCCAGACCCAAGGTAACCCATTTTTTTGCTTTTCCAAAAACCTAAAAAAGATGAATTTACTTCATTCTTTTTTAGGTAGCTTAATCTCGCTTCAAAGAAGCGATTATAAAAAACGCCCGAACCGAGACTCGAACTCGGGTTGCATCCGTGACAGGGATGAGTGCTAACCACTACACTATTCGGGCATTATACTTTAGAACTTTTTTGTATTTTTAAATCTTAGTATTTCCTAGAATTATTTTTTCTTGCCATCTTTTTTGGCTTTTCTATATATTAATAAGTATATTATTGGAAGTATACAAAGGCTGTTTACTGCAAGTAAAAACCAGAACCATGCTTTTTGATCTCTTTTTGAAGCCTTCCACATTGCAGCTCCTCTGAGTATCAAGTCAATAAGCATAAGGATTGCAAATACTATCAAAATTAAAACAAACTTTATAACTGCAGATCTTACTTGAGGATCATCCTGAATTGCTTTCATTAAAATTTCTTCTGGACTGACAGTTTGTGCTATCTCCGGATTATAAATAATTTGATTTTGGCCAATTTGTTGTGCAATTGAATTTTCAATTGCAGCAGCATAAATAAAAGGCATAATAAAAACTAAAACAGAAGTAAATGCAAACAGTGCTCCAAATAAGTATTTACCTTTCATCTCTTTTTTCCTCTTGATTTAAATAAAGATTTATGGTTTATAAATCTGCTGTTAATTCAATGCCTTCTGCATGACTATCCAAGTCATTTTTTACAAAGTAAAAAATTACCTTGTATCAGGTATCTTTAAATAATTAAGTTACCTAACTGAATAATAAATTAATTATGTATAAAAAGAAGTTAAAATGCAAAAAAATAGAAAATCTTTAGGTTATCTTTCAAATATGTTGTCAATTTTTCTAACCTTTGTAATGGTAATATTAATCCTTTACCTGTTATACTTCTTGTATAATAATCTCCCAAGATCTCCTGAGAATCTTGATGTTAAAATCGGAGGTCAGGAGAATTTCTCGCAAATTATAACTGAGACTCATCAGTTTCATCCAAATATGAAATTTAATCACAATGATATTTCTTATATGATAAGTTCTGATTGTGATCTTACAAAAAAACAACGTATGCATGAAGCATTTAACATACTTTCCCAAACAGTTAACTCAATTAGTTTTCATGAAGCAAGCAGTATCTCAGAACCTATTGATATAGAAGTAAGTTGTTCCGGGTCAAATAAACTCGCTCCAAGCACTGGATCTAAAAAAGATTTCTTTGTAGCAGGTGAAGGAGGAGCAACTGAAATAGTAGAGTCTGGTAAATACAATATAATAACAAATGGAACTGTCCTGCTTTTTAAATATCCAAAAAACTCACTTGAATGCAGCTATCCAAATATTGAATTACATGAACTTATTCATGTTTTTGGCTTTGATCATTCACAGGACAAAAATAGTCTTATGAATCCATATATTAGTTCATGTGATCAAAAATTAGATATTTCTATAATCAATGAATTAAAACGTCTTTATTCTGTTGAAAATCTTCCGGATTTAGCCTTTGAAAACATTAAGGCTGTTAAAAAAGGAAGATATCTTGACTTTAATTTAACAATAAAGAATATAGGACTTACAGATACAGGAAATGTAACTCTCAGTGTTTTTGATGATAACGAACTCGTGGAGACAAGCGATGTTGGAGATATAAAATATGGAGCAGGAGTAATAATCAAAATAGAGAATTTTAAATTAATCCATTTGAATCCTAAACAAATAACTTTTAAGATAGATAATGCAAATAATATAAAAGAGCTGGATAAAAGTAATAATATTGCCCAGGTTAATTTTAACAATTAATTTCTCTTATTATAAATTACGTAATATTGAATAAATAAAAAAATTAATTAGGCAATTCTAATTTCTCAGATATGCGCATCTAATAGAAAATATAAAAAATATAATAAAAAAGAAAAAATTTATAAGACGTCAGCTTCGTCTTCTTCTTCCTCTTCTTCTTCCTCGTCTTCATCATCAGAGTCTTCTTCTACCTCTTCCTCTGATTCTTCTTCGTCTTCAGACTCTTCTTCTTCCTCGTCTTCATCTAATTCTTCTTCGTCTTCAGACTTTTCTTCATCTTCTTCAAATGTTTTTTTCATCCTTTTTGAATTGATTTTGTTTAATTAAAAATTTGTATTCTCCGAGGTTTTTAAACCTTTGTTGTCATAAAAATAGATAAAATATCCTAAGAAAAAGATTTATTAAGGGGTGACCTGCTTGAAAAAATAAACAAAATTTAATATAGATATTTTTAATCTAAATTTATTTTAGATTAAAAATACTAACTTTTTTGAAGTCCTGCCCTCCAGGGCACTTTTAAAATCCCTTAAGATTTGAAATTTTAACTATTTCTCCTTCTATGAGTGCTATCCCTCCAAGATGCAAGATATATTTTTCATATCTACTAAAAATACCATCTAAATATCCTGTCTGATTATTCTCTTTAACTTGTTTATTTTTTGAAACTTTCATTATGCAGCCCTCCTTTTAATATTTGGATTTCTATTATTCTTTTCTTCTACATGTTTTTGTATTAATTCAAAATGTGATTTAACCTCAGGTAAGTTTTCATATCTTCGAATTCTTAAGTCTCCTAAAAATTCTCCTTGTATTGTTTCTCTATATTGAGGTCCCCATCTTGTCTTTGGATCATATCTCTTTCCTAAAAATATAAGTCCTGTATAAACATCATTCAAATAAACCTGCAAAGGAACTCCGCAGTTAATAGCACTAAATTCTCTTGTTTTCCTTTTACCTTGAACAAGTTTGTCAATAGTTGTTTCAAGTTCAGTTCCTTCTAAGTTTTCAAGTGCTGAAAATGAAAACGGTTTTACTCCAAGGTAACTTACTTGATAGCTTCTTTCAGGTTTACCCTCTTGAATTGGAAATGTGATTAAACTGACTTTATCATATCTAGGATTTCCTTTATTGTCATAAGGGCAAATTGCAACAGGCCTTCCATCTGTTCTTATATTTAGTGAAATTATCTTAGGGTTCATATTGAAGTTCCTCCAATTTTTCTTTTTCTAAATTTATCTCTTGGACTAACAAATCCAGTTCTGTTATTATAATCAATAACTGCTTCTATAATATCGCTTGCAGTATATTGTCCTGTCTTAAGTCCATATTCCCTAAGTGTTTCAGAATCCTCATTAAAACCATCACTAAAAACACAATTAGTTTTAAACTTAGGACATTCATCAGCTCCTGCTCCAGCACAAATTGAATCTATTCCTTCAACTATTTCCACAGGTGTATTTGGTTCATTCTCAATTAGGTTATATGTTTGACAAAAGCTCTTTGCTCCATCATCTCCATAAATTCCTTTTAGTTCTAATTGGGATTTTCTTTCTAAAAGATAATTCTGTGCAAATTGAGATATATGCCTTCCTCTAAGAGTTATTTTAGATGTCATATTCCACTTCCTCCATTTATTTTATTATGTTCATCTTCATCAATTATATTTATTGAAATTTCAGCAAGTGTTCCGGGTTTTAACTGAGATTCAAGAACCCTTGGAATTACAATTATAGCTTGCGAGCCATGTTTTGCAATTTTCTTAGTAATGATAAACTTTCTATTTTGATTTTGAGTTGTCATTTTATTTATTTCCTCCATATCTTTTATCAAGAACTTCCTGTATTCTTGCACGATTATATCTCTGAAGAATTGTGACCGGAAGATTTATTGCAAGTATAATAGAACTGCTTGCAACAGCAAGGCCCATTGCAAGGTAAGAACCTGTAGATAATGGAAGTGCTATACCAAGACCTACTACTGCTCCTATTGAACCTGGAGAATGTATACTTTCATTCTCTTTTGTTTTTTCAATAAATCTTTCCAGATTTTCTTTTGAGATTTCTTTTCCCATCTGATAATGGTCTGGACCATTGTAGAAATGCCTTTTTCTATATTCTCCAAATGTAGCCATAAATGCCTTTTGAAATGTCTTTATTCCTAAAAGTTCATAGAGCCTTTTTTCAAATTTTCTTGGTTTAAAATAAGCATCAGCACATTTACCCCAAAATCCTTTATTTTTCTCCTTGAATTCTTTGAATTCTTTATCTGAATCAATTTCAACATAATTATCAAGAGTTTGGTGTGTCATTTTATTCTGCATCTCCGTTTCCATTCTTCTTTTCAGGAAGTTTAAATCCAAGATCTTTTAATTTAGCATCAATAATCATTTTATGGATCATATCTTTGTGTTCTGCAGGTATTTCACTATATGGAACTCTTACTACTTCTCCATCATGCCTACTGGCTCCAAATGAAAATTCATTAAAATCATTTCCAAATAATTTTTGATATGCATATCCAACAGAAGTTCCGAGATTATCAATAGAATAACCTCTTGAAAATTCTTGATAATTATAAACTGCATTATAAAGCATATGGGCAAGTTCAAAATTATTAGGAGTTAACAGTTCAACTTTATTATCGTTGCATATTTCTTCGATAGTTTCATTATCATTGCATACAAGAGCCGTATTAAAGTCTAGAAGATCAGTTTCATCAGCTCCTGCTTTCTCAAGTTGTTCATAATTCAAAACTTCATAGACTCTTTCAACTATTCCAGAATGTCCTAAAAAAACTCCTGCTCTTTTAATTGCTTCAAGATCAGATCTTGTTGCACCATGGACTCTTTGATAGATCTCTCCAACATCGTCTCCTGCTATTTCAAAAGCACGGCTGTTTACTCTTTCGTTTGATTCAAGTATTGTGTCTTCAATTGTCATCTTATTTATTTCCTCCAATAAAATCAATTTGCCTTGATTCATGAGTATCTAAAGAACCATTTGATTCCAGGTAATCATTAACTCCTGTAGCAAAGAGCCTTAGATCAGAATTATTAACTCTTCTAGAATATTCATAGGTTGCATCTTGAATTGTCTTAGCTTTTTTCTCATCTCCAAGTATCTCATAACATCTTTGGAGTGCACATAATGCATTTGAATAATCCATTCCTTGTTTAAATCCTGCTTTCAATGCTTTTTCATATTCAAAAACAGCTATATCTAAATGATCTGTTAAATTTCTGTTTTGTTTTAATATTTCTTTTTCTTTGTTTCTTGCATTGTTACATTCTTCAAGAGTTGTAGATGGGCTTCCTCTCACACTTTCTCTATATTTGTGTGCCCATTCTAATTGTTTATTTTTTGAGCAAGCTTGAGCAACGGTCTTTGATTCAAGTAAATAACCTCTGTTGACTCTAAGTTCACATTCATAAACTGAATTTGGGTGTTTATCTAGAAAAGCTCTGCTTTTCTCTAAAAACTCTTCTGCAGTCTTTGTTCCAGATCCATTTTCAACAGCACCAAGAGCTTTTGGAAACAATCTTTTTAGTTCAGAATATTCCATAAAACCAGGGGGAATAAGTCCATATTCTTCAGCAAGTTTAATTTTTGCAACTACTTTTTCATTTTTTGGAATTGCATTGTTATGGGGATTAGGGGAAACTCCAAATAAATATGTTTCAATACAAGGGTCAAGTTCAGCCATTTCGCAAGTCTCAGCAATATCTTCATAAACATTTGATCTTGCATAATTTGACACAAAACCTGATTTTTCATAATTAACAGGACGAGGTAAATCTCTAAATAATTTTTCTAGTCCTCTTACTCGTTTGCATGCAGTTACAACATCTCCTCTATACAAACTATTGCCATTTTCATCTTTTGCAAGTGCTTTCCATTTATCTAAAAATTCAGGATGGTCTCTTATAATATCAAATGTTTTAGCATGCTTAATTTCATGAGTTAATGTTTTTTGACCTGCCTTTTTTGTAATTCCTATCTTTTCTCCAAAATACCATCCGCTATATCCTATTGTGAAAATATCTCCAAATTGTTCTGCAAGGCTTCTTTTTAAATAATTATTAGATTCTATTCTCATATTTCTTAATTGAAAATTTTTTGTTTGTTTTTCTCTTTGAACTACCTCTGCAATACCCATTATATCCTTTGGCTGCTCTTCAATATCTTCTTCAAAACCTTTTATTGGAAAGTCAAATTGTTTTTGAAAATCTCTTCTCATTTGGCTTGGATTATCATAATTAACAAAATCATTTGCAGTGTAATTTATCTGAGTTGCTCCATGAGCAAGTGCTAGAATTAATGCTATCTCCTTTCCTGTCTTTTTGCAAAATCCAAATATTTTCTTCCCAAATCCCATTTTAGTTTTATATCAGATTAGTTTAGATAGTTTATTTTGTTCGAGAATAAATCTCGCCAAAACCACAGTAACTTTTATACATCCTTTATGTATAAACTATACAGTAACAACATATATATAAAGCTTTCTATTTTAGTATTACTTTAAAGTGGTAATATGGGCTGGCATAAGATTTGTCTTTTTCTAGACAACATAATTATTTAATAAAAATTAAGGGTTTTATCCTATGCCCTACCAATTTAGACTAGAACACTCTGAACTTATCTCAGGAGCTGTACTTGAAAACTTAGAACTTCCATTAGTTAGATTTCCAAATGGAGCAATTGTTCCAAAAAAACCAGGAATACACCAGTTTATTGATTATAAGGTAGGTATGAGAACTTTTCATCTAGACTCTGAACCTAGTATTGATTATCAGTTTTATCTTTATAATTTTACCAATAGGGGAATTATAGTTGGCACTGACTGGAACTATTGCCTGGAGTATAATATGATTCTTTTTAACCATAAAATTCATGTTTACGATCCTATAAAAAAGACATTTAGCCAGGCAAAATCAGGCGAGAGAATCGGATTAAGATTTATTTCGCTTGATGAAATATCTGATGAAATAAACTAAAAAAGTCCTTGGTTTTTTAAGAAATTAGCTGATATTCTTAAACATTATCCCTATCAATAGTATTATTGCTATCCATATAATTATTTGTTGTAGCATCAATTGGATAGTCTGTAGAGTCCATAGGAATATCTGCCGGATAATCTAATACTGAATCACCAGAATAATATGCAGAATAATCTGTAGGGTAAACATTTGTGTTGTAATAACTAGGATAATCTACTGAATAATAATTTACAGAACTTGGATAATAGTTAGGGTAATAATTAGCATATCCTAAACTTCCATAAGAATAAGGATAATAATTTGCATGTCTGTTTCTATAAATATTAGGCCCATGACCAAAATTTCCATGATAAGTATTACCATAATTATGATAGCCTCCAAATCCATGACCAATACTACCATGTCCCACAGAGTTTCCACGAAATCCTCCAAAGCTATGGCCTGAATTTCCAAAACTATGACTTCCACTGCCATGATATCCACCAGATCCATGAAATCCTCCACTATGACCTCCGCCACGTAAAAGACTTTCACTACCTGAACTTGCAGATATGAGTATTACATTAACACCAAGTATTAATAATACTATTACAAATAAATTTGATAAATTTCTATTCCTCATTTTTAACCTCCTGATAAATTTAATTAATTTTTCTTGATATTAAAATAACTAAGAATTTAAAATTTAAAATAAATAAGATATCAAGATAGATAATATATCTAATGCTTGGAAATATTTATAATAATGAAGTATAAATTATACAACAACTAAGATTTTCGAATATTAAAACAATTTGCCTATTCATTAAAAAATAAATTATTCTGGCAAATTGTTAAAACCCTAAGGAGTTTATTTCAAGAATTTATTTATTCAGTTTAATATTTTATACTTTAGTATAAAATAGTTATAACTAGTTGTTTTTATTTTAAGTAAATTAAACTTTAAAACAATTTTAAGCAAGATTTACTCTTGGTAGAAATTGCTAACTGTGCGAAAGCACTTTAAAGTCATCTCGCAAAACGAGATTAACTTGAAAATGTCCTTATATGCGTCCGAATCCGTGATGTCCGAACCCAAGTCCACGTCCAAATCCACCTAAACTAATGCTACGTACTCCAAATCCTCCAAGTCCATAGCCACCTAATCCATAACCTCCAAGTCCATATCCACCTAGACCATATCCGCCGTAATAACCTGGATAATAGCCTCCGCAAGGACCGGCACCGCAAGGACTAGCAACTGCTACTCCTCCGCATCCACCACATCCACCATATCCATACATACCAAGTCCGCCGCATGCAGATACGCCTGCAACACTTAGAGTTACAAATAAGCTTAATAGTGCTATTGACAAAATTGCGTTTCTCATTTTAACCTCCTATAAAATTTAATTAATTTCTTCTTGACATTAAATAACTAAGAATCATCTGGAATCTAAAAAAGATCATATCAAGATAGATGATATATCTAATGATTTAAAATATTTATATTAACGATGTATTAGTCATACAACAAAATCAAACTTTAAAGATTCAAAAAGAATATCCCCTGGGAGAATCTCACAGCCTGATTTTTTCATTTATCCTAATACCATTTTGAGATAATTCTAAAAGATATTCAAAAATCAAAATGTTCGGTCGAACTTATAGAAATATGTCTGTCTTTTGATCGACTGCTCTCAAAGAATTGTATAATATTTCCTTTGGAAATATTATAATATCCCCGGGGAGAGAGTCGAACTCCCGTCATCCGGTCTACAGCCGAAGGTAATAACCGTTATACGACCCGGGGTTACAATTAAGAAATATTGAGTGTATTTAAAGGTTTTTGGAGACACATACTTGTTTTATCTTAAATAGATTAAGCTAAAACAATTTTTAGACAAATTAACTTTGGATAAAAATTACTAAATTTCTAAAGGACTTTTTAGTCCTTTTTGCAAAGCAAAGAATTATTTTAATGTATTAGGTAGTGAATCATATTTCACATCTAAAACTTTTAGGGTTGCCTTTGCAATGCTTGTAGGATTGTTTTTTCTGTCTATTCCCCTTAGTTCAAATTGATATTCTCCAGGAATTTCTTCAAGTCTTGGATTAAGTCTTGTTTGCATTCTCTGAGTAGATGACCATGTAGTCATATCTAATCCTTCTATTTTTTCTCCATTTTGATATAATACTGCTTTTGCAAGACCATCTTCATCGTTTAAGGTATAACTAATTGTATAGTCCTGTCCTTTATTTATTGTAAGTTCAGTTTTACCTTCTCCATAAGGCTGTTCACTGAGTAGTATCTCAGCTTTATTTCTGGTTCTATATTGATCTATTCTGTTATATGCTGCGCAACTACCCATTGCAATGCCTAAACCTACAGCTCCTCCGATAACAGTTTTTGCAATATCCCTCATTATATCATCTATCTGTCCCATAGAATTATCTTAAATAGTTTATTTTTAAATCTTTCTAAAAGAATTTATGATTATTCGTATTTGTGTTTTCCAGGTTCATTAACAAAAAATGCTCTGTTAGAAACATTATCTTTTACCTGTCCGTCTTTTTCATAAATAACCTTTGCAGGAGGAAGTTCAAACTTTCCAACAACTCCAATTTTTGAGTATATAATATAGCTGAATATTCTTTCTTCACCTTTATTTAATGCTTCAAGGTTCCATTCAAGTCTTTTATTTGCAAGGTCAACCTTATCTGGAGTAACAGCTCCGAATTTTTCATAAAGAGTTGTAAGTGGAGGTATTCTGTCAATTATCTTTATTCTTTCTGCATATCTTCTTCCTCTAACTTTCAAATGAACTTTTAATGCAAATTCTCCGCCTTTTGTTTTTACAAAATAAACATTCTTCTTTACAGTCACATCATGTTTCAAGTATCTTAATATTAGAAGTATTAGTCCTATTATAAGTAATACAACAATTATTGGGTAAAGCCAGTTAGTTGTAACAACAACTTTTAATTGTTCATTTGGAGCAAGTTCACTTTCCCAGATATAATACTTTTCAAAACCTTTTATTTCAGATCTTGTAGGTTGAGTGTTTATAGATGTAAAAATATTAGATATAAGATCTCTTGCAACAGTTATTTCAATAGTCTTCTTGACATTTCCAATATTGCTCTTTGTTATTTCAGTTCTTCTAAGAAGCCATCCTTCATCACTTTGGCTTGTATCAATGTTTTCTTGTTCTAAGAATTTGAATGTGATTTCTTTTTCAGCTGTTTTTCCAGAAGTTTGTATTAAAGCACTAATAAGATATTTTCCAGCAGTCATTGTCTTTAATTTTCCTTGATCAATTGATATTTGTTCTTCTTTCATTTCAAGTCCTTTAAGTGGAAGTGCTTTATCATAGTTAAAAAAAGCAGAACTCATCTTTATATTAAGATCACTAAAGTCCCTCATTAAGGTATTTTTAAAAACAATTCTAAGACTGTCTGAATTTGGATATAGATTATCAGGAGTTATTGTAATTGCATCTGATAAACTTGCTATATTTATACTAAGTCTCTCTTTATCAATTTCATTTTTTGAGTCTTTTATTAAATATTCAAATGTTAAAAATCCTCTTTTTGATCTTAATGCTTCTTGAGGTACTACCTGGACTCTTACAGTTTTTGTTTCTCCTGACAATATATTTATTTTTTCTTCAGGAGATATATCAATTCCAACTAAAGAATAAATTTCGAAATAATCATTATTGCCAAGATTTTTTATAACAAGATCAAAAGTTGCAGGTTCATTTAGCTCTATTATATAACTGTCTGAAATAGGTTTTACACTTACTTCCACAGCAGCAGAAACAAAGCTTAAGGATACTAGAACAATTCCAATAGCAATCAAAGCAATAAGTCTCTTTTCCATTTTTGTTTAACCCTTTTTTATATTATAATATCAATAGATGCCTATATAAATATTTTTATTGGTATTTATACTATTCATAAATTATTACAGAAGGTTTATAAGACAGTTCTTGAAAAAGAATCATTAAATTAGTTAAAGAATATTGTTTTAAATAATTTTAAGATGAATTTATTTCATTCTTAAAATTGCAAATATATCTCGCGAAGCGATTTTCTTAGAATCTATGCTGTCCTTCAAGTGCTAAAAAAGATTTGCACTGTGCAATAAGCTCTTCTTGTTCTTCCATTAATTTTACCTGATATTCATCTATTCTATTCTTAATAATATATCTTTCATAAATTCCTCTCATAAATTTCCAAAATGGATAGTTTTCCCATCTGTCTTCAAAGTCTTTTACAAGTATTGCTTTAAATGAAAGTTCAACAGATGCAGATTCCATCTTGACTTTTTTCCCGTCCTTTTGTACTTCAATAGTTTTCATTCCAAGTATTAACCAGTTAACAGTTATGTTAAATTTAAAATAATCAGAAATTTCTTTTTCAGCACTCCAGGAAATTTCAACATCTTTTGAATCTCCTTTTACTTTTTCAGCATATTTTTTTTCAAAAACATCATAAGCATCTTCTCTTAACCAATCATATATGAAACTATAAAGATCTTTGAAACTAAATATCCCTGTTTGTTTTATTTTTCCTTTGAATACAATATCTTTCTCACTCATATTAAAAAATACACTAATTGCCTCTTTTTATAATATACTAAGATAAAGAGGTTATTTAAATATTTTTATTCCCTGATTACCGTGGATTTGCTAAAAAAATCTTATCTCAAGTCTTCCATACAACTTTCGCACATAAGTTTTCCATCTGAATTGTAAAGAATATCATAGTTTCCACATTCGTCGCACATACCCTCTTTAACTGCCTCAGGCTCTTTTTCTTTTTCTTTATCAATTGGCCATTTTATATTATATCCCTCTCTTGCAATTTCAAACAATTCTGGCTGGATTTTTATTATATCTTTGAGTGTTAAATAACCAATTACTTTTTTATTAACTGTTACTGGAAGTCTTCTAAACTTTTTCTTTCTCATAAGTATTATTGCATCATAAATATCTGCAGAAGGTTTTATTGTAGTTATTTTTTTTGTGCATATTTCACCTGCTTTGACTCCTGAAAGATCTTTTTTCTTTGTAAGAGCCCACATTATATCTTTTTCAGTTAAAATTCCCTTTAAAATGCCATTTTGTTCTAAAACTAAGCTTCCGACTCTCTTTTTTACCATAAGTTTAACAGCCGCGAGAACAAGAAGATCAGGTCTTGCAGAAACAAAATTCCTGGTCATTACATCACCGACTTTGATGCCGATTTTCATATAATATCAAGTATTTTCCAACTTTTATACTTAATGGTAACCTGATATATGTTTACTTCAATGTATATTTTACAGTATATATTTCATTGTTTATTAATGCTTAAAAATCCTTTAAGGAATTATTATAATGACTAAAAGGGATAAAAATGGCAGAACCAATAAAGACTGTAGAGTATCACTTCACGAATTTAGGATTCTTTTCCTCAGATTTATTTAAAAATTACTTAAAGCAGTATAGAGTCACTTATATTGATAATTTTTGTGATTCAAATGATGAAGAATGTTTTTCAGCAGTCTTGCATCATGATTCAGGTTCAACAATTACTGCACGCGGAAAGCCATTCTATAAAATTTCTATTACTGGAAAAGAAAGCGAAATATTAGGTGCTAGAGCTGATTTGGCAAGTCTGATTGGAGAAATTAGAAATTATCAAGATGTAGATAAAAGGAGACTAGAAACCATAGGAAGGTTAGCATAATGGCAGACAAACAACCTATATACATTCTTCCGGAAAACATTGAAAGAACTATTGGTAAAGATGCCCAAAGAAATAATATCTTGGCAGCAAAACTTGTTGCAGAATCAGTTAAAACTACTCTTGGACCAAAAGGAATGGATAAAATGCTTGTTGATGCACTAGGAGATATAACAATCACTAATGATGGTGTTACAATTCTTGAAAAAATGGAAATAGAGCATCCAGCAGCAAAAATGATGGTTGAAATTGCAAAGACACAGGAGAGCGAAGTTGGAGATGGAACAACCACTGCTGTTATGCTTGCAGGAAAACTCCTGGAAAATGCAGAAAAACTGCTTGATATGAAAATACATCCAACTGTAATCACTAAAGGCTATCATATTGCATCTGAAAAAGCAAAAGAATTTTTAAAAGAGTTAAGTGTTGATGTGACTTATGAAAGAGAAGATCTCTTAAGAAATATTGTAAAAACTGCAATGACTGGAAAAGGTGCAGAGTCTTCAAAAGAAAAATTCTCTGAAATCGTTGTGAGTGCAATAAAACAAATTCATGAAAACGGACTAGTCAATCTAAATAATATAAAGATTGTAAAAAACAAAAGTTTTGGTGTTGAGGATACAGAACTTATCAATGGAGTAATAATTGACAAGGAAAGAGTATCAATGGATATGCCTGTTTGTATTGAAAATGCAAGAATTGCACTTATTTCAGAGGCTCTTGAAATAAAAAATATTTCATCAGAGGCAAAAATATCTATTTCTTCACCAACTCAGCTTCAGGAATTTTTAAATCGGGAAGAATTATTGCTAAAACAAATAGTTGATAAAATAGAGTCAATTGGCGCAAATGTTATTTTCTGTCAAAAAGGAATTGATGATGTTGTTCAATACTACCTTGCAAAAAAAGGCATATATGCTTGCAGAAGAGTTTCAAAATCAGACATAGACATGCTTGCTTATGCAACAGGAGCAAAAACAATCTCAAATCTAAATGAACTTTCATCAAATGAACTTGGAAGATCAAAAATTGTTGAGGAAATAAGGCACGGAGATGAGGCAATGACTTATGTAAAAGGATGTGAAAATCCAAAAGCAATTACAATCTTAATTCATGGAGGAAGTGAGCATGTTATGGATGAGGTGGAAAGGGCATTTAAAGATGGTCTTGGAGATGTTTCAACAGTAATTCGGGATAGAAAAGTAGTTGCAGGAGCAGGAGCAATTGAAATAGAAATCTCAAAAAGACTTAAGGAATTTGCAAATACCATGTCAGGAAGAGAACAACTTGCAGTAATTGAATTTGCAAACTCACTGGAGTTTATTCCCTCAACACTTTCTGAAAATGCAGGCCTTGATCCAATAGATATTTTAACAGAACTAAAATCAAGGCATGATAAAGGGGAAAAATATGCAGGAATAAATATTTTTAATAATCGTGTTGAAAATGTTTTTGAAAAAGGAATAATTGAGCCTGCTAAAATAAAAAGCCAGGCAATATCTTCTGCAACAGAAGTTGCAATAATGATTTTAAGAATCGATGATGTTTTAGCATCAAAGACCCAGCCAAAATCTTCTCCAAGAATGGGTGGAATGCCTGATATGAGCGGAATGGATTAAAAGTAAATTCTCTTTTAGATAATTTAGTAATACTTATCCAAACAATATTTGCACAATATTTTTGTTTTGCTATTAACTATTTTGGATTTAGTGCAATAGACACAAAAATTGCTGCTGCAGGATTGACATTTTTTAAAGTTTGTTTTTTGGCTGAATCTCTGGCATATAGGACAATATTCTGCACAATTATTGCATAAATTTTTCCCATTAATTGAATCTTTGCAGCTATGACTTTTACAAACTGGTTTTAAGCATTTAAAGCAGATAGTCTCGCACTTTTGGCACATTGAGATTCCACATACAGTACAGGAGCTTTTTTTACATGAGTTACAAACTATTTTAAAGCAGCTTGGACATTTTGAAATACATTGGGTACACGCAAGATGATTTGTTGAACAAAGATTTACCTCGTTTATTTCTTTTTTGCATCCCTCGCATAAAAGCTGGGAGAGTCTTTTTGTAAGTGGATTATAATCAAGTCTGATCTCTTTTGAAAATCCAGATAAATTATCTTTTTTCTTTATGCTGGCCTTAAGTGAATAAATTGGATAATAGATTATGCTCGTGTTTATCAGGTTATTTGAAATATTAATGCTGTGTTTTTGCTTCTCATCATTAATGAGAAAAGACTTTTCCCTTTCAAATTTTTCCTTTTCTTCACTTTTGTTTAATTTTTCAATTGTTTGGTTGAGCCTTTCCATTTTTTCTTCAATTATTGGTCTGTTTTTTGCAGAAGCTCTTTTGAGTTTTAAATTAAGTTCCTGAATCTTTTTAATAGCGTCTCCAACTTCTGTATCTATTTCACCATACTCAGATTTATAATGTGAATCAATTCTTTGAATCTCTTTTTCAAGTGATTTGTTTAACAATTGGCTTATATGCTCTGTTCTTTTTTGCAAAAGATATTTTAATTTATCTTTTGCAATTGCGTAATTCTCACGAATATTTGCATTATCAAAAGAAATCTCTTCTTTTTTCCCCTCCCCTGTTTCATAATTGTCTGCATTAAAATTATCTAAAATAGATTTATTATGAATGTAAATAGTGCTGATTATCTGTTCTTTTTCGTTTAGATATTGAAATATAGTCATAATAGTAAATCTGTAGATATAATCATTATTTTCTTTTTCTGAAATACTGACAATCTCATAATCATTCCAATTAATATTTTTTTTAAGTTCTGTTTTAAAATCCGGATTAAATTTAATTTTAAGAAGAGTTGTTTGGGCCTTGTGATCAAGATAGTTTGCGATTAATTTGATTAAAGAACTTCCTTTTGTAATAAGTTCAGTCTCATCATTTAAATCAGCTGTATCAAAGACAAAGCTATATGGTGATTTTTTCCCAAAAAGCTTCTCAAAGTCAGCAGGAACTTTTTCTATAAAAAGAATTTTACCTTTCCAAATAACTTCGCATTTTAAGCTCTTAAAGAATTTCTCAGTAAGTCCCTTTAGATTATCTTCATTTTGCATTTGAGTCAAGAACCTCCTTAGTGTACTCTTTTGTTTCCTGATAAGCTTCTATTCCCTCATTTATTATATCTGCAATTTCTCCTACTTCTTTTGAAAATATCTCTAGATTGTTTTTTGAATCAAGGAATTTATTCATAAGCATTTCCTCTATTTTGTTCATTCCAAATTTTCCCTCTCCATCAAGTCCTAAATTAAATAAAATTATTGGAAGTTCTCCAATAACAAGTCCAATACAGCACATTTTGTTTATTATTAAATCAACAACATGTTCCTCCATTGTGCCTTTTGTTGCAAGACTGAAAATATTCATGTCCCGTTGCTGCCCTATTCTGTCAAGCCTTCCTATTCTTTGTTCAACAGACATCGGGTTCCAGGGAAGATCATAATTTATAAGATTATTGCAAAACTGAAAATTAAGTCCCTCTGCACCTGTTTCTGTTGAGATCATTATATTTGCGTTTGCCTTAAACTCTTTTATTTTTTCTGTTTTTTCTTCTCTTGTAAGCCCGCCTGTAAACTCTACAATTTTGAGGTTGTAAGGTATAAGTTTTTCAGTTATGTATCTTTGTGTTGAAGGATACCTTGTATAAATCAAAATCTTTTGTTTTGGATCTTCTTTTATTATTCCAGAAACTATTTCAATTATTTTCTCTATTTTTGAATCTTTCTTAAGATTTTTATATCCTTCAACTATTTTTCTTGCCATCTCCTTTGTTTGCTCATGATACTTTTCATCATTGATAATTTTTGTTAAGGATTCTATTGCAGATCTGGAAGAACTTGTGACTTTTGGAAGAAGCGCATAGATTGCAAGCTTTCCATTAATTTCATTTCCGCTTGAAGAAAAATATTTTGTTTTAAGCATCTCGCAAATAGTTTCATAAATCTCTTTTTCTTCATTTGAAAGTTCCACAGAAACAATTTTTGGAATCCTTTTTTTATAGTCTACTTTTGTCTCGCTTCTTTTTCGCCTTACCATTACTTCATCCAGTTTTGTTTTAAGCTCTCTTGGATTAAGAGGCATTCTTTTATTTCCGCGGTTAAGAAAGTTTTTTCTAAATTCATTAATTGTTCCGAGATGTCCTCTTTTGAGAAGATTAAGTAAATTATAAAGTTCTAAAAGATCATTTTGAAATGGCGTTGCAGTAAGAATAAGAAATCTTTTTTTCTGCATTCTGTCAACAAATTTCCATCTAACTGTCCTCTTATCTTTTAACTTATGGGCTTCATCAACGATTACTAGGTCCCAGGGTATTTCATGCGCAATTTCATGCCTGAACTTCTTAAGTTCAGTGTTATAAATCTTAACCCTGTCAAGTGAGGCAATAACAAAATTATTTTTAGTCCAGTCAGATTCATTTTCAATTATTTTAAAATCTAATTCAAATTTTTCCTTTAGTTCAGAGACCCACTGATCAACAAGCGAGGGTGGAGTAAGTATCAGCACTTTTTTTACAAAACTTCTTTCAATACACTCGCGAAGTACAAGTCCTGTTGTAATTGTCTTTCCAAGCCCTACTTCATCTGCAAGAAGCGCATTTCCATTAAAGTCTCGAAGTATTCTAAGTGCTCCTTCAGGTTGATGCGGAAGTTCATATGTAAGGTTTTTCTTGATTTTTGCATATGAAATAAGTTCTTTTATCTCAGTATTACTTGAAATTTCATTTGCCTCTATTTTAAGTTTAAGAATTTCTTTTGATTCAATCTCACCTTCGCGAGCATTTTCAAATGAAAAATCGCAATCATCTGAAAAAGATTCATTTATGATTATATCACTCATTTTATTCCTCCTTTATTTTTATTCTCAAAAGCATGTCAGATTTACTCTGATTCTTGCTTTTCTATCATTGCCTAGACATTTTATTGAAATGTCTAAAAAAAGGTTTATCACTCATTTTATTCCCCTTTTTTAAAATCTGTTTTTAAAATTTTTATATGACTACTAGTATTTAAGTTTGATTGTAATAGATTTTTACTTTTATCTTAACCTCGATTATTTAGAGCTTTTATGAATCCTATTTGATTTTACTTATAAAAAATAACTTATTTTTCTTTATCCCCCTCAATTAATGGGGGTGAGTAAATAAAAATAAGAGAATAATGAACTTGAACTTTAAAATAATTAAGAACTTCTGACAGAGCAAGTATTTCAAAAGTTTTTTAAACTCCGGATTTTTTTAAAAATAGTCCAGGGAGGTAAAAAAATGGCAAGAGATGAATTTGAAGAAGATATGTATGAAGAAGACGAGGATTTAGATGAAGACGATGATGAGATAGAAGATGCCGATGAAGGCTTTGACTAGTTCTTTTAATTTTTTTATAATATTTTTTTAACCTTAAATCTTTCTAAATTTGTGAGCAATATACTCTAGTATCTTGCTTCCAATTATTTGCAGTGATGATGCTCCAACTCTTATATAAAATTCTTCAGTTCCATCGCATTTTAAAAAAACCGGCTTATCACTTTTTCTGCATTCAACCCTCATTATATTTTTTCCTTCAATTAAAACAAGTTCAAAATTCATATAGGGCAGATATTCATTTCCAATTCTCTCCTTAATTAAATTGGTAAAATGCCTGTTAAATTTATCATTATCTAAAAACCCATCTTTTTCAATTCCAGATATTTCTCCAGTATCAGAGACTCCTATTAGAAGTATTCCTCCTTCTGAATTTAAAAACGCAACAATTGTCTTAAGTGAAGAGTTTTCAATTTTTTTATCATGTTCTCCTGTATGGAGGTTTGCCCTAAGTGTTGATTTGAATTCAATCCTTTCATTTTCGCCTTTTTTAATAAGTTTTAGTATCTCCTCAGGAGAGTCTGTTTTTTCAATAAAAAGGTTGGGATTTTTATTTTTGAACTTTCCAACCATTTCCTGCATTATTCTGGTTCTATAACCAATCATGTAAAAATATCCAAAAAGAGATGATAATAATGCTCCTGATGCAACAAGAGTCAAGTTTGTAATTGCAAAATCATAATCTCCAACTGACATCTGATAGTCTAAAAACCACTTTAGGTAATATTTTAAGATTTCTGCAATAGCTCCAAATGCCAAAGAAAAGCTAAATGAAAATAATACAATAAGCATGTAATTAGCCTTGAATTTGCTGTTGGAAAACAATATTAACATTATTGCAAATCCAATAAATCCAACTGCAATCCCAAAAAAAGCCTGGATTACAAGACCCCTGATTGAACCCAGGAAAAATGACATAATTACAAAAAGAAAAAGAAAAAACTCAAATTCAAATGGAATATTCACCTGATATTTTTTCCCAAGTATCATTGGCATAAACATCAAGAATAATAAAAAAATATTGGCAAACAATATATGCCAAAGGTGGAAATAAGTTGAATAAAGAATAGAAAAAATAAGTATGACTTTAAGAATTGTGGATAATGAAGTCTGTATCTTTCCAGAATTCCCCTTTATTTTTTCGACAATTCCCATATAACTTTCAAGCTATTCCAAGTTTAAATGTTTTATGAAGGTAAAAAACTAGTCTTAACATTTATTTCAGAGCAGGTTGGATAAACTGCCGATTTATATAATTAATTGTGTATTCATCAGTAGGATCTAGATCATATCTGGTTATTATATTTCCTTTAGCAAGTACATTCAAAAAATTTCTATATATTGCAGCGGTCTGAGGTGGAGTTCCCTGGCAGATATATCTTCCAAGCCTTTCAAAACCTCCTGGTCTCTGGCTTGAAGGAAACACTTCAACATACATAGTTCCAATTCCTTTTCCAATATGAAATCCGAAACTATAATCAAAACTTCTTTTCATAGCAGGCATTAAAAATGAAAGTGCAAAAGAAACATCACTTGTTACTCGTGCTAAATCTGTTAATTGTTTATCATTTAAGTCACCAAATACTTCAACATTTTTATCTTTTGGATAAATAACTGCTTCAAGAGGTCTTCTGGAATACTTATGAACCGCAAGTTTCATTGTATCATAATCTGCTATTTGGAGCAAAGGTTCACAATCTTTATCAAGGAACTCAGCAAAAGAAATACCCTCTCTTTTCATAAATTTTATATCATCATTTATTTTCCTTAGATTTCTATTGCTGCAAGTTACCTGATACGGGCCATGAACATGAGAGCCTGGAATCGAGCTTCCTGAATTTTTGATCACCTGAACAGACTCACGACCAGATATCTCCTCAAAAACTCCTGACAAAAATATTCCCTCTAGTTTTCTCATTAAATGAAAAGATACTGCATGATCTTCATATGGAATTTCATATATCTCTTTATGTTCTGTTGTTGGCCAAACTAAAAAATTGCCTCCTCTAAGAGGAATTCCATCATCTTCTTTTCTTCCCTTGCCACCTAAGAGAAATACCCCGTCCGGATTTAAAAAAGCATATTTATTTTCATTAACAAAAGAATAGGCACCAGAACTTAATTTTTGAGCCATTAAAAATGGAAGTATTTCACTTTCCTCGCCCTTGCAAATTACACATTTTTCTCCATTGTAAGTAGTAGGCCTCTTATCTCTGGAGGTTGAGAATATGATTTCATCTCCTGTTCTAGGGTCAATAGAAAATCCTCCAGGTCTATAGCAATCTTTTCTAACATTCTGGAAAATCTGCCTGAAATCAACTCCTCCATTTAATTTTGTAAGAAACATTTCAAGTTTTTCTTTTGGCATCCCTGCATATTTTCTACTATCCATCATCTAATTCATTAATTTTCTCTACTTATCTACTTTCAACCTTTTTTAGACTTTTCGATTGGCTGATTATCTTATCAGGCTAGAAATCTCTCTTGCATATCTTAGTATTTGAAAAAGATCCAATACTTGTTTATACATAATATTATTCTTTAATTTTTCAATTTTGTTTAAGAGTCTTTTATTCTCTCTTTCTATTCTTTCTCCTTCTTCCCATAAGTAAGGTGCTTTCTCATAATTGCTGTTTATAAAACTAAGTGCAGATTTCGCATAATAATCTTTTATCTCCTTTAAAAAACTCGCAACTTCCAAGTCTTTTATTTCTTCAAGATTTTGAATTATTTCCACAATTCTTTGCATTTTTTCAGAAATCATTCTATAGTCCATTGCACGTATAAGTGATATCTGATTCTCTTTTGTAAACTTTCCCTCTTCCAGGTATCTTCTTATCTGCATTACAAGTAAATAATAAAATTTAGTCATATTATCCCTCATTTCAGAAAGCATTACCTTGTTTTTGCCTGCAATAAGCTCTTCCATCATATTAAGTGAAATAAAATAAAGCCTTTTCATACACTCTTCAATTGAAAGTTCTTCAATCTTAAATGACTTGAGTATTATCTTTGATTCATTCTCCTCAATTATCTGCACAGTCATAAATCTTTTAAGAAAAGAATAGATCTCTTTTCTTTCAGTTTCTTTTATTTTTTTATTAAAGAGAATTGTTATCTTTTCATTGCCCATAAAATATTCTCTAAAAAATTTTCTTTTGAAATGTCTGTCAAATTCCATTTCAGTTTCTTTTTGTTTTTCTATATTTGTAAATTCTGGTGCAATTGAGATAAAACCTCTCTCACCAACAACCATCTTTATTTTTGAGCCTTTTTTTAGTTTAAATGTATTGGCCCAGTCTTTTGGAAGACTTACAAATAAAGATTTTCCAAGTTCCTGCAGGTTTCTTTCTATTATCTTCATAATATGACTAATAAAACTGATTTTTATAAACCTTTCTAAAGTTTAAACCAGTTTAAAGATTTATAGAAAAAGTTTATATCAATTTTTGATTTAGGATAATTATGGCAAAAACAATAAGAGAATTTTTAGGCCTTGATCGTGAGTCTAAAGAAAAAAACAAACAAGAATATGGGAATTATTCATTGGATGATGTTTTTAAAAAAAATCCAACTGAGTATTGCCCTAAATGTGAACTCAATAAATTAGACAGGCCTCACACACATAATGTTGATGGTTATGATTTCAAATGCAGAAATTGCGGATTTTCTTATACTATCTGGCTTGATAATAATCTTCCAGAACACAGGAGATAAAATGAAAAAAATAGATATACACTGTCATACCACAAAAAAGCAAATAGGCGGAAGATCTGCAACACTTGAAAGTATTTATCAGGAAATGAATAAATATGAAATTGAAAAAACAGTTGTTCTTGCTACTTATTTTCCTCATCGTGGAACAGGCATTACAAATTTTAGGTTATTTAACTGGATACGAGATAAACCTGAATTTTTAATGTTTGGCAGTCTTGATTTTGAGCATTATTTTAATACAGGGATTAATGAATTAAATGAGCTTGGAGAACTAGGATATTTATCTGGAATAAAACTTTACACTAGTTACCAAAATATTGATTTAAAATCAAATAAAATAAATGAATTAGTAAAAGTTTCAAGAAATTTCAAAGTTCCTTTAATGTTTCATTGCGGATACTCTTATTCTGCAATGTCAACACTTGGAAAAATAGCAATAACAGATGTAGTCAAGGCAAGTGATCTCGAGTTTCTTGCAAAAGATAATCCTGATGTCAAAATTATTGCAAGTCATTTGTCAAAACCATTTTTAAAGGATTTAACTGAGGTTGTTAAAAGAAATAATAATTTTTATACCGATATGAGTGGAGTTGTGGATTTTGACTCTACTAAGCAAGAAAAAGAAGAAGCTGTTCTTGAAGTTAAATCATTTTTATATGAGTGTGGACCAAACAAACTTCTTTTTGGAACAGATTTTCCAATTCAAAGTCATGAAGACTCTGTATATTTTGTTGAAGAAGCTATGAAAGGTTTTAATGAACTGGACAAAATGAAAGTCTATTATCATAATGCAAGGAGACTACTCAAATGAATGAAAAACATGATCTAAAAGTTGAGCAACTGGAGAATTATCTTGAAGGTAAAACAATTGCACTATGTGTGACAGGAGGAATAGCAGCAATTGAAACTCCAAAAATAGCAAGACACCTCAGAAGATATGGAGCAGTTGTAAAAGCTTATGTTACTCCAAACGCCTTAAAGTTTATAGGAGAAGCATCACTTGAATGGGCAACTGAAAAAAATGTTGTATGTAATCTTTCAGGCCTTGCAGAACATATCTGCCTCGAGGATTTAGTTCTTGTAGCTCCAGCAACACTTAATACAATAAATAAGATAATGTATGGAATAGCTGATAATACAGTGACTTCTCTTGTTGCAAGTGCACTTGGAAGTAAAATTCCTGTTTATTTTGCACCTTGTATGCATGGTTCTCTTTATAACAATCCATTTTTTCAGGAAAACCTAAAAAAAGTAGACCAATATGGAATAAAAATAATTGAACCAAGATTTTCAGAAGGAAAGGCAAAGATAGCAACAGTCAATACAATTGTTTCATCAATAATTAATCATTATAATCCTGAGGTTGTTTTAAAATGATACAACCAAATCATTTTGTAAAAGCAGGTTTATTTTCCCCCCATAGAATTAAGAATCATGAACTTGAATTCTTAATGTTAAGAAGAGCATTTGTAAATAATCAAAAGAAAAGGCCTTATATTTTTCCAGGAGAATGGGTTTTTCCAGGAGGAGAATATGAATCAACTGATAATACTCTTTTAGATACTGCACTTAGAGAATTCAGAGAAGAATCAGGTTATTTGGGTCAGATAAAATCTCCAAGACTTATATTCAAGGGAACTTTTAGTCGTAGCACTAAATTTTATTATGCAGAGTTTTATTCAGGGGAAATTGATAATTCATTAAAATTATCTCCAAATAAGTTTGAAATAATTGATTATTCCTGGTTCTCTCCAAAAAAAGCCCTTGAGTTAATAACTTCTGCTGAATTTTCAGATTCACAAGACTTAGAAATAAAAAGACTTGGATTAGATAAATTAGAATCAGATTTCTATAGGGTTGACAAAAGAGAAATACCTGGTTTTACTCTTAAGATCTTAGATTATCTTGCATTAAACCAAAACTTATTTTTAGGAGTTAAAAATGAATAGGGCTCTTGAAGTTTTGGTCACAAGTGGAGGAACAATCTCAGAAATAGATGATGTAAGACATATTGGTAACTTTAGCACTGGAACTACAGGAGCAATAATTGCTGAAGAGTTCCTAGGCTCTGAAGCAAAAGTTCATTATGTTTATTGTGAAAAGGCACCAGTTCCATTTAAAAGAAAAATGACTCTGGATCCAAACAAGGATCTTTCAATAGAAATAGAAAGACTAAAAGGAGTTTATCACAAATATTCTAAATGTAAAGACTTACTCTTGGAGTATCCAATAAAAACCTTTGAAGATTACTTTCAGACTTTAAAATGCAGTTTGGAAAATAATCCTATTGATGTTGTTGTTTTGGCAGCTGCTGTTTCAGACTATAGTGCAATAAAAACCAATGGAAAAATTAGTTCTGATGAAGATGAATTAGTAATAAGGCTAAAAAGAAATCCCAAGGTAATTTCACTTGTTAAAGCCTGGAGACCTGAAGTTTATCAAGTAGGATTCAAGCTTTTAGTAGATGTTTCAAAAGAAGATCTAATAAAGACTGCTTATAATCATTTGATAAAAAATAATTCAGATCTTGTTGTTGCAAATTCATTAAGTAGTCAGGATCTTACAAAAACTGCAACCCTAATTATAACTTCAAATAACGAATTACATGAAGTTAAACGCAGTGAACTAGCAAGAAAATTAGTTGAAATTGTAAAAGAAAAGGGTTATAATTAACTGCCGAAGGCATTTATCTAAATATCTCATCTAGGTCGTATTTCAGTTCATCATACATCTTGTCGCAATATCCATGTTGGCAGTTTTCAGCTGTAAAAAATCTTTTTGGATCTTTTGCAAGATTATATGTAATTTTTGCATCTTCGAGTTTAACCACACTATCATTTGAACCATGAAGCATAAATACTTTATTTGGAGATATTTTATCAATATAATGATCCGGGTCAATTGAAGTAAGATAGGGAATATATGGTTCACTAGATTTTCCTACATGAAATCCTGAACTGCTAATAACAATTACTCCGCGAAGCCGAGGGTCTATTGCAGCGGCAATTATTGCATATCTTGCTCCCATACTTTCTCCGATAGTTGCAATATTATTTTTATCTATACTAATCCGATCATCTTTTATTTCTCTGAGAATATCAAAAGCAGCAAGCGAATCATAAACACTTAAATGTTGTATTGGTTCTTTTTTTTGTAAAAATACAGGATAATCTTGATCAGGTCCAAGATAAACTCCTCCTGTTTCTCCGATACCTCTTTGATCAAATGTGAGAACAGAGTATCCAAGTTTAGAAATTGTAAGTGCAAGTGGATATTCACCCTCTTTTGTTCCTCCACCACCAGGAAGTAAAATAAGTCCGGAAACATTTTTTTTATCTCTTGGCATAAATAATAAGCCATAGATCTTTGTTTTATAATCTAGAAAGTTTCTACTTTCAAAATTGATATTATAAACATCAACACTTCCATTTTGTTCACGAAAGGTCATTTCATAAACAGGAGTTCCGCGATCCTGTGAATAATAAAGAGTATCGCCTGAAAATTCATAAGGATCTTTATTATGATTCATTAAGAAAAAAGCACAAATTATAACCAGGATAACCATAAGTGCAATAAATCCAATAGATCTCTTTTTCATAAATTAATATATAAAATTTAAATTTTAAATGTTTCTGAAGAATATGAATTTTGAAGTAATTGAGCTTCTTTTGTTCAGTTCTCGAAATGCGGTATGGGAGAATTGAACTCCCGTCTAATCGTTGGCAACGACTTGTTCTACCACTTAACTAATACCGCTTATTATTAGAGAAAATAAGACAATATTTAAAGATTATTATGAATAGATCTTAACTAGGTTAGTTAGTTTCAAACAGGCAAATTTAAAATTTACTAAATATTTTTTGCCTTTAAACACTGGTAAAGATTCACTAAAAAATCCCTATTATCTGCCTTTATGTAATGAAGTTCTCTTGCTCCCATTCTTTTAAATGATTTACATAGTCGATCATAATATGAAGGATGATTTTTAAGAGGTTCTTTTCCAGAGCCAAATTCCCATTCATTCTCCTTAATATCATTAACAACAATCATAAAATCATCAATTTTTTTCCCTTCCTGATGGGAAACATTTCTTGACATTGAAAGCGATTTTTCAAAAATCATTGGAGACATTATTGCAGATCCAATTGAAATATAAACTCCTCCTTCAAGTTTTGAAACACTTTGAGCAAATCTTAAGAAATCTATTTCAGCAGTTTTTCCAATTGATGCTCCGTCTGAACTTGGATGTGAATAGATAATATCATATCCAAATCCAGGATGCACTGTAAATGGAACCCTTTCAGAAAAAGCAGCTTCTTGGATACTATATTTTTTAAATGGGTGAGGTATTTTTATTTCATTATTATCCATAATCAGTTTTTCATTTTTTATCATCTCTCCAACTGATTCACCATAGCCCTTTCCAAGTTTTGCTCCTGAATTAATAGCCAGATTAATATATTTTCCAATTTCATCCCATATGCCAAATTGGCCTTTGAGAACATACTCTTCAACATCTTCCAAAGTTTGCCCATGATATGCAAATTCCCAATCATGAATAGATCCTGCTCCGTTTGTTGCAAGATGAGTTAAATAGTTTTCTTGAACCATTCTTCGTAAGATTGGAGTAAGACCATTTCTAATTAAATGCGCTCCAAATGCAACAATTACTGGTCGGTCATTGTTTCTTGCTTTGATTATTTCATCAGATATTTTTTCAATGCGGTCATAACCCTTAATTTTATTATAACTGTTTGAATCAGGATCAATTACCATATCCTCAATTTTGATTTTGCTCTTTTTAGCTGAAATAGGCAGTAGATTTAGTTTGCTGCGATCAAATAATTCCATTTTAATTCTCCTAATTTTTTGTTATTTTTTGATTTTATTAATATTTAGGTTGTATAAAGGCTGTAATCCTGTAACATCTCTTTTATCTTAATTTTTAAGTGGTTAGGAAAGCTTTATTAATTAATAATAAAAGTTAGCAGCAAGCTTTATATTCTAACTTTGGCTAAACTAATAATGGAAAAAATGATAAAATGCAAGGACTGCGGAAAAGAATTTGAACTAAAGAAAGCAAGCAGATACACAAGGAAATATTGCGATAAATGCAGTAAGCAAAGGAAAAAAGATTATGATAATCTTTACTCTGTGAAGTTTGAAGAATGTGATGATGATTGATAATATTGCCTAAATTGATAGATTTAGAAATATAAGGTTTGCACTAACTGATTAATTATTTCGAGTATTAGTCTAATGTTTGGATTATAAAAGTATTGAAATATCATCTGTAGCTATAAAATGGCTGCATCTTTCAATATAGTATTCAGGCTTACCGCATATTCTTTCAGTGATAACATCTTTTGGCCTATAGAAACACTCAGGATGTTCTGGATATGCTTTGCAATATAGCTTGCAATCCTCATCATTAGACTCCTCTTGCCATTTGCATATAAGAGTCATAGGTTTTATAGGCATAATAGCTTAATATATTTGTATTTTAATTAAAGAGTTAATACAAGATCAAAAAATAACTCTTATTATTTAAAATAAGTATCTTAACTATTTTCCTGTACTTCCAAATCTTCCTTCTCCACGAGAAGTTTCAGATAGTTCACTAACTTCTTCAAAAACAGGCTTGTAATAATCTTGTATTATTCCCTGGCAGATTCTGTCTCCCTTAACTATCTTGTAAGGAGCTTTTGTATGGTTGCAAAGAACTATTTTTATTTCCCCTCTGTAATCTGAGTCTATTACTCCTGAAAATCTATGTACTCCACGAAAGCCCATGCCACTTCTGTCCCATATAAAAAGAACTTTTCCCTCTGGAATTTCAACTGCAATTCCGGTCGATATTGCATGAGTCTCTCCAGGCATGAGTTCATATTCTTCAACAGAATAAATATCAAACCCTGCTGCATGATAACTTCCTATAAAAGGTATTTTAGCATCAGCATGTAATTTTTTAACTTTGACCTTGATTGGATTAATTGCCATTTTTAACCTTATTTTTATCCAGTTTATACAAAATTCATTACTTTTAAAATTAACTGCGCTGGAATATATTTGATATTTCTTAAAAATACTCTTAGTTAATTTTAAAAGACTAGAATTCATATATTTTTTAAAGAGGTCAAAATTCATGGATATTACAATTTTTTTAATCGCAGTAAGTCTTGCTATTGATTGTTTTGCAGTTTCTATTTGTATTGCAAGTTCAAAAAAAGAACACTTATTTAGTAAGTTTGAAGCTCCTGTGTTTTTTGCTTTTTTCCAGTTTTTTATGACCCTCATTGGATATTATCTTAGTTTTTCATTTAAAAATTACATTGATGGTTTTGATCACTGGATCGCTTTCACACTTCTACTCATAATCGGAATAAAAATGATTAAGGAATCCTTGGAAAATAAATGCGAGACAATTGGAAAATTAACTTTGAAAAGACTGATCGCTCTTTCAATTGCAACAAGCATTGATGCACTCGTAATTGGAATTGCACTTTCAATGATTGATGGAGGAATACTGGTTAAAGCTTTAATAATTGGCCTGGTTTCATTGGTTTTAAGTCTTCTTGGAATCTTTATCGGAAAAAAGATAAAATCCTTTGAAATGAGCTTTATTGAAATAATTGGCGGACTTGTTTTAATCGGAATAGGTATAAAAGTCCTGATATCACATATTTTTTAAAAAGAAAAAAAGAAAAAAGTTATTTTAAGCGAATTAATTTATCCTTTGCAAGTATAAATTAGTGTAAGTTTGTTGTTTAGGATCAAATTCATTTTGGCATAAACAATTCTTGGACAAATTTACTTTGTATAAAAGTGGATTTTACTAATGAACGAAGCGAATTAATTTAGCTTATATCGCATCGCTTGCAAGTCTCTGAATTAATGGACTTTGCGAAATCCCTTCAAGAGCTGCTGTTTCAACAAGAGCTGATATTTGCTGCAAGCTATATCTGGATTGTATATGCCTTACAAGTGGTTCATATTCACCAGGATGATTCTTTGCATATAAAGCAACTTCATGTAGGCTCATATTCTCGAGATCAAGTTCAGAGTTAATCTCTGTTCTTGGTACGTATTTGTTTTTTTGCATTTTTCTCCTTTTATTTTGTATCAGATTTTACAGATCAGAGTTTTTAAACATTACGAATCTAAAAATACCGAGGGGTTTTAAATAAAATAGTAAATTGATTTTTAAAAGTACTGAACTTAAAAATTGTTTTTAATTAAAGAATCCAGTTATATATCTGTTTATATTCTTCTTTCGAGTGGTTTCGATTCTATTCTTTTTGTTCTTGTATTAAGAACAATCTTTTGCATTTTTCCTAGATCATCTGTACAAAAATCAACAAATTTTCTGTCTGCAGAGTATCCAGTTCTGAACCTATAAACCTCAGTTAAATATTGTGCTCTTGCGTCACAAACTCTTTTTTTATAATCAATTAGTGTATCTGTCATAATTAAGAATAATAATATTACTTTATAAAAATTACTGTGAACTATTAGATATTTAATGAGTTTAATTTTTATTTTCTTGTCTTTCGCCTTGTTGTATAAAAATAACCGCATTTATTTTTATATAAAAATTTCTATAATCTTGATGAAGATAAAATTTTATACGGAGGTATTTAAAATGAAAGATAAAAAAAATGAGAATGAAGTTAAAGAATCTGATTTCGAGGATTCTGAAGATGAATTAGTTTGTGAGGAAGACGATTCAAGAGAAGATGAAATAGATCTATTTAGGTAATTAAAACTACTAACCTTTAGATCTCTGCAGTTCTTGCTCTTGCAACTGTAATAAAATCGTTGATATCAACTATTCCGTCCTGGTTAACATCTGTTCCATTACACCAGGAAGATGCACTGCATTTGTTTCCAAGGCTTTGAATTACAAGGATTAAATCCTTATTGTCAACTTTTCCG
>CABMGE010000024.1 GCA_902385625.1 uncultured archaeon | reverse complement strand
TCTTTTGCTTTTTCAAATGCTTTTTCTAAAATATTTATTTCCATTTAACCTCCCTCTCCATATCCTTTTTTGATTATATCCCCATTTTTATTAAACTCAACATAGTACCACAAATCAATTGTTCCCTCAGGCCAGACAGAAACCTGCCAAGTATTAGTTTTTTCATCAAAATATGAATTGTAAATAAGTCTGTTTCTAAACTCATATTCAAAATCCTTAATTGCATTTGAAAAATTAGAATCTGTTTTTGCAAAGATAATTGCTTCTTCTTTGGTGTCAATTGGAAGAGTGACCCTATTTAGAGTATCAATTCTTTTTTGTATTGATACTAAAATTATGATTAGAATTAAAATAATTAGTACTCCGAAAAGTAAGGAACTTATTCTCCTCTTATTTTTTTTCACCATCTTTAATATTTACAGGAGAAAGAAGGTTTTAAAGTTATTTATTTTAAAAAAGATGCGGCAGATTTATCTAAAATAATTACCAGGTTTTTATGATTCCTTAAAAAACTTGCAGGACAACTTGAATCAATTTGCCCTTCAACAAGCTGCTTTACTGCTTGTCTTTTGCTTTTTCCAGAAGCTAAAAGTATTATTTTTTTTGAGGATAAAATAGTAGACATACCCATAGTAAGTGCAGAACTAGGAATTTTTTTATAACTTCCAAAGAATTTTGAATTTCTTTTCCTTGTTTCTCTTGACAAAGAGACGAGTCTTGTTTTTGAATTAAGTGTTGAACCTGGTTCATTAAAACCAACATGGCCATTAATTCCAAGACCTAAAATAGCAAGGTCAGGAGTATTTTTTCTTATTTTTCTTTCATAACTATCGCATTCTTTTTTTGTATTTTTTGTTTCTCCATTTAAGATATTTATGTTGGACTTTTTTATATTAATATGACTCCAAAAATTCTTGTTCATATAATAATTGTAACTGTTTTTATTATTTTTTTTAATGGGATAGTATTCATCCAGGTTAAAGCAGGTTACTTGTGAGAAGTCAACTCTTTTTTTCCTATATTCCTTTGCAAGAAGCTGATACATTTTTTTTGGAGTATCTCCTGTTGGCAGGGTTAAAACAAGACTTGGTTTAGAGATTATTTCATGAACAACAGTATCTGCTGCTGCCCTTGACATTTCCTTATAGTTCTTAGTTATAATAATTAACATAATACTCTCTATCCCAAAGACTCCAGTCCCGGAAGTTTTTCTCCTGCAATATAATTTAGAAGCGCTCCTCCTGAAAGAGAGATATGTCCGAATTTTTTTGTATTAATCTTGGAGTTTTTTATTGCATCAGAAAGATGGCCGCCTCCGATCACAGTAAAACCCTTGCAGTTACTCACTGCTTTAAGTATTTCATAAGTTCCTTTTGCATACTCTTTTTTTGAAGTATTTCCTGCTGGTCCTTTCATATAAATTGCAGGGGCTTTTTTTATTATTTTAAGGTATTTTTCAAGAGTTTTTTTTCCTATGTCTTCTATTTCATAATTTAATGGAAACTCATCTAAATCAAATTCTTTTCTTTTTTTATTAAAACTCACTGCAAAATCAACAGGAGTTTCTACATTCACAAGTTTAGTTTTTAATTTTTTTACGAATTCGTAATAATTTCCTTTTACAAGAGTTGCTTTTTTTAAGAATTCATTTTGGTAACCTAAATCTTTTCCATCTGCAACAAGGCAAAGTTGGGCAAATAAACCGCAGGCAAGTACTTTTTTTCCGCGAAGAAGTTTAATATTTTCTTCTGGCTTTGCCCCGCCTAGAATATAGAGACAATCTTTAATTGAGATTTTTTCCAAAGATTTAATTTCTTTTTCAAGTAAAAGTCCTGCACAACTTGGAAGATATTTTGGAAAAGAAACAACAGAAGTTTGAGCCCTATGACAAACTGAGAAAGCATCATTGACATAAAGATCAAATAATGGAGAAAGGGTTTTTGTAATTGCATTATTTTCCTTTTCTGGATGCATTTCATCTTCAATAAACCTGATATTATTTAGAAGAATTGCTTCTCCTGATCTTAGTTTATTAATTGAAGAGACTGCTTTTTCCCCAATAATATCATCTACAAATCTTATTTTTGTATATTTATTTAATAATTTTGCATGCTGTTTTAAGGAAAGGAAATCTTCCTTTCCAAAATTGCCCTGATGAGCAATCACAACTACTTTTGCTTTATTTTTAATCAAATAATTAATAGTTTCAGCAGCTTCCTTTATTCTTTCAGAAGGAAGAACTTTTTTATCCAAAACATCAGAATTAATATCTGATCTTAAAAGGACTTTTTTATTTTTTAAAACAAAATCTTTTAGTGTTTTCATATTATTTTATGGATAAGCTTATTATTAAATGCAATCTTTTGGGCAATTGCATGAACTTTCCCAGGTTTCACATATTCCATTTCCGCAATCAGAACATATTTGTGCTATTGCAGAAGGAACTCTGCTAGACTCATTTTCATAACATGATTTGGGAATTGCAACAAGGCCAGTGCAACATTTCCACTTATTATTCATATAAACATTTTCTCCTGCTTTTGAACAATTAGTATCAAGATTATTCTTAACTGATTCGCCACATTTATTATTTATGCATTTACATCCAAATTCAATACAATCAACCATTGCATGGTTAGGGTTTGTCATTATTTCATTTTTGTTTATGCAAGAACAAGAACCTGTTTTGCAATCACTATCAATATTACAACTTCTGTCACACTTAGAACTATCTAAAACATTACATTTATTTAAATTTAAAAAATAATATCCCCCAATAATTACAATTATTAAAACAATTGCGACTATTAAAATAATCCAGTTCTTTTCCATTTTATTTTAAATATTTTAACAGATCAACAATCCTTGTTGAATAACCATATTCATTGTCATACCAGGAAAGAACTTTAATGAGATTTCCATTAACCTGGGTCAACTGCGAATCAAAAATCGATGAATTTGAATTCCCAATTATATCACTTGAAACTATTTCATCTTCTGTATATTCCAAAATTCCTTTTAACTTGCCTTGTGAAGCTTTTTTAATCATAGAATTAACTTCTTCTTTTGTTGTTTGTTTTTTTACCATGCATACAAAATCCACTATACTTCCACAAGGAACAGGAACTCTGAGTGCCAGACCATCCATTTTTCCTTTAAGTTCTGGAATAACTTCTGCAACTGCACTTGTTGCACCTGAAGAAGTTGGAATTATATTTACTGCCCCTGCTCTTCCACGCCTTAGTTTTTTGTGTGGAGAATCAATTATTCTTTGATCATTTGTATATGCATGAGCAGTTGTCATAAACGCCTTTTCAATTACCAGATTGTCATTTAGTATTTTTGCAATTGGAGCAAGACAGTTAGTTGTGCAAGAAGCCATTGAAATTATTTTATGCTCTTTTTTTAATTTATCTTCATTTACTCCCAGAACTACTGCAAAATCAGGGTTTTTTGCAGGAGCTGTAATAATTACTCTTTTTGCTCCTGCCTTTAGATGTTTTTCTGCTCCCTCACGATCTACAAAAATTCCAGTGGACTCAATTACAACCTCAACGCCAAGGCTTTTCCAGGGAAGACTCTGTGGATCTTTTTCAGACAAAACATTTATTTTTTTCCCAGCCATCTTAATAAAACCTGATCCAGCTTCCAGTTTACCATTATAATTTCCATAAACAGAATCATATTTTAAAAAGTAAACAAGAGTTGTTGGGTCAACAACATCATTTACAGCAACCACATCTATTTTTCTCTCAATACAAAGTTTAAGAACAGTTCTTCCAATCCTGCCCAAACCATTAATTGCAACTTTTGTCATTGTTTAATTTACCAGCTAGGAGATATTGATAATCTCCCATATTTTATTAAAGCATATCCTATCCAACTAGTAAATATTCCAAGAGGTATTAATGCTATAGTTAGACTAAGTATCATATAATCATTACTAAAATCTCTCACTCTTAGCAAATTTAACAAACCAATAATAATTAATAAAATTCCTAAAATTAAAATAAACTTTGGAAAAAATCCTTCTTTATTTTTTACTCTTAAAATCCAATTCATGTTTTCATCTCTTTTTTATAATAATATTAAAGAAAAGCAGTTTATTAACTTTTTCTTAAATAATTAGGTAAAAACAATCCAGTATCGCCTAAATAAATTTAAAAAGCATTTATTTATAATTTAAAAATAGGATGCAAACACAATATTTTACAGGAATTAGATTTAAACCTAATTCAGAGGAATTTAGAAGTAATCCTGAAAATTCTCCAAGAAATGCACTAGAAGTAGCAATGGTCGGGTTTAATCGCGGTTATGATACTATAACTGTATATGCAGAAAGAAAAGGAAAAACCATTGGAATTCCCTATTCTGAAATTAATAATATGGAAAAATCTTCAGACTTAGATGATCTAATCAAAATCGTGGAAATGTTTGATATGAAGCTTTCTTAAGGGATTTATTCAAGGATAAATATTGCATGTAAAATATATATTTTAGAACGTATATTTGTTTAAAAATGGTCTTTGTTACTGCTTTTCCATGTCAGCATCCAACTCGCTAGATACAAAGATAATTACAATTACAGGAATATCTGGAAGTGGAACAAAGGAATTTTGCAAAAATTACAATCCTTCTGGAATGAGAGTAAAAGTCTATAATACTGGTGAGATGATATATCAACTTGCACAAAGCCAGGGTTCTACTCCTGTTCCAAGGGAAAATCTGGTTAACCTTCATCCGGAAATACTTGCAAGCCTTAGGCACAAAGCTTTTGATTCTATTTTAGACCAGTTAGATCAGGATAAATTAGATTTTGACAGAATAATTATTGATTCTCATGCGCAGTTTTTTTGGAATAATGTTTATACTAACTCTTATGATTGGAAATATCTTAATGGAATACAATCAGATATGTTTGCAACAATTGTTGATAAGCCTTCTGCAATAAGTGAAAGGCAAATGAAAACTCCAGAGGGGCAGGCACAAAAACATAGTCTTAGAGATTTAATTCTTTGGCAAAATATTGAAGTTAATGTAACTCAAGGATGGGCTTCAAACTACCAAAAACCAATGTATGTTTTTTCAAGCAAACAAAAGCCAGTTGATATGGAAAGCCTTCTTTATAATAGATTTTTAATTTATTCAAGTTTTCCAATGACTGATGCTGAAAGTCTTGCAACTAAAAAAATAGTTAATTTCAAAAAAAGACTAAGAGACTTAAGAAAAGAAATTGACCAAAATGAAACTCCTATAATTGATCCTGCAGATATTGATATTGAAACAGATTCACAAATAGCAGGAGAGCTTGACACAAAAACAAAAGATGCTATAGGAGCTCAAACAGTTCATAGAGATCTTAATTGGGATATTGGACAGGCAACTCATGTTGTTGCATATTATCCTGATGGAAAAATGAGCCTTTCAAAAGGAGTTAGTGATGAATGCACAAGAGCACGTGAAACCGGAAAATTTGTTTATGTTGTATGTCCAAGAAAAACTATGAGTCCATTTATGGATATTGCTCACAAGGTCTTTAAGGAAGAAGAAGATTTCTTTGCATTTTTTAAAGAACATATGAAATGGGCATTGGAGTATTATAAAAGATAAAAGTTATAACTAAGATGATAAAAAGTATTTCAGACTTGACAAGTGAAGATATTGCAGGAATATGCGATCATACATTTCTTAACAGAAGCGAAGCTTATCGAGAAAAAGCAGGGAAAGGAGAAAGCCCTGTAAATTTAAGAGAAAAAGCATTTTATAATTTTTTAAATGAAACTGCTGAATCAAAACTAGTTCCTTATGCAATATGTATTAGGCCTGAAGATGTTTTACATGCAAGATCGTATTTGGATTCAAAAGGAAAAGACCAGATAGTTATTGCATCTGTTGCAGGATTTCCAGATGGAAGCTGGTACACAACTGAATTTAAAATAAATGAAACAAGACTTGCAATAAATAATGGAGCAAATGAAATAGATTTTGTTTTAAATTATAACTTGATGAAGAATAAAGATCTTAAGGGAATTGAATCTGAGATTTCAGATATTAATGAAGTTGCCAAAGAAAAATACGATATTCTAACAAAAATGATTCTTGAAACATCTGAACTTTCTGATGAACAAATAATTAGTGCATGTCAAATTGCAGATAGATGTGCTATTGATTTTGTAAAAACTTCAACTGGATTTAGTTCTTTTGGAGCAAAGGCAGAACATTTAAGAATAATGCGTGAAAATTTTTCAAGAGGAGTTAAAATGTCAGGCGGAGTGAATTATGAAAATGTTCGCGAATTATTATATGCTGCTTCTGGAAGAAGTGATGGATATATTGATCTTGATTCTAAAAAAATAAGAATAGGAGAGAGTAGTTTGCTTGGCAAACTTTCTAGTTATTAAAAATGAAATACCAAGGATATGGAGGTGTTGATGGAAAAGTTGCAGGCTCTAAGCATCTTTTTACAATTGAAAATGGAAAAGGTATTGAAAAAATACTTCATGATTGCGGAAGTAATCTTGAAGGAAATGGGAATGGAAACTCTAATCCTTTACCATTCAAATGCGAGGAGCTTAATGCAGTTGTTTTTAGCCATGGACATTATGACCATATGGGAGATTTGCCAAAATTACATATGCAGGGTTATAAAGGGTCATATTTTGGACAGGAAGTAACAAAAGAAATAGCACAAATGCAACTTGCAGAAACAGTAAATCAGGAATTTAGAAGATCAAGCGAGTATAATCAGACAATAAAAGGAAGAAGAGATGAAATAGGAGAATTTATTCCATTTAAAAAACCTCATTTTGTTCGAAGTGATGTAAAGAGCATGATGTCAAATTTCCAGGGAATGAAATATAATATCGGAGTAAATATAACTGATAATGTCAAGGTTACTTTTTATGATGCAGGACATATTATTGGATCTTCGCAAGTCCTATATGAAATTAATGAAAATGGAAAGAAAACAAAAATTCTTACATGTGTTGATCTTGGAAGAAGTGATGTAGACTCTCCTATACTTAACTATCCCCATACTAAATTTCCAGAAGATATTGATTATTGTTTTATTGAAAGTACTTATGGAGGAAGAAAACATGCTGATAAGGAAAAATCAAGAATCGAACTTGAGAGTGTTCTTTTAGATGGAATAAAAAATCAAAAAAGAATGCTTATTGGAGCATTTTCAATTATGAGAACTCATACAATTTTAAGTGATTTATACTGGATATATAAAAGAGGAAGTTTTCCAAAAGATTTTAAGATATATCTAGACAGTCCTGGAGCACTTAAAATGAATGCTATAATTAAAAGACATCCAGAATGCATGGATGGACAAGCAACTGTTGATTTTAGAAGCCCAAAGGAAAATCCTTTTTCATTTCCAAACCTTGTAACAGTAAAGGATAGTAAAATGTCTTATGATATTGATTCTATGAAAGGACCTTATGCAGTTATTTCAGCTTCTGGAATGTGGTTTATGGGAAAGATTGTAAGACACTTAAAAAGCCATATTGAAGATGAAAAATCTCTTTTAATCCAGACTGGATATCAGGTTCCTGGAAAAATTGGAGCATTTCTCGAAGAAGGAAGAGAAAAACATCCAAGGATAAATATTGAAGGACAGAACTTCAAATACAGGGCAGAACAAGCAAGAATTAGAAGTTATGGCGCTCATGCAGATGGAGATGATTGTGTTAAACATATAATGGAAAATGTAAAACCAAGAAAAAAAGTATTTATTGTTCATGGCGAAAAAGAACAAAGCGATTGGACAAAATCAAAACTCGAAAGTCTTGGAATGAATTCTGAAATTGTCAGACTTGGAAAAGTGTATAAGCTTTAGAGCCTAATAGAAAATATTTCTCAAGTTTATAAAAAAGAAAAATTTTTAAACCTTCTATTTTAATATATATTATGAAAAGAGTAGTATTTGAGTATACTATAGTAATTATATCTTTTTTAGCTATTTTAGGAATTACTCTATTTTTCAGTTTAAACCTTGTTAATGCCGAGAGCAGTTCAAATATGACAATGAAAGTGAAAGTTGATCTCACAGGATTTAATTCATCCAGCACTGGAGAGATAAGCATCTGGGTTCCAGACAGTATTGATTTAGGAGAGGTTGATAAAACTGATTTAGTTTCTGATGAAGTTGGAATCTATATAAACAATACTGGAGGAATAGATATAAGAGTTACTCCTGAACTAAAAGATTCTGAGGAAGAGATTTTTAAATATCTTTATTTTAGAAAACAAAAATCCACTTCTACAAATAATACGGATCTTGTTAGTTTTAAAAAAATAGGAGATTATTACCTGGATATAGACAAACCTATGACTGGAAAAAAATATAGGGCAGAACATGCTTATATGCAGCTTAATCTTAGTGATTTTGAAGGAGATATTAAAGAGGATGTTAATGATTATAATGCAGATATAATTTTTATTGCAACTGCAAGGTAAAATGAACCTTATTTATTGTATTTTAATAATTATTCTTAATCTTGCTTTAATTAATGCAAATCAGTTGAGTATTAATCCTTCTGAATTGTTTATCAATGGAACTATTGAAAAAGAGAATTGTAATGAACTTAAAATTAGTTATGAATCTTCAGGTAATATAATTGGGGAGTCAAAGTGGTCTTTTACAAATAGTCGCGAAATAAAAGATTATACAATTGATTCACAATATTTAGGGTTGATTGAAAAATATCCTAAAAAAATATACTTCAAAGACCGCGACACAAAAACTGTTGACATTTGTTTTGATGGAGAAAAACCAGGAAGCTATAACGGGATATTGGTTTACAAAACTGAAAGTGGACTTGCTGGAATTGGAATTTGGATTCATTTAAAACTTGAGAATAAAATCAAGAATAAGATTTTTATCTTATATCTTACTCCAACACTTTATTTGTTTATAATTTTAATACTACTTAGGATAAATAAAACATCTAAAAATTTGTAATTTTAAGTGAAACATTTTGTATAAAAGATTTATAATATCTAATTTATCTAAAAATACATGGAAACTCAATATTTTAAAAGTAATATTTCAAGATATACTCATGCTGCAGCCCTAGGACTTGCAATTGCTGCATCATTTGCATCAGGTCTTGTTACAGGAATTAACAAAAATGAAAAAGAGAATGCTATGCACGTTGCAGAGGCACATTCAATAGGAGTACTTGATGGAATTAAGATAAGTAGACATTATTCAACTCCGTTTGAAGAAAAATCAATTAATGGAAGAAAGTGGTATTCGATTAGTCTAGAGGGAAAGGTTAAGCCTGGAAATTATCAGTTAGTAACTGAAGAATCAGATGTATGTGGTATTTTATCTGAGAATGTTGAGATCAAGCCGGGAAATTATCAGTTAATGTTTATTGAACCTGTTAAACAATTGGATAAAGCTGAAAAAAATCCAAATTATAAACCTGGAACAGACAAACCTCTATTTTATTCAACAACGCCTATATTCACTTATCCTGATGGAAAAATAGAGGCATATAATCCACTTAGAGAAGGAGAGAACTTAGAAGAAGTTATGAAAAAAGGTCCTGTTCAAACATTTGTTCCTGAAAAAGAATCATCCAAATAATTTTCTCCAGGCTCTTTTTAGTAGTCCTGGCCTTACTTCTGCTACTTCTGGAATAGCTCTGTAAACTATTTGAGGCTTTTCCTGCATTTTAGGAGCAATTGCTGCGAGTTGTTCGTTTGCAAGATCCATTGCCTTATTAATAGAAATTCTTGAATATCCCTGATTTATCAGTGAGAATTTTAAAGAATCAGTAGTATAACCTTTAGAAATATTCTTTTTAATATAGTCTGCAAGTTGCTGTACATGATCTTCTGGTTTATACATGATTTAAACAAGAATTAAAACTTTAAAAAATCTCCTATTGTTCAGTATAGATTTTTTAGATCGTAAAATTCTTTATAGATCTGCAGGAATTTTCCGCTTTGAAAAATCTCCTGTTTTAGAGTTACTATAGTTCAGAAATGTTTTTATATCATTAAAGTGTTTAAAATAATGTAAAAAGGTGTTAATTAATGTTTAATCTGATACAAAGTTTTATTGCAAGCATGCCTTCAAACCTTGGAATATTATCAGAGATAGCCTTAATTATTATAATTGCAACTATTCTTGCATTAGTAATCCGTATTTTCAAGCAACCACTTATTCCGGCTTATATTTTAACTGGAATAATCATCGGGCCACTTGTCCTGGGACTTATTAAAAATCAAGACCTTGTAATGGCTTTATCTGAAATAGGAGTTGCATTCCTTATATTTACAGCAGGACTTGAAATTAAGTTTAAGAAGTTAAAAGAAGTTGGAAAGACAATCCTTGTTGGAGGAATTCTTCAGATAGCATTGCTATTTTTTATTGCATTTTTTGTTTCCAAATATCTAAATTTTAACAATCCTGCTTGCGTATATATCGGACTTGTAGTTGCATTTAGCAGTACAATGATTGTTGTAAAACTGTTATCAGACAAAAGAGAGATAAATAGCCTACATGGAAGAATAATAATTGGAATACTTTTAATCCAGGATATTGTTGCAATTATTGCTCTTGCTGTACTTGCAAGTGATTTTTCAATTAAAAGCATTGCAATAATATGTCTCAAAGGAGTTGCATTCATTGTTGCAACTGCAATAATTTCAAAACTTGCAAATCCAGTATTTCGTGCTGCTGCTAAAGCACATGACCTGCTTTTACTTGTATCTATATCTTTCTTATTTTTGTTTGTTATAGGAGCACTTGTTTCTGGACTTTCACTTATAATAGGAGCATTTTTTGCAGGAGTTGCACTTGCAAATTCTGATTTCAAGACAGAAATTCAAGGAAAAATAACACCCTTAAGAGAGTTTTTTGCAGTGATATTTTTTGTTGCCCTTGGAATGCAATTAAAGCTAATATCAGGACAGTTTATACTCTTATTTTTTATATTACTTGCACTTGTCCTTATTGTAAAACCAATAGTTACCATGTTTGTAATAAGGCTTCTTGGATATAAAAAGACAACTTCATTTTTAACTGGAAATGCTCTTGCACAGACAAGTGAATTCTCATTCATAATTGTTACACTTGGATTTAGTCTTGGATATATAAATGACGGGCTGTTTAGCACACTGGTACTTCTTACTATTTTTACAATGTCTATATCTACATACCTAATAGGTTATGAAAAGAAAACTTCTAAAATACTTAGCTGGCCACTTAATGTTTTAAATAAATTTCATTCTAAAAATGAAAACCTGGAGTATCATGGAGAAGATGGGAAAAAAGTATTAATATTTGGATGCCATAGAATGGGAAGCTTATTTTTAAAAGAATTTGAAAAAAACAAAAATGATATTTTTGTAATAGACTATAATCCTGAAATAATAAAACCGCTGATGAGTAAAAAGGTTCCATGCATTTATGGAGACTATGTAAATGAAGAGGTTTTGAATAAAATAGACCTAAATAAAGCAGAGATAATAATCAGCACTATTCCGGATTTTGAAGAAAACATCCTGCTTATAAAAAAGGTGAAAAAGATGAATCCAAAAATAACATGTTTTGTTGTTGCTGAGAGAATAAGCGAGGCAAGAGAGTTATATCGGGCAGGAGCAGATTATGTAATACTTCCGCAGGTAATTGGAGGGCAAAAAGTTTCTGAGATAATTGGAAAAATAAAAACAAACAAATCAGAAATGCATAGAATAAAAAAAGAACATCTGGATTATCTTGACTCAATACACAATATTCTATATTAAACCCTTGAAAATTCAACAGCTTTTTTCCCTAATTTATTATAGAGGCCTTTGGCCTGTTTTAGCTTTTCCTCAGAAACTGCAAAAATCGTAAAAAGAACCTGATTCTTTTCAATAATTTCCCCTTTCTTTTTATAAAGATAAATTCCTGCTGCAGCGTCCTCAGGACATCCTGCAAATCTTGCTATTTTATTTATTATTTTATTATCAATATGCTTAATTCTTGCATTTTTTTTAGATTTTACTTCATAAGAAAACATTGGTTTTTCAAATCCATCCAAATGACCTTCCTGTGCTTTTATTATCTGAACAAATTTTTCAAATGCCTTTCCAGAATCCAGTATTTTTTGAGCATCTTCTATTCCTTTTCCTTTTTTTGATTTTCCAGTCAGTTCAAGCAATTCTCCGGCAAGCATAACTGACTTTTTTTCCAAATCCATTGGTCCATTATTTCTCTGCAGGATTTTTATAACATCTTTAATTTCCAAAATAGGGCCAATACCATTTCCAATTGGTTCTGTTCCATCAGTTAAAACAACTCTTATTTTTAGTCCAAATAAATTACCTAATTTTAAAAATTTCTGTTTTAATTTTTCTGCCTGATTTTTTGAAACCTTTGCAGATCTTCCGCATGGAATATCAATTAAAACATAATGACTTCCAACAGATATTTTTTTAGACAAAATACTTGCAAGCAACTGAGGTGTTGAATCAATGTTTACAAGTCTTTCAATTTTTATTATCTTATCATCAACAGGAGCAAGTCCTAGTGCTCCGCCCCACACAAGACAGGCATTTGTTTTTTTAACTATATTTTTTATTTCACTTATTGAAAATTCCACTTTTGCAACTGTCTCAATTACATCTGCTGTTCCTGCTGCACTTGTTATTGCCCTTGAAGAAGTCTTTGGCATTATAAGGCCTGCTGCAGCACATATTGAAACAAGTATTGGAGTTGTTCTATTCCCTGCAATTCCTCCAATGCAATGCTTATCAACAACCATTCCAGCCAGTTTCATTTTATTTCCACTGTCCACCATTGCACTAATAAGATGTTTTGTTTCTTCCAAGGTCATATCATTTGCATAAACTGCTGAAATAAAAAATGCAACTTCTACTTCAGTTAGGGCATTTTCTGCAATATCAAAAATTATCTCTCTTATTTCTGACTCTGAAAGCCTTTCTCCTTTTAATTTCTTTTTTATAAGTGAAATGCTTCTTGGATGGCCTGCAAGTTCAACTTCAACAGAAGCTTTATCTTTAAGAGATAACTTCTCCAGGATGTCTCCTGAAACTGCAATTTCACTTGGCTGAATTATTCCTGAAACAGTATCTACAACAGAAATTATTTTACCCTTATGATCTTTTATTGAAACTCTGTCTCCTACATGCAGACTCATTTTTTTTGCGGTTTTTTCATGAATCATGCAAACAGGTCTTCCTGTTAAGAATTTTAGTTTTTTAACTGTTAATTTCACCTTTTAAAATTCCTCTCTTTTATACAGAACTATAATTTCTCCCACTTAAAAACCTTATCTTATTTAAGAAAGTGAATCTGATTTTTTGAAAATTAAATCATCATTTACAGTACTTTTTCTATAAACTTCTATTACCAAGAGAACATAAGCAAGTATTAGAGGGCCGATTATAAGCCCTAAAAAGCCGAATACAAGAAGGCCTCCAAGCATTCCAATTAGAATAACCCAAAGATTGATTTTAGTGTTTCTTGCAACAATTATGGTTCTTACTACATTATCTATCCAGGTAATTATTGCGCCACCATAAATTAAAAGACCAATTCCAGCACCTGTCCTTCCTGTTGAAAATAAGTAAATATCAACTGGAACCCAGACTATCCACGCTCCAATTACTGGAATAATTGCCATGATTATTGTTACAAATGTCAAAAGTGTTGCATTAGGCACTCCGAAAATAAAGTAGCCAATACCTGCTGTTATTCCCTGAACAATTCCCACAAAAATTTGGCCAATTAAAACTGAATTTGTTATTTCCTTAAATTGCTTGAAAAATCTTTCCTCAGTTTCTTTTTTTAATGGAGAAACTGCCTTAAAATAATCAATTGCCTTTTCTCCGTCTTTTAATGCAAAAAAGAAAGTAAAAATAACAACTGCAACCTGGATTATTATACTTGGAAGGTCTGCAATTAATCCAGTGAAACCTTTTAGATAACCTGCAATCATATTTGAAACCTGATTACTGATAGAACTTATAATATTTTCAGAAACTCCTGAAGAGCTGATAAAATTAGGCAGAGCACTTCTTATTATTGCTACAATATCTATTTTTTGCAAAAACAAGTAAAAATTAACTATTTGATTAAAAACAGCTCCGAATAATAAGATTACTGCTGCTGTAAGAATTATCAAAAGACCAATACAAACAAAAAGTGCTGACAAAAAGTCACTTTTTAATCTTTTTTTCAGCCATTTGTGAAGCGGAAAAAACAAATACGCAAGCAAAATTCCATAGATAATTGAATAAATTATAGGATAGATAATTACAGCAGCCAGTATAAAAAGGCCAGCAATCAGAACATAGTTGATTAAATCCTTAAAATTGTGCTTATCTACCATGATATTAGATACTGTTGTTTCTTTATAAAATTTGCTAAAAATTAAAAAATTTATCTGCTTTGAGGAGTAAAGAATTTAGGGCTGAAAATACAACTACTAAATCAAACAAGTAAGATTTATAAATAAAAAATACTAGAGAATAGTCTATGGATTGTTTTATTAAAAAGATATTTGATGGAAAAAGCGATGAACTTGTACATATACAGTTTCAGAAATTTTCACGTGGTGAATTCAAGAACCGTGCAATGATTAAAGTTAAAGAGTCAAGTGGAAAATTTACAGTTGCAACAACAGCTGAATATGCAAGGGAACTTGTACGTGCAATGGGAGAAAAACTTGGAAATGGGAAGACTCATGTTACAGGCGCGCTTATTTCTGCACTTGATTTACAGGGATTTAAATATGAAGAAAGAAAAATGGCAATGGGCGTTAGAAAATACATGATTAATCGTGAAATGACTGGAAATGAGATAGTAGATATATGTGATAAAATAACCAAAGCGTTTATTGGACTTTCATTTAATGTAGGAGAAGATGAATTAAAAGTAAAAGATAAATCTCCAAAATCTGCAAAAGGTGCTTCTTCTGCTCCAAAAGAAGATGCTGAACTAAAAATTGATTTTTGCAAACTAAAAACAACTGATAGAAAACTTATTGATGGACTTGTTTTTGATCCTGAGGCAGCAGGCGCCAAGAAACTAGAAGTTTACCATGATTTTATTATAAAAGATATTGTAGTTCCTCCTGAACTAAAAAATGAAAAAGATTTTGCAGTTATAAGAGAAAAAGCACATAGAAAAGGAAAGATTATCAGATATCTTAATATTAATGAGAATAAGACAAAGAAAGAAATTGATTTTGAGGCGTAAAAATATTTTCTAGAAAAAGTTTATCTTACTTGATTTTGTTATTCTACTTACAAATCAATTAATTTTTAAAAAAATCCTTTTTTTCATTAAAAAGATATTGTAATGTTTCAAGGCCTGGAAAATTATCTTCCCATAATTTCTCTGGAAATTTTTTATCTAATTCTGCAACCAGCTGATCGAGTCTATCTGGCTTTGCAAGTGTTTTTAATGAATTATATACCTCGTTTCTTTTAACATAACTTGTAACTGGAGATGGAACAAGTATTTCTTCTCTTGATTCATAAGGAGTTCCTTTTAATGGATCATATGGAGAACTTTCTGAAACTGTTTCCAAATAATCTGTATCAGTAATCTTTAATTCATCACACATGTAAGGCTTTAATTTTTTTTCAAGACCAAGTAAAGAAGCAAGTTTTAATCCAAAAGATGATTGATCAAGGACTAGACCAATCTTTAGATTGTATGACGAATCTGATTGTCCTGAATTTTTAGCATCTGTTTCCATGTTTACTCCACTCTTTCAATTCTCATCATGTTTGTTGCACCTTTTTCATATGAACCAATACCCAGAGTTATTATGACATTATCTCCTGAACTGATATAGCCATTATCTTTTGCAAGTTTTATTGAACGGTTTACAATAAAATCCTGACTAGCAGATCCATAATATTCAGTAAATAAAGGACTTACTCCCCAGAGTGCATTTAATTGAGAGCTTACTCTTTTGTTAGGAGAGATTGCAATTACTGGCTTGTTTATTCTAAACCTTGCAATCATTCTTGCTGTTGTTCCTCTTGAAGTTGGAACAATTATTGCTTTTACACTAGGAGATTTTGCAGCAGTATAAACTGCTTTATAGATAGTACTTGAAACATCGCCATTAGGAATTTGATTAAACAGATTTTCACTTAAAGTTGAATTTTCAAACATATATTTTTCAGATTCCTCAAGTATTCTATCCATCATTTTTACTGATTCAACTGGATAAAGGCCTTTTGAAGTTTCACCTGAAAGCATTACGACATCTGTTCCATCAAGATTAGCATTAAAAATATCAGAAACTTCTGCTCTTTTTGGTTCTTTTGAAGTCATCATTGATTCAAGCATTTGTGTTGCAGTTATAACTGCTTTTCCTTCTAGGTTGCATGCGCGAATCAAATCTTTTTGCAGTGCGGGTATATTCATTACTCCCATTTCCATTCCCCAGTCTCCTCTTGGAACCATCATTATATCTGCTTCCCTTACAATTTCATAAAGATTTTTTGCTCCTTCATGATTTTCAGGTTTTCCACCAACTTTAACTTTTGAATCTTTTAAATAAGATCTTACTTCCTGAATATCTTTTGCACTTCTTGTAAAAGAAGCAAAAACATAATCAAAATCATTTTCAGCAATAAATTTTAAACTCGCTGCATCTCTTGGAGATAAATAAGGCATTTCAATACTTACTCCAGGAGTGTTAATTCCTTTTCTAGATTCCAAAACTTCTCCATATTCAACAACAGAATTAATTGTTTTATCATCTACTGATTTTATTCTAAGACCTACTTTTCCGTCATCAACAAGCAAAAGTTCCCCGCCTTTTACAAACTTGTATAAATCAAACCCAATTGGGATTCCTTTTCCATGCGAATAATCCAAAAGAGGAGCAATCGGAACAGAGTCTCCTATTTTTACATTTAAAGTTTCAAAATTTCCAAGTCTTATTTTCGGACCTTCAAGATCAGTTGAAATAAATATTTTTTCGTCAAGTGATCTTATTTTTTTAATTAAATCTGCAGTTCTTGCATAATCCTCAGGCTTAACTACATGAGCCATGTTAAAGCGAAATCCATCTGCTCCTGCTTTAATTAATTCTTCTGTTCTCTCAAATGAAGCAGGGCCTAGGGTTGCAAGTATTTTTGTTTTTGTCATTTTATTTTATGAAAGTTTTTGGAATAACTAAACCTCCTATATAATCCTGTTCAAAAATATAATCCAAGTCATATAGATTAATTCCATTTGATTTCTCTCCTGCTTCAGAGTCATGCCAAATTCTTTCTCTTCCTTTAAAACTGCTTATATCTCCTTTTACAGAACTTGAATATTCAAATTTTTCACTCCTGAAAACTGCTGGACCTCGAAAAGGCGAGGACATGTTAACAAGAGAAAGTGCTTTTTTTAAAAATGCAAATGTTTGTTTTGCAAAATCAACATCTCCAAAAAGTTCTTGGTTCATTCCACCAGTATATGACATTAACCAGATAGGTTCTCCTTTAAACCTAACATATTCCTGGCCTGGTGCCATAAAAAAACCAGCATAACTGTCCCTATAACTAAAGTCTCCTTCATTATATTCTAGCTCCTTAAAACCAGGTCTCTGTGAAGGAACTTCTTTTCCATCTCCTGCATAAGTTGCTTTTTTAGCTTTAACTAAGAACTCTGCTAATTCCTCTAGATTAAATTTTTGTATTTCCATTTTAATTAATATCAGAACTCTCTTTCGATTAAGATGATTTTATTAAAAATAAGCGGTTTTTAATTCTTTCGATTTAGAGGGATTTACTTAGATCAAACTTTTGAAGATAATTTGTCTTTTCTTAAGTCTTGTCTCATTTTCCTTCTTGAAGAAGGATGAGACTGGGCCCAATTGATATTCTCTTTTCTCCAATTTTCATAAGCCCTTGCAGCTCGCAAATAATAAGGATCACTTGACTGAGTTCTACCATAAATTAGAATTTTTCCGATTTCATATGCAGAACCATTTAAATTTTCTAGTAATTCTAGTGAATTTTTAGATTTTTTATGTTGTACAATAAATGTCAGAGAACTTGCCTCATCAGGAGTCAGTTCAATTAGTTTATACCGGGGTTTCATTTTAATTTAAGCAGCGTATTTCATCGAATCTAGAACTTCTTTATATCTTCCTAAATTAAGATATTCTTCGTGTCTTTTTTTAAGTGAAGCATCAATTCCTGCCATTAGCTCTTTTCTTCTTTTTCCATGTTCGAGAAACTGTTTTGCCATTTCATCCTTGTCTGAGGAAACAAAAACAGATTCATTTGGGTCTCCAATTACTAGCAGAGAATCAATTGCATCATATCCTTTGCCATGAGACTCATCCCAGATCATTCTTAATTGCGCAGCATGAAAAGAATCATAAGGAAGAGTTTTTGGGTCTGTTGGCATTTTTGCAAGTTCTTCTAGTTGCCTGCTTAGTGAATGATTTGGATCGTAATTCATTATTTAATGAATTAATTAAAGTATAAAAAGATTACTCGGATAAAAGAAAACCAAAAAAATACTAATAAACCAGCGATTTTTTAGATCTTTTACAAGGCAAAATCAGAAGAAAGCTTTATAAACCCATTCTCGCTTGACTTTATATTACAATAATTTAGGATAGATAAAATGTATCTTAAGTTTTTGATAGCATCCACGTTTTTACGGGAAGGCTCAGAAACGATCTAACTATAGATTTCTTTTCTGGGTTTTATGCTCGATTAACAAAACAAACAATTCAAAAACCAGCGAAAACCTTCGGTTTTATCGTTGAGGGTTTTTGAAATCCTGAAAATCAGTATGATTTTCAGTCTGTTCGTTTTGCAAACAAAACAAACAAAATGGTAAATCCATCACCAAGACACGGAAGCTTGCAATTTTATCCAAGGTCAAGGTCACACAAAATCCTGCCTGGAGTTAGCTGGAAGTCTCTTGTTAAAAAAGAACCAGGACTTCTTGGGTTTATTGGATACAAAGTAGGAATGAAATCTGCATATGTTAAAGATAACACTGCAAACTCACTTACAAAAGGAAAGAGAATAATTGTTCCTGTTACAATTATTGAATGCCCGACAATTAAAATCCTTTCAGTTAGATTCTATAAAGATAAAAAAGTCATTGGCGAGGTAATAAACCATAATCTTGACAAGGAACTTAAAAGGAAGATAAGACTTCCAAAAAAGAATGATAAAAAAATAGAGGACTATGAAAAAAAAGAGTTTGACGATATTACAGCAGTTATTTATTCTCAAGTTAAAAAAACAGGCATAAAAAAATCTCCTGATATTAAAGAAGTTGGCCTTTCAGGAACAAAAGAAGAAAAATTAACATTTGTTAAAAGCAATTTTGCAAAAGAAATAACTATCAAAGATGTTCTAAAAGAAGGAATTGTAGACGTAAGAGGAGTTACAAAAGGAAAGGGACTTCAAGGAACAATAAAAAGATTTGGAACAACACTAAAAGCTCATAAATCAGAAAAAGGACAAAGAACTCTTGGAAGCGGAGGACCATGGCATCCATCAAGAGTTGACTATACTCAACCAAGATCAGGACAGTTAGGATATTTCACAAGAGTTGTTTATAATACTAAAATAGTTTTTGTTGGAAATGTTGGAGAAAAAAACATAAATCCAAATGAAGGATTCAAACATTTTGGAAAGATAAAAACAGATTATTTAATACTTGAGGGAAGTGTTCAGGGAGCCTGGAAAAGACCACTTCTTATAACTGCTCCACTTAGAGCCACTACAGGTAATACTAAAAAAAATTACGAATTTATTGAACTAAGATAATGACAAAATTACATATACTTGACACAGAAGGAAAGAAAGTAAAAGAAATAACAACAAGCTTATTTGAAGAACCAATAAGAGAAGATATAATATTCAAGGTTATTGAAGCTGAAAAAACAAAACATCCTAGCGCTCCAAAGCAATATGCAGGAATGAACAGATCAGCATCAGGAAAAATACTCCATACAAGACATGACTGGAAAACAGACAGAGGAAAGGGAATTCCAAGAATTCCAAGAAAAGTAATGTTTAGAAGAGGATCTCAATTCTTCTGGGAAGGAGCAATTATCCCTTCAGTTAAAGGTGGAAGACGTGCTCATCCTCCAAAAGGACTTGGAAGAATAAAAAAAATAAATAAAAGAGAATCAATAAAAGCATTATTATCTGCACTTACATACACAACTTCAGTTGAACAAATAAAAAAGAAATACATATCACTCAAAGAAAAGAAAGTTGAAGCAAAATTTCCGCTTGTTCTAGAAGATAAAATACTAAAATTAAAATCAAAAGAATTCATGGCATCAATGGAAAAGATCCTTGGAGAATTATACACAGTTTCAATACAGAAGAAAACAACAAGAGCAGGAATTGGAAAACTTAGAGGAAGAAGATACAAGAAAAATGCAGGAGCACTTTTAGTTATTGGAAACGAAGAGACTGCAAAAATAACTGGAATTGATGTTGTAAGAGTTAATCAATTAAAAACAACAGATCTTGCAGACGGCGGAGCAAGAATCACACTTTTCACTGAAAATGCAATAAAGAATCTTGAAAAAATCGGAGTAAAAAAATGATTAAACCAATAACAACAGAAAAAGCAGTAAGACTAATTGAACTTAACAATACACTTGTTTTTGAAACAAATAGAAAAGACTCAAAAGACGAAATAAAAAAAGAGTTTGAAGAAACATTCAGCGTAAAAGTACACTCAATAAGCACATTAATACATGGAAATAAAAAAATTGCTTACATCAGACTAAATAAAAATAATCCTGCAATTGATATTGCAACTAAACTAGGAATGATATAATGGGAAAGAGAATAACACAACGAGCACGAGGAAAGGGAAGCTTTACATTCAGAGTAAGAAAAAGAGCTTATATCTACAGAATTGGATATCCAAAAATAAGCTCTATTGGAAAAGCAACAATTGTAAAACTAATAAACTCAAGTGCTCATTCTGCTCCTCTTGCAAAAGTTAAAATAGCAAAAGAAGAATTTTTTATTCCTGCTGCAGACGGAGTTTATGAAGGACAAGAAATACAAATTGGAAAAAGAGAAGATAGTAATCCGATAGTTGGAGATATAATTGCATTAAAAGATATTTCAACTGGAACAAAGATATTTAATATTGAAGTTTCTCCTGGAAGCGGTGGAAAATATTTGAGAAGTGCAGGAAGCAGCGCAATGGTAATGAACCGAGACAGCAAAGGAGTTGAAATAATAATCAAGAGAAGAACAATCAAGCTAAATGAAAACTGCAGAGCAGTAATTGGTATTGCTGCTGGAGATGGAAGACTTTCAAAACCACTTGTTAAAGCAGGAAAAATGCATCATCTAATGTTATCAAAGGGAAGAAAATGGCACAGAACATCTGCAATTAAAACTAATGCTCTTGACCATCCGTTTGGTAGTGGTAGAGGAAAAAGAATTAAACCAAAGATTGCAAAGAGAAATGCTCCTCCAGGAGCAAAAGTAGGTCATATAAGGCCTAGCAGAACAGGACATATTAAATAAAATGGCAAAAATACAAGAAGAACACCAAGACGAGGAAATATCTCTTAAGAGAAAAGAATTAACTTACAGAGGTAAAAAAATCGAAGAACTAAAACAAATGGATATTCGTGAATTTGCAAATCTGCTTAAATCAAATGAGAAAAGAACTGCGCTTAGACAGCATGACCAAATTCAAAGATTCATACTTGACTGCAATCAAAAAATAGCTTCGAACAAACCAATAAAAACTCATTTAAGAGACCTGGTAATTGTCCCTAAAATGGTTGGAATGAGAATACAAATACACAATGGAAAAGAATTTACTCCAATTGACATTAATTTTGAAATGATAGGACACAGGCTTGGAGAATTTTCAGTTACAAGATCAAGAGTTAAACATGGAGCAGCAGGAATTGGTGCAACAAGATCCTCTGCATCAGCATCAGTGAAATAATAACATGGCAGAAGATAATAAAATTCATGACGGCAAAAAGGAAGAAAAGAAAACTGAAGAACAAAAAAAGCCTGAAAAGGCAAAAGTAGTAGAAACTAAGGTTAAAACAGAAAAGAAGAATGAAGCAATAGTAAATGGCCGTGATCTTCCAATTTCAATAAAACATGCTGTTGCTATCTGCAACCATATAAAAGGAAAAGATATTGATCATGCAATTGCAATACTTGAAGAAGTTGTAAAGATGAAAAAAGCAGTTCCAATGAGAGGAGAAATACCTCACAGAAGAGGAATGATGTCAGGAAGATATCCTGTAAAAGCTGCGGGATTTTTTATCAGACTCCTTAAAAGTTTGAAATCAAATGCAATAGTTAATGAACTTGAAATTGAGAAATATGAAATACACTGCATTCCAAATGTTGCTCCGAGGCCATATAAAAGATTTGGTCAGGGAAGATTTAAAAGAAGTCATGTTACAATTAAATTAGTACCAAGAGTTAAAAAAAATAAATAAAAATGACAGAAAAAAAACAAGAAGAAAAAGCAAGCTGCAATAGCAAACTATGTCCTATTCATGGAACTATTAGTCTTCGTGGAAGAAACTTCAGCGGAAGAGTAATAAAGAAATTTCCAAAAAGAGTAGTAATTGAATTTGACAGAACTGTTTACATAAAAAAATATGAAAGATATGCTAAAAGAAAAACAAAATTACACGCAAGACTTCCTGATTGTATGCAAAACGACATTAATATCGGTGATTTTATCGAGATTACTGAATGCAGGCCAATTAGCAAGATAGTTCACTTTATGGTAAATAAAAAAATTAACGGAGGAGAAACACAATGAAGGGAGTAGCAGCAAGACTAACAAAAGGACTTAACTTTGGAAGCTTTGCCCTTGCAAGCGATAATAGTGGCGCAAGAATTGTAAAGATAGTTGGACTTAAAGGATCAAAAACAAGAAGAGGAAGACAACAGTATGTAAAAATCGGAGATCATGTTAAAATATCAGTCAGAAAAGGAAACCCTGAAATTGTAGGGCAGGTTTTTGATGCAGTTGTAATAAGACAGAAAAAACCATATAGAAGAAATACAGGAGAAAGAGTTGCATTCCAGGACAATGCAGTATGTTTACTCAAAGATGAAAAAGGTAACCCAAAAGGAACCCAAATTAAAGGACCAATTGCAAAGGAGGTTGCTGATAAATGGCCGTTTCTCGCCAAGATCGCAAAATTCATATTATGAAAAAAGAATTTACAACCCAATGGATTTCGAGTAAGCAACCAAGAAAGCAACGAAAGTACAGAGCAAATGCTCCACTTCACATAAGACACAAACTAATGAGCGCAACTCTTACAAAGGAACTTAGAAAAAAATATGGAAAAAGAAACTTTCCAATAAGAAAAGGAGACAGTGTTATTATCATGAACGGAGAATTCAAGAAAAAAACCGGAAAAGTAGAAAATGTGGATTTAAAATATTTAAGAACAACTGTTGGAGGAATATACAGAACAAAGAAAGACGGAACAAAAGTGAATGTTTATTTCAATCCTTCAAATCTTCAAATCAAAGAATTAAATCTTGATGATAAAAGAAGAAGCGAAGCACTTCAGAGAAAGACTGTAGCACCAACTTCAAATAAAAAAACAGAAGAAAAAAATACTGTTAAAACAGATAAAAAACAAGGAGAACAAAATGCACACAAAAAGAAATAGTATGCCTAAATTTTGGCCAATAGCAAGAAAGGGAACAAAATACCTAGCTGTTGCCAGCCATAATAATAGTGAAGCACTTCCATTAATCATAGTCTTAAGAGATATTTTAAAAATTGTAGAAAATAAAAAGGAAGCAAAAAAAATAATAAATGAAAAACAAGTAAAGATAAACAACAAGGAAATCAGAGATGTTAATTATCCTATTTGCATATTTGATGTTATCACTCTTTCAGCAGGAAAAAGCTATAAAGCAGTACTTTCAAAGACAAAGAAAATGATTTTTGAAGAAGTATCAGGCAAAGATGCTGAAGTTAAAATATTCAAGGTAATGAACAAAAAAATCATTGATGGCAAGAAAGTACAGTTAAACCTTATGCATGGAAAGAACATAATCTCAAGTGAAAAAGTAAATACAGGAGACTCAGTAATTTTGAATTTCAAGGAAAATAAAATTGTTAAGATTATTCCAATGGAAAAGGGAAAAGAAGTCTTTGTAACTGAAGGAAAACACGCAGGAAACAAAGGTAAAATTGAAGAGATTGTTTCAAGAGGAGGAAAATCAATTGCAAAGATAAGTTCAGAAAAAGGAAGAATAAATGTTTGGATTAAAAACGTAATTGCACTAGGATAAAATGAAAGACAATATTATGCGCCAAATTGAAATAGAAAAAATGACCATGAACTGTGGCGGAGTAGACGACAAACTAGACAGGTCTATAAAGCTCCTTGAATGGATAACTAAAAGAAAAATTCAGATAATTAAATCATCAAAAAGAATTCCTGACTTTGGAATCTCTCCTGGAAAAAAGAGCGGATGCAAAGTAACAATAAGGGATAAAAAAGAAATAACAAGTCTTTTAAAAAGATTTTTTGCTGCAATGGACAATAAACTTTCAAAAAAACAAATAAGTGAAAATCATGTATCTTTCGGACTTAAAGAGTATATTGAAATTCCAGGTCTTGAATATAACAGAGATATTGGAATACTAGGGTTTGAAGTTGATTTATTATTTTCAAGAAAAGGAAGAAGAGTCAAACTAAGAAAAGTAAAACAAGGAAGATATCCAAAAAGCCAGGCAGTAACTATTCCTGAAATGACTGAATACTTAAAGAAAAATTTCAATTTGGAGGTTGGAAAAAAATAATATGACAGCAAGTGACTGGAGAAAATCATTAAAGCAGTTTTCAAAAAAACCTGCTGTGAAAGATAAATTCATAAGACATAATAAACCTAAAGAAAGAGCCACTGGAATCGCAAGAAGAAAATGCGAAAGATGTGGAAGATTCGGAGCAATGGTAAACCGTTATGGCCTAAACCTATGCAGACATTGCTTTAGAGAAATCGCAGAAGACTTAGGTTTTAAAAAATATTCATAAGGAGAAAAACAAAACATGAGCCAAGATATTGTATCAGACGCACTAAACCAAATAATGAATGCTAAAACAGCAAGAAAGAAAACTATAGTTTTAAACAAAAACTCAAAGTTATTGAGAAATGTACTGGAACTTGTAAAGAATGCAGGATATATTGAATACTCAATAGATGGAGATGAGATCACTGTTGAAATTAAAAAATTAAACGAAGTTAAGGCAATAAAGCCAAGATTCACAGCATCTGTTGACCAGATTGAACATTATGTAAGAAGATACCTTCCTGCAAAAGACTTTGGTTTTGTTATAATCTCAACTAACAAAGGACTTATGGATCATTATGAAGCAAAAAAACAACATATTGGAGGATGCTTAATCGCATATGTATTCTAATGGCAGAAAAACAAAAAATCAAAAAGAAACTAGCTGAAGAAATAGAAGTTCCATCAAACATAAATGCAACTCTAACAAAGGAAGAAATTATAATGAAAAAAGACAATGAAGAAGTAAGAAAAAAACTCAACAAAAAGATTAAAGTCGAATTACAAGGCAACAAGATAATACTTGGTTCAGACAAATCAACAAAAAAAGAAAAAAAACTATTTGGCTCAATGATCGCACATATAAACAACATGATTGAAGGACTTAATACAAAATTTAAGTATAAACTACAAGTGGCATCTGTTCACTTTCCAGTAACTTTGACACATGACAAAAACACTAATGAACTTATTGTAAAAAATTTCCTTGGAGAAAGAAAAGAAAGAAAGATCAAACTTATACCAGGTGTTGACATCAAGATAAACAAGGATATTATTGAAGTTGAATCTGCAAGTATTGAAAAAGCAGGGCAGGTTGCAGCTGATATTGAAAAAGGCACAAAGGTTAGAAACAGAGACAGAAGAATATTCCAGGATGGAATATTTATCACTGAAAAACCAGGGAGGGTATTCTTATGACAAAGTTTCTTAGAATAGGTTATACTCAATATTCAAAGCTTGGACTTAGAAGAAAGAACAAGCAGATATACAGAAAAGGAAAGGGTCTTGATAACAAGATGAGACTCAAAATGAAAGGACATTTGAGAAATGTCAGCATTGGATTTAGGACTGAAAAAGAAACAAGAGGACTTGTAAATGGACTTACTCCTGTTTTAGTATATTCTGTTGAAGACTTAAAAAAAATCTCTAAAACTGAAACAGCAATAGTTGCAAAAATGGGAGACAAAAAGAAAAAAGAAATTGCAGAATTTGCACTTAAAAATAATATAAGACTTACAAACCTTAATTCAAAAAAATTCCTTACAAAGCTTGAGGAAAAAATGAAAGAAAGAAAAGAAGAAAAAACAAAAAAACTTGGAAAAAAAGCAGAAAAAGAAAAGAAATCAAAAGAAGAGAAAAAGAAAGAAGAAAAACCAACAGCTGAGAAAAAACTTGAAGATTCAATAAACTCGGAGGACAAGAAAGATGAACCTAAGAAATAAGAAAGAACTTGCTGCAAAAGCACTTGGAGTTGGAAAGAGAAGAATAAAATTCAATACAGAATCCCTTCCTGAAATAAAAGAAGCAATTACAAAAGAAGATATAAAAACATTATATAACGAAGGAATAATATCAATAAAACCTGTAAAAGGCAGGAAAAAAATTGTCAGAAGAAAAATAAGAAGAGGGCCTGGAAAAATAAAGAAAAAGATAAAAACAAGAAAACAGGATTATGTAAAGATAACAAGAAAATTAAGAAGATATGTAAGACAACTCAGATCCGATGCAGTTATTGACAGGGATAAGTATATAGAGTTAAGAAAGAAGATAAGAATGAGAAACTTCAAGAGCAAAGGAAGTCTTAAAGAGTATGTTGAAAACTTAAAGAAAGCAGTTCCGGTAAAGGAAGAAAAGAAAACAATTAAGAAAAAAACAAACAAGGAGAATAAATAATGAAACTAGATAAAAGAAGACGAGTAGAGAATAAAACAAATTACAGAAAAAGACTGGTCTTACTTAAAGGAAGAGATCCAAGACTTGTTATTCGAAAAACAAACAGGTATATAATAATGCAAATAATTGAAAGCAATGATGCTCAGGATAAAATACTCTATTCAGTTAATACAAGAGATCTTTTGAAAAATGGATGGCCTAAAGACAAAGAAGGAAGTTTAAAATCACTGCCTGCTGCTTATCTTACAGGACTGCTTCTTGGAAAAAAAGCAAAAGCACTAAAAGATCGAGTAATTCTTGATACAGGACTTATTCCAAATACAAAAGGATCAAAGATATATGCAGCTGTCAAGGGAATTTCAGACGCGGGAATCCAGATAAATTATAATGAAGAAGTAATTCCATCAAAAGAAAGACTTGAGGGAAAAAACACAAAAGTTGCAGACATATTCAGTAAAATAAAGGAGAAAATAAAATAAAATGGGAAGACCAGAATTCAGGCAGAAAAGAACTCCAAGTGAAGAAGCTGAAATGGCAAGAGTAAGAGAAGAAAGACTAAAGCAGCAACATGCAAAATCACTTGAAGATTGGAAGCCAAAAACAAAACTTGGAAAACTTGTAAAAGAAAAAAAGATTAAAGATCTAGACGAAGCTCTAAAATACAAAATTCTTGAACCTGAAATTGTTGACCTTTTAACAGAAACAAGATCTGATATTTTAAACATTGGTCAGGCAAAGGGAAAATTCGGCGGAGGAAAAAGAAGAGCCTGGAGACAAACTCAAAGAAAAACAGCAGAAGGAAATGTTCCAACATTCTCATGCATGGTTGTTGCTGGAAATGGCGATGGTTATATTGGAATGGGCTATGGAAGAGCAAAAGAAACACTTCCTGCAAGAGCCAAAGCACTAAGACTTGCAAAACTTAATATCATGAAAATTAAAAGAGCATGTGCAAGTTTTGACTGCGTTTGTGGTGAAGAACACACTGTTCCATTTATTGTAACAGGAAAATGCGGAAGCTGTACTGTAAAATTAATTCCTGCACCTCAAGGAACAGGACTTGTAATTGGAGATGAATGCAAGAAAATACTAAGAATTGCAGGTGTTAGAGATGTTTACAGTAAAACCTCTGGAAGCAAAAGAACAACAATAAATCTTGCAAGAGCATGCATAGATGCGCTTAACAAAACAAACAGGATGTAAAAATGGAAAAAGGAAAATTTATCAAACTTAAGAAAGAAGAATACGGAATAAAGGAATATATAAAAAGAAATCTAGGAAAAGGAAAAATTTCAAAACTAGATATTGAGTATACTCCTGTTGGAGAGAAAATAGTAATCTCAACTGCAAGACCTGGACTTGTAATTGGAAGAAAAGGAGAAAAGATTGAAGAACTTACAACAGTTTTGAAAAACAGATTTAAACTTGAAAATCCCCATATTGAAATAAAAGAAATAAAAAATCCATTATTTGACTCACAATTAGTTGCTGATGAAATTGCAATGGCACTTGAAAGAATGGGCAACTTAAAGTTCAAAGTAATTGCATATAAAAAATTACAAGAAATAATGCATGCTGGAGCTCTTGGATGTGAGATCAGAATGAGCGGAAAACTTCCAAGCGACAGAGCAAAGTCATGGAGATTTGCAGAAGGATACTTAAAAAAAGCAGGAGAATCAGCAAAGGAAGTAGACAGAGCGCAAGCAACTGCACTTACAAAACTTGGAATCACTGGAATAAAAGTTGCGATTATGTCTCCTGAAAAGAGAATATATGACCAAATTGAAGTGGGAGATTATATAAAGGAAAGAATAAAACCTAAAGGAGAAAAAGTTTCAGAATCTGAAGAAAAAAAGCCAAGAAAGAAAAAGGCAAAAGAAGAAACAGTTGTGGAGGAAGCAAAACAATAATATGGCAATACTTAAATCAAAAGACATAAAAAAAATGTCATCAAAAGAAATTGACGAAAAAGTCAAAGATTTAAAAATGGAACTTGTTAAAAGCAAAGTTGCTGCAAGCAAGGGTGGAAAACTTAAAATAAGAGAGATAAAAAGAACAATCGCAAGATTACACACATTCAACAGACTAAATAAACAATCTGTTGGAAAATAATAAAACAATGGATATATGCCCAAAATGCGGACTGCCTTTACCGGCTTGTGTTTGCGAGGACATAGCAAAAACTGAGCAAAGGATACAAGTACAAACTGAAAAGAAAAAGTTTGGAAAAATAGTAACCTTGATCTCGGGTTTTTCAGGAGTCGACCTGAAAACAATTGCAAAGGGACTCAAAGAAAACCTTGCATGCGGAGGAACAGTAAAAGACAATGTTATTGAACTCCAAGGAGATCACACGAAGAATGCAAAGAAAGCGCTTGCAAAACTCGGTTTTTCCGAAGACACAGTGCAAATAGTATAAGGCAGAAAATAAAAACAAGGGGAAGATAGACATAAATATAGATATAAGATTAAAATAAACATGGAAGAAAAAAAACAAAAGAAAACTATGGAAAAAACAGTAAAAGAAAAGATAGTTGCAACTCCTGAAACTAAAAAAACAAGCAACAGATTAATTGCTGTAATTAGAATCGCAGGACAGGTTAAAGTAAAAACTGAAATTAAAAACACTCTTGACAGATTAAGACTTAGAAGAAAATATGTTTGCGTTCTTATCAACTCAAGCAATGAAAGTGTTTATGGAATGCTCAATAAAGTAAGATTCTCAGTTGCATTTGGAGATATTGGAAAAGAAACTCTTATAAAATTATTAAATGCAAGAGCACACTCAGTTGAAAAAAAGAAAATCAATGCAGAAGAAGTTGCAGACGGACTTATGAACGGAAAAAGTCTTGAAGATTTTGGAATAAAACCATTCTTTAGATTACATCCTCCAAGAAAAGGAATCAAAAGCAAAATCCATTATAATGTTGGAGGAGTTCTTGGAGACAACAAGGCAGACATAAATAAACTCATTGAGAGGATGCTGTAAAAATGGTAATGAAAATCAAAAAGAAAAAGAAATCAAAAGGACAACGAGGAAATAATAGTTATGGACATGGAGCAAGAAAAAAATGGAAAGGCAGTGGACACCATGGTGGATGTGGTATGGCTGGAACTGGAAAAAGAGCAGACCATAAAAAATCAATGGTTATAAAATTATATGGAAACAAATATTTTGGAAAACAAGGAGAAACTTCAAAAGGAACAGAAAGAAAGAAAGCAAAAGTTATCAATCTTGACAATATACAAAAAAATATTGAAGCTTTAATGAAAAAATACGGAAAAGGAAAAGAACTGGTTTTATCAGAATATAAGATTCTTGGAGAAGGAGAAATAACTCAGGCAGTAACAATAAAAGCAAGATGTTTTTCAGAAAGTGCAAAGCAAAAAATAGAAAAAGCAGGCGGACAGGCAATACTTGCAAAAGAAAAAGTCGAAAAAGAAGCTCCTGTAAAAGAAACAAAAAAACCAAGTGAAAAGGACCAAAAACCTGCAGCAAAGAAAACTAATTCTAAAGAAAACGCAGTTAAAGAAATAAAGAAAAAATAAAGAGTTTATAAACCTAAAAAATTTAATTATAATATGGAGTTTAGAGATATTTTAAAAAATCTTCCAGAGGTCCAAGCACCTGTTGAAAAGAAACTTAGTTTTAATACAAAATTAAAATGGACTTTGATAGTTCTTCTTCTATACTTTGTAATGGAGAATATTTTTCTTTATGGACTTGCAAAAAACTCACTTGACAGATTTGAATACCTTGCAGTTATAATGGGTACAAGTTTTGGATCAATAATTTCACTTGGTATTGGACCTATTGTTATGGCTTCAATTATATTACAATTACTTGTTGGAAGCAAGATCCTTGATATTAATACTTCTGATGCAGAAGGAAAAAAGTTCTTCCAGGGACTTCAGAAATTACTTGTATTTTTCTTTATATTCTTTGAAGCAATGGTTTATGTTTTAATGAAAGGACTTGAAGCTTCTCCTGGATATGCACCTATTGTTGTAACCCAGTTAGTTCTTGGAGGACTTGCTGTAATGTTTATGGATGAGGTTTGCCAGAAATACGGGTTTGGTTCAGGTATTAGCTTATTTATTGCAGCAGGAGTTGGATGGAGACTTATCACAGCTGCATTTGGATTTTTAGGTCCTCAGGGAAACTTCCAGGCATCTGGAAAAGTAATTGCATTTGTAATAAGCCTTATTAACGCTGATACTCAGGGTGCAATGCTTGCACTATCTGCAATTATTGCAACAGTTGTATTATTTTTAGTTGTTGTATGGGAACAGTCACTTAAAATTGAAATTCCACTTACTTATGACAGACTTCGTGGATACTCAATGAAATGGCCTCTTCAATTTTTCTATGCCAGTGTTATTCCAGTAATCTTAACTGCTGCTCTTATTGCCAATATGCAGCTCTTTGCAGGACTATTGCAAAACTGGTTAGGACATGCAACTTTCCTTGGAGATATGGAAAGTGGAAGAGCTGTTTCAGGATTTTTATTCTGGGTAACTCCTACAAATATTGTTGAAGCAGTTATAACAGGAAGCTTTAGCTGGAAACTAATAGTACAACTTATTGGACATATGAGCTTCTATATGTTTTTTGCTGCATTATTCTCTGTATTTTGGGTAAAGACATCTGGAATGGATGCTTCATCTCAGGCACAGAATATATTAAATTCAGGACTTCAAATTCCAGGATTTAGAAAAGACAAAAGAATACTTGAATCAATACTTGAAAGATATGTACTTCCTCTTACTGTAATGGGTGGAATTGCAATTGGTCTTCTTGCATCTCTTGCAGATGTTCTTGGAGCACTTGTTGGAGGAACAGCATTACTTTTAGGAATCATGATTACATTCCAGTTCTATCAAAATATCAGTCAGCAACATGCAATTGATATGAATCCTGCAATGAAAAAGATGATGGGTGTTTAGATATCACCTTTGAGTGAGATGAGTTTGTAATTTTTTAGCAAAGTAAATTTGACTAAAAAATTGTTATAATTCGTCATCTTTAAAAACCCTCGAAGATTATGAATAATACTTAAGGATTTAATAATCAAAATGGAAAATAAAAAAGGTCTTGGAATGATGTGGATTCTTATAACACTAGGACTCTCGTGGTTAGTCTTTGCTATGTGGGAGAAATTTCCAGTAATAAAAGACACTGTTAACTCTGCACTTGATCCAACTCTTGGAGTTTTATTAAAATGGAATTTTTATCTTGGTTTTGTAATTATTATTGCAGGAACTTCGTTTATACTAACACTATCCCAGAAATATCTTTCTGATCAGGAAGAGCTAAGAGAACTTAGAAGAGAGCAAAAAATACTTAGTGAAGAAATGAAAAAATACAAAGATCATCCTGAAAAACTCCTTGAACTTCAAAAGAAACAATTTGAGTTTATTCCAAGGACAATGGAACTTACAATGAAGCCAACACTTTATACAATGGTTCCAATAATATTATTCTTCAGATGGTTTGGACCTAATCTATCTCCTGTATTTGGTGGTTGGTGGATTCTTTGGTATTTAGTTGGAACACTAATATTTTCAAGTATATTTAGAAAAGTGTTTAATGTTGCTTAAAAAAGAACAAAGATTCTTATAGGTTTATAACATCGTCAGCTTTGCTAGCCGATGTTTCTTTTAAAAGAATTAAGGTTAATTAATAATAAGCGATTCTACTGTTTCATTTAGTATTAAAAACAAAGAGAAGAAGATTTTAGTATAAATTAAGATGGAGATAAAGGAAAATAAGTGACTATAGAGCCTAAAAAACCTATAGAACCTGATCTATTAAACTCCAAGCTGGAACTATTAAAATAAAAACTTTAAAACTCGATTCTATTCGTTTATTATGTTATTGACATCGTCTAGAAGATCTTCAGCAGATCCTTCTTTTTCAAGTGTATCTCTTCCGCACCAAGGACACTCTCGCATTTTGTCTTTTTCAGTTCTAAACTTACAATGCCTGCAAATATATCCTGCCATTTTTTTATTCCTCTTATTATGTCTTTATAATAGTAATCCTATTTTTAAATTTTTGTGTGATATAAAGACTAAAACAATACAGGAGTTATAAAAACCTCTATTAAAGCTGCGAAAAAGAGAATTACGACTGCAAGAATAATCATGTTTAGTGAATCCTGAAGTATTACCCAGAATTTCTCAGAATTAAAGTCATGCTTGATTATTGCAATACTGATTATTCCTCCTGCAAGAGCTCCTGCAAAATATGCAGCTATTTCAGGAATTCCATGAATCATATACCTTGCAAGGCCAAGAGGCAGATTAGCAAGATTTGATTTTGAAAATATTCCAACTGCAGCACTAATTACACTTGCGTTCCAGGCTAGAATAAATATTGCTCCTGCTCCAAATACAAGCGAGAAAAATAAAGTGAATGTTAAAACCAGCATATTGTTTGCAAAAATATTTACTATTCTGTCTTTTGCAGTTAAAAATCCAGTTGTTTTTGCAGGATTTCCAAATCCATATTCAGATACACAATCATCAAAGTGTGAAGGCTTATTGATCATGCAATAGGTTTCAATCTGAGCCTTAAAGTTCTGGTTTCCGTCTGTAAAAACAATATACCAGAATGAGAATGCAACAATAAAACCCAAAAACAAGAACATAAAATATACAAGTGCTTTGCTATGTTCCTTCATTAAATTCATAAATCCGCGATTTTCAAGATCTTTTTCTTCTTCATTTTTTATTGAAAAATAAATAAATGGAATTGAAAACATTACACAAAATGTTACAACAAGAACTCCTGTATATTTTGAAAGAACAGGGTCTCCTGAAAATATCCATTTAACAATAATTAAAGAGACTGTTGCATAAAAAGCTCCAATAAAGAACATATCCCAGGGCTGTCTTTCAGCCTTTTTAGGGTTGATTAATAATTCAAGCATTGTTACACCTTTTTTATATTAATATAAAACATTTGGCTTTTAAATATTCTCTTGTTTAAATTCAACATATTTTTATACTAAGTTAATTTATTATACTAGGCTAAAAGAGGATGAGATGAACAACAAAAAGAAATTCAACCAGATTTGCAAGGACATTAAGTCAATTAAGATTCAGGGAGCTGAAAATATTGCAAAAAAGGCATTTTATGCCTATAAGCTTGTTCCTGGAAAAGCATCTGCTACAAAACTTGTTTCTTTAAGGTCAACAGAACCAATGCTTCAAAATATTTTAAAAATTGCAGATAAGATCTCTTACCAGGAATTACTTGATAAATTAAATAATAATCAACAGACAATAAATGAAAAAGTATGCAGCTTAATCAAAAATAATTCAGTAGTCTATACTCACTGCCATTCTTCTTCGGTTATAAAAGCACTTATCTATTCCAAAAAGAAAGGAAAAAGATTTGTTGTCTATAATACAGAAACAAGACCTTTATTTCAAGGAAGAAAAACAGCAAAAGAACTTGCAAGAGCAGGAATTAAAGTTACAATGTTTGTTGATTCAGCAGCAAAAATAGCACTTACAAAAAGCCAGGATAAAGAGGAAAAAACAAGATCAGTTGATATTATATTTTTTGGAGCAGATGCAATAACAAAAAAAGGAGTTGTAAACAAAGTTGGAAGCGGAATGTTTGCAGAAATTGCAAAATCAAATAAGATTCCAGTTTATATTGTTTCAGATTCATTAAAATTTTCAAATAAAGTTAAAATGGAACAGAGAAATCCTTCTGAGGTCTGGAAAACAAAAAGCAAGATCAAGATAGTTGATCCTGCATTTGAATTAATAGAAAGACAGAATATAACTGGAATAGTTTCTGAACTTGGAGTACTCTCCTATAATGATTTTTTAAAAAGGAATTAACCAAACATTTCAAACATCAGATCATTAAGAAATTCAAGATTTCCATCGCCAAGTATAACAACATCAAAATTCTTTTTGAATTCCTCTTTTGAAACTTCGGATTCATCATTTAAAAAACCGATTTTTATTAGATTCTCGTAATTAAAACCCTCGACCATCTGAGTATCAGATATTGAGTTTCCAAGCAAAATTACATTTGTCCTATCTTTAATTTGCTCAAATACTGGATAATTTTTAAGTTCTATTTCTTTTTTGTTAAGTGAGTGTATAATTGGTTCTTTTACCTTCATAGCTTTTCCATCTTCTTTCCATACAAACTCATTTGAAATTATGCTGATATTTGGAAATAGCAGCTTGGTTTTTGAGAGAACCATTGGAATTGCATCTCCAATTCCTGAAGAAGACATTATGACTAGTGGAATATTATTTTTACTTAATATATAGAGAAATTTATCAGTATCTTCTCTGAGTTTTATTTTATCATCAGAGATCAATTTTTCAATATCAGTTTTAGATAAACCTGAACTTATCAGGAGTTCAAAATGCGTTTTCCACCACTCAAGCATTTTTGCTTTTCTTTCTTCAATTGGAATTGACGAGTCTATTTCTATTGGATGATACTTGTCATAAAGATCCTGTGCTTGTTTTGAATAATCATAAGTTAAATAATTTCCAGACCTTAAATGAGATATAATCGACGGAACTTTTTTGCCAGCTATAAATTCATTTGTAAGTGTTCCATCAAAATCTGAGATAATATGGAGTTTATCTTTTCCTTGTTTTGAAATATTATCCTTTAATTCTTCAAGTTTCTTTTTATCAGAAATAATTACATTTTCCATAATCTAATCTAAAAAATCTTATTTATGATCATGTCCGCAGCTGCATTCATCACCACAGTCTTCTTCACATCCACATTCATCACTTCCACAACCATGATGGCCTTTATCAGAATTACTAGCTTCTCTTACAAGATCTCTCATTGTCATTTCAAGTTCCTGAAGTCTTTCAACTATCTGGAGTTTTGCCTCATTTAGTTTTTTTAATTGTTCGTCAATTAGTTTTTTTGTTTCGCTAATTGATTTTTTTACAAAATTCTTGTTTCCAACTTCAACTACAAGGCTTTTTTCTTTAATTTCAACAGGAATATAGATTCTTTTTCCAACATTTACAAGTATCTCTTTTGTTTCATTCTTTTCTATTTCTTCAAGCCCTGCTTTGAGTTCAGAAATTTCATTTAAGTTTTGCTCAACAAGTTCAGTTTGTTGGTTTAACTGATTTACTTCTTGTTCAATCATCTGAAGTTGCATAAATTGTTCTTGGTTCATGTTAGTTTTAAGCTATTTGATTATTTATAATTTGTTATATTCAACCTGAAATAACTATGTTTTTAAATCTTATGCAATTTGAGATATTATGCAAAAAAGCTGGTATGAAAGAGTAATTTCATGGTTTGAAAACTACTGGTTTGTCTCTTTGTTAATTGTAATTTTGATTGCATCTACTATTTTTTATTTGTCTTCTCTTCCATCACAAGCATTTCCACCTGGTCTTGGAATTAAAACAAAAATCTATCATGTTGGAATATTTTTTCTTCTTTCATTTTTTATGCTAATTACTTTTCTTAAAGGAAACAATAAAAGAACAATTCATCTTATATCTCTTGCAATTCTTCTTTGTGTGAGTTATGCAATAACAGATGAAATTCACCAGTTCTTTGTTCCAGGAAGGCATACTGCACTCAGAGATGTTTTAATTGATTCTATAGGAATTTTATTTGCAGGAGTTCTTTATACAATCAGGATAAAGAAGAAGTAGAGTTATTTGTAATTTATTTTAATCGACTAAACAGTTAGAATCACTTATTTTTATTTACTCCCTCCTATTAATTGAGAGGGAGATAAAAAAATAAGATAGTAATTAAGGCCAGATTAGCATTTTTATGAAATAACAGGGTTTTATGCCTAAGTACCTACCTGAAAACAAAATTCGTTAGATTTAAATAAGCTAATTGAAACAATTAAATATGGATGAAGAGAGAAAAAGTGAAGAAAAGGTAATTGCAGAAAGAAAGGAAAAACTCGGAAAGATATTCAAAAAACCCTGGATGTGGACTATTTTAATTCTTATAATTGCAGTTATACTTGGAGTTTATGTTAGAACTCTTCCAATGGCAGATCATGGAGGTCATCCTGGACTTTGGGATATTACAACAAACACTTGGACACTAGGACCTGATCTTGACCCGTGGTTATTTTTAAGAGATGCCAAGACTATTGTTGAAAAAGGATCTTTACCTAAAGTAGACATGATGAGGAATGTTCCTCTTGGATTTGAAAATTCTTATGAAGTTCCATTACTTCCTTATATGATTGCAGGAACTTATTATTTCCTTAATTTATTTACGACTGTTAATATTGAATATGCAGGAGTTGTTTTTCCGGTTATTATGTTTGCTTTTACAATACTCTCATTTTTCTTTTTTGTTCGCGAGATATTTGTAAGAAAAACAAAAGAAAGCGAAATTAAAGCAAATATTATTGCACTTATATCTACATTTTTCATGATTCTTATTCCTGAATTTTTATCAAGAACTGTTGCTGGAATTCCTGAAAAAGAATCAGCTGGTTTCTTTTTTATGTTCCTTGCATTTTATTTATTTTTAAAAGCCTGGAAAACACAAAAAATTAAAGGAGCTGTTCTATATGGAGTTCTTGCTGGAGCTGCTACAGCGCTTATGGGACTTGTTTGGGGTGGAGTTACTTATATTTTCGTTCCTATTGCTTTTGCGGTTCTTATGGGATTTGTATTTGGCAAAGTAGGAAAAAAAGAAGCAATTGCATATTCTTCATGGATGATTGTTTCATTTTTAATGCTGACTGTATTTACAAACAAATATTCTGTTCTTGGAGCAATAACCTCTATTAGTACCGGATCATCTGCTCTTGTACTTTTCATTATACTCTTTGATATGCTTATTTGGAAGACAAAAATAGGAAAAATAAAAATATTAAGTGAAGCAAAAATTCCAAAAGCTATTTTATCTTTGATAATTGCATTTGTTGTTTTACTGCTTGGTGCATTAATATTTCTTGGACCTACATTTGTAATAGACAAAATAAAAGCAATACATGAATTAATTTTCCAACCTGTTACTGGAAGATGGAATACAACTGTTGCTGAAAACAGACAGCCATATTTTACAGAATGGGCACAGAGTTTTGGTCCGTATTTTGGAAGTATTCCACTTGTATTTTGGATGTTTTTTTTGGGATCTGTTTTACTCTTTAGAAAAATGCTTGCACACTTTAAGAAAAAAGATGCATGGATTTTAACATTCTGCTATGTATTTTTCTTTTTCGGACTTGTATTTTCAAGATATGCTCCTCATCCAAACCTAATGGATGGAGATGGATTTATCAGCAAATTATTTTATTATGGCGCAGCAATCATACTGATTGGAGTTTCTGCATATTACTACAGAGAGTATCATAAAAAAGGAGAAAAGAGCTTTGAAACAATTGACTTTGAATACTTTATATTATTTGCATTATTTATTATAACACTAATGACTGCAAGAGGAGCTGTAAGACTTATTATGGTACTTGCACCAATTGCTCCTATTTTTGTTGGATATTTGCTTACTGAATCTTCATTTAGCTTTCCAAAAGTAAAAGATGAAATGTGGAAAGTTGTTCTTGGAGCTTTTATTTTAATAATACTCGCTGCAAGTATTTTTAGCTTGTATACATTTTACAATGGAGTTAGTGCACAATCTTACAGCTATGTTCCTTCTTATTATAATCAGCAATGGCAAAAGGCAATGAACTGGACAAGAGAAAGCACTCCTGAAAATGCTGTATTTGCTCATTGGTGGGATTATGGTTACTGGGTACAGAGCATTGGAAACCGTGCAACGGTATCTGATGGAGGAAATGCAATTGTTTACTGGAACTATCTTATGGGAAGACTGGTTCTTACAGGAGACAATCAAAAAGATTCACTTAATTTCCTATATAATCATAATGCAACTTATTTACTAATTGATTCATCTGATATTGGAAAATATGGAGCATTCTCAAGCATTGGAAGCGATGAGAAATATGACAGATATTCATGGATTGGAACATTACTTTTAGATGATAAGCAAACACAGGAGACAAACAACCAGACACTTATGGTTTATCCTGGAGGAATTGCAACTGATGAAGACTTGACAATAACACTTGATGGAAAAGAAGTTTATCTTCCAGGACAAAAAACAGGAGTTGGAGGAATAATTGTTCCTTTAACAAAAAAAGAAAATAGCACTGCTACTGTATTTGGCCAGCCTTATGCTGTAATGGTTTACAATGGAAAGCAATACAAGGTTGAATTAAGATATTTATCTGTTAATGGAAAGTTCCTTGACTTTGGTTCAGGAATCACTGGATGCGCTTATATATTCCCTGCAATAACTCCACAAGGACAAGGAGTAACTCAAAATCCAATTGGAGCTATGATGTATTTGTCTCCAAGGCTTATGAGAGGATATCTTGCACAAAAATACATACTAGATGATCCATTCAACAAGTTCCCTAATTTCAAAGTAGTTCATTCTGAACCTAATCTAATAGTTCAAATGCTAAATGATCAGGGAATGAATCTGCCTGAGTTTGTTTATTACCAGGGAGTTCAAGGCCCTATCAAGATCTGGAGCATAAAATACAATGGTGATGAAAAGGTTAACCAGGCATATCTTGACAAGGATTACACTAAGTATTTGAGCTGGCAGCTGTAAGGATAATTTTTTATATTAGATGTCTTGTCTCGGTTATTCTCAATCTTTAAAAACCCTGGAATTATTATTAAAATATGAAAAGCATACTGCTGATATCTGTGCTGCTGAGTTTTATTATAACTATGATTATGCTGCCAAAATGGATTTCTAAATGCAGGCAGGTTGGGCTTTTGTGGGAAGATATGAACAAGCGAGATCATCCTAAGAATGTTGCGTCTTCTGGAGGAATTGTAGTTATCATGGCTTTTATCCTTGGAGTGTTATCTTACATATTTATTCGAACATTTATTCTTCATGAAGATGGAATAACCCTAGAAATGTTTGCACTCCTTAGCACAATTCTGATACTTGCTGTAATTGGACTTGTTGATGATCTTCTTGGATGGAAACATGGAGGACTTTCGGTCAAATTCAGGTTATTTATGGTTGTTGTTGCATCTATTCCCCTAATTGTAATTAATGCTGGATCACACAATGTAAACATTCCCTTTTTTGGCTATGTTGGAATTGGAGTAATATACACATTAATTTTTATTCCAATTGGAATAACCGGTGCCACAACAACATATAATTTTCTTGCAGGACTTAATGGTCTTGAAGCAGGACAAGGAGTAATAATCTTGAGTTTTTTAAGTCTTGTTGCATATCTCACCGGAAGTTCATGGCTTGCACTTATCGGAATTATAATGGTTGCTTCTCTTCTTGTTTTTTATTACTATAATAAATATCCTGCAAAAGTATTTCCAGGAGATATTTTAACATATTCAATTGGAGCACTTATTGCAATAATGGCAATACTTGGAAACTTTGAAAAAATAGCTGTTTTTGTTTTTATACCGTATATAATTGAAACTTGTCTTAAACTTCGCGGTGGACTTAAAAAACAGTCTTTTTGCGTTCCAAACAAAAACAACTGCCTTGAAATGCCATATGATAAAATCTATGGACTTACACACTTATCACTTTTCATACTTAAAAAATTCAAAAAGAAAGTATATGAAAGAGATGTTGTTTATTTGATTTTCATATTCCAGATTATAATTTGTCTTCTTGCTCTTATTATTTTTAGAGGGGCTTTGTTTTTAGGATGATAGAAAAAATAAAGAGCACTGTTAAAAGCGAACTTTTTATTGGAAGCCTTATTCTTATGATTTTAATTAATATTGGAAATGTAATAAACTATATTTTCCATTTTAGCATGGCTCGAATGCTAGGGCCTGCCAGCTATGGAATATTTGCAGTTCTTGCAAATCTTATTTATATTTTTAGTGTTCCAACACTTTCAATACAAACACTTGTTTCAAAACACACTACGAAATACAAAGTCAAAAAAGAGTATGGAAGAATAAAAGGAGTTTTTAATTATTTAATAAAAGAGACTTTGGTTATCAGCCTTGTAATTTATGTTATTTTTTTAATAGCATCTATTTATCTTTCAAAATCCCTTAATATTTCATTTTACTTACTTGCACTTACAGGAGTTTTCCTGTTTATTGCATTTATTTCTCCAATACCAATTGGAATACTCCAGGGAATGAAAAAATTCAATACATGGGGCTGGAATTATGTAATTTCATGCCTTTCAAAACTTCTAATTGCAATAATACTTGTCTTAATTGGGTTTCGCGTATATGGAGCAATACTTGGATTTATTATAGGAACTGTTATTTCATTTTTCCTTGTATTTCCATTTATCAAGGAAATACTTTATTCAAAAGAGATAAAAGAAAAAGTTCATATTTTTTCAAGAGACAATCTTCCAACTGTTCTTGCAATTCTAATGATTGTTCTAATGTATAGTGTTGATGTTATATTTGTAAAAATATTTTTTGATCCTGAGACCGCTGGAAAGTATGCAATTGTTTCTTTACTTGGAAAAATAATTCTTTTTGGAACTTCTGCTGTTGGAAATGCAATGTTTCCAATAAGTTCTGAAAAATATGAATCAGGAGGCAAAAGCCGAGGAGTTATAAAAAAGACCTATCTTGCAGTAGGGTTTATGTGTATTTGTGCACTTTTAATATTTGGATTTTTTCCAGAACTAATAATTAAGATATTATTTGGAGCAAGATATCTTGGAGCTGCAAACATACTAATTTACGTTGCAACTGCATTTAGTGTTCTGTCTCTTCTTAATATATTTATACTCTATAAAATATCAATAAACAAATTCAGGCTTGTTCACTCAATTATACTTGCACTTCTGTTTATACTTGAACTGCTTGTTATGTTTTACACTAATTCAAGCCTTGAATTATTCAGTATTTCATTTATGATTTCAACTATCATAATATTTATAGCCAGTGTAATACTGATTAGAAAGTAGAAAAATGAAAGTTAGCATAGTAATTCCAGCATATAATGAAGAGAGAAGAATTGGAAATACTTTAAAAGAATATGGTGCTTATTTTAAGGAAGTTAAAAAGAAGAAACATCTAGATTTTGAAATTCTTGTTGTTATAAATAATACAAAGGACAAGACAGAGGAAATTGTAAAAAGCTATTCTAAGAAATACAAGGAAATAAGATATCTTAATTTCAAAGAAGGTGGAAAAGGATTTGCAATAAGACAGGGTTTTTTAGATGCTCTAAAAAGAGATAATGATTTAATTGGTTTTGTTGATGCTGATATGGCTACTCCTCCTGAGGCTTTTTATGACCTTGTTAAGAATATTGGAAAGCTTGATGGAATAATTGCCTCAAGATGGATTTCTGGAAGCACAATTAAAACAAAACAAAGCATACTTAGAAAAGTCTATAGCATGGGATTTAATTTTATTGTAAGGTCTTTATTTTTAATGAATTACCGCGATACACAGTGTGGTGCAAAACTTTTCAAAAGAGAGGTAATTTCAAGCATTGTAAATGACATAAACCTGACACAATGGGCATTTGATGTTAATTTATTGTATTTATGCAAAAAAAGAAAGTTTAAGGTAAAAGAGTGTCCTACAATATGGGAAGACAAAGCAGAATCAAAATTAAGTGTTACTAGAATACCAATTCAGATGTTTCTTGGAGTTGTGAGGCTAAGATTAATAAACTCTTTTTTCGAACCTATATTAAGGCCAGTTAAGTTCATTTTAAGGCTTGGAGACTGGCTAATAAATCAATAGATTGCTTCGCAAGTAAAGATAGCTAACAATTTGAAAGTAAATTTCGAATTGTTAGTCAAAACAACAAAATAAAACAAATAAATTGCTTCACAAATAAAAAATTGCCTTACAAGATAAAAACAACTAAAAACTTTTTAAATAAAATCCCTAATTTATATGGAAAAAAGAAAGCTACTCCTTATTTTTTTAATAATACTTGTATTATTTGGAATTGCAATAAGAGTAATGTATCTTAACCATGATTTTTCAGGCGAGGAAACTGAATTTATAAAACCTGCAATTGCAATAAAAGACACAGGCTATCCAATATATTATCATTCTGAACAGCAGCCTACTGATATTTTTTTAGTTCATCCTCCAATGTATATTCATTTGCTTGCAGGCTTATTTACAATTTCAGTTAGTGAAACTGCTGCTCGAAGCATAAACATTATTTTTTCATTTTTATGCGCACTTATGATATTTTTCTTTGGAAAAAAGATAATTGGAGGAGAAAGAGGAAAAATGATTGGAATTATATCTTCTGCATTTTTTCTTATTAATTATTATATTTTTTCATCTTCTGTACTTATTGATATTGATGTATTATCTGCTTTTTTTGTTTTTGGATTTGTTTATTTTATATGCCTGAATTACAAGGAAAAAACAATGTACTCTTTGGTTCTTGCTGGTATTTTTTTATTTTTTGGACTTGCAAACAGATATCCAATTGCACTTATGGTTTATTTTTTAACAGGAGTTTATTTTCTATTTAATCGTGATCTTAGAAAAGGAATAAAATCCTATATTGTCATGGGAGTTATTGCAGTTATTAGTTTTACTTTAATCTGGGCAATATACAGCATGGTTTATCTTCCTGGAAATTACTTTTTTGCATTTATCTCGCATAATGTGAGTTTTGGAGCTGAACAGTTTAATAATTTTATAATATATGTTGGAAGCTTTTTACTTAATATAAGCCAATTCACAAGACTATTTACTTTTCCTGCAACAATTCTTATGTTCCTTGCATTTTTTTACTTTTTTAAAGAAAAGAATTTTACAATAAGGGTTCTTATGATCTATGTACTTTCAATTCTTGCATTTTTTGTTATTGTTGCAAGACCTGCATATGGATATCCAAGATATTTTATGAGCATGTTTCCTGGACTTTCAATTTTAATTTCTATTTTTATATGTGATATTTTTAGCAAAACAAGACTTTCTAAAAAAGAAATAATTTCAGTATCGGTTATAAGTTTTTTACTCTGTCTTTTACTGTTAATACTGCTTAGGCCTCAATTAACACTTTATGCTACAAACGGACTTATAAAAGCAACAAATCTTCCTGATTTTATTATTAATATCCTATGCTCAATTCCATTAGTACTAGTGTTCCTTGCTAAAAGCAGCAAAAGAAAAGAAATTTTTGTTTTAATGCTTATTGCACTAAGTCTTAGCTATTCTTTTTATTTTGACCTTGGGCTTCTTATGCATAATTCCCATATAAAAGAAGCTGCAAAGTATTTAGAAGAAAGAACAGGGCCAGAAGACACAATTATAGTTCCAAAGGCAATTGGATATTATAGCAATAGGAAATTCTATGTTAATGAAAACAACAAGCCTGAACTTGATTTTTCAGCAGCTCACTTAAAAGAGTATATTGTAAAAAGCTTTGAAAATCCTACAATGGATGATTCTTTTTTCTGGCCAAAAGAGCTTTTCTCTGGAACTTCATTTTATGGAATTAATCCTACAAAAGAGGATTTAAATAAAGCTTCTTATATAATTTTATATCACCAGTTTAATGACAATGTTCCTGAAAAGAAAATCGGGGATTTTTACATTTATAACCTAAAAAATCTGGAGGAAAACTAAATATGTGGAAAGGAAAAAAGGTTTCAGTTGTATTTTCTACTTACAATGAAAAAAACTCAATAAGAAAGTGCATTGATGATTTTTTTAAAACAGGCTATGTAGATGAGGTAATTGCTGTTGACAATAATGCAGCTCCTGGAACAAAAGAAGAAATCAAAAAAACAAAGGCAAAGTATTTTCTTGAAGAAAAACAAGGATTTGGACATGGATATAGAAGAGCACTAAAAGAGGCAAAGGGAGATATAATAATTATGACTGAACCAGATGGAACATTTGATCCAAATGATATTATCAAATTTTTAGCTTATTCTGATAATATTGATGTTATTTTTGGCACAAGAACAACCTCTATTATGATTGGAGAGGGTGCAAATATGGGCTGGTTTTTAAAATGGGGAAATTATGCTGTTGCAAAACTTATTGAAGTATTATTTAACACATCACATCTTTCAGATGTAGGATGCACTTACAGAATGATAAAAAAAGATGCTTATAATAAAATAAAAGATAAATTTGTAATTACAGGCATGGAATTTAATCCAGATATGATGCTGCAGGTTGTAAGAAACAATATAACTTATATTGAGATTCCAATTAAATATCTTAGACGTGTTGGAGTATCTTCTGCAACAGGAGACTTTAAACGAACTGTATTTATTGGCTTTAAAATGATCTGGCTTATTTTTAAACACAGACTTGGAATTATTAAAAAATAATGGCAGGAGAATTAATTAATATTGGATGTGCTTCAAATGACTCATTTAGCCAGCATCTTGGAGTAATGATTTATTCTCTTCTTTCCAACTGCTCGTGTCCTCAAAAAATTAAAGTATTTTTAATGGATGGAGGAATATCAGATGAAAACAAGAAAAAGTTAAACTCTATAATTAGTAAGTTCAAGGCACAGATAGTTTATATAAAACCTGATCAAAAATACCTAAAAGGGCTAAAAGCTTATCGACATATTAGTATTGAAACATATTACAGATTTTATTTAGTGGATAATATGAAATCTGAAAAGATTTTGTATATTGATGCAGACCTTGTTGTTTTAGGGGATATAAAACAACTTTATGATACAAAATTTGAAGATAATATTTTATTTGCTGTAAAAGATCCAGGAGGGTCAAATGAAAGAAAAAAAGTACTTGGAATTCCGTTAGAAAAACATTATTTTAATGCAGGAGTAATACTAATTAACTGCAAAAAATGGAAAAAAGAAAATATCTCAAAAAAAGCAATTGATTATATTAAAACATATCCTGAAAAAATACAATATGCAGACCAGGATGGGCTTAATGCAATTCTTGTTGATAAGTGGAAAGAACTTACTCCAAAATGGAATACAATAACAAGGCTGTTTTATTTTAAGTATCTTAAGGTAATCAGGCCTCCAAATTATGAGAATGATAATCTATCTGAAATAACCAAAGCACCAAATATAATTCATTATGCAGGTTTTATAAAACCCTGGTATTTTCTTGATCCTTCTCCATATAAATCGATTTATTGGAAGTATCTCAAAGAAACTCCTTGGAAAGATTATAAATATCCTGATAGAAACATATCAGGAGGATTAAAAAGAATGAAATATTATCTTAAAATTGTTAAGGGAAAGCTTTTTTGATAAACCATTAAGAAAATTATTTAGAACTACTATTTGTCTTGTTCCCTGAACTTACAGGAGGCAATAATGGAGTTGTTGCTGGGCTTTTTAATTCATAGATTACAAGTGCAACTTGTTTTTGTTCAGCATCCAGGAAGAAAGCATTAACAGGCTGAACTGTTGTTTTAAACTTCTCTGAAGGATTTGCAGTAGCCCAATCAGGATATGCTTCAAACACAGATGCAACGAGATATCTTGGATTTTTAGCTTTTACACTTGCCCAAAACTCAGTTTCATTTTCACCAAATGGAATTGTTTCTCTTTCTGAATAATAAGTATTCTGGGTTATTGAATTTGAAAATATAATATCTCCTGGCTGTGAATTTGCTTTTATCCAGAGTGCTGCTTCTTTTACCTGAAGGTAACTGTCTTTTTTAACATCTACAAGAGTATTTGCAAAAGTTAGATGGGCATAAGCACCTAAAATTAAAACTATTAGTATAAATGCAACTCCTAGATATTTGTTTATATTTTTTCCAATAATATCTGAAACAAATACTATTCCTTTTGCAGCAAATACAAAAAGAGGAAGTGCCATTGCAATCATCCACCTGTCTTCTGCTCCTCTAAAATAAAATATAAAGAATGCAAGCACAAACAAGAGTGAGAGAATAGTAAAGAAATCAGAATCAAGATCTTTTCTTTTTCTTTTAAAGAACATATCAAAGCCCATTACAAGATCAACAAGTGTAAATAGACCAATGAAAAACATGATTAGAAGAGTTGTATAAAGATATGCTGGAATATAGTTTAAGAGATTCCAGGCAATAGGGTTTGCTGTACTTCCAAGATGGCTTCCTCCTACATTACTGCTAATCAAACTAAGTACATTTCCATGATAATTATAATACCAGACTAAAAGTGGACAGGTTGTAAGTACTGCAATTAAGACTGCAATCCATAAATCCTTGTTTTTCAAAAACTTTAATCTATCTGTAAAAAGCAGATATAAAACAAGAGTTAGGCCGTAGAGAACTCCAATGAGCCTTATCATTGTTGAAAGAGAGATAAAAAAACCCATTAACCAAAGATAGTATTTGCTTTTTTTCTTTACATATCCTTGCCAAAAACAGTAAAACGAAAGGAGTCCAAATAATAGCCCAATCATATCAGTCATAACTCTCATTGAATAAAAAATATTCATCCAGAAAAATGCCATTATAAAACTTGAGATAAGTGCTATTTTTTTATTGTACATATCTTTTACTAAAAAGTAAGTAACAGGAACAAGCAAGATTGCAGGAAGAAGTGAAAGAGCAAATTTTATAGCTGTTTCATTAAAACCAATGCTCATTAATAAAAAAATTAAGAAATGAAAGAAAACAGGTCTTTGAGGACTAAAATGAAATGGAACTCCTTTTAACCAGTTAAGTGCTCCTGACATATATTCTGCTTCATCATACCAAAGAGGCTGATTTTTAGTTAAAATAAAATAATAGATTTCAATTACTATAGAAAAAACAATAATTCCTACAAGAGTTAAATTATATGGATCTTTAAACCATTTGATTATTGACTCTTTTCTTTTTTCAAGCCTTTTTTCAGACTCTTTTTCTTTTTCCATAATAAATCCTAGAAATCCTGGTTTTTATAGGTTTTTATTCTATAAAACTAGGTAACCTGCTGTTTTCGCGATTAACAGGATAATGAATATTTTGTGATATACTATACAGAATATATAAATGTTTTAAATAAGAATAATCGCCAAAAACTAGATGAAAGCATTGATTTTAGCAGGCGGAAGAGGTTCTAGACTTAATCATCTTACAAAAGAAAAAAATAAGAGCATGCTTAGGTTATTTGAAAAACCATTAATTGAGTATAATTTAGAGCATGCTGCAACTGCAGAGGTAAGTGAAATTATAATTGTTGTAGGCTATAGAAAAGAGGATATAATCAGGCATTATGGACATGAATTCAAAGGAATTAAGATAACTTATGTTGTACAAAAAGAGCAAAGAGGACTTGTTAATGCAATTGAGTGTGCAAGAGAAAAAATAGGAAGTTCTGATTTTATTTTAATGCTTGCTGATGAAATGCTGGTTAATCCTGATTTAAAAGGAATGATTAAAAAATTCAAAAAAGAAGAACTCTTTGCAATATGCGGAGTTACATTTGAAGAAGACAAACTAAGCATTGGAAAAACATATTCTGCAATGTATAATGAAAAAGGCAGGGTATTTAGACAAATTGAAAAACCAAGAGATCCAATAAACAAACTGAAAGGAACTGGACACTGCATTATAAGAAATGAAATGCTTGATTATATTGAAAGAACTCCTATAAATGCAAACAGGGGAGAAAAAGAATTAGTTGACTGGATACAAGTTTCAATTGATGAAGGAAAAAAAGTCTATGTTTATCATGTAACAAAGAACTATGTAAATGTTAATACAGAAGAGGATTATAATCTTTCAAAAGAAATGATTCGAAAAAATAATCCAAGAGTCTTAATTGTCCATACTCAGATGAAATATTTTGGAGGGGCAGAACTTCTTGTTGTAGAACTTGCAAACTGGCTTACTAAAAAAGGAGTTAAAAATGATATTTTGGCGCTTTCAAAATCAAAAGAAGTTGAAAACCTTTTAATTAATAGCGAGATAATAATTCCAAAGCACAATATAAATCTCGAGCCCCCTGGATTTAAAAGTACAAAGGAAATATTGCAATTTATCAAGATATACAGAAAAGAAATCAAAAGACTAAAAAAACACTATGATGTAATCAACTTCCATAATTTTCCTGTTACCTGGACTTTGTTTCCAAGCAAAAAACCATGTGTATGGATGCTAAATGAACCTCCAAATCTTTGGAGCAGGCCTAATGCAGGAATCGGGCTTAAAATACTCAATAAACTCAGAAACTATCTTGATCGAGAGATAATAAGAAGTTCAGTTGATATTATATGTGTTGCAGATGAATTTAACAAAGAGAGATGCATTACAAGATATAAAAAAAATCCAAGGCTTGTTTATTATGGGGTTAATCATGAATTTTTCTCAGGTGGAAAAAAAGAGAATGCAATAAAGAAATTTAATTTAGATAAAAAATTCATTGTTGTTCAGTCTGGAATGATAACTGAGCAAAAAAACCAACTAGAGTCAATAAAAACAATTCAGAAAGTCAAGGAAACAATTCCAAATGTTTTACTTGTAATTGCTGGAAAACCCTCTGATGAAGAATATATGAAACAAATTAATGATTACATAAAGAAAAACAAACTGGAAAAATATGTTTTATTTACAGGAAACCTTGGAAGAGAAGATCTTCGGGATTTGTACAAAGCTGCAAATGTGGGATTATTTCCAATTGGAAAACAAGGAGGATGGCTTGCTCCGTTTGAACTTCTTTGTTCTGGAAACCCAATTATTGTTTCAGAAGAACTCGGAGCTGCATCTGTTGTTAAAAAATGGAATCTTGGAACAGTAACATCAAATTATTCAGATGAATTAATCAATGTTTATAAAAATCAAAATGAATTTTTAACAAATGCAAGAGCAGCTTCACTAGTTGTTAAAAAGAATTTAGGATGGGATATTTTTGCAGATAATATGATTGAAGCTTACAAAGAGGCTTGGAAAAGATAATTTCGCTTTGCGAAATTAAGCTTTTTTAATAAAAACAATTTTTATTAATAATCCATTCTAAAAATTATAAACTGTATGAAATGAATTATTTCCTGCACTTCTTGAGATCATAAGCAGGACAGTGCAGACATTCTGAAGGGCATTTATTTGCCCTTATTGATTTTCTCATTTTAACATATTCTGGAGAATACCAAATACTTTTGAAAGGTTTTTCAAGGGCATTTCCAAGACTAGTTCTATGTTGCCAGTCTCTTAAATTTCCTTCATTTTGGCCACAACAAGGAGTTACATCACCATTTACAAAAATAAATGGCATTATGTATTCCTTGCAAAAATCAATGCAGGGTTTTTCTTCTTTAGCACACTGGTTAAAAGTAATTGCAATTCCTTTTTTATGTGCATAGTTAATGACTTTTAATCTGTATTCATCATCAATTTGCACTTGGAAACCTTTTGCATGAGTAAAACCATGTAAAAGAGGCGTAATTAAAATTTCTCCGATATCAGTATTAAGTCCTGCAACAAGATCAATAAACTGGAAAAGTTCGTCTTTAGACTGCTTTGTTACAATGAAGTGAAAATTAAGTATTGGAAATCTTTTTTTCATTTGTTTTTTCATTTTAACAAATTTTCTTAAATCCCTCATTGTCCTGTCAAAATCAGATCCCTTGGAGATAAATTCAGAAGTTTTTTTTGTAGCTCCATAAATACTTATGAACTGAAAGTCAGGACCTATTTCAATTAATTCTTTTATTTCCTCATCATTTTTAAAATGTGCAAAATGATCAAATACCTCTACAATTGTTCCTTTTGACTTTGCATATCTTAACATTTTGTGATAATCTTTATTTAGGTAAGAAGAACCAATTCCTGTAAGCCCAAGCCATTTTGGCTTTCCAAAATCATCAAAGATTTTTTTAAACTGCTCAAAAGTCATGTTTTTTGAAGGTTCTTTCCAGTAAGTATGTTCACAGATCTGGCACCTGAAGTTGCAAACAGTTGTTGGCTCTATTTCAAGGAATGGAGGAAAAAGATCAATCCCGAGTTTTGGAAGGACTTTGTTTAAAATAAATGCACTTGACTTATGATTCCACCATAGAGGATAAACCCAGAACATATTATAGATTTCACGAAATCTTGCTGCAAAAATAAAATTAGAAAACAATTTTATTTTATGCTTTAGAGACATTGATGGCATTAGACTATTAAAAAATAGAGGTTTATAAAGATAATTAGAACGCATTAATATTCTTAAATAACTAAATGTTTTTAAATCAAATTTGATATAAATTTACATGCCAAAAGTACTTGTAACAGGGGGATGTGGGTTTCTCGGAAGCCATATCTGTGAGATGTATAGAAAAAAAGGATGGGATGTAATTGCCTATGATAATCTTGCTAAACATGAGTTTGCAAGAAATGTTTATATGAAACCTGAGGCAAGATTTCATAATAAGAAACTTCTTGAAAGCATGGGCGTTGAAATAGTTGTTGCAGATATAAGAGACAAGGATATACTTATGAGATGGGCTGATGGATGCGATTACATATGCCATACTGCTGCTCAACCAACAATGACTATGTCATGGGAAGATCCTGTACTTGACTTTACAACAAATGTTATCGGAACATTTAATGTACTTGAAGCTGCAAGAAAATATAATATTCCTATTGCATCTTGCAATTCTGTTCATTGCTATGGTCCTGATAAAATTAATTCTGAATTAAGTGAAGAACTAACAAGATATGTTAAAAGTCCTGTAACAATCAATGAAAGCGAGCCACTATTACAGGGAGTTGTAACGCCTCTTCATGCTTCAAAATCTTCTGCTGAACACTACATACAATGCTATATTGATACATTTAAAATAAAAGCAGCAAGTTTTAGACTTACTGGAATTTATGGACCTAATCAGTTTGGAGGAGAAGACCATGGATGGGTTGCTAACTTTGCAATAAGAAATGTTCTTGGTTTGCCTTTGACAATATTTGGAACTGGAAAACAATTAAGGGATATTTTATATGCAACAGATGTTGCAGAAGCATTTGATGCTTTTTACAGAACTCAAAAACCAGGAATATACAATATTGGCGGTGGAGAAAAGACAATGATTTCGCTTCTTGAATGCATTTCATTAATTGACAAAACAACTGGCAAAAAATCAGATGTAAAGTTTGACAAGGATAGATTTGGAGACTTAAGATATTATGTTTCAGACATAAGCAAGGCAAAAAGAGAACTTGGATGGGAACCTAAAGTTCTTCCTGCAGAAGGAGTCCAAAAACTTGTAGACTGGATAAATAAGAACGAGAACTTATTTATAAAAACGAACTGAAAATAAATTATTCTTTTTATCAATGGAAAAAATTAAAGTTATACAGATAGCGCATGCATCTCATTCTTATTTTGCAAATAAAGGAGATAAGTTAAAAGATATAACGCTAAATGACTGGTATTCCAAAACATCAAAGCAACTTAGAAAATATTATCCAAAAATAGATGTTGAATGCTGGGCTCCTGAAAAAGAGGATAAAGGCGAAAGTTCATTTACAGATTCAGGAGTTTTATTCAGGTTTTTTCCAGTAACTTTTTCTCCAATCTATGCACTTGATTTTTCAATTCCAATGCTAAAAGAATTAAAAAAAGAAATTCAAAAAAGCAAAAAAGAAAATTATAAACTGATAATACATCTGCATGAATACCATAATCTACATGGACTTTTGATTGCAACATTATTTAAAAAAAATAAGATAATTTGCCAGCATCATGGAGGAAGTCCTCCACTCAGGCATCTTTCCCAGACAAAAAGATACAGGCTATTTTTTCCTATTTTTATTTTAGGCCAGATATGGGAAAATATGGTTTTAAAAAATATTGATAGTTTTTATGCACTTTCCCAGGATGAAATTGATTATTTGAAAAAAGTCTGTCCAAAATCAAATACCAGGTTTCAGACAATGGGAATTGATGATTTTTATTTTAATAGTGTTAGTAAAACCAGTGCAAGAAAGAAATTAAAACTTCCTCAAAATAAAAAAATCATACTCTTTATCGGAAGAATAAATGAAGTAAAGGGAGTCAGATATTTACTTGATTCTATGAAAGAACTTGAAAGTGTAGAACTAAAAATAATTGGATTTGGTCCTGAAGAGGAAAAATACAAAAATTATGCAAAGGAAAACAAACTATCAAATGTAGAGTTTCTTGGAGGAGTTTTTGGAGATAAAAAATTACTATACCTAAGTTCTGCTGATCTTTTGGTTCTTCCATCTTCAAAAGAAGGGGCTCCTGTAACTGTTATGGAAGCAATGGCAAGAAACCTTCCGTGTGTTGTTTCAAATGTAGGAGGAGTTTCTTTAATGATTAAAAACAAGGAAAATGGAATAATTATTCAGCCAAAGAGTTCAGAAGATATTGTTCTTGGAGTAAAAGAAGTCCTTGGGTGGAAAAGCAAAAATCTTAAAAAATATGCTGAAAAATACAGGTGGAAAAAGATAATTGAAGATACTGTAAAAGATTATTACAATAACTAAGTTCTTAATTTAATAATTTATCAATATAATTTCCCTTATGAACAAGATCATCATATTCCTTTATTATGTAGTCCCTGGATTTTTTTGAGAGCGATTTTCTTTTATCATTTGAAAGATTAAAAAAATCATTTAGATTTTTATTAAAATCAGAATAGTTGTCTGCCTTGATTGCAGCTTCAATTGATTTTGAAGTCAAGGTGTTTAGAATTATTGCAGGAGTTCCACAAGCCATTGCTTCTCTTGGAACAAGAGCCAAGCCTTCAAGTCTGCTTGGAAAAACACAGATATCTGCAGCATTGTAATAATCTACTAGTTCTTCATGAGTTTTTTCTGGAATTAAAACCAGGTTAGCAAATTTTTCCTTATTATAGTTTTCATCCTTTATTTTTCCTATTAATATGAACTTTTTATCAGGATTATTTTTTATAAGGCTTAGTAAAATATCAGATCCTTTCAAATAGTGTATTCTTCCAACAAACAAGACTACTTTTTCATTATTTTTTATTCCAAGCTTTTTTCTTACCTGATCCTTGCTCTTTAATTTAAAAAATTCAGTTGGAATTGTTGGAGGAAGATAGTCTACTCTGTTTCTAAAAAGATAGCTTTTCTTTGCGTAAGTTTCAAGTGACTTGGAGCATAAAATCATTTTTTTTGAAAAAACTGAAAGAAATAAAAGTGAAAAAGCCTCGATAGATCCAATCAGCCTGTCTTTTATTTTTCCAACCCTCATAACCTCTATTGGATTTCCCAAATTAAAAGTTATAAAATCAGTTTTTGAAAAAATAGTTGAAAAAAACATTACAAAACCTTCATAGGGAAGTATTCCAATATTTATCACTCTTTCAATTTTATTTTTTTTGCAAAAACGCCTGAATTCAAAAAAAGATGTAAGTCTTGAACAATCAGTCTCAACAATTGTAATTCTTTTGTAATTGTCCTTGTATTTTTCCTTATGGCCTTTTGTTGTAAAAAGAAAGATATGAACATCTTTTGGAAACACCTTATTTAGGTAATCCAGCATTGCTTTTCTATTTGGATAAAAACTAAATGTAAAAATAGAGATTTTTTTTATCATATTTAATTGATTTAATCAGAGTATTAAAAATACCTTATTTTATCTAGTTTTAGTTTTGCCTTAGTTACTCTTTCATCTATTACTTCTGAAACATTTCCATTTGCAAAGTTTGTATTTTTTAAGTAATTTCCTGAAAGAACATTTAGATAAATAAGGGCCCAATTCATGCCAATTACTGGATCAAGGAGCTGCATTCTTTTCTCAAAATGATCATGATGATTTGTGTTTTTTCTATACTCTTTTACAAACAACTCTTTTAGTTCAGAACTGAGTTCTCTTGTCCTGTCATGATGCAAAAAGTCAAGAATTTGCTTTATTGGATCATCTCTTCCACAGTATTCAAAGTCAATAAAAGTATATTTGTTATTCGGCCTATCGACTAAAATATTATGAAACCCAAAATCACCAGGAGTTATTACCTGTTCTTCGAGTGGCAGATCTTTTTTTACATCAAATCCATTTAAATTATCAAAAACATAGTTCTCTAGCTCTTTTATCTTTGGAAGAACATTATTTTCCAGAAGAGCTCTGTGTTCTGTTTTTCCTGAAAAATCAGAGGAGATATTATTGTAACGGTTTTTTATTAAATCAACATAACTCTGTATAGTCAGGCAACTTGTTCTTTCAAGAGGAAAAGATTGTTTTTCAGCTATTGGAAGAGTGTGGAGTCTTGATAAAAACTCTGCTGCAGAAACAATATCATCTTTTTTTATTTCATCAGGACTTAAGGTTTTTCCTGGTTCAAAAGAATAAACTGCAATAGTTGAATTATCAAATAATCCAATTGGTTCTGGAATATTTCGAAGTCCAATTCTCCAGAAGTTAGAAACAGCAAAAAACTCAGTTTTACCACGATTCCAATTATCTTTTTGAGTGGTAGAGTATTTTTTCAAAAGATAACTTCTTTTAGTATCTACCCTATAAATCTGGTTATTTCCAAGATGAGCAAGTCGCTTTACACTATTGATTTTATCATTAAAATATCCTTGAAATTCATTTTCCATATTACTTAGTCGTCAACAATAATCTTTATAAGAATTGTTGTAATTAGGTTGACAATGAAGGAAAATCACAAGGATATAGCTGAATTACTTGAAAATCGTCTGGACTTTATTGTTTCAAATATTGCAAAAGAGTATGGAATTGAAAGTTACAGTACTAATCCTGATTTTTTAGAAAAAAGGCTTTATCCCTGGCATGAGTTTGGGTTAATAACACATACAAAAAAAGTCAGAAGTGTTTTTTTAAATGAACTTGACTCTATACTCAAAGACTGGGATTATACAAACATTAATCAAGTTTTAAACAAAAAAATAGATGGAATTAAAAAAAAGGATTTAATTGAAATAAGTATTCCACTTCATGATCTTGGAAAGATAATTGTTTTTGGAAGCAATGAAAAAGATCGGGGTCATGAAAAACTTTCAGTTTATCTGATAAATCAGAATCCATTAAAAGAAATGCTTTATTCTTTTGGGCTTACTGATAATCAGATTAAATATATTTCAAGGTGTGTTGAAACCCATGATGTTATAGGAAAAGAAATAAGGGATGAATTAAAGCATGCAGGAAAACTCAATTCAGTAGACATTAACAATAATGATTCAAGGGATTTATGTAGGCTAGTTTCAAACAGATATTCTGATGTAAAACATGAGATAGGAGTTTATTTTTTGTGTGATTCACTTGGAAAAACAGATGTAATAACAAATTCTCAGAATGAAGAGGAGATTTCAAAAATACTTGAAAGAAAAGGACTTAGAGAAGAACTTAAATCAGCAGTTATGCAACTTCCAACAAACATGAAACTTGCAGAAGTTTACTTTAGATTTTCAGAGTATTAATTAAAATTAATCTCTTTCATTCTTGCAACATTTCTATAACGAGTATCTTCGGGATTTGGAATAAGTCCTCTTTCAAATGCTTTTTTCAAATCATATACTGCTTCTGTTATTGTGTGTTTTGGATAAACTCCAAGTGCATTTTCTATTTTTTCAGAAGATATATTGTATGACCTTGAATCAGCTGTTTTTGGATTTTTCCTGATAACCACATCATCTCCTATTGCTTTTTTTACCATATCTGCTATTTCATTAACAGTATAGTTTTCTTTTCCATAATTAAAAACCTGTGCTGAAATTTTCTCTTTTGGAGCATGGATTAAATCTGCATAAAGATTTGCAAGATCATCAATATGAACATTAGGTCTTTTTTGCTCTCCGCCATTTACAGTAATAATTTTTTTTGTAATTGCATCTGAAGCAAGTATATTTACAATTACATCAAGTCTTTGTCTTGGAGAGTAACCGCAAACAGTTGCTGATCTTATGCTTACTGTTGTAAAGTTATTATCATCGTATTCTTTTATTGCATCTTCTGCCCAGGCTTTTGTTTTTGAATAAATTGTTAATGGCTCAAGAGTTAGCTCCTCTGTTACTTTTGGCTCTTCTTTTATTCCATAAACACTGCTGCTTGAAGCATAGATCAGTCTTTTAGCACCTTTTTCTTTGGCTATTCTTGCAATATTTTTTGTTGCTTCAAAATTAACCTGTTTTGTAAGTTCAGGATTTAAATTAGAACATGGATCATTTGCAATTGCTGCAAGATGAATAACATAATCAATTCCAGTAAGAGATTCTTCTAAAAGTCTTGTATCTCTTATATCTCCTTTTATTATCTTGCATTTACCTGCTACACTCGCAAGACCATTGTCTCCAAAAAGCATAACATCTAATGCACTTACATCAAGATCTTTTAAAGCTACTAATTTTTCAACAAGTACGCTTCCAACATATCCTGCTCCTCCTGTAACCAAAACTTTTTCTTTCATTTTAAAACCCTTTTCTTAATCTTTTCAACTGAGGTTTTTTTATAAAGATTGTTATGATTAAAAAGTATAGATAGCTTTAGAAAATTCAAGATTGCTATTGAATATAACAATATTTATATAGATATTTTTGGCAAGTTCTAGCATGGCAAATAAGCAGTATGGAAAATTAAAAATTGTGTGGCATCCTGAAAAGCTAGTTTCTTTTGCAGAAGAAAGGATAACTGCTCCGATTTATGTAAGACTTAAACCTACAAATGTCTGCAATCATCATTGTTATTATTGTTCTTATGAGCCTGATTTCAATGATATACGTGAAGTAAGCAGAAGAGATGAGCTTCCAAGAGAAAAAATAATGGAAATTCTTGATGATTTTAAAGACATGGGAGTTCGTGCAGTTACATATTCTGGAGGAGGAGAACCACTTGTTTATCCGCATATAACCGAGACTCTTGAAAAAACACTGAGGTATGGAATAGATCTTTCAATGATTACAAATGGACAGAGACTAAATGGTGAAAATGCAGAACTTTTAAAACAAGGAAAATGGGTAAGAATATCATCTGACTCTCTTAATGCAAAATTATATGCTGAAACTCGCAGAGTGCCTGAGTCATGGTTTTATGAATTAAAAAATAATATAGAAAGTTTTGCAAAAACAAAACCTAAAACCTGTGAACTCGGAGTTAATTTTGTTGTTCAGGAAAAAAACGCAGAACATGTTTATGATTCTGTTAAATTTTTCAGAGAACTTGGAGTCGATCATATGAAAATAACTCCAATGCATGTTCCTGGAAAATTTTTTGAATATCATAAGCCATTTAAAGAGAATGTAATTGGTCAAATTAAAAGAGCAAAGCAAGATTTTTCTGATTTTACAATACATGATACTTATGAAGCTGATTTTAACTTAACTGAAACAAATGAAAGAAAATATGACAGATGCTATGTTATGCAAACAATTCCAGTAATTGCTGCAGACTCAAAGGTTTATTTTTGTCATGACAAAGCTTATTCTGAAAACGGAGTTCTCGGATCTATTTCAGACAAATCATTTAAAGAATTATGGTTCAGCAAGGAAGCATATGAAAAATTCATGAATTTTGATCCAAGACAAGGATGCAGAAATCATTGTGCAAATGACCAAAGAAATGTCTGGATTAATGAAATGATCGAGTCAAAAGGCGATCATGTTAATTTTATTTAATTTACTTAAAGAAAAAACAACTAGATTTAACTATTCTATACGAAGTATAAAATTTATTTAGAAGGATTTTGTTTTAAACTAATAAAAGTAGGTTTTTTACTTTTATAAGACTCGAGCAAAAATCTTCTTGTCTCAGTTGAATCTTTTGGAAAATAACTTTGAGTGTTTTTAAGTAATGTCATAAGACCTTTTTCATTAAGGCAGTTATGTGTTGGGCCTTGCTTTGGATAGTCTGCATAACCAACTAGTTTAACATTTAGATTTTGCTCATCAATATCTAGTTTTATTTGTTCAAAAGGCCTTTCAATTAAAAATGGAGTTATTGTATAAACATATGGCTTGTAACCCTCAAGAGCCATTCCTGCTGAAAAACTTATCAGGCTTTGTTCACAAATTCCAAGATTGACAAATCTGTCTGGAAGAGTTTTTCTGTATTCATCAAATATACCATATCCTATGTCTCCTGCAAGCAAAATTACATCTTTATCTTTTAATGCAAGTTCAAGTATAAATTTTCCAAATTCTTTTCTCATTTTAACTCCTCATATGCAGATTTTATTCTTTCAAGAGTTACTCTTCTTCCATGCCAGTCTGGATTATTTTCCATGTAGCTTACTCCTTTTCCTTTTATTGTATTTGCAATAATTGCATAAGGCTTATTTACCTCAAGATCTAATGCAAATTTTATTTCTTCAAAAGAATGACCGTTTATTTCAGAAGTATACCATCCAAAAGATTCAAATTTAGTTTTTAAGTCTCCGAGAGAAAGAACATTATCAGTCCTGTCCAGTGCCTGCATATTATTTTTATCAACTATTGCCACAAGATTATCAAGAGAGTGATGAGAACCAATTAAAAAAGACTCCCAGGTTGTTCCTTCCTGACACTCTCCATCACTCATTAAAACATATATTTTTCCTTGTTTTTTTTGTTTCTTTCTTGCATAAGCCATTCCAGCTCCAATTGGAAGACCGTGTCCAAGACTTCCTGTTGTGCAATAAATTCCATTCAGAGGATCAAGATCAGGATGAGTTGCAATTTTTGGATTATAACCTTTTTCATTTAATAGCACATAATAAGGAAGAGAACAGTGTCCTTTGCTTAAAATAAATTTGTCTTCTTTTTTTAATTTTTCAAATAAAGAAATTAATACTTCAATTTCTGAAAAACTCCCTCCAAGATGCGCCTCTCCTTGTTCTAATGCAAGGTCTAAGACTCTTGTTCTAAGTTCTTTTGCTTTTTTTTCAAGTAAACCTATTTCTTCCATTTTTTTTTAAAGATTTTTTAATCAGACAATTGTCCAAAAATAGTCTCCTTTAAATCCTGCACTTTTAAAGAATTCTGTCCAGCCTTTATCGCTTTTTACAGTATTTGCAGTAAGTGCCCAAATTTCCATTCTTTCCCTTTCTTCTTTATTTCTGTATGAATCAACCTGGATATACATTTTTTCAGGATTTCTGCAAACTCGATTCATTTCAGATATGCATTTTATGCAATCTCCTTCATTTAAATTATGAAGTGTATTTATATTAAATACTGCATCAAATGATTTATCAGGCCAGGGAAGCCTTTCTATACTTCCTTCAATCATAAATGGAGTAATTTTATTTTTAGCAAGTTCTTCAAGTCCTTTTGCAGCTTCATTATCCGTCTCAAGACCTTGTTTTATAAGATACCCGGAGTAACCGTCCATTGCATGATTTATTGCATAATTTGAAATATCCATTCCTGCAACTTTTATTCCTGGAAGCATATCCTGAAGATCAAACATAAAAAATCCTTTTGCACAGCCCATATCAAGAACAGCACTGTTATTGTTTATTCCATAAACTTCCTGGACTTTTTTTACAATTTTTTTCCATCTTCCATCATAGTAAAAACCACCATAACCATTAGAACGGTCTCCATCAAAGAACTCTTTGTCATACCTTCTTGCAATGATCCTGTTTTTTTCTGTTCTTGACCCTTTTTCTATTTTCCTTTGTACGCTTGGAAAAGCGTCAAGGAGATTTAACTCTGCCATATTTTCTAGGCGATATTTTTGTTTATAAATATTTATGTCATAAAAGGATAATTTACGACAATATAATTGAATTTGTCTTAATACAATAATACTTATAAACAGACCAAATCTTTGTAAAGAAAGTGAAAAAATGGGAAAAGAACTTGATTTTCTTGCAAAAAGAATAGGTCTTGAAGATATATCTCAGTCTTCTTATTTTCCAAAGTACTTTGAAATTGAAACAATCCGGGCTTGTAATGCACGCTGTAAAATGTGCACTGTTTATGAATGGGAAGGAAGAAACAACAGGATGGAAGACAAACTGTTCATGAAAATCGCTGATGAAATGCTTCCTTACAATGACTGGATTGAAAGAGTATGCTTGTCAAGAAATGGAGAGCCTCTTTTAGACAAGAATATTTCAGAAAGAATAAGAAAACTCAAAAATTATGGAATAAAAGAAGTAAGTTTTTCAACAAATGCATCTTTACTTAATGAAAAAAAGTCAGTTGAACTAATAGAATCAGGTCTTGATGATATCAGGTTTTCAATTGATGGATATACAAAAGAAACATTTGAAGAAATAAGAACAGGACTTAATTTTGAAGAGGTAAGAGATAATTGCCTTAATTTTATAAAACTTAGAAATGAAAGAGGAAATAAACCTACTGTACAAATAAGAATGGCTCTTCAGGAAAGAAATTATTCTGAAGAAGCAGACTGGAAGAAATATTGGCTGCAAAAAGTTTCAGAAGAAGATATTGTTACTTCAAAAAAAATACACAGTTGGGGAAATCAGCTTGATTCTGGTGAATTAAAAACAAATGAATCATCAAATGAACCTTGTGTCTCTCTTTGGTCTACAATGGTAGTTCATTTTGATGGCAATGTTCCTTTATGCGGATGTGATTATAATAACAAGGTATTATTTGGAAATATTTATGATTCAACAATACAGGAAGTATGGCAGTCAAAAAAATTCCAGGACCTCAGGGAAATACATTCCTCTGGAAAGAAAAATGATATTTCTCTTTGTCTGGGTTGCAGTGTCTGGGACAGAGAACAAAAGAGAATCTATAAACCTGGAGAAGAATAATGGAACTTGTGATTGGAGCCTCAGGGTATATTGGAAAAGAATTTTGCAGATATTTTTCAGAAAAGAAAAAACCATTTCTTGGAACTTATTTTAGTCATGAAGAAAAAGGCATGGAGTTTCTTGACTTAAAAGATCCTGATTTAAGAAGACTTAAAACAGATCTAACTCAGGTAAGTCATGCATTTATTTGTTCTGGAATGGCAAAGATAGATGATTGCAAGAAATATGAGGATAAATCATTTAAGATAAATATTCTTGGAACTGAAAGAATAATTGAACAGTGTTTTAATTTTAATATTCTCCCTGTTTTTCTTTCTTCTGATGCAGTATTTGATGGAAAAAAAGGAAACTACAGTGAATCTGACAGGACAAATCCTATCACTGTTTATGGTGAACAGAAAAAAACAATTGAAGATTTTCTTGTTAAACAAGAGAAGGATTTTTTTATTGCAAGACTTAGCAAGGTGTTTGGAGTTTCAAAAGAAGACAATAGTTTTCTTAGTTCCTGGAAACAGGACCTTAAAGCAGGTAAAGAGATCTATTGCGCAACAGACAATATTCTTTCATTTACATATGTAAAAGATTTAGTTCAGGTAATTGACCTGGCACTTGAAAAAAACTTAAGAGGGCTTTATAACATTGCCTCTCCAAAGTCATACAGCAGATTTGAGCTTGCAACAATTTTGAAATCAAAACTGGCAATAGGGTCAGGCAAGATAACTCCGTGTTTTTTAAATGACTTTGATTTTTTGGAAAAAAGACCTCTTAACACAAGTTTAAATTGTGAAAAGATAATCAAGGATACAGAATTTAATTTTTCAAGAATAGAGGATTTAATAGATAGAATTAATTGTTATGAATAATTAGATTTCAATTGAATATTTTGAAAGGTATTTTGAAGGAGGAAAAATATATTTTTTATCTTTTAGATCTTCGGGAATTTTAACAGTTGACTCTAAATCTGCAATAACATCATCTACTTTTACCCTTATTCTTTTGTTTTCAATTGAAATTATCCTGCCAGGCTCTAGTCTTTTTAACTCTTCATTTGAGAGTCCGCTATTAAAAGTTGAAACATTTGATATTGGAAAAATATTATTTTCAAAAACAAGACTTGCACATGGATAAGGGGGAGAGTATGAACGCACCAACCTTGAAATAAGATCATAAGGCATTCTTAAATCAATAAGGCTATCATGAGGATTTCTTTTTCTCCAGTAATTTGGAAGACCCTCTTGTTTTATTTTTTCAAGATTTCCTTGTTTTATTTTTTCGCATATGGTTTTAGTTCCATTATAAATTGACTCATTCATTTTTAAAAAAACTTCATTGATTGTATCTTTTTTATCAATGGAAAATGGAACTTTAAGCAAAATACTACCAGTGTCAACTCCTTCATCTATTTTAAAGAAACTTACCTTTGAATCACTAATTCCTAAATTTATTAGCCAGTGCAATGGATGTCTTCCACGATTATAAGGAAGGTCTGTTGGATGAGTTCCAATACAAAACTCATTTGGAACCATTAATGCTTGTTTTTCAAGTAGCTTTGGCCAGGATACAAAGGCATATTCAGGATTATAGCTTTTCATTAGTGCAAGAGAATCTTTTGAATTTATGTCATCCAGTTCATGATAGGAGATATTATTTTTAGCTGCAAATTCTGAAATATCAAGGGAGTTTAAAGGAAGCAACTCTTTTTTTAAAGAAAATAATGCCAAAACCTCTCCGCCACTTTCACGAATTCCTCTTGAATAATTAATTGCAATGTCAGTTGTTCCTAGGACAATAAATTTTAATTTAGCTTCTAAAGAATCTTTTTCCATATTATTGATATTTTTTTAATGAATCTATTACTCTTTCTATATTCTCAATTGGCTGAGTTGGTCCGCATGGCAAAAAAAGTCCTTGTTCTGAAAAGGTTTTGGAATTTGGATAAACTCCTTTATCCTCTATGTATTTGGTTGTATTAAGGTCAGGAAGAAAAGGTCTTGTTTCTATTCCATTTGATTTTAAAAATTCAGAAAGATCTTGCTTTTTTTTGCATAAAACTTCCACATAAAGAGGAATTTCTCCTTTTGAAAGATTTACATGAACCATTTTAAGATAATCAAGAGAGTCTACTGCATCTTTATACATTGAATAAATTTTAGTAACATGATTTATCCTGTCTTCTGCTTTTGTTAACTGAACAAGGCCTATTGAAGCAAGCAGATCTGTAAATTTAAAATTACATCCTGGAATCTGATATTCTGGGACAAAAACATTTTCAGTCCCATTATTTCTGATTAACTTTAGTCTTTCATAAAGCTCTTTATTTTTTGTAACAATTATTCCTCCCTGGCCTGTTGAAATTAATTTAGTAACACCTAGTGAAAAACAACCAATATCTGACTGAGTTCCTAGATAACCATTTGAATTTTTTGAAAAAAGCGCCTGACAAGCATCTTCTACTACCCATAAATCATAATTTTTTGCGATTTTATTAATAGCTTCCATATCATTACTTCTTCCATTAAGATGAACTGGAAGGATAGCACGAGTTCTTGAATTAATCTTTTTTTCTATTTGTGAAGCATCAATTAATGGAAGATCTTCTACAACATCAACAAGACTTACCTTAGCACCTGTTATTAAAGGAGCATTTGCAGTTGCAATCCAAGTTCTGTTTGGAACAATTACTTCGTCGTAAGGCTTTAAACCAATTGCCATCATAGACATAACCAGTGCAACACTTCCGCTTGTAGTCACCATTGCATAAGGCACATTTAATTTTTCTGCGAGTTTTTCCTCAAGTTTATTTGTTACAGGACCCTGACTAATACACTCTTTTTTTACTGACTCTCTTAATTCATTTACTTCTTCTTCACCAAATGAAGTTCTGTACCATGAAATTTTTTCCATTTTATATAACCTCAAATTTTGGAAGGGGAGTTATAAAATGCCCTCCTTGATTTAGATAATCCTGATTCTTTTCAATTATTGGTTTTGAGTATTGCCAGGCAAGAATTATAGAATAATCAGGCTTTTTTTCTAAAAGAGAATTTGGAGATAAAACTGGAATATGAAGACCTGGTGAAAATGAATTATGGCGAGATGAATTATCATCAACAATAAAATCAACAAATTTTCCTAAATCAAAATGGTAAAGCATTGTTGTAACTCCTACTGAAGCTCCGTATCCTGCAACAGTCTTACCCTGGCCTTTAATATAATTGAGAAGATGATGAAGGCTTTTTTTTGTATCCTGCATTCTTTTATCAAATGACCTATAAGTTTCTATTTTATCAATTCCTGCAGATTCTTCTAACTCCACTAGTTTCTCAACTGAATCTGAAATTTTATTCGGCCCTCCTTTAAATTGCACCATTCCCCTTAATGAACCTCTTTTAATTGAGTCTCTTTTAACATCAAACAATTCAAGACCATTATTTTTAAAAAATGGTTTTAAGGATTTTGTTGAAAAATAGGATAAATGCTCGTGATAGATTACATCAATTAGGTCTTTTTCAAATAAATCAAGACCATAGCCTGTTTGAAAGACAAATGCACCATTTGGAGCCATAAGATTTTTTATACCACTGACAAAATCAGAAAGATCATCAAGGTTTGCTATCATATTGTTTGCAGTTATTATTTTTGCAGGCCCATATCTTTCTTTTACTTCTGCTGCAACATCTTTTGTAAAAAAATAAGGAAGAGTTGCAACACCTGATTCAGTTGCTTTTTTTGCAATATCTTTTGCAGGATCAATTCCTAGAACTTTCATATCATTATTTTTAAAAAATCTTAAAAGAGTTCCGTCATTGCTTCCAAGATCAACTACCAAGGACCCATTTGCAGGATTTAATTTTTTTAAAACTTCTTCTGAATATTTTTTAAAATGATCTCTTAATCCAAGAGAAATAGAAGTACTATAGATATAATCCCTATAAAGAAATTCAGGATTTATAACATCAACAATCTGTGAAAGAGAACAGTCATTGCATAAAAAAAGGTCAAGTGGATAGGTTTTTTGTTCTTCACCTAACCTGTCTGAAAAAATATAAGCATCTCCCATGGGAGTTTTTTCAAGAGACATTGCAAGTTCAATATTTTTGCTATTACATAGACGACAACTGTCTCTTCTGTGATAATCGTTTTTTTCTGAAATATCTTCTCTTTCCATTTTTTATGAAATAAGAGTATTATTTATAAGGATTTATGTTGGTAAAAACAATCATTTAGAGTAAAAAAGAAACTAGATTCCTTAAGATATAATCAAATATCTTACTTTCTTCACTTGAGGCTTATCAAACCTCCTAAAATCCCCTGGACTTGTGATTTAAAAGAAGTTAGAATGATTTATTGGCCCATTTACAGAACGAAGCATATCAATAAGATTCATTCCATTTGGAATAACATTATTCTTTACTGCCCACATTAGTTTTATGTGTTCATCTAACATGCAGGGATTTGGACAATCCTTAAAGTCTATTCTTTCATAGGCTTGTTTTCTTTCATCAGAAGACCAAATGTCTTTAAAACTCTTTTTTGCTAAATCTCCTAAAACATACTCTTCTTTATCTATTAAGAAACAACAAGGATAGACTTTCAAGTCAGGAGTGATTATTGGGTTTAAATGGTGAATATAACACTTGGAATACTCCCTAGGCTTTTTCTCAACCATTGAATCACATCTGTAGTTTGGATAAGAAACTAAAAAATCTTCACTTTGAAGTTCCTTACACCTTTCTAGTTCACTTACAATAAACTCTGCTTGTTCTTTTTTATATTTGGTCTTTCCAAAATCAAAAAAAGGCCTAAACCTTATGTTATCGACACCTATTTCCTTGCATAATTTTGCTGCATTATATGCTCCTTTAATAGTTTGAGGCCCAATAAGGTAGGTAGTTCCTATTACAACCTTACTATTTTGTCTTTGTTTTGTTTCAACGAGTCTTGTAATATTTCCAACTACATCATAAAAAGCGTTTTTGTCCATTCCATGAGTTTTCCTGTAAATCTTTGGACTGTCTGCATCAAGACTTACACGAATCCAGGTTCCAAATCCAATAATTGCATTAATCACTCCTGGAGTCATTTCATAACCATTAGTTGTCATTGCAAGTTCCATTTTATTTTTATTTGAGTGAATAAGTATTTCCTCTAAATCAGGATGACAGGTAGGGTCTCCACCTCCACCATAACCAACAGAACTTACACCAAGAGCTCCAAGTTCATCTAAAACATCTTTTAGTCTCTGTGTTGGCACTAGTTCTCCATCTTTATTTTTTGTTGTGCATAAAGGACAGTTATTATTGCACTTATTTGATACATTTATGTTTACAAAAATAGGATAAACTATTTTGTCTTTTTCAAAATCATCAAGTCTTTCCAGATGCTTTATCAATTTATAAGAACTGAATAAATTCCTGCTTTTTTCTATCTCTGCCATAATTTCATTTAGTCAGGCAATTTATATAGATTATTATACTAAAAAATATGTTCTTACGAGACTGTAAAACATACCTATAATTTTTTACTCGCCCTCAATTGTAGGGGAGAGCAAAAAATTATACAGAGATTTAGAGTTAGAAGTTTTTCCTAGGATAATTGGAATAAATAAAATCAAAAAACCATTGCAGTCATTTCTCTTTATTCTCTACAATCTTATCTATAAATTTAAGAAGCCTTGGAAAATTGTTATCAATATCCAAATCTTCGCGTGCATTAATCACGTTCTTTTCCATTGAACCATAATTAACTCTCTTTAACTTTGAGAAAATAGTTCCAAGGTTATTTTTATTAAATGCAATTCCAGTATGATATTTTTTCATTAGCTTATCTAAAAAAATAGCAGAATCCTCATACACTAAAGGAAGTCCTGCTTCAAAATAACTTGAGAGTTTATTTCCCATTGATATTTTTGGCTCTATATTTCCAAGGTCAGTAACATTTGAAGACCAAAATCCATAATCGTATTTAGATATCTCAGGAACTATTTCTTTTGGTCCAAGAGAAGCATGAAGATGAAAATATTTGCTTTTTAAAAGAGGACCGTACATCTCATTAATTATTTTCTTTTCCTGCTCTTCTGGAATATGCTTTGCTGTTGCATATATGTGAAAATGAATTTTTTGGCTGGTTAAAGAGTTAATATAGGAAACTATTTTTTTTGTAGACTCTGGAGAGTTTGAAACAAATCCTATGTAAACAACATGAATCTCTTTGTTCTTTTTAGATAGTTTGTTTTTATTTAAGGGGACATTAAATTCTTTTGAACAGTAAGGCAAAAAATTCAGGCTATATTTCGGATGTTTTATTCTTTTGTGTATTCTGCCTTGTATTAAATCAAGTTCACCAGGATCTCCTTTATGCATTACTCCATCTGAATTTTCAAAGCAGTATTTTTCAGCCATTATTTCAAACTTTTTTGGGCCTCTTTTAAGTGCTTCGTCCATATTTTCATAATAATGAGAAAGTATATCATAAGGAAAATAAATAAAAGGATATTTTTTAAAAAAATACTTGTGCACCAGTTCTATCTGCCAGTTATTTCCTGATGTAGCAATTACTGCATAAGGCCTAAATAGCTTCATAGAAATTAAAAAATTTAAAAAATGAGGGCCTCTTTTTACTAAATAAGGAATTGTTTTTAGCCCTGGTTTAAAAAATTGAAAATTAGAACAGACTATAATGTCAAATGCTTCTTTGTAAAAATTGTTGTCAAACCGGTCTTTTTCACACATTGTTACAAGAACGGTTCTGTAATTTTTTTCCCTAAATGCCCTTGCAATCTTATACATCATCACAGAAGGCGGAGATGCATAATAAAAAAGAATTGTTTTACTTTCCATTTTTATATTTTAACTTCATTGACTTTATTATCATTATATCTTTTTCATCAAGACTCCTTGTTAATAATATAAGAACAAAATAGACCAAAACAAAAACAGAGCTAAGCAGAATTATTGTTTTTAAATTTATTTTAAAGAAACCTTTTATAAAAAATAATAAAATAGAGGCTACTGCTCCTGAAAATATTATTCCAAGCATTTTTCTTCTTAAAGGAATAATTGAAGTATATTTTTTAGCCTGGAAAAATACAATTATGCAAAGCAAGATCTGAGATATCATTGTAGCAAATGCTGCTCCGGCTATATCATACTGGGGAATTAATAGAATATTTAGGACTAAGTTCAGAAGTGAAGTAGATACTATATTTATCAGGAATAACTTTGTTTTTCCAACCATTGAAAGCAGATTATACAAAAGCACTGAGAGAGAGTAGAAAAGGAAGCCTATTGCCAAAAATCTAAGTGCAAGTTCTGAGGCAATATAAGATTTGCCAAAAATTGTCAGAGTTGAAGAAATATATTCAGGACCAAATAAGATGTTAATTATTGCACCTGGAAAAAGGAAGATTAACAAAAATATTGGAAGGTTTACAATTAAGATCCATTTTTCAGTTTGCTTGCTTAATTCCCTTATCATCTTTAAATTATTTCTTGAAAACTCTTTTGTAACCATTGGAAAAAATAACCTTGTAAAAAGAGTTGGAGAAAGAATTAACAGTGCTGCAATTGGCATTGCTGCATTATAGATTCCAACCTGGAATGCTCCTTTGAAATAGCCAATTGTAAATGAATCTATGTATGGAAAAATCATATATAAAACATTGGATAAAATAAGAGGCCAGGAATAAGAAAACAGTTTTTTAGTTACTTCTTTTTTAGACTTTTCTTCAAGTGAATACTCCTTGAATACCTCTGAAATTTTGTATTTACAATATAGAAAAGAAAGTATGGATACAATAACAAATCCCAGGGCATAAGAAAAGATTATTGCACTAGTCTTGAGGCCCATTACTATGAACAAAAGGATTAGTGCAAGAGGAATTAGATTATCTAAAAAGTCTATTAAAAAAGTATGCACTTTTATTCTTTGAAATGCCTGTATTATTGCAAGGAAGAAATAAAAAAACAGATAAAAGGGAATTGCAATGCTAAATATTTTCAAAAAAAGCACCATTTCAGGATTATGAAATATTTCAGATGAAATAAAGCCTGAAAGAGAATATAGCAAAACTGCTGCTACAATACTTGAAAAAAATAGAAAGACAGCAACTACTTTGATTATATACCTCATCCTGTTCATGTCTTTTTTTCCATGATAAACAGGAACAAATCTTAACAAACCTTCAATTAGGCCAAGTGTTGCAAGTGCTGTCACCCAGGATAAAATCATTATAGAAAGAGAGAAAACTCCATAAACCTCTGGACCAAAATATCTTGCAATTATGACTCTATAAAAATAAGCAAATATCTTTGAAAATATAATTCCAATTGAGATAAAAATAGAGGACTGAAATATTAGTAATAAAGACTTATCCAGTTCTTTTTTGTTTAGCTTTTTTGCCATTCTTATATGAATCTATATTGGTTTAAATATTTAGGCATTTAACATTAATATAAAATGAAAATTTATAGTTAAGACTACATAAATGCTTATAAGTTAATAACAAATTTAAAAACAGGGGATAAAAAAATAATTTTGAAATGGCAGATAAAAAAATAATTTATAGCATACTCTTAATTCTAATACTTACTTTACATTTAATATTTGTAATTATTTCCATGAGACAGCCACTTCTTGGAGATGATTTGCTTTTTGCAGAGGGTGCAAAATCAGTTGCAAATATTGGTAAACCATTGATAGATTATGGAATAAATAATCCTGGGTTCTATACTTTATGGCATATTCCATTATATATCTATATTATGGGAGGATTTGTATATTTATTTGGATTTAACATATATTCACTAAGGGCTACTGCTGCAATTTTTAATTTTTTAACAATAATCCTAGTTTATTTAATAACAAAAGAGATTTTAAAAAATAATAAAAACAAAGAAGAATGGTCGCTTTTTGCAGCTGCTATTTATGCACTTAATCCAATAATTATCCAGAACTCTATGCTTCTTGATATTGATGGAGGAGTCTTGAATTTTGCAATGTACTTATTTTTGTATCTTTATATCAAGCAAAAGAATTTCCTTTATCTTATTCCCTCCCTTATTTTTGTTTTTTTATCAAAAGAAATAGGGCCTGTTGTTTTGTTTGGAGGGATTTTTTTAATAGAACTTGCAACACTAGAGTTTAAGAAAATACTAAAGTTATTCTTACTTTTTTTTATCTCTGCAGGACTTGCACTTGGAATATGGTGGATTTTTTCACAGTTTTTAGGACTTAACTTCATGACTCCATTACTGCACAACTTTGCCTTTGGCAAAAGAGACCTTTCACTTATCAGAATTTTAACTTCAGTTTGGGAATTCAAAAACTTTGTTTATTTTGCAATTCCATTTCTTATAATCTTATTTTTTATTTTCACAATTAAGTTTTATTTAGAACTTATAAAAGAGAGGAAGAAAATTAATGAAGAGGAAAAGAAGAATGCATTACTTTTCAATATAATTGCAATACTTATTGTTATAATGTATTTTTATTTTGGAAGAAGCGCCTGGGGATTTCCAAAATACCAGGTTATAGCAGTTCCTGCAATATCAATTTTCATTACATATATGCTTTCAAAAAGCAGTATAATGCAGAGGTTTTATGAATTATTAAAATCAAAAAAGCTATTTTTTATTGTTCTTCTGATTATTCTTGCAGTTTATTTCATGATTATTGTTAAAGATCCACTAATTCCTGAATTTGACTCCACTGCAACAAATGTAAACATGATGCTTGCACTCAAATTAGTAATTACTAATTTTGTTTTGTATATTATAGTTCCAATACTTATCTGCCTTATTTTTTTCTCATTATTCAAATCAAAGGGAAAATTTGCAATAATTTTAATTCTGCTAACTTTGTTTGCATTTGTTTATATTGATATACTTCACACAGTTGTAAATTATTCAACATACAGCAAGTATGGAACAAGTGGAACCTGGGAAGTTGTTCATTATCTTAATGAAAAAGATATTTCTGCAAAAGAGGTTGCAACGCACTCTCATTTAGGAATGCTCCTTAATATGTCTGAGTATTATGAGATAACTTTTGTTTATTATTCTCAAGAGGACTTTAAAAAAGGTATTGTAGATAACCCTGATATCAACTATATTATTATTTATGAACGAGACATAGACCGTATTGGAAAAAACATGAAATACTTTGGACTTCAAAAGCAAATTGGAAGTTATTATATTTTTAAGAAGAACCCTCAGTTCTAATATACTTAGAATAGCTAATTGAAGAATTTTTAGCATCCTTACTAAGAACATAAATCGGCACAGTTGAAGAGGTATTATTTATTATTTCTATTGTCTTGTATCCTTTTGAATAAAAACCCTGCATAAAAAGATCATTTGTCTTAGGATCAGTATGTCCATGAGGATCCTGATACAGGATAATTTTTGGATTTGAATCAGTTATTGCATCCAAAAGTTCTGGAATATTTTGCTTGAAAAAAGAAATTCCTTCATCCCACCAAATAGGAACTTTTTTTGGAGGATTGAGATTATAATCGCAGTATAAAAAAGAATATTCAGTTATACTGACAAAACTCTTGTTATTTTCATCAATTATTTCATGAATTCTCAAGACTCCATCCAATGCTCCTTTTGTTATTGGAACACCACTATAACAACCATTTTTAATCCAAGCTGTATCTTTGTTTAAATAAGTAAGTGCAATATATCCGTAAGTTGGAAATGGGTCTACTAGAACTAAAAGCAGCAAAACTATTATGAAGCCAAATATTAATTGGTTTATATTTTTATTCAAATAATCCTTTATTAAAAGATAAATAATAAAAACCATAATAGGCACTGCCTGAATTGAAGTTTGCCTATGAGGGCCTGAGGTTATATTTATTGCAATAGTTATAATTGCGAGAAGTATAAATAAGGAAAGTAATTTTTTTGTTTCCTCTGAATTTTTTTTAAAGAATAAAACTCCTATAAACAAAAGCCCTAAGTAAAATTTCCAGGATTCAAGAACAATCATTATATTTGTTGGATCAAAAAAAGAGCTTATCCTCGACTCATGAGGAGGCTGACCCAGATTAAACCAGTATGTAAAGCCCTGAATATTCATAAAAGCAAGATAAGATATAGCAAAGATGATTATGAATGGAATTGCAAAATAAAATAGCGTAAGTTTCCATTCTTTTTTATAATTGTAAAAAAGATATATGGATATGAAAAGAATTTGCAAAATTCCAAGATCTTGCTTAAAATAAAATGTAAAAAAGCAAAATAAAGCACTTAAAAGATAAACATATTTTGGCAATGAATCCTTTTTATAATAATTAAGAAGTAAAAGAATGTTTAACAAAAAGAAAAAATAAACATCTTCATTGTAATGGGCATAAAAAGTAAGGCCATTAAAAGAGAGATATAGAAAAACTGCAAAGATAAGACTTAAAATTATATTCATCTCCTTTTTTACAATAAAATAAAATGTCCCACTTAGTATAAATGCAAGAACAAATGCATGAATTATAATTGAAAAAGCACTGGTTCCAAAAAGAAAATTAAAAAATGCCTGTGTATAAAACAGATTTGGACCAAATGGAATAAAAAAATCCTGGTAAGGTATTTGGTGAAAGGGAAATACCCTATAACCTCCTTCAAATGTTACTGAAAAATCCCTCATACGAGTGGTTCTTCCAAACATTCCATAAAACTGAAGACTTAAAATAATTAATCCCAAAACTATTAAAACCGCAAGATTAACTTTTTTTGAAATTTTCCTTGTTCTTTTCCCACTATTCAAAGCCATTAAAATAAAGAAAAATCCAACTTTTTATATTTATAGCTAATCTGAAATTACCATGCCAAATCAAAGGATAATCAAAACTACATAAATGTTTAAATAGTATTGGAAAATTTTGTTTTTGACAAGTATGGCAAAGATAATGTTTTTGCAACAAATCTGGTTTCCATTAGGTGCGGTTATGGCGCTTTCTGCTGCACTTAAAAATGCAGGCCATGAAACAAGTGTTGCAATTGGAAATAAAGAGAAAGTAATGAAAGAACTGAAAAATTATAAACCAGACATAATTGCTTTTTCAGTAATCACTTCTTTTAGAAAATTCATGGTAGAAATGAGCACAAAAATAAAAGAAGAGGGAATTTCTGCTCCGATAATTGTTGGAGGATATGATGCTTCTTTTTTTCCAGAAATGATTGAAAAATTCCCAATTGATGTACTATGCCGTGGCGAAGGAGATGATGCTTTTGTTGAGTTTGTAAATGCATTTGAAAAGAAAAAAGATTATTCAAAAATAAAAAACTTATGGGTAAAGAAAAAAGATGGCAAGATAGTGAAAAATGGTTTAAGGCCATTTAGAGACCTAAAAAAACAACTATTGTATGATCGGGATATTTATAGAAATTATGATTCTTATTTTCGGGATCTTGAATTTGAACAAATAATGGTTGGACGCGGGTGTCCTTATCAGTGTTCATATTGCTTTAATCATAAATACAGGGAGATGTATTCTGGTGTTGATAAAAAGTATTGTGCTTTACGTGATGTGGATCAGGTTATAAAAGAATGTTTAGTTTTAAAAAATAAGTATCATGTAAAGAATATATTTTTTAATGACAGCACTCTTGGTTATAACAAAGTATGGTTAAAGGAATTTTTAAAAAAATACAAGGAAAAAGTAAATATTCCTTTTACAATAAATGCCACTGCTTATGAAGTAGATGAGGAATTTTGCAGGCTTATTTCAGAAACAAAGAAATGCTTTCTTATAAGAATAGGTCTTGAAACTGGAAATGAAATATTTAGAAAAGGGGTTTTAAATAAACCAATCACAAATGAACAATACATAAAAGCAATTGGACTTTTTAAAAAATATAAAATAAAATATTCAATGGCAATTATGCTTGGACTTCCTGGAGAATCAATGGACTATGCCCTTGAGACACTTAATCTTGCAAGCAAGTTATCTGGAAGACATTCAGTTGTTGCAGTAAACATATTCAAACCTTTTCCAAAATTAAACATAACTGAATATGGCGTAAAAATCGGGCAGTATGATGATCGTTTACTTAAAAGTGAGAGCATGATAGGAGACAATGTAATGAATGTATATGATTGCTTAAGACAGGATGAAGAAGGAAGAAAAATATTGATGTTATCAAGGTTTTCTTATATCTATGTGCATTTTCCATTACTAAGGGGAATTATAGTTAGAAAACTGATAAAATCCCATGATAATGCAGTTTACAGGGCAATATGGAAATACAGTGAGGCATTTTACACATTAAGGCATCATGTCAATGCTTCATGGTGGTCACTTATGAAAATTGCAGTAAAACATAGAAGCAAACAAGTCAGAGGAGCTTAAAAAATATTTAATCTAGAATTAATTTTAAGTTTAAATAAAACTATTTCATTATATAAGAAACAAACTTCTTAAGTTCGGTTACATCAACTGCTCTTCTATTTCCAATTATTCTTGTTGCAAGTCCACCAATACAGTTACCTAAGAAAGTTAAAAGTTCAGGATCGGTATCTTTATATGCAAGAAGTGAAGTTAAAGAGAAAAGAGCATCTCCAGAACCTATTGTATCAAGAGGCTCTTTTATAAAAGCGGGAGAGTGAAAATAATTTCCATTAGTATAATAAACAGACCCTCTTTTTCCAAGAGTGATATTAATTTTATTTAATTCCAACTCATTACTTAATTTTTTTATAGGAACCTCTATACCATTTGATCTTTCCTGAAATGGAAGTCTTATTTCCCTGTCATTTAAAGAGACAAAATCAGCCCTAGGATATTTAGTTATGAAGTTATATCCAAAGTTTCCAGAGTTAAGCTGACTGTTTACAGCAAGAAACTTACCACAACCAGACAGATAGTTTGCAAGATTTTGAGAGATCATTCCATGTCCAAAGTCTGATGCAATCACCATATCAAAATTAGATTTATTTTTTTCCAAATATTCTATCGTATTTTTCTCATTTTCAGCACTTAATACAAGTCCGTCAACATTATATAATTCAAATAACTTTATTCCTTTATACTGCTCAATATATCTTTTTTTAACAAGTGTCTCTGATTCTTTTTGTACAGAAATATTTCTTTTAATATTTTTACTTAAGGAACCATTTATAGTATCATGATCATTTTTTCCTATGCAAGTTACCAGGTCCAAACTATCAGTAAATCCTGCTGTATGGTTTGCCACTGCAAATACTCCTCCGAGATGAGTTTCAGAACTTAGAAGTTTATATCCTACAATGGGTTCTTTTGCAGACTTATCCATTGCCTGACAAAAATCATATCTATCTAAAATAGCATCTCCTATAACAAGAGGCCTTATTTCTTTTAAGGATTTTATAAGGTTTAGGATATTTCCTACACCATAATCAGTTTTCATCTTTCTTATGAACTCTCTTGATTCATCTGAGATAGCATCTGTTATTTCATTTATAATTCTTGAAGAAGACATTGTAAAACCATCTGTAAGATAAAGCTTTCCTCCAATAGACTTTACTGCTTCTTCCTCTAGTTCCAGATTTGAGACTTTTTTTCTATCTCCATCCATTTCATCAATCTCCTTATTTGCCAAAACCTCCATTCCTTTTGCATAGATATTTGGCTGTATTAATTTTATTGTTTCTATTGCAGTAGGCCACTTATTCAGAGCAACGTAATCTACAAACTCCAGGTAAGAAAGATGTTCAAGACGTTTTGCTTCATCACAAAACGGCCTTCCAGGGCCTTTTTGAATATATTTATCAGGAGTTAGTGTAACAATAAGCACATCACCTTGTTTTTTTGCTTCTGTAAAATGCCTGTCATGACCAAGGTGAGTAATATCAAAACATCCATGGCAATGAACAATAGTCTTCCCATTATTCTTTAGCTCTCTTGTTATATCCACAAGTTCTTCTAAGGTTTTTATTTTGTCCAGACCCATTTTTTATATATTTTCCTTATCAAAAAATACTTTTAAAGTTATATGTAGTCATATATTTACTTATCAATTATACATAATTGAAGAGTTTTGCAAAAGATCATTTCTTACAAGGATTATTATTGGAGCGCTTGTTTTCTCAATTTTGATTATATCAGTTTTTGTGTAACCTAAAGAATAATAAGTTTTTTGATATGATGCTGGCGCATCTACTATTGCAACTCTGCTATATCCGAAGTTTTTGAACTCTTGTTCAAATCTTTCTGTCATGTTTCTTGGTCCTTTTCTATGTGCATCCTGGAGAAGTATTACTTTTGGTGAAGAGGACTTTACAACCTGGATTATTTGAGGTATATTCTCTTCAAAAAAAGAAATATTTTCATCAAACCAGAGAGGTACTGCTTTTGGAGGGTCAATATTATAATCACAATACAAAAATGAATATTCAGTCATACTAAAAAAATCTTCCCCATATCTTCCAATTATATTTCTTATTGTATCAAGGCCTTCAATTGAAGCTTTTGGCATAAGAACTCCTGAATAGCATCCTTTTGAAACTCTTCCAAGGTCAGGATTTTTGTAGTTAAGTAAAAGCTGGCCATAGGTTGCAAATGGATTTACAGATAAAAGAAGAATAATTATTAAAAAATATGCAACTATTAGTTTTCCCTTAGATTTTAAAAAATCTGTATTTTCTTTAATTAAAATATAAAGAAGAAATATCAGTATTGGATCTCCCATTGAAAAAGAGTTATTATTAATGCCTGAAGTACTTTGAGAGATTAGAGTTGTTAGTGCAATTATCATAAAAAAACTTACAAGCCTCAAAGAATTGTTATTTTTAAAAAAAACACTGAGTGAAGAGTCTTTTTTTCCCTTAAAGATATGATATAAATAAGAAAAAATCAGGAATAAAACAATATAGAACTTCCAGGAGGTTACAACTCCCCAAATGCTTCTTGGACTTAAAATATCAAATACTCTTGAAATATGTGGCGGCTGGCCAAGGTCAAACCAGTATGCAAAACCTGAGATATTTGAAAGCAGAATGTAAATTCCTGCAATTAGGACTACTACTGGAAGAAGATAAAGATAGATAATAGATCTCCACTGTTTTTTATAGTTGAATAAAAAAAAGAATAATAAAAATAACATGTGAAGCAAGCCCACATCTTGTTTGGAATAAACTCCAATAGTTGCAAGTACTGCACTTAAAACCAGAATAAAATTTGGAATATTATCTTTTTTTCTATAAATAAAAAGTATAAATATATTGAGAAAAAAGAAAAAATAAGGAGTTAGATTATAAAATGGATAAAAAGTCATTCCGTTAAATGATAAAAAAAAGAATATTGAGAGTATAAAACTCATAAGGTAGTTAAATTCTTTTCTTAGCAGGATATAAAAAAATACAGACAGGATTGCTGCAAGGAAAAATGAATGAAAGGCCATTGAAATCAGATTTGTCCCAAAAATAGAATTAAAAAATGCCTGCATATAAAATACAACTGGTCCTGAAGGAATAAAAAAATCCTGGTAAGGAATTTGGCTATGAGTTAAACGATAACCTCCTTCAAAAATTATTGAATAGTCCCTAAAAAATGTATCTCCAAAAATTCCAAATAGCTCAAGATCAAGCATTAGTATTAATAAAATTATAAGTATAAAAAAATCTATGCTTGAAATATTTTTTTTCTTTTCTTCTAATAATTTTTCCATTTTTCAACATTATCCAGAGAAGTCATAACTGCATCAGGTTTTATTCCATCTTCTTTCATGAGTCTTTGATAATTATCTATATCTTTAGGTCTTCCCCATCTTTCAGGGCAAACAAGGCAGAGTTTGAATCCTGCATCTTTAAACCTGGAATATATTTCCTGATTCAAAGGCAGTTTAGTATTTGTATCAACCCATACCCAGTCAACCAGGCCTTTTTGTGCAAGAGAAAATTCAATTGGCTCAGCTTCACTGTATCTAACTGCAATTTTTCTAAATCCCTGTTTTCTTGTTGCATTATAAAAATAAGGAAATTCAACATCTAATAAAAAATAATTTTCAATCCCATTTTTTTTAGCCAGATCAATTATCTTTTGTTCATAACCTGCTTCTTTTAAATTAAAAATTACAAATGAATGATCAAACTCCTTTAGATAATCCTCAAGACGATCATATTTTTCAGGATTTTCAAGCGGATTATGGTTTAGGAGAAGCTCTTTTCCATAACCTCTTATATCGATTTCAACTCCTAATTCCCTTGGAGTTTGTTTTAACTCACTTATCTTATTTACACGATGTCTAATTATTAACATTTTTCCCCCTTCTTAGGATCTTTTTTAAGCCCAATGAAAATTTAATAGTTCTTTTTATGAATTTATACTTTGATTTAAAATCCCCTGAATTCCATTTGCTTTCACCATGAATTCTTTTAGGAAACAAAACTGGAAACCTTACTATTTTGTACTTGCTTTTTTTTGCAAGATAATAAACATAAAGATCAAATGAGAAATCAGTTGGAGGATTTTTCATTAAATTTAGAAGTGATTTATGAAAAAGATTTGGCTGGGCATTTATGTCATAAAGATAAGTTCCAAGTATTGCTGACTCAAAAATAGACATCCCGAATTCAAAAAACTTATCAAAAAAGGGCCTTCTGTGTCTGTTTCCCTTTACATATGACTTTTCTGGATTTTTTTGCTTTTGTATTATTTCCAGTGCTTTTATTGTATCACTTGGATCTGTCTGCATATCTGCATGAGTCCAGCATAAAAATTCTCCTTTTGCAGAATTTAATCCTTCAAAAATAGATTTCCCATAGCCCCTTTCATTTATAAAAACACCTTTGATAAAAGGATACTTTTTCATAACTTTTTTTATTTCTTCCCTTGTATTATCAGTAGAGCCAGAATCCTCGACCAAAAGTATTTCAACATTCTGATTTTTTAATGATTCTGAAAATTTTTCAGCAACAAGAGGGATATTTTTTTCCTCATTAAACACGGGAATTATTATTGATAATACTGGATTAGTTTTCATTAAAATATTTCTCCCATAATTTAATTTCAGTTTCAGATAGGTTAAGCCCATTTAAATTTTTATACTTGAAAAAATAACTTAATCTTTCAAATTCATGAAACTCTCCTGGAGTTCCCCAACCAATAAGCAAATCAACATCAAAAATACAGCTTTTTTTATCCATGAGTTTTAATGCGAGTGGAAGATTATCCAAATAATATTCATTATTTGTTTTAATATCATTTTCGATCATAATCCTTATTGCATCATAGAGTATTTTTTTAGAGCGCAGCCAAAATGTTGCTGCAACAACATGATCATTGAAAGGATTATCTGAGATAGGTATTTTTACAGACATATGCTTAATTGTCAAGTCATCCCTGTCAAGTACAGTATAACCCCAGGCCTTGGGATTATCTGAGATTCTTTTGTCTCTTGTAAATGTCCAAAGAATGCAATCAAAATTATTTTTTTTAAGATTTTCAAATTTGTCTTTATCATAGACAAAACCCATATCGCATCCTGCAATAAACACCTCTTCATTATCCGGAATATACTCTTCTGCGCAAAATATTGATGCTCCACCAAGTAAGTCTTTGTCAACAGTTATTATTGCATCTGGAATTTTCTCCTTTATTGCCTTGTCTATTGCAAAATAATCTATGTGCTCCTGTCTTACTACGAAAATCCACTTAGTTGCTTTTGGAAGACAGTCAATTACTCTCCAGATCATGGGTTCACCATCAATAGGGATTAAGGGTTTTGGCAACAAATAACCTTGCTCTGAAAATCTCTTGCCTCTTCCAGCCATAGTTATAAGATTGATCATTTTGTTTTTTGCCCATAATAAGCATTTTTTCCATGCTTTCTTAGATAATGTTTATCTAATAAAAATTTATCCAGTCCAGAAAGTTCATTATTTAATAACATAGACTTGAAATTCATTTTCGCAAGTTCCTCTAAAATAAGTGCATTTTCAACTGCCTGGTCAATTGTTTTTCCCCAGACAAAAGGACCGTGGCCTGATACCAAACAGGCTGAAATCTCCAAGGGATCCAAGTTATTTTTTGCAAATGTTTCTACAATTACTTTTCCTGTATTGAGTTCATAATCTTTTTTTATCTCATCCTCAGTCAGATTCCTTGTTACTGGAATATCTCCATGAAAATAATCAGCATGAGTTGTTCCAATACACTTAATTGGAACTCTTGCTTGTGCAAAAGAAGTTGCATATTCAGAATGAGTATGTATTACTGAACCTATAGCACCAAAACGTCTGTACAGCTCCAGGTGAGTTGGAGTGTCTGAACTTGGATTTTTATCTCCTTGCACTTTTTCTCCAGATAAATCCAAAATAACCATATCTTTAGTTTTCATAATAGAATAATCTACTCCACTAGGTTTTATTGCAACATACTCCCGGAGCTCATCAATTGCACTTAGATTTCCAAATGTAAGTTTTACAAGCCCTAGTTCAACTAGCTTTTGATTTGCCTTTCTTACTTCCCTTTTTAGTTTATCTAACATTTTAGTCTCCATTAACTGAGTTCAAAGCTCCTTATTAATTCTGAACTTTTTTCCCCTACTTTGTAAAGGTTTATTGAATCAATAAAAAAATATCCAAAACAAGGATCTTTTCTTATTTTATCAAATACTACCTGGAATTTTGATGGCTCTATTGAAGCAATTGTTATATGAGGAATCCAATTATTTCCTACAAACGGACAACCATATAAATCAACATTTAACTTTTCATCCCCAGACATTTTCTTATAAGTTTCATCTTCTTTTTTATAAATACTTTTTGTATTAAAAGGATCAACTACATTTATAACTTCTGACTGAAGTTCCTTTAGAAATTCCAGGCTTTTATTTGAAACAGGATATGTCAAAGTATTAGCATTTGTAGAAAGATCATTGTAAAACACATGAACATTCTCAAGACCTACTTTAAATTTACACATATTTTCAACTAGTTTTTCAAGTCCATTAAAAATATCTGCAGGACTGTTTAGAGTAAACATAAACAGAGTAAAATGAGGAGGATGAGAAAGGTAAGTCTGGTCTCCTACCATTTCCCTTACTGTAGATTTTTGATGGTTTATTAAATCAGTTAATTTTTTTTCAGGGTTTAGTGCGATGTAATATTTATCCATTTTAAAGGTCTTTAAAAATTTCTTTAATCTGACTATCAGACAATTCAATGTAGAATCTATTATCTTTTGTTAAGATAAATTTAATTGGTTCAAAATAGGGCACCCTTATTTTAAACCAGTCTTTTGGAGGCAGTTTAAAATAACTTCCAATTATTATTCTTATTACGACATTATGAGTACAAACCAAAACTTTTTTTTCCTTAACAGTTTTTAATTTTTCTATGAATGCTCTTATTCTTTTATGTACATCCATTGTGTTTTCACCATTTGGAAACTTAGGATCATTTCCAAACTCCCATTGTTCAATGATTTCAGGATAATTTGAAGCTAAAAATTTAAGATCTTTTCCTTCTACAGAGCCATAGTCTATTTCATTAAGGTTATTAATAATGACGGGATTTTTTTCAGTTATTATGCCAATTGTTTTTCTGCATCTTTTTGAAGGGGAAGAAAATATGAGGTTTGCGTCTCCTAAAATTTTCTTGTTCTCTTCAATTTTGCCTTTATCAGGCATCATTAATTCAGCGTCTGTCTTCTGGCCGATGAATAGATCTTCTTTATTCATTTTTGTTTTTGCATGCCTCATAAAAAAGACTTCTTTTGAGTCTTTAAAAAAATAATCCCTGAATTGAGATTCAAAATCCTCTATGAAAAGCTCAACTCTTCTAACAAGCGCGGAGGGTTCCTTAAAATCCTTAGCCTCCCTTAGTTTTGCTATTTCCCTAATTAACTCTTTATGAATTTTTTCGTTTTTAGGAAAAATTTTAAAATAATCACTGATTACTTCTTTTAACTCGTATTTTTTATTTTTCCTATGGTATAGTTTTAGAAAATTTATCATTAAAAATTTAGTTATATGATAAGAAAATTCTATTCTGTCTCTGGAGTTCATTGTCTTAAATTTTTTCTGCTCTACAACCTTTCCAGAGTTAAAAGTATACTCCCTAAAAGAAAGCTGATTGGATTTTATTTCTGAAAGATACTCTGTTGCGCTTCGCCTAGAGTTAAAAAAATGCGAGGGTTGCAGAAATCTTACTTTGTATATCTCAGACATTGGTTTTTTTATAAATAGTTTTGATCTTTGCCAATCAAGACAGGTAAACGGACTTTTTTCGCAATGAGAGATATGGGACTCAATGTCATAAATCATTAAATGAAACACTATGCAATCTTCATTGAATTTTAAAGGCCCGAGAGTTGGATTAATCAGAACCTTAAATCCATATCTTGATTCTAATTCTTTTTTTATACCATTAAAACTTTCCACTATAGAATTAAAGTTATTTTTGTTTAGTTCTTTTGTAATTAATACTACATCAATGTCATTTATGTCCCTTAATTCTTCGTTTTTAGGAAAAGAACCAACTAGATTTCCTGAAATTACAAAATCCAGCTTACTTACAACATCTTTTATCTTCTTTATTATATCTCCTCTTATTTCAGGTTCTATATCTCTGTACCTTGAACTAGTTTTGAGTTCTAAAAAAGATTTAATTGGATCGTCTGAAGAGAGAATTCCTGATCCAGAAACAATGTACTTGGCATTTATTCTTCTTACATTTGTAGGCTTTACTCCTCCATCAAATATTATCTGAAAATGATATTTTTTAGAAAGCTCATTTAGCCTACTTACTTTTTCAAGAGACTCTGGATTAAACAACTGACCTGATCTTCCAAGCTCATCTATTCCCATTACCTGAACAAAATCTAGTTGTGGAAGATATTTAATCAGGTCTTCTATTTTTGATTGAGTTTTCAAGCATATTCCTACTTGTTTGCCATAGTTTTTACAAAGAGTTAAAAGTTCCTGCACTGGCTCATCTATTTCCAAATGAAATATTATCACATCAACATTTTTACTCAGCTTTTTTATCCATTTTGAAGGAGTTTTCGACATTATATGAAGAATTTTTTTAAGTCCCCAGGATTTATCAATCTCCTTTACAAGAGAAAGATCAATCTCTGCTGCTTCTGGATTAAAAGATTTATCAATTAGATCTATATGGATAAAATCTGCATAGTTTTTAATCTTTGAATAAATACCAAATATATTTCCGTTTTTATTCAAATATACTGCTATTCCTACTTTTTTTACAAAATCAAAGGTTATTCTTCTGTGTGCAGTGTAACTTAAAGCAAAAACTATTACTGCACTAATAAACCTAAGATAACCATAACCGAGATTTATTCTTTCTTTTAAAATCTCTATTAAAACCAGATTTATTACAAAAGCTATTGTTGAAATAACAATAAACATCACAAAAGTACGCGTATTTCTGGACTTTGGAACTTTAAAATTTAATTTGGAATTTAGAATAAAACTTATTGAAACTCCAACTAAAAAACCAATTATAACTTTTATTATAAATGACATGTCCATTATTAGAACATATCTTGCAATCAGTATCTCTGTTGCTACAGCAATAACTCCTATAATCATATAGTTGATTAAATAGTGAAATCTGTATATGAGGTATTTTATTGTCTTTATCAGGTTCTTTGATCTTGTCACCATTTTTTATTCTTAAATACAAAAATTTTAGTACCAAAAAAATTCATAACAGTTGTTATTGGTATTAAAAGAGCATTTGAAACCAGGGGATTAATCATTATTGATTCAGACAGGAATTTTAAGGCTATCAAACTAAAAACTAATGAGAAAAGATAGACTAACAGATATCCTGGGATTGTTGAAATTGATTTTTCTTTTGAATTAAAAGTATATAATCTGTTAAAAATAAATCCTAAAAAAACTCCTGAGACAAATCCAGTTCCTGCAGAGACCAGATAATTGATAGAGATAAAATAAAACATTGTTAAAAACACAAGGTAGTTTAAAACAGTACTTTCTAGTCCAATTAAGCAAAACTTGAGGAACTGTTTGCTTACTTCTTTTTTGAGTATAGCCATAGAAATACCTTCCTAAAAATTACTTATAAAGATTATTGTAATTTAGAAATATCCTTAAATTCAGTCAGTAATAGTTACTCTTTTCCGATAACAAATAACAAGTCAAAAAAAACTCCCTGTACTCAAGTTCTCCTTCATAAGCCATTTGAATTATATCCAGAACAGAATGAAAAAGCATTCCGATTAAAATAAACAAAAATCCATTCCACAAAAAAGAAAGTAATAACACTAGAAATAAGAATTCAATTGTATGAAATATCATCATTACAGGTTTATTTAACCTAACTTTTTTAAGATAATAATATGAGTTTTTTAAACTGAAATCTTTTTTCTTATTTACATACCACATATAATGATCAAAATCAATTAAAAATGAAGAGACAAAAATGAGACTTGATTGTAAATAGTCTAAACTAAGAAAATAATAAGCTATCAAGGAGAAAATAGCTCCAAAAATTATATGTGTTTTTGGTAACATGAAAATATTAAAAGAAAACAGTTTTTAAATCTTTTATTCAAGGAGCTTTAAGAGATATTCTCCATATCCAGATTTTTTTAAAGGCTCTGCTACTTTTCTAAGTCCTTCACGATCAATAAAACCGTTTCTATAAGCAATTTCTTCTGGACAACAAATCTGCAAACCCTGTCTTTCTTGATTAGTCATTACATAGTTTGTCGCAGCTGCAAGAGACTCAAAAGTTCCGGTATCAAGCCAGGCAAAACCTCTTCCCATGAGTTTTACTTCAAGTTTTCCTTCTTTTAAATATTCTTGATTAAGATCTGTAATTTCAAGTTCTCCTCTTTTTGAGGGTTTTAAATTTGCAGCTCTTTCAATTACTGAATTATCATAAAAATAAAGTCCAACTACTGCATAATTAGACTTTGGAAGAGCAGGCTTTTCTTCAAGTGAGAGAACTTTTCCCTCAGGACTAAATTCAACTACTCCATATCTCCCGGGATCTTTTACCTGGTAACCAAAAACAGTTGCACCATCTTTATTTGAAATCGCACTGTTTAATAATTCAGGCAGGCCATGGCCGTGAAATATATTATCTCCTAAAATAAGAGATACATTATCATTTCCAATAAAATCCTTGCCAACACGAAATGCATCTGCAAGACCTCTTGGTTCCGGTTGCATTTTATAAGAAAAGTTCAACCCAAGACTAGATCCATCTCCCAAAAGCTCCCAAAACTTGGGCAAATCCCTTGGAGTTGAAATAACCAAGATATCTCTTATTCCTGCAAGCATTAGTGTTGATAAAGGATAATAAATCATAGGTTTATCATAGACTGGCAGAAGTTGTTTACTTATCACTTTTGTTGCAGGTTCAAGACGAGTTGCCCTTCCTCCTGCAAGGATTATTCCTTTCATTTTACACCCCTATATCCAGTTAAACATTCTTCAACTGCATTATGAATTTCAGGAAGCTCTAAACCTTCAGAGGCAAGCTTTGCAGTACTCAAATAACAATTAGATCTTTTTCCAAGAGTTTTAGAATCTAGTTCATTAAGAGACATTAAACTAAAGTTATGTGAAGGATCAACTATTGTTTTATACATACTCATAATATCTGAGGCAGAAATCATTCCAGGGTTAACTAGATTATAGATTCCTTGTTTTCTTCTTTCAATAAGAGACTTAATTATATTTAGAGCATGGGGTACAGTTGTCATTGAATTTGGTTCTGAGATAAGGCAGGAGTATTTTCTTAGTTTATCAATTAAGTTTCTATCATGAGATCTGTTATCAATTGGCATCCTGATTCTTAAAATTAAACCTGGAAGTTCTGCTAAAGCAAGTTCAGAAATAATTTTTGTTTTTGCATAAAACTGAGGACCGTAAAAATTAGGAGTATCTTTTTCTGTAAACCCGTGTTCTGGAAATCCTGAGTATATGCATCCACTTCCAATATGAACAAAATAAATTCCTCTTTTAGAGCATTCTGCTGAAAGATTAATTGGAACAGTAACATTCGACTCTAGAGTTTCTTCCTTGTGAGTTTCGCACCAGTCAATATTTGGCCTTCCTGTTTTTCCAATTGCATTTATTACAATAGAAGATTTTTCGCGATCCAAGAAACTTTGAAGAGCAGTCAAATTTAGAGGATTTATTTCTTCTTTTGAAACCAATCTATAGTCAAATTGCTCTGCAATTCTTCTTCCTAAAAATCCTGCGCCAAAAACCATTTTTGCCATTTTATTTTTTAAGTGGTCTCCACCATTCTGGATTGTTTTCATACCAACTGCATAATCTATTTACTTCATGATCTAGAGCAAGATGTTCATGTTTAAATCCTAGGGCTTTAAGTTTATCTCCTGAAATAGAATATCTAAAATCATGAGAACTTCTATGAGGAACTTTTTCAATTAATTCTTCAGGAAGTCCAAAATAATAAAGTAATTTTCTTGTCATATCTATATTTGTTCTTTCATTATCTCCAGGGATATTATAGACTTCTCCGGCATTTCCATTTTGAGAAACATACCAGATTGCTCTGCAATTATCCTCTACATGCAACCAGTCACGAACATTAAGCCCTGGATTTTTTTCAGACCACATTAAAGGAACAGGTTTTCCATCTATTAAATTAGTTATAAATAATGGAAGAAGTTTTTCTGGAAATTGATATGGGCCGTAATTATTTGCGCTTCTCGTTATAATATAGTCCAGGCCAAGGCCAGAATTTCCAATTTTCCTCACCTCTTCTTCTGCCCTTGCTTTTGTTTCTGCATAAGGGTTTGTCGGATTTAGAGTAGAACTTTCTAAAAAACTTCCTTCTTTAATGCTTCCATAAACTTCGTCGGTTGAGATATGAATAAACCTTGATACGCCTGCATGTTTTGCTTCCTCTGCAATCACTTGAGTTCCTAAAATATTTGTTGTTTTAAATGGAGCATTATTTTGATTACTACGATCAACATGACTTTCTGCTGCAAAATGAAACACAACTTCGGGATCAAAGGAATTATAAATTCCCCTTACAACTACAGGATCGCATATATCTGCTTTAACAAAAGAATATCTAGAATTATTTGCAAGGTTCATATGCTCTATATTTTTTCCACGGCCTGCATAAGTCATAAGATCCAGGTTCTTAACCTGCAGATTAGACGGAACCCTATTACTAGTAAGTAAGTATCTTATAAAATTACTTCCTATAAAACCACAACCGCCTGTTACTAAGACTTTCATTAAAAAGTCACAGTTAAATGGTTTTTAAATATTACTTTTTCTTTAGAATTACTATTCTTTCATTATGTATTTGACTATATCTGCAAATGCAGGTCTTGTGATTAAAACTCCTACACTAACCCCAATTATAGTGGTTAATGCAAAACCCTTAAGCATTCCTGCTCCTGCCCAAAACAATGGAAGCATTGCAACAACAGTCAATGAGAATGCACTCATGATTACAAAGAATGCATTTTTTATTCTTTCTTTTAAACTTGATTTATTATCTGAAGAAGCTTCATCAAGAATTACTATTTGGTCATCAATTCCAGTTCCCATTCCAGCAATTATTCCGGCAATACTTGGAGCATCAAGGTTCCATTTTATTAAAGCAGCTATTGCAAGAGTAATAAATGCCTCTGAGAACATAGTCAGAATTACAGCAAGAGTTATTTTAATTTTTCTGAATTTAAGGAATAACATTCCAGATACCAAGACAAATACTAATAATGCAAGAAGAAGAATGTTTTTAGTGAACTCTTTTCCAAGAACTGGAGATATTGTATCAATTTTAACAATCTCAAGCTTATATGGAAGGCTTCCAGTGATAAGTATTGTTTGCAATTTCTTCATATTATTCATTGCATCATTATAAGCTTCTTCTCTTGTAGCTCCTTTTCCAGAGCCTTGGATTGAGATTTGAGTTGTAACTCTCCCTTTAAGATCCTTGGAAATTGATAAAGAGTCTACAAGATTATCATCCAAATATAACTCTAATTTTTTGCTTAGATATTCTGAATTAGAAGAGTCAAGTGAAAGGTTAGAAGTAATCTTTGCTTGTCTTTCTGCTGCTGCTTCACTAAGAGTAATTGCAAATCTAAAACTACATAATTCCTGTCCTTGATAAGTATCACAAGAATAAATTCCTGCCTGATCTCCTGTTCTTGCTACATAAGTTATATCTTCTTTTCCACCTATAAAGACAGTTTCATTTCCTATCTTAGCTTCAAATTTTCCCTGCTGAGAAACAAGATCATTTAAATCAGCTGATGATGCTCCTGCTACTTCTATTTGCATAAAATTACTTCCAGAAAGGTCTGAAACAGGTTTTACAGAAACATCTGCTATTCCGAATTCATTAAGCCTGTTGCTTGTTATAGCAATAAGATCATCTAATTCAGAAGAAGAAAGTGATTTATTTTCAGCTTTAACCAACGCTCTTGCTCCTCCGCTTAAATCAAGACCTGTTTTTATTTTTGACTTGGGAACATCAGATACAGTTATTTCAGGCACAGTATTAGTAAAGATAATTATCTCTCCACTATCAGTCCCGATTTTTACACTAGTTTTATTTTTTGTTGGAAAAATCGAACTAATCTCAGTTGTATAATCCTGCATATTATTTACAGTTTTTCCGTTTATTGAACTAATAATCATATTGGGCTTTAGACCTTGTTCAAATGCAGTTGAATTTTTTTCTACACTCTTTATAATAACTCCTTTTTGGAAGTTTGGTGAAATAATTATTGCAGAACATATTAGTATTATTATAAGCAGCCAAATCCTAAAAGTAAAATTGATTTTCATTCTATTTTCTTTGCCTCACAATACCATTTAATTATACTTGCATTAGTAAGCCAAGTATTAACAAGATCTGCAACAAGTCCTAATGCCAAGATGAAAAATATTTGTCTAAATGAATCAGGAAGTCCTGTAATAATAAAGAAAGCAGGAAGGACTGTAATTAATGCAGTAATTGTCATAAATGATCCTGTTTTAAATGCCCTATAAATTCTATGATTTAATGTTCCGCCTTTTGTTCTTAATGCTCTTGTTGTAAGAAGAATATCCGTATCAACTGAATAACCTACTAGCATTAAAAAAGCAGCTATTCCTGCTGCAGAAAGCTTTATTCCCAAAACATCAATCAATGCAAGAGGCATTATAATATCTCCAAATGCAGCGAATATTACTGCAATACTTGGAACAAAGGTTCTAAAGATTATGAAAATTGTGATAGACATCAATATAAATGAGATGATTAATGCAAAAATTAATTGCTTATAAAAACTCTGGCTGAGAGATGAACCAATAAATTCAATTGTTGAATTTTCTTCTGTTAATTTATATCCAAGATATTTTTCAACTGCAGGTTTTAATTGATCTGGTTTTGCAGAAGACTCTATTACTGAAGAGGTAACTTTTCCTGAACTTATATCTGTTAATTTTCTAGTGTTCAGGTCTGAAAAATCAGATTTTAATGAAGAAGATAATCCATTTAAATCAACATCTCCGTTAATTGTAATTGTTGTTCCTCCAGAAAGCGAGGTATCCTTTAACATAATGTCTCCGGTTTTTGCATAAAAGTAACCGAGATAAATAAGAGACAGAATCATTACCAATACAGGAAGTATAAGAATTATTTTATACCAATTATCATACCAGTCCTTCTTATCCTTTGGTAAATGAGTATTAGCATTAATTTCTTGTTTTGTTTCCATCTTTGTTATTTTTAACAGAAATATTGCTTTTATAAGCTTTGTTATTTTAAAGGAATAAAAATGAAATAGAGGAAGGAAGAGAATAATATAAAAATGCGCGGGCCGGGTCCTCAAAAATTAAGAATTTTTGGGAACATTCAAAACTTACGTTTTGAAGTATTTGAAAAATCCCGAAAAAATAAAAATGCGCGGGCCGGGATTTGAACCCGGGTCAACTGGTTGGAAGCCAATGATTCTAACCACTGAACTACCCACGCATAAATTATGATAGATTTAATAGTTTTTTAAATCTTTGTTTGATTAAAATACGCGCCAGGCAGGCATAAAAAATTACTTAATAATTTTAGGGCATTCAAAAGCACATGCTTTTGAACGACTTGAACCTGACTCTTTGATTAAACTCCTCACCTGAGGATTAATCTGATTTGCAGATTAAATACGCCCGGGGCAGGACTTGAACCTGCGACCTAAGCATTAGGAGTGCTTCGCTCTAATCCAAGCTGAGCTACCCAGGCTTAATTAAAGATAATTCCTGCTAGCAATTATCGAGTTATTTGAATAGTTAGTAATTTTAATCCAAAATAAATTTGTTTTAAAATTGATTTTTGGTTGGATTTACTTAACTCAAAAATAACTAACTACCACTATTTTATACCCAGTATAAAATAAATACTTAGATTTAAAAGAGATAATCAGTTTAAAAAATGTATGATACTCAAGGTCTTAGGTATTTTAGATATCTTTATTGCATTAATCTTTTGGATATTTGGAGTTTTTAATATCAGTTTTTTATCAGGATTTATTTTTGTTTTAGGGATAATACTTCTTATCAAAGGAGTTGTTTTTATGACTCAACTAAGCATTGCAAGTATACTTGATATTACTGCGGCACTTGTCATAATATCTTCTGCATCTATAATAATGCCAAAGGTTGCAGTCATAATTATTTCTCTGTTCTTACTTCAGAAAGGAATTTTTAGCTTGCTTAGCTAAATTAATAAAAAATGATTATTTTTGATGAATTTACTTCATTCAAAAATAAATAACTACTACTAGTTTATACCAAGTATAAAATAAATACTAAAATTTATGCAGGGAGTAGGTCCTCAAAAATAATATTTTTGGGAACTTCAACATTCACATGATTGAAGTAATCGAAAGGTTCGATTCATAGAATTTATGCAGGGAGTAGGAATCGAACCTACGAAGGCACTAAGCCAAGAGATTTTGAGTCTCTCCCCTTTGACCGCTTGGGTATCCCTGCATTAAAATTTCTAAAGATTTGCTATATAAAAAACTTCTTACGAGTTTTTTTAGGATTGTAAAAAATATTCAAAAATCCTAATTTTTTCCAATATAAAAACCTTTATAAACCCTCAACTTTAAGATATATTAGACGGCCATAGTAATCAGGCCATACCCGATCCCATTCCGAACTCGGAAGTCAAGCTGATTACGCTAGGCGCGCTAGTTTCCGAAAGGAAGCGAAACGCCAGTGCTGTCACCTTAAATTCAATAATATAAATTTTAAGATGATAATACCAGTTCGTTGTATGAGTTGTGGAAAGCCAATAGGGCACCTTTGGGAAGAGTTCAAGGATAGAGTTGAAAAGAAAGGAGAAGACTCTAAAAAGGTTTTAGATGAACTTGGAGTTGAAAGATATTGTTGCAGATCAATGTTTCTAGGACAAGTTGATACACTTGAATTAATTAATAAGTTCAAGAAGTTCTAAATAGTTGGGATTTAAACTAATCTTATATAATCTCTCGTTATATTATATCTATGAAATCTGAGTTATCTAAGTCTGAAACTGAAAAGTATATCAAGGAAATATTTTCTAAAAAAAGTTCTGAGAAGGAAATTCGGTATGCAAAAAAACTTGCAATGAGCAAAAATATTAAACTGGGAAATTTGAGAAAAAAATTCTGCAAGAAATGCTATTTACCTTTTAATTCAGACAACTCAAAAATAAGACTTAAAAAGGGATTTAAAATAGTAGAATGTAAATGCGGACATAAGAGCCGCTACAAGTTAAAATAATATAACATGGCAAAAAAATTTCCAAAACTTTCTGGCAAACTAATCCTTGCTCCAATGCACGAGGTTACAAACATTGCATTTAGAATTATGTGCAAAAAATATGGGGCAAGTCTGGTCTCGACTGAGCTGCTTTCTGCAAATGCACTTTCACGCGAAGCAACTTCTTCTTTAAAACTTGCATTAACAGACAAAGAAGAAAAACCAGTGGTTGTTCAGTTATTTTCGCAAAATACAGATAGCATTGTAAAGGCTGCCAAATTGCTTGAAAGGAAATTTGACATTATTGATTTTAATTTCGGTTGTCCGAGTAAAAAAATAATGTCTCAGGGAAGCGGAGGGGCTCTTTTAAAAAGAAAAAATAAAATTGGAGAAATTGTAAGAGAACTTACAAGCTCAGTAGATATTCCGGTAACTGTTAAAATCAGGCTCGGAGTTGATAAAAAAAATATCAATGTAATCGAAGTTGCAAAAATTTGCGAGGAAAATGGGGCAAGTGCTATAATTGTGCATGCAAGAACTGTTGATCAGGGATATTCTGGAAAAGCTGACTGGAGCCAAATAAAAAAAGTAAAGGAAAATGTTAAAATCCCAGTTATTGGAAATGGAGATGTTTTTTCAGCAAAAGACGCAGAAAAAATGCTTGGTGAAACAGGATGCGATTATATTATGATTGGAAGAGGTTCAATTGGAAATCCGTTTATTTTTAAGCAGATAGGAGAGTATCTTAAAACTGGAAAGGTTATTGAGCAGACAAAAGAGGAAAAGATAAACGATTATTTTCAGTATATTGAACTAACAAAAAGATTTGATATTTTTTCTATAAAAGATGCAAAACTCAAAGCACAGGAATTTACAAAAGGAATTCCAGGATGCAGCAAACTAAGGCAAGAACTAAATAAAGTTAAAACTTGGGAAGAGATAAAGAAACTAGTTGAGTTGATTTAATTTTTGCTTTTATTAAATTAGTCTATATTACAACTATCCCTGATTATTCTTTTAATTGTCTGTTCATAAGTCATTCCTGCTCTCTGTGTTGCTGCAATAAAACCTGCATCAGGCGAAATGCATGGATTTGCATTAATTTCTAGAACATAAGGAACTCCTTTTTCTGAAACCCTGAAATCAACCCTTGCATATCCTCTTAAGTCAAATAAATCCCAACAGGCACTGCACATTGATCTAAGACTGTTTAAAAGATCTTCATCTTCTTTTGCAAAATCAAAATTCCTTACTGTAGCATGATATTCATGGGAGTCTGCATTCCATTTTGCTTCATAGTCTACAATTTTTAGCTTATCTTTTTTCCAATCCTTAAAGACTATTTCAGCGAGTGGAAGAACAGTACAATTTTTAACAGGACCAATTGCAGAAATATTAAACTCTCTTCCATCAATATATTCTTCTGCAAAAAAATCTGATTTTGATTGCAAGGCTTTTCTTAATGAATCCTCTGTTTTATGAAGAGTTGCAACAAGTCCTTTTGAGGCATGATCTATAGAGGATTTAACAAGAAAACTTTTTCCTTCAAGACCATTTGACAAATTATTCAGCGACAAGTAATAGGGCGTGTTTATTCCTGCATTAGTTAAAATTTTTTTTGCAGATAATTTATCTGCAGCTTTAACAAATGAATCTTTTGTGCAACCAGTATAGGGAACTCCGGTATTCTCGAAGAGTTCTGGAGCAAGATAACTTAAAGACTCTTTTCCATCAACAACTTCCACTAAATTAAATATAAAAAGAGGATTTATTGTTTTTATTTCATTAGCTGCTCTTTTTACTGAAAACGGTTTTTGAATAGGATCATAACCTAACTTCGAAACTATTTCTGAAATGAATTTAGCTTCTTCGAAAACATCAAGATCATCAGGACTTGCAGTTTTAGGGTCTACATCTGTATGGTAAATGAGTGCTTTTTTCATTTAAATTATTTCAAAAGAGTCTTTAAAAAGTTTTGTTAAGCATTGAAAAAGGTTTTTAAACATCCAATCTATCATATATTTATGAAAAAGAGCGTTTTAATGATTATATTGATAACCAGCGTATTATTTACAAGTACAATTGTTGCAGGCCTTGACTTGCCAAATGAGATAAGACTTGGATTTCAACATATACTAGATATTAAAGAAATTCATACAGAACCTTCTGAAATGATTCCAGGAAACTCTGGAAATTTAAGTGTTGAAGTATATAATGGAGGAGACATTCCTACAAAAGACATTAGAGTTAAATTAAACCTTCCAAATGAGATTTCTTTTACAAATGATGTTTCTGAAAAAAAGATACTTGAAATAAAATCAGGCCAGAGTACAACCTTCAAGTTCAATATAATCGCGCTTCCAAAAACATCTGAGGGAGTATACAAAGCATCATTAACAGTTACTTATCTTAATAAAATTGGAGAGGAAAGAGAAGATAATTACTCAATAGGAATAGTTGTTAAAAGCAGTCCAAAAGTATTTGCACAAGTAGAAAAAACTGATATTTATGACGAGAACAGAATTGGAGATACTACAATTACTTTTACAAACGATAATATTGCAAATATTAAACTTATGACTGCAGAGTTAAAGGAATCTTCAGATTATGAGATAATTTCTGAAAACAGAAAGTACATTGGAGATTTGGATTCAGGGGATTTTCAATCAGCTACATTTAGAATAAAAGTCAATAAAGAGTTAAAAAAGATAGTTCTTCCTGTAAAAATCGAATATAAAGATTCATTAAACCAGGATTATTCAGAAGAACTTCAGATTCCATTAAATATACGAACTGCAAATGAACTTGGAATAAGCAGTAATAATTATTGGTGGATACTTGTTTTAATAATAGTGATTATTTTAGGAGTTTATTCCTATAAGAAAGATTTTTTTAGAAAGGGAAAACATAATAGACTTTAATAAAGCTTAAATAGTTGTTAGCATTAATAATACAAAAAGAGTTCTTAGGGGTTAAAATGATAAGCAAAAAAACAGGCAACAAAGAACATAAAGATGAAATTATAAGACTTGATAATATCAGTAAGACCTATAGAATGGGAGAATCAGTAGTTCGCGCAGTTTCAGATGCCAGTCTTATGATAAAAAAAGGAGAGTTTGTTGCAATTGTTGGACCTTCTGGATCTGGAAAATCCACTATGATGAATATGGTAGGGGCACTTGATCTTGCTTCAAAAGGAGAAATTTTTTTAGATGGCATTGATATTGAACATATTACAGAGTCTCAACTTGCGCAGATAAGAGGCAGAAGGATTGGATTTATATTTCAGACATTTAACTTAATTCCTACACTCAATGCTCTTGAAAATGTCAGTCTACCAATGATCTTCCAGGGAATTCCTAAATGGAAGAGAACTGAAAGGGCAAAACAATTATTAAAAGAAGTTAAATTAGAACATAGAATGTATCATCTTCCAAGCGAACTATCTGGAGGAGAAAGACAAAGAGTTGCAATTGCCCGGGCACTTGCAAATGATCCTGAAGTAATTCTTGCTGATGAACCGACTGGAAACCTTGATTCAAAAACAGGAGAAGAGATCCTTAATATGTTCATTGACTTAAATAAAAAAGGCAAAACAATTATAATGATTACACATGATAATAATCTTGCAAAAAAAGCAGAAAAAATAATTCGTATAAAAGACGGCCAAATTGTTAAAGCACAACAATAATCCTTAAAAAGGTGCCAGTCCATAAAAAAATGAGGTGTTAGCTACCTCAGAAGCTTATTTCTGAGAAAAAAGGTAATTAAAATGAAAGACAAAACAAAAATAGTTTTAATATCAATTGTATTTGGAATATATTTTATTTTACTTATTAGTTTAAGCTCTGCGCTTATTATAACATCGGTTTCAACAAGCCCAAACACTATTGCTCCTGGTGAAACTGCAGATGTTGGTCTAGCTATAAAAAATAATGGTGAAAATGATTTAACTGATGTTTCAGTAAACTTGGATTTTACAAGCCTACCTTTAGCACCTTTTAATTCGGGATCAGATTTTAGTGTAGATCAATTAGACTCTGATAAATCAAAACAAGCTAATTTTCAAATAATTGCATTAAATGATGCAAAATCAGGAATTTACAAAATACCAGTGCATATTCAGTACACTGAAAACGATATGGTAAAAACAAAACAATCTTTGATAAGTGTTATGGTTAATTCTCCGCCAATACTTGATTTAGAAGCTGAAGATGGTTTATTTTTAAAAGGCCAAAATAGCAAGGTTACATTAAAACTAATAAACAAGGGGCTTGGAGATATTAAATTCCTTGATGTGGCGGTAGGTAATTCAATGGCTTATGAAGTTGTCTCGCAAAAAGATGTTTATATTGGAGATATAGACAGTAATGATTTTCAAACTGCTGATTTTAATATGGTCTTTATGAATATTCCACTTAATGAAGTAAGCATTCCTGTTAGCGTAACTTACAAGGATATATCAAATAAAGAATATTCAAAAAATTATGATATTCCATTGAGAATATATAGTTTAGAAGAGGCACAGTCACTAGGGCTTCAAGCAAAAAGTTATACAATCTACTACATACTCATTATAGTTACTTTAATACTTGTATTTACCTTATACAAAGTTGTCAGAAGAAAAAAAGTTGAATAAAATTATTTTGGAGGAAAGGTTAATTAAGTATTAATTATTCTTAGAAGAATATGATCAAAGATGTTTTTAATTTATCAGTAAATAGCATGAAAAAGAGAAAGCTTAGAAGCTGGCTTACGCTTCTTGGAATTTTTATTGGTATTGCAGCTGTTGTTTCACTTATAAGTCTTGGAGATGGCCTAAGAACCGCAATAACCGGACAATTTGGCTCATTATCAGTAGATACATTAACAGTACAAAATGCAGAAACAGGTTTTGGTCCTCCTGGAAGTACTGCAATAAAAAAATTAACAGACCATGATTTAAAACTTGCAGAGTCAGTTAGCGGAGTAAAAATTGTAATTCCAAGACTTATAAGGGTTGCAAAAATAGAATATAACAAGGATGCTGAATTTAGTTATCTTGGAAGTCTTCCAGAAGATCGAGAGAAACTTGATTTTATTTATGAAAATTTAAATACAAAAGTAGATGATGGAAGATTATTAACCTTAAACGATCATGGAAAAGTTATTCTTGGAAGCAATTTTGCATCTGAAAATATGTTTGGAAAAAAACTTGAAGCAGGCTCTAAAATAACAATACAGGGAAAAAGTTTCATAGTCGCAGGAATACTCAAACCAGGCAGTTCAGCTTTAATGAACGGAGTTGTAATGATGTTTGAAAAAGATATGAAAGATGCCCTTGATATTGGTGATGAAATAGACCTAATTGTAGTGAGGGTTGAGGATAAAGACAATATTGAAAAGGTTGCAGGAGACATTAAAAATAAATTTAGAAAAGACAGAAAAGAAAAAATTGGAGAGGAAGATTTTACAGTTCAAACTCCTGTGCAATCACTTGCAGCAGTTAACACTATACTCAATATAATTAATATTATTGTTGTTGGAATTGCTTCTATTTCGCTTCTTATTGGAGGGATTGGAATTGCAAATACAATGTACACTTCTGTACTTGAGAGAACAAAAGAGATTGGAACAATGAAAGCTATTGGTGCAAAAAACAGAGATATAATGAGTTTGTTTGTTATTGAATCAGGACTCTTTGGGCTTATTGGAGGAATTGCAGGAGCAATATTTGGACTTTTCCTTTCGTTTCTTGTTTCCACCTCTGCGAATACTTATTTTGGAGAGAATATAATCACAATCGGACTTTCGTGGCCACTTCTTATTGGAGCAATCAGCTTTTCATTTTTTATTGGAATATTTGCAGGACTTATTCCAAGTTATCAGGCAAGTAAATTAAAACCAGTTGATGCACTCAGAGGATAAAAATGATACAGGATTATTTTAAACTAGCGTTGCAGAATTTAAAGAGAAGAAAACTCAGAAGCTCTCTTACAATAGTTGGAATATTTATTGCAATAGCGACAATATTTGTTTTAATAAGTCTTTCACTTGGTCTTGATGCTGCAGTAAAAGAACAATTCAAGCAACTAGGGTCAGATAAATTCTTTATAATGCCAAAGGGTACTGCCGGTGCTCCTGGTTCAGGAGGAGCAGTTCAATTGACAACAAAAGATGTAGACATAATAAAAAAAGTTAATGGAGTAAAAGAGGTAACTTATGACACTGTTGGAAATGCAAAAATTGAATTTAATAATGAGGCAAGATATTTTATGATTGCAGGTTTTCCCATAGACACCATGGATCTACTTGTCGAGTCTGTTGGTTATAAAATTGATGAAGGAAGATTCTTAAAAAAAGGAGATATTGGAAAAGTTATTATTGGTAGCAAATATAAAGACAATTTCTTTAAAAAGCAAGTAGTTGCAGGAGATAAAATAACTATCAATGGAGAAGATTTTAAGGTTGTGGGAATTTTGAAAAGTGTTGGAAATCCAAGTGATGATGGACTCGTATATATGTCTGAAGAGGATTTTAGAATTTTATTTAATACTCCTGAAAGAGTTGATCAGATTATAATCCAGGTAAAACCCGGATCAGATTTAAAAAATGTTGCAGACAATGTAAAGAGAAAACTGATAAGTTTTAGAGGAGTTACTGAGAAGACAATTGACTTTACAATATCAACTCCTGAAGAACTATTAAGAAGCTTTGCAGCAATCCTCAATATAATAACTGCATTCCTCCTCGGAGTTGCTGGAATATCACTTCTTGTTGGAGGAGTTGGAATTGCAAATACAATGTACACTTCTGTACTTGAGAGGACAAAAGAGATTGGAACAATGAAAGCTATTGGTGCAAAAAACAGAGATATACTGACAATCTTTGTTATGGAGTCAGGATTTTTAGGGCTAGTTGGAGGAATAATTGGAATTTTATTTGGATATGCTGTTGGAAAATTAATTGAATATATTGCAGTAACCCAACTTGGAACAACAATTCTAAAAATTGCAACTCCATGGTACTTGATTTTTGGATGCTTGCTCTTTGCTTTTTTAATTGGAGCATTTTCAGGATTTTTTCCTGCGCGTCAAGCATCCAGAGTAAAACCTGCAGATACACTGAGATATGAATAAAAAAATAGCCTTCGGCTAGATAAAAAACTTTAATCTCACTCGCTTTTTTTTATAAAAATCCAAGGAGGATTCATTTTGATTTTAATTCTGGTCTTTTCAATTGTTATAATCGCATGTGGAAATCTTTATAAACTTAGGTAAAGAAATATCTATTAACTAAAAAAGGTGGAACAATGGCAAAGTGTACTTATTGTAAGTGTCAGATTTCTGATGGAAGAGCTTTAGAGGTTTGTGATAGATGTGGAGTTGCTGTATGGGGCCCTAAAATGTTTAAGGCAATTCAAGGCAACATGAATGAAGCTCAGGCAAAAGGAGATTTGGATCAGGGTGGAAACGGAAGAGATTAAAATTTTATTCTTCTAAGACTATTGAAATAAGATTTAATTTAAATTTTGAATACAAATATGATTTCAGTAAGCTTTTTAAAGGCATTATATTTATAGTTTTTAAGAGGAAGGTAATTAGTGGATAGTCAATCTATCTTAAATGCCATATTGAGCACTAAGAAACCATGAGGGAGTTCTTAGTCTAGATAACAATTAAAATGATTAAAAGAAAACAACTAAAGACACGAGGAAAAATAAGATTTAGTCATTACTTTAAAGAATTTAAAGACGGAGATAGAGTAACTGTTATTCGAGATCTTGCGCTTCATCCTAAGTTCCCAAAACAAATACAGGGAAGATCTGGAACTATTATCGGAAAAAGAGGCAATTCATATATTTTAAAAATGAATGATTTAAATAAGGAAAAAACTTATATAATACATCCAGTTCACTTAAGGAAGTTAAAATGATAATCGATAGAACACCGTTAAATTTGAATGAAGTTGAAGATATTACTAATGAAATTCCTGATAGCCCAAAAAAGGAAGAAATATTAGAATTCTTGAAAAAATTCTTGAAAACAAAACCTGAACAGGCAAAAAAGATTAAAGAAGAACTCGAAAAATTAGACATACTCAAAATAAAAAGAGAACATCTAGTGAAGATAATTGATATGCTTCCTACAGATGCTACAGAGTTAAATAAAATATTTGCAGATATCAGCTTGAACGAGGATGAAACAAATAAAATACTGGGGATTGTTAAAAACTCCAAATAAACAAAATGATAGAGAAAGAAGAACATGCAATAGTCCTAGACTATTTACCATATGGTTACCCACTCGAAAAGAAAATGATGCCTTTAGCCCAGGCTATAGGTGTTAAGAGATTCACACTTCTCCAGTTGATTCCACGAAGAGGAGTTAAACTAGAGATTGGAGAAAAAGTTTACATTGGAGATGGCAAGAGAGACAAGATATATTATATTCTTGGAAGGCTTCCAGAAGACAAGTTAACAGAAACTGCAAAACAGCAGCTAGCTGATTTCATTGAAAAAGAAATAGCAAGCAATGAAAAAAAGTTTGTAGATTTCTTTAATAATGCAAGCGCAATAAACACAAGAATACACCAATTCGAACTCTTACCCGGATTTGGAAGAAAACACACAGAGGCAATACTTTCCGAAAGAAATAAAAAGCCTTTTGAATCTCTAGAAGACTTAAAGGAAAGGGTTTCGAATCTACCTGATCCAAGAAAAGCAATCGAAAAAAGATTCATCGAGGAGATAACAATTAAACAAAAATATTATTTGTTTATAACAATTTAAAAATTATGGCAGAGAAAACAGAAAAACAAGAGAAAACACAAAAGGCAAGACCTGAAGTAAAAAAAGAATATTACTCAATAGTGAGAATCATGCAGACAGATATTCCTGGAAATAAAAATACTTTGACAGGACTTACATACTTAAAAGGTGTTAGCTGGAGCATATCAAATGCAATGTGCAAATTATTAAAACTTGATACTAAAAAGAAAGTAAGTGACTTAACTCCTGCTGAAACAGAAAGCATAATAAAATTCCTTGAGAATATTCCTCCAGAAGTTCCTAAATTCTTATATAATAGAAGAAAAGATTTTGAAACAGGAGAAGATTATCATTTAACTGGAACTGATCTTGATATGAAAAGAGAGTTTGATATAAGAAGACTTAAAAAAATAAGATCATACAGAGGACTTAGACATGCTACTGGACAACCAACAAGAGGACAAAGGACAAAGAGCCACTTTAGAACACATGGAAAGAAAAAAGCTGTTGGAGTTCAAAAGAAAAAACCAGAAGGTAAAAAATAAACTTAAAAATAAAACAAAATGCCAAAACGAAGTACAAAAAAATATTCAAGGCCAAGAAAGCCTTTTGATAAGTCAAGAATCGAAGAAGAAAACCAACTTAGAGAGAAATATGGCCTTAAAAATAAAAGAGAAATCTGGAAGGCAGATGCCTCTATTGGAAGAATAAGAAATCTTGCAAAACAATTGATTACAAAACCTGAAAAAGAAAAAGAAGCATTTATTAAAAGACTCCAGGAAAAGGGATTTGGAGTAAACAGCATTGCAGAAGCACTTTCACTAAATAAAGAAAACTGGCTAAAAAGAAGACTTCAAACAGTAGTCTTTACAAAAGGCCTTACAACAACTCCAAAGCAAGCAAGACAATTAATTGCACACAAGCATGTTTCAGTTAACGGAAGAATTGTTAATGTTCCATCTTATATGGTAAGTCTTGAAGAAGAATCAACTGTTAAACTCAATATAGTGCTTAAGATACAAACACCAAAAAAATCAAAAGAAGAAAAAATTAAGGAAGAAATTGAAAATGGCGAAGGAGAAGAAGTAGTAGAAAATAAAATTCTAGAGGAGGAAGTACAATGACAAAAGAAGAACTCGAAACAAAACAAGTTGAAGAAGAAAAAGTTTCAGAAGAAGAGAATGTAAAAAAAGAATCAAAACCAAAAGAAGAAAGAATCGCAATACTTAATATTTATACAACATTTAACAATACAATAATTAACTTAACTGACCTTGCCGGAAATACAATAGCAAAATTTTCAGGAGGACAATCAACAAAACAATCAAGACTTAAAGCAAATCCGACTATTGCGATGTTTGTTGCACAAAGAATTTCAGAAGAGGCAAAGGACAATGGAATAACTGGATTTTATGTAAGAATAAGAGCAGAGACAGGACAAAATAATCCTGGGCCAGGAGCACACTCTGCAATAAAGGCACTTACAAGAGCAGGATTCAAAATAATAAGTATCATGGACAGCACAAAAATGCCTAGAGGAGGACCTAAACAAAGTGGAGGTAGAAGAGGCAGAAGAGTATAAAAATCCTTAAGGATTTTTTAACTCATCCATTTTAACAAATGGAAGATTTAAAAATAAACAAAGACTAAAAATAACATGATAAAAATAATAAAAAATGAAGAGAAGGAAGGAAAATTAAGTTTTATAACTGATATGTCTACAACTCTTGCAAATGCAATAAGAAGAAGCGCCCTTGAAATTCCAATAATGGCTGTTGATGAGCTTGAGATAACAAAAAATGATTCTGCACTTTATGACGAAATAATCTCGCATAGAATAGGACTTATTCCAATTAAAACAGACAAAACTTCAAAGGAAGTTAAATTCAAGTTAAAAGTTGTTGGACCTTGCACTGTTTATTCAACAGATATAAAACCCTCTGTTGAAACTGACTATAAAATTCCAATTGTAATTTTAGATGAAGAACAGGAACTAGAACTTGTTGCAGAAGCAAGGCTTGGAAAAGGAATTGAGCATATAAAATACTCACCTGGACTTGTTTATTTCAGGCATAATATTGATCCTGAAGTAATGGATTTTGTAACTGTTGATTCAGAAGGAAAAGTTGGATTTAACGAAGAGGAATTGAAGGATAAAAAAATATCTGAAGAATTACTTGGCAAAATAAAAAAAATAAAAACTTCTGAAGAATTAGAATTTAATATAGAGTCATGGGGACAAATCAAAGCAAAAGAAATTTTCTTAAAAGCAATTGAAGCACTTGATGAAAATTTAGAAGCACTCAACAAAGAGATTAAATAAGACTCAAAAATTATTTCTTAAAAGAAAAGTTATTAAATTATTTTTTATTAGAAGAGGAATACTTAAAAAGCAAACTTTCCCCTATTTATAATAATATGCGGGGGTGCCAGAGCGGTCAAATGGGACAGCTTAAGGAGCTGTTGGCTTAGTGCCTTCAGGAGTTCGAATCTTCTCTCCCGCATTTTAATTAATCTCGCTTCGCGAGATGGATAATAGCAAACATGTCTAATTTATGTTTGAAAAAACATAAATTATTTTTCAAAAGCTTTATAAAGGCTCAAATGTTACAACTTTTATCTTGCAAGTTAATAGCGCAGAGCAGGAAACAATACTTCTGCGACATTTAACTTTCATTAACTCAAAAATATTCAAATGATATCAAAAACACAGATACAAAGAAAAACTGAAAAAAAAAGAAATCCAGAGTTAGTTAGAACAATAATGGTGGCTAAAAAAAATAATCACTTAAAACTTGCAAATAAACTATCAGGACCTACAAGACAATTTTTAAGAGTTAATCTTAGTGAACTAAATGATATTAAGGAAACTAGTATTCTTGTTCCTGGAAAAATTTTAGGAGAGGGAGAAATTAAAAAGAAAATAACTGTCTCTGCACTAGGATTTTCAGAACAAGCAAAAGAAAAACTTACAAAGGCAGGATGCGAGGCAAAAACAATACTTAAGGAAATTGAATCAAATCCAACACTTAAAGGAGTTAAAATAATCTAATATGGCAAAAATAATAATTAATGCAGAAGGCGGGGTTTATGGAAGAATTTGTAGTTATGCTGCTAAACAAGCACTTGAAGGAAATGAAATAATAGTTGTAAATGCTGAAAAATCAGTTCTTACTGGAAACCGCTCAGATATTATCAAAAAATATACTGCACTTCGAAAACTTGGAAGCACTGCTCAAAGAGGCCCATATTATCCAAAAGTTGCTTATATGATGTTTAAAAGAGGAATTAGAGGCATGCTTCCTACACACAGATGGGGAATTGGAAGAGAAGCATTCAAGAGAATAAAATGCTATGATGGAATTCCAAAAGAACTTGAAAAAGAAAAAATGGTAAAAATGTTTCCTCCGAAGAATTATAAATTCATTGAATTAAAAGAAATAGTTGCAATGATGTAAATAAAATGATGCACTTACAAAAAAATACAGTTATCAGCGGAAAAAGAAAAACAGCAATAGCAAAAGCTACAATTTCACAAGGAAAAGGAAAAATACTTATCAATAACAGAAATTATGAGAATTTAGATTTCTTTAGAAAACTTATGATACAAGAACCTGTTGAAATAACAAAAAAAGTTCTAGGAAACTTTGATTTTGATATTGATGTAAATGTTAGAAGTGGTGGACAAGAAAGCCAAATTCATGCTTCAAGACTTGCAATTGCAAGAGCTCTTGTAAAACACACTGGATCTGAAGAATTAAGAAAAGCATTCTTAAAATACGATAAAAATCTTTTGGTTGCAGATACAAGAAGAAAAGAAGCTTACAAGCCTGGAGACAGTAAGGCAAGACGAAAGAGACAGAAGTCTTTCAGATAAGTCGATATACCGAATAAAGTAAAAGAGTTCTTGATTGTTTTAATATGAAAAGTCAATTAGAAAAAGAACTTACGCGTTTTACAACAGATCAGAGGAAGACTATCTATGAAAACTTATTTGCAATTGAACTCACCAGAGGTTGTTCATTAATGTGTGATTTTTGCGGAGTTGATGCACCCAGAGGAGTAAGAGAATCTATTTCGTTTCCAGTCCTTGAAACTATTGCTGAAGAAATAGTTACTATGACTGATAGAATATCTAGTCAGGCAAAAATTCCTGATGCTTCAAAAAGCTGCCTAAGGCTTTATGATGCAACAGAACCACTTGATTATGATTCAGATGGAAAAAACTATTTTGATTCTCACAGACTACTTCGTGAAAAAGGATTTAGAGTATCTGTTTCAAGTGCTATTCCTAAAGGAAAAGAAGAACTTGCAATTTCAAATCTTGAAAATATCCACCAAATAAGCATCTCTCATATGAATAGGACTAGACTTACTCCTTATTTTGACAGACTTGGAATTATTGTATTTTTTGATTTGTTTAGTCATTATTATGCAAAATTTGGTTCAAGAGAATATAATAAAAAAGCACCTATACAAAATATGATTTATCCTGTTTCTGAAACCGTTGAAAAAACACTTGAAGAACTAAGAAAATTTGATCCAAGCCTTCCTTGTCAAACAAGATTTTATGATTTAAGAGTTGATGGAAACTCGCTTAGAACAAAGGTGCAGTCTGCAGATACTTTATTTTTGTTTTGTGGAAATCCTGGAAATTATCCAAGAAATGGAAAAATAATTGATAGAGACAGCAGCCAGGTAAGAAATTATGGAAGAGCATTTGACTTTGGACAGGAGGAAAGAGAATATCCTAATGACCCGACATTTCCGTTTAGCTGCGATGATGGAGTAAAGATAACTCCTGAAGGAGTTTATAATATTCTTAGTGTAGAACCAAGTCAAGATCATAAGTCTGGAAGAATAATTGAAAAAGTTAATCCAAAGAATTTTCGTGTTGTAAAGAAGAATAGCCCGTTTAAAGTTTATAATATAGATAAGATTTATCCATTTCATTGCGTTTAAAAAAGATGAAACTTATAGGGTTTTACTTTCTTTCTTATCTCCCATGTCAAAATCCAATACTATTTTATCAGGAGATAAAAGGTATACTTTATCTGTCTTTGACCTTAAACCTCTGTAGATTTTTTGAAGAAGTTCTCTTCTTGATTTATCCATATAAAATGGCATGAAATGTTGTGGCTTATTTCTTTTAAGAATCTTCCAAAAAATTGAAGAAATATTGGGATAAGGAAACCTGGTTATAACAATGCTATTGCAAATATCTCCTGGAAAATCAATTCCTCTGCTGCACTTGGTTGTAAACAAGATTGGAATTTTTTTATCCCTAAAATCTCTTACGCGTTTAGAGGTTGGATCATTTGACTGATCTTGGATTAGTTCTGTTTGGGATGGAAGATTATTAAGACGAAAGTTTATTTTCTCAGAATCAGTTGGAAGATCTGAAAAGCTATTAACATGGACAAGAGTTGGAGGTTTTGCGCAACTAACTGCTTTTGACAATGCCATTAAATACTGCTCTCTTGTTACTCTATTTGACCTGAAACTTTCATAACTGCAATCAACCTCATAACCGTGTTTGCATTTTACTAAATCTCCCTGATGCTCTATTTCTGCTTCAATTACTTTAAATGTATCTAGTCCAAAAATATTTTTTAAAACACTCTCAGAATGAATTGTTCCAGACATCATTACAACTACTTTATTATTATCAATTAATGATTTTAATTGTTTATCCAGGTTTGTTGTCACTAAGTTAATTATCCTATCATTGTCTTTTTTCTCAATAGAAAAAAATGTCTCATTCATGAAGTCAAAAAATTTCCTTGCAACTTTTTCCAAATGAAAAAGATAATTATGATCATCTGACTCGATTTCCTCTAAAAGGTCAGGATTTTCAAGTACTGCAATTAAAAGATCCTGTACCAGAGTTGTATTTAACTCATAAATTTCATTTGAATTAGAATATTTTTCAGAAACTCTCAGAGCATTAGTTATATCAGTTAATTTATCAATTGTCTGCCTTATTTCGGTTTTTGATGAGTGAACCATGTTTAGTGAGAATAACAGCCTGGAGAGATTAATTGACTCCTGTTCTGCAAAACTGTCCAAAAAATCATCGCATTCATCTATTATTTCCAGTTCAGTTTCAGGTTTTCTGCCCATTAAACTTTCTATTTTATATTTCAGGGAATTGAAAATTATAACATCTGCATCAATATATGCATTATACTGATTATAGTATGTGCATCCTTGTTTTCTTTGATAAAAACTATACTTTTTTTTATTAATTCCAGTGTATTTCTTTTTTATTGCATCTTTAAACCTCTTTGTTTCAAATTCCTCAATTAATAGAGGGGACCAATAAGGACAGACAGGAGCGATTGTCATTCTTTTTATATCAGATATAGAATCAAAGTCAGTAATTTTCACATGCGGATTTTGCTTAATGTATTCTTTTAAGCGGTTTAAGTTTTTTTCTTTAATCTCTATTTTGCATGGAAGAAAAGAATTATCACAAGAAAGATCTCTTTCCCTTTGAATTTTTCTTGTTTCAGAAAAACTTTCAAAAAGATTTGAATCTTTTTCTTTAGAGGATATTTTTTCCATTGAATCCAAGATATTTGTTTCCTCTAAAAATTTACATTTGAAATTTCCCCTTCCTAGAATCGGCTGAATTGTTAATTTTTCAGTTGGCAGTTTTTGGTCTTCAGCTCCAAGAAATTTTAATTTTTCCTTTTTTAAAACATATTTTTTATCAGTATAATCCTTAATATATTGCTCTTGCAAGGATTTAATTGGAACAACTATTGAAGTTTTTCCAAAATGCCTCGCCAGGTTTAATGCAAGGGCACTTTTTCCTGTTCCGCAAGCTCCGCGAATAAAAACAATTTTACTTCCATTTTCAACTGCTGCAATAACCTCTTTTACAACATCTAGCTGAGATTTTCCATTTGAAAAAACAAGAGGTTTTAACTCCTTTTCTTCTTCATAAAGCGACCACATATTTTGTATTCACCATTTTTAAATAAGACTAATTTGAGGATTAATAAAGATTTAGAGTATAAATCAGATTATAATATTAGAGTTGTATATTTGGGATAAATAGGTAACTTTAAAGTCTTTTTATTTGACTTTAAGCTCCCTGCCAGGAATTAATCAAAGTTGGACTTGGCATTATGACCTTTTTTCTTTGAAATAAGCTATAGACAACATAGAAGCCTACAAATAGGATTACAAGCCAAAAAGATTCATTGAGATAATTACAGGAATCTATTTTACCATAACAAATTACAAAACCGGCTAGATAGATAAAACCGATTATTGCAACTATAATAGAAACAATTATTTTAAGTAAAGTTGGCTTAAAGTTCATATACAGATAAAATAATAAATATTATTAAATCTTTTTATTTAACCAGTTATTTTTCTTTAATATGAAATAAGATTAGTGTTGAGAGAAAAATAAGTGTAGCAACAATATAGAAGACAATCTTATATCCCCAACTAACTGCAAGAAAACCTGCGATCATAAGTGAAAACGCAGTTATTACTCCTGTTACAGCCAGGTATCTTCCAATATGCCTTCCTCTAGTAGACCTCCTAGTTAAATCTGCTAAAAATGTAGTTCCAATTGTTGAATTCATTGAACTAATTACTCCGTTTAGAATCTGAAGTAAATAAAGCTGAAATAAATTAGTTATCAAAGTATAAGCCAGGACTATAATTGAAAGGATAAATCCTCCTACAATAAGAAAGGGCTTTCTTCCAAGCTGGTCTGAATGTCTTCCTGCAAAATAAGAAGTTATTGCACCTGCGAGAGCCATGAGTCCAATTGAAAGACCAAATTGCCCTAAACTCTTTCCAAAACCCTGGACAAAAATAATATAGAACGGTGAAAACAGGCCTGCAGCTAAAGAGGCTATAGAATTTGAAAATAAAAAGACTAGATAGTTTTTTCTTGCTTGTTTTGATCTCATAAAATCAATTAACCAAGGAGAATTATTAAATTTTGATTGTATAATAACTACAACTATTAAATCTTAATTTTATTTAAGGCTTAAACTGGCAATAGGTACTAAATTCACACCACTTGCAAAGAATTCCTGGAGAGGCATTAAACTCCCTTGTTGATTCTATTTTGTTTATAAGACAAATTATATTCTGTTTTAATTTTTCAAGATCTTCAATTGATCTCCTTGAACTCATTTTTTTATTAAAATCCAGAAAATGCCAGATTAAATGAACATCGCTAACATTTTCAAACATTTTTCTAATTCCAATAGAATATAATGCAAGTTGACGATCATTATCCAGTTCTTCCTGAGTTTTTAGAAATCCTCCTGTTTTGTAATCATGAACTTCAAAAATATTAGACTCTTTATTATGAACTAACCTGTCAATATATCCCTGGATTTTATATTTTCCAGAATTGTCCAAATCAATCATGATTAACTTTTCAACTGCGATAGTATTATCATTAAAAGGATAGTTTTCAGTGAAATAATCAATTAAAAATTTCACACCTTTATTAAAATAATATTCTGTATTGTATTCCTCTTTCACAATTTTTATTTCAGAACTGAAGTCACAATTCCATTTTTTTATATAATATTCAATTACCTCATCCAGTTCAACAATTCTTCCCTTTGATGCCTCGATATAAATAAACTCCAGAGAATCATGAACAATTCCTCCTAAAAAGCCTTCTATTGATTGCTTTATTTCAGGTTTTAGTCTATCAATATATTTGAATTTGTATTTTAACTGACATTGTTCAAAAGTAGACAGCTTGGAATGAGAATAGATCACCATTTTAATATAAAAATCTAAATAGATAGAGGTTAAAAGTTTTTCGTTTTATCTGCTATAAACTTTTGTTTTTGTTGCTATTTCAGCAATTTCAGTTCTATATGAATGAGTTAGTTTAACAAGGCTTGAAAGCGGATGTTTTAAGTAGGTTTTTACTGCAAAAGTAAATCCATTAATGTCTCTTGAGCAATGAGGATTATCAAACTGATTTGGATCTCCCATTGCAATTAGTTTTGATCCTTCCCCAACTCTTTCAATTATAGTTTTTGCTTCGTAAGGAGTAAAATTTTGGAATTCATCTGAAACTAATAATTTTCGTTTAAATGAGCGGCCTCTAAAATAAGCAGAAGTTGTTAGTTCAACAGGAGGAAGATATTCTGGAAGATAACACCCATCAACTCTTATTGGATCTTTTTCCTCGCTTTCTTTTTTATTTTCTTTTGGAGAAACAAACATATCCTCGAATTTAATTGCTTTTCTTAAATCAGGAGATTCTTTATGCGCATCATTAAACGGCTGAAGGTGAGGAATTATTTTTTCAAGTAGATCACCTGGTAAAAAACCTAGATTACAATGATCGCCTCCCATAAAGTCTGTAGATTTTAATAGAATTAATTGATCGTACATCCGCCCTCTTTCTCCAATGCCTCTTCTTTCCCTAATTGATTTGTCAGGATGTTTTAAAACCTGGAATGCTGAAAGTACATAACCTAAAAGAGTCTTTCCTGAACTTGCTCCTCCTGAAACGCATCCAATTTGCATTTTTGGATCAATTATACAGTATTGTGCTGCAAGATATTGTTCTTCATCCCAGGGAGATATTCCTAAAATGTCTTTTTTTGGAGTATCTTCTCCCATCCTAATCATCATATCAAGAACTCCGTCTCTTCCAATAAATTCAACCCTTTGATTTTCAACTTCTTCCTGTACTCTTCCATTAATTTTTATCAAATCTCCTGTTACTCTTGCATAAACATGAGATGCATTTCCCATAAATCTGATAAACTGATTTTGATAAAGATTTTCCCCATTATCTTCATTAAGTTTTAAAAGATCTCTTGCAACATCAAGCGGAACAACCCCCTTATTTTCATATAACTTTTGTAAAAGTGAGTTCGATCCATTGATCAATCCTTTTTCAACAACACTCGAGTCCACTAATAAAAATCCTGGTCTTTCTACATTATATCCTTGAACTTGATATCTGAGTGTCCATGAAGGATTTGTTGTAATTATCTTACTTATCCCTCCGCATTTGGCTTTTACTTTTTCTGCAAGGGTTTTTGTAAGAGGAACACTGTTTACAGAAGTATCATCTTCAATATAAACCGCTACATCAAGTCCAGGCGAAACATGATACACTCTTGCATTATCATCAAAATATTCGTGTTCTGATTTAACTATCTCGTCTAATGCATCAACTCCTCCAAGTCCTAATTGGCCCATGTGTTTTTGAGGTTCCATCATTTTTGAAACCATCTCCATTGGAAGTACAATCAGATTTTTCTCATTCTTCCTCTCTTTTTTTCTTGCAAGTTCTGTAAAAACATCTGGACCTCCGAGTGCATATACATCTGTTAGAGGCATTAGTATATGATGATACATTGGAATACTTTGAGGACTTTTTGATGGTGGCATGTTAGTCTCTTCTATCTCCTTTTTCTCTTACAAAACAAGTGTATAAATCCCTGTAATCTCGCTCTAAACAGGACCGGTTTCCTTTAACTACGCCTCTCCTTTGAACTGCTCGGTCTAGTTCCAGACCATATCTTCTTAATCGATCCAGATGATTTCCTCCGCGATTAAATAAAGTATCTAAAATTCCTGTAAAAATCCAACTTCCTTCAAATTCACTCTCTGGAATCTGATTAATTGATGGAATTCTAGTTTTAGAATACTCTTCAAGTGCAGACTCAGTATTATTCTGAAGTTCAAATAAATGAGGAGTATAATTATCACTAGATTTTATTTTTTTAATCAAGTTTTCAAAATGAGTATAAGCATTTTTCACCTCATGAAATAATCTTTCCTCTGAAGAACTGCTTATTAGACGAAAATTTTTTAATGAATTAAAAACAGTATATCCAATTATTGTACCATAATCATTAGAATCAGATACTCTCGGAGCAAGAGTATTAAATATAAAAAATAATTGTCTATCCTCTGCAGGAATTTTTGCCTTCCTCTTTTTCATGCAATAACTAGTTTTAGATAGTTTATAAATAAATGACCTATGAAATATATATTTTAGAGAAGATCCCTTCAGAGTTAGGAAAATCAACTGCTACCCCTGAAAAATTACTTGTAACCACTTTTTAGGTTTTAGCTATATAAATATATATCACTATAAAATATATATTTCAAAAGCTAGTTTTATATTTAAATGAAAATTGATTTGTAAAAACATAAGGGAGGCGAAGAGTTTTAACAAATGATAATTGAATTATCTTTTGCCCTTGTTGGTGGAGCAAATCTAGGACTTGAAAAATCCTGGAAACTTATTGACAGTCTAATGAAAAGATATCCGCAAGCAACATGGAGAAAAATAATTGACTGGAGAAAAGGACAGGGAAAATATATTGTAGAGATAAACTAATTTTTTCTTTTTATTTTTTATTTAGGAGCAGATCACTTGCTTCTCCAAAGTCCGTGTAAATTACAGTGCTCTCTTGCACTAAACGTCTTAGCATCGATACAGAATTCAGCTTCAGGCTTATCTCCTGGATTCAAACTTTTTCTATAAACAAGATTGTCCGCGATTAATTCTATCCATTCTATATAATGCTTTTCCTCCATTGGATGAGGAACACTTCCAATCTTCACTAAAAATCCTTTTTTTGTTTTTTCGATTATTGGAACATGTTTTTCAAGAGAAGCATCAACTGTATTTTCATTTAAAAGTTTCATAGGCTGTCCACAACAAACAAGCTCTCCCCCACCTTCATGCAAAACTTCAATTATATTTCCACAAACTTCGCATTTATAGATCTCGTTTTTTTGTGTCATTCTAATTATAATTCTTACTAGTATAAATACCTGGCGGTTATGTAATCAAAAACGACTTCGCCTGGCAATTTATATAATTCTATTATATCAATAAAGTACAAATCAGTTTATATAGGGAACAATATTATTATTTTTTAATTATGGCTAAAAGTCAAAACTCTGTAAATGTTCATAGGGTGCAGGGACTTGCCCCAAAACGAAGGACAGAAGAAATTGATTTCGAAGAAACGGTTAATCTTAAAAATGAACTATATAGAAAACTTAAAATTTCTGCATTTCCATTAGAAGAAGAGAGTTATATGAATTTAGAGGGACTTATAAGAGAAGAAATGAATATATATCCGCTTCCTGAAAGAATAAGCAGTCGTTTAGTACAGATTATGGATTTTGGCGTTGTTCCTTTGTCTTACAATAACAATGGAAAAGATTATGGGCTTATGGTTGGAATAAAAAATGAAGAATCTACTATTGGAAACATTTTCAATATTGGGATGGGATTTAGTGATTTTGCATCAACATTTTTTTCAATTGATAAAGATCGCATTAAATATATTTTACTTTCTCCAGTAGATTATGAAAAAGCAAGCAAACTTGTTACAAGTGCAGATGCAAGAAAACAATATTTGAATAATATTGATGAAGAAAGTGCTGCAGAGGAAATTTATTTTGCATTAATAAAAACTGCAATAGTAAAAGGTGCAACAGACATACATGTTGAACCATTAAGAGACAGAAGCAGAGTAAGAATGAGAATCGACGGAGTTTTACAGGAATATGGACATAAAATAGCTTCTGAAAGACTTCCAAATCTTATGGGCATTATTAAGGAAAGAGGAAGAGTCCCAGATATTTTAGCAAAAGCAATTCCCCAAGATGGTTCAACAATGTTTGATTCTGAATTCTTTGATGAATATGGCCATCATGAAGATGGAAAACCTGAGAGTTATATTGAGAAATTTCCTGAAATTCGAAAACAACTTGCAGGATATAGTTTAAGAGTTGCAACAATGCCAACAAATCATGGTGAGAAAGCAGCAATCAGATTACTTAACTCAAATACAGAAAGTTTTGATCTAAAAGAACTGGGATTTCCTGATGAAACCCGTAAAAAAATTGAAAATTTGACAGATATGCCTCAGGGACTTATTCTTGTTTCAGGACCGACTGGTTCTGGAAAGACAACAACACTTTATTCTGCAATACATGCATTAAACAAACCTGAACTAAACATTGTAACAATTGAAAATCCTATTGAAAAAGATCTCTCAGGAGTAAATCAAAGTGGAATAAATCCAAAAAGAGGATGGGATTTTGATAATTGCCTTGAAGCTTATCTAAGACAAGACCCTGATGTTATTCTTGTTGGAGAAGTAAGAAATGCTCAGACTGCGCAAGTCGCACTTGAAGCATCAAGCACAGGTCATTTAGTACTTAGTACAATTCATACAAATGATTCAATTTCAGCAATAATCAGATTGCTCCATCTTGGAATTGAACCTGCACTTATTCAGGATAATTTGACTGCAGTAATTGCTCAGAGATTATATAGAAAACTGTGTCCTAAATGCAAAGATCCATATGACGCAAAGGATCAGATTAATGAATTATTAAGAGAAGAAATAGTAAAAGACAAGTTAACGTTATATCGAGAAAAAGAAAGAAAAGAAGGAAATAAATGCAGTTTTTGCGAGGGGCTTGGATATAAAGGAAGAAATGCTGTTGCAGAGTTATGGGTCTTAGGCGACGAAGAAAGAGAAATGATTCTTGAGGGATGCAGACTCAAACCAAGATATTATGAAGTTGCGGTTAAAGGAGGACTTGTTCCACTTGTTTGTTCAGGACTTGATCTTGTTTTAAATGGAGTTACAAGTATTCCAGAGATACTTGAAAGAGTTTCTTCCAGAGGAGAATTTTTAGCTAAGAAAAATCTTTTAAGGGAGCAGATTAAAGGATATTTGGAAAAAAAATCGTAATTATTCTATTTTAATCTGTTCGTATTTTTCAGCAGGTTTTGCATTAACTCCTAAAAAAACATATTCAGTATTATGATCTGAACGATAGGCTGACTTTTTTAGTTTTTTTCCATTAAACTCTTTTCTTTTAGGAACCCGAATTCCACCACATAAATCAACTTTTTCACCGTCCATTCTTCCTTGCAATCCATATATTTCTTGATCATATCCTGAAAGATCCTGCTCATAACTGTAAATATTAATATGATCTCCATTTTGCCAGTATACAAGCAAACCTCTTGAACCAGCAGAAGTTACATTTTTTGGACTAGATAATTCATTATCAGAAACAAAACCATCTAAAACATTATCTAGTGAAGAAAACTTGGCTCTTTCTGATTTAACAAAAGGGACCATTACAAAACCTCTTGACCTATCCAAAGCTGTCATGTTTAATTGTAATCTTAATTCATATTTAAGGATTATTATAGTGTTTTAATAAGTAAAAATTATAACAAAAATCATAAAAATGCAAAAATCTGATATTGGTTTATAAAGATTTCTAAAAAAGATTTATAAATGTATTTTTTACAATAACTATTGAATGAAAATGATAGAAGAATATGTATGCCCTAAGTGCGATAGAAAGGTAATTGATACTCCGGAGAGAATCATCGACCACATAAATACAGAGATAGATATATCTTTTCCAAGGGGACTTGTATATAAAAGGCTTTTAGATAAAAAACCAAATAATTTTGGAATAATCCTCGATATTATGGGAATTGAAAGTGGTCTTGATTTTGAAGGAAGACCTCTGCAAGTAAGATGCAAGGATGGAGAATTTAAGGAATTATACCAAACTCATGGAATAAATCAAAAGGTCCTCCAATACTCATTAATTGAAAATAGATTTTTAGAAAAGCCAGTTATAAGAAACTCCAAGGAATTAAAAAGAGATTATTTCAGAAGAAACATAATAATTCCAAATATGTATGAACTTGCAATATTTCAAGAAAGCTATTCAAAATTCTATGAAAGTATTGATAAAAATGATCATTTATATGAATCTATTAAAAATATTAGTCCTGAAATGCTTTTCCGAACAAATCGAAGAATAGAAAAATTAGTTAGAGAACGTAAAAAAAATCAAAAAGAACTGGCATATTGTTAGTATCTTGCATTTCTCATTGTTATTTCCAAAAGTTTCGGCCCTACTACTTCTTCAAATCTATCTAAATCTTCAAGAGTCATCCTCCACTTCCAAAATCCAAGTCTACCTGGAAAATTGGTTCTTGATCCCTCTCCAAACCCTAATGCATCTTGCATCTGATAAATTGCAAGATTCGCTTTTGAACTAGAAATAGTATCGATTGCCTGGAAGTTAACTTCTTTTTCCTGAGAGTGTTCTGAGAGATATTTTAGAAATCCTTGTTTTGAATTTTCATTCCTGGAAGAAATATTTTCAAGAACAGGTTCATTATCCTGAGTTCCGGTATATATTGCACAGTTAGGCTTTGAATTTTCAATTAAATGTTCATTTTTTTTATCGTTTGGATCAGCAAAAACTAAAACTTGCATTCCAGGATTTCCTGAATTTTCGAGGTTTGTTTTTACATCCGGAGTAATTATCCCCAGGTTCTCGTCTAGTATTTTTGGCCTGTAACCTAGATAATTTTCAAGATAATCTAAAAATGAATTTCCTGGACCAGGAGTCCATTCTGCGTTTTTTGCTGTTTTTTCAGTTGCAGAGGTTCTTCCATATGCAGTAAAAGCTCGTGAATGATCTCTTTTTACAATATCATTATATCTCAAGGCCCTATTAATCCTAAGTGAAAATGAAGAAAAAATCTTTTCTTGTAATTTTTCTGAACCTATGGGCTTGAATTTATATACGGGATTTCCCCATAATTGACCATCTTCTGGAGAAAAGTAATCAGGAGGGACTGCTGCAACATAAGTCATATTAAGCAGTTCATCTAATTGATATATTTCTGGATTTTGCCAAACATCACAACTATCATATGCAGGGTAAATTGGAATATCTCCGATTGTTGTTATCTCAATTGAATTTAGGTATTTTGACAGAGCAGACATTTGTTCATCAAAGACGAATTGCAGATATTTATGAAACTCGATTTCATCTGAATTTATTTCGCTTCCAAATCCTTGTTTTCTGAATTTGTCAGTATCATTCCAATCACTCCAGACTTTTGAAAAACCGTATTTTTGTTTTAGGGTCATAAATAAAGAATAATCATCTAGCCAATTCTTCTGACTTTGATAAAAAATTTCAGATTCAGATAATCTGTTTTCATCTTTATTATGCTTGAATCCTAAAAATGATTTCCTCAAAACAGAATTTGTGAAATCTCCTGGAGTTGACCCAATACCTAACTTATGTTCCCATAAAAATCCATACTCACAATATCTCTGACTTCTTCCCGAATTTTCTGATTTAAATCTTTGCCATTTTGTTAAATAGTCTCCATAATCTGAAGCAGATAAATCCCCTAACTTAACTAGTGCCTCAAGTGAAATTAAATTAGGATTTCCTGCAAGAAGAGAGGGTCCTTGAAAGGGCGAATCTCCGACACTTGTTGGACCAAAGGGAAGTCTCTGAAGAACTGTTTGTCCTGATTTTTTTAATAAATCTGCTACCCTATAAGTATTATTAATGGTTCCGACTGCATCAGATCCTGGATTTGCAGTAATGTGCAATAGAGCTCCAGATTGTCGTTTAGTAAGCCAAGATTCTTTCATTTTAGATCAACAAAGAACCTTGAGGACAGTATAAAAATATTTGGGTGAGTAAATTAAAGCTCATCAAGAGGATTTTTAATTGATTTCATTTGTTCTGAACTAATATGAGTATAAATCTGAGTTGTTGCAATGCTTGAATGACCTAAAAGAGTTTGAATTTTTCTAAGATCTGTTCCTGCATCCAGAAGATGAGTTGCAAAACTGTGTCTTAATGTATGTGGATGAACATCTTTATTTATCCCTGTTTTTTTTGCCCCTTTCTGAACAATTTTTTGTATATTTCTCGTTGTTAAAGGTTTTTTTTCTGAAAAAATATAACTCCAATCAGAATGTTTTTCAGAATATTTTTTTAATTTGCTGGATAATTTTTTTGATAAAATAAACATTCTGTCTTTTTTTCCTTTTCCACTTCTTACCCAGCCGATATTTTCATTAAAATCAAGGTCTTGTTTTTTTAAGTTAACTAGTTCGGATACTCGAAGTCCTGAAGAATATAACAACTGCAAAATTAGCCTGCTTTTTGTTGTGGAAGAAGATTCAATTAGTTTAACTACCTCTTCTTTTGTAAGTACTTGCGGAATTTTCTTCTCGGATTTTGGACGTTTTATTCCGGCGGTTGGATCTTTTCCAAGAAGCGAAGAATATGCAAATTTTATAGAGGCTAAAAAAACAATTGTTGAAGAAGAAGCACGATCATTCATCTTATCTGCAAGAAAATTTTTAATGTCTTGTCCATCGAGTTCTTCAGGCTGTTTACCAGAGTGTTTAAACAGCTGTTTATTGAATTCAAGATAATTTCGAATAGTATATGGGGAGAGTTTTGAAATTTTAATTTCAGTCTCTAAGTTTTTGAGGAATTGTTCTGGAGTCATGTTAATTTTTTCTCCATTAAAAAATTTATACTTCTGACTCCTTGCCAGGGCCGATCTAATTTTTTCGTTTGTTTATAGCCTAATTTTTTGTAAAAACCTTCTGCTTTCTCTGCTGAACATAAATGAACTTTTTTTATTTTCTTTTTTCTTGCATATTCCTCGATAAAATGCATGAGTTTTGTGCCTATTCCTTTTCTTGCATAATCATATCTTACAAAAACCCCTTTTATTTCATCTTTGTTTAAGCTAATTGTTCCAATAATTTTTTTATTTTCACATAAGCAAAACATAGCATACTCTTTTATTTTCCTTTTAATATCTTCTGGAGAATTAGATTTTATTAATAATTCCACTAGATCTTTTCTATATTTTTCTCCCTTGATTTTTCCAAAACTATTTCTTCTTAATTGAGATAATTCTCTAATATCTGAAAACTTAGCTTTCCTAAATACTAATTTCCTTCCCTCTTTTTTCACATCCATATAATTGATTGTGCGAACTTCTTTATAAATCTAATGAGAACTACATCACTAAAAATAAAAATGAAGATAATAAAAAAATAAAAATAAAATTTGCTAGATTATCTTAGAAAAAAATTCTAACCTAAATTAAAATTCGTCTTCTTGACTCTGGTTTTTCTTGTTTCTATAGCAATTAATACACAATACTGGCTTGCCTTCTGTAGGTTTGAATGGTACTTCACATTCTTGCTTACATTCTGCGCAAACAGCTTTATGCATTTCTCTTGGTCCTCTGTTGAATCTGTCTCTTCCGCCGCCGAAACTTCTTCCGCCGCCGCCGAAACTTCTTCTAGGAGGCCTGTTTTTTCTAAAGCAATCGCTGCATCTGACTTTCTTTCCTTCTTCAGGAACAAAAGGAACTTCACATTCAGCTCCGCAATCAGAACAAACTGCCTTATGCATTTCTCTATCGCCTTCCATTGATTCTTTCCTCCATTATACTTAAACTAATAAAAATGGGGGCAAGGCTGTTTAAAAAGGTATGGGTTTGTTAGTTTCAGAAGCAAAAGAATAGGTTTAAAAATAAAACCGGCTTTATAATATAAGACTAAAGAGGACTGAAATCTAGAGAGAATAATTTTATATGGTAGTTCTAAGAAATAAGTGTGAAAAATGCCTTGAATTCATGAAAGTTGAAAAAGTTGGAGAGGATTATTTTCTAACCTGTCCTAATTGTGAAAAAATGAAAGAAAAGGATGAATATGATTTTTCAGGATAATTTTTGTTGTTTAAATATTACAACTAGTATTTAAAAACTTAGTTTTGTTTTTTTAATTATCTACTTTTGAAAATCTTTATAGCAGTTATTTTAAGATGAAAAATCATTACACTCTTGTGAGAAATATAAGAAAAAAGATGAGGTTAGCAGAGCAAATAACTCCGGATGAGATCATAGACTATTACTGGTCTTTTTACAGACTTCATGAGACAAAAGAAATAGACTCTCGAAATCCTGTTGCAAAAGAAAGACACAAGAAAAAGGCACTATATTATAAGGATATTGCTGAAAAGTTTGAAGAAGAGGCATATCCAGGACTTGCAAAAATAGTGAGCAAGCCATAGGCCTAGATGGAAAAGAAAACAAGTAGGATCTATAAATGTCTAAATTTCCAATCTGGAAATAATAAGTTTATTTTATCAATATGATCATTGTTTACTGCCAGTTTATAATCCATGCTTTTACCTAAAAAATCTATTCTTTTCTCTTCCAAATAGACATCGGCGATTCCCATTCCAGAAACAAGATAATTTTCTCCTTTTGGCTCAATAATTCTTGTACCTGACTCGCTTCTTGTTTTTATTATGGGCAAATTCAACTCAGTTAGAAAATCTCTTAAAATATAGATATGAAAATCAGGACGTTTTACTTCAAATCTTAAAAATAAATTGTTTAAAACTTCTAATTGAACAAATTTAAATTCTCCGCTTTTATCTGGCCAATTAATTACAGGTATTTCATCTAAACTAATCATCAAAACTTGATGAACTTGCTGTTTAAAAGAATAGTTGAGTTCAAAAACAACAATAATTCTTTTAAAGTTCATTTATTGCAAATAAAGATGGATAATTTGGATCAATTAGTACCTTTCTATAGGGGATATGAAGGATTTACAGAAGTGATTGCAAATGAAAGACTTGCTCGCCCAGGAAGAGCAATCAGAGTTTACAATTATTCAGGACATTCTGGAAATGAAAAATTATATGTTATTGGATCAAATAAACAGCTGTTTGATTCACAAACAGGGAGCAAAGTCAGACCTGAAGATGTTTTAAACAGGCAAATTGCACCTGATGGATGGAGTGTTGAAGGACTTGAAATTAATTTATTGCCTGAAGAAGAGATAAGTAAGTTGCTATAATAGTAAATATAAAAATAATTTAGTAACTACAAGCAAGAAGATTTTTATCATTATTAAGTACTACATTTTTTCTCGACGAGTTATTTGGATGTTTTTAGGTGAGTTTTTAAGTCTTTAATAAGATTTATAAATGCAAAATGTTTCTGTCGTAACTTAAAAGTTTTAAGCAGGGGTAAAGCTTTAAAAACCTAAAAAACTTTAGTTAACAATGAATACAACACAGCTTGAACTTCTATTCACTTCTTTATTTTTGATCTGCTTAGGAGTTTTTTGGTTAGGAAAGAAGAAGAATGTTATAGTACTTAAGGAAATAGGTAAAAGGGGATCTATTGTTACATTCATTCTTATAGTTGTAAATGTTTTTATAAGAAAAGACATTTTTAACTAGATTTTAAGTTTAAACAGTGTTTGAACAAAGAATTCTTATATTTTTAAACACTACAATCAGGTTTAAACACAATTTGTAGTTACCAAACAACAAGATTTACCTATGCAAAAAGTTTTAAGAAAGGATTAAAAGTTGCTGCATAAGCAAAAACATATAATTTTTCGCTTTTTTAGGAAGCCTTAATCTTGCTAAAAAATATTTTAATTTTATACACTACATTTTTATTTTTATAAATTTTGTAATGGCTAAAATGATGTTTTTATTCATGCTAAAACTTTTAATATAAAACAAAAAGTTTTTGCATATCTGTTTTTTGGGTAGGATTTTCTTGCTAGTTCGCATAATATATCTTGTGCGAAGCTTTGACGCTATAAATTAAAGCTTTAGAAACAAGAGCTTTTAGAGGCTCAAAATAGGGGTATTTTTTAGAGTTATGGAGTTTGGGGTGGTTGAAAACTGACCAAATTTGGGACTAATTCATCTGCTAACTCAAGAACAATAGATTCTATGCCTTGTATACCTTTTGAAGTTATTAAATCCGGAATCGGTATTTCGCTAACTTCAAAATTGTAACCGGAATCAATAACTCTTCTTGTCTCAGAATCTTTTAAAAGAATTTCTGATTGCGCAGCAGACAAATTAAACCTCTCTTGGACATAGATTAATTGATTTTTGTAGGAGAGATTATTAAAAAAAGATCTTATCATTTAACTTTTATTAAAAACTTCTTTTTATATTTTATTGTGTTTCATAATATTTTATTGGATCTTGCAAGTTATTTTTTAGCCACCACAATTAATTCCTAGTAAATTTGTAGTGTTTAATTATCAAAGTTTCTCTATGCAAAAACTTTTTATAAAAGCTAATAAGTTTTAGCTTGTTATTTTTTAATATTTACTGGCTTCGAGTCTCAATTCCCTATGCCTTATGGCTGCTGAATAAAGGATTTTTTGTATAATATTTGGGTAATCTGAGTCCCTAAGCTCTGTTTTTTCTGCTGTTTGTTCAAGAATACCTTGACCTGGGCATAAAACATCTTGCAAACTTTGTGCTGCTCCTGGCTTGATCCTTAAAGGAGCTACTTTTATTGAAATATTCTCTAAACCTTGCATGTAGTTATTAAATGTCATGTTATTTTACTAAGAACGTATAAATGGTTCTATATATTGATAGATATCTGAGTAAACTAGGCCTAGTTTAGTAACTACTTCTGGTACTTTTGTTGCGGTATGATAGATACCATAACTAATTGCAGAGCCGTAAATTGCTATAAATCCTATATAATCTACTGAGTGAACTATCTTATCAGTAAATCTTTGATGTTTTATAGTTTCTAGATCTAAAATAGGCTCTGAAGAAGCTTTAGTCTCTAGAGTTTCTATGCCATAAGCCTGTTTTACTCTTTTAATTGCTTTATTAATATTCTCTTTTTTCATACTATTTTATTATTATAATAAGGATTATTTTTAAAGCTTTTGTTTATTTTAATGAAATTTTATAAAAAGAAAGCACAAAAATACTGATTTATTAGGAAAAAACTAGAAAATACGTATTTTTTGCAGTGGAAATGAGGGGGTTTACATTGAAAAGGTTCGTATAATGTGTTTTTGTTTATTGGATTTAGAACTATGTTGGAAAAATAAAAATAAAATTTGGTTTTTTATAATTTAGGTTGTGAGGCTAAACTATTTCATGATTATGGATTAATCATGAACTAACTCTAATATTTTTTTTCTTTTTCTCTAACAAAAGAACTGCTAACCACAATAGCTAATAATTGTGGAAGTGTATCTGGCCAAATAAAAGTTCTTCTAGATGCTAGCACAAGAACTAGAACAAGTATTACGAGAAGACCCATGTGTTTGTAACTAACCCTGCTACAGCTACATGATTCCTGCGGTCTCAAAGCTAAAACACTAGCTCCAAGATCTTTTATTATTGGATCTACTTCCATTTTTATTTTTCCTCCTTTTGTTAGTTGTTATTTATTTACCTCTATCTTAGGTTTTACCTCTACTTTAGGCATTTACCTTTCCTTACCTCTTTACCCCTATTCTATTACCTCTTTTTTCTTTTCACCTTTAGGTCTTAAATTAACTTATTATTCCTGATAGTTAATTTCAGGCCTTTCTTTTTCCCGTTAGATTCTTTGAAATTATGATTTTTTGTAATTTTTGCCCTTGCAAAAAGTTTTTGTTTTTGCTTAAATGTTTTTATTTTAAATTTTTTTGGTGGCAGCTTTGCAGAGGCCAGAGACTAGAGTATTACTCTATGGGACCAAAGTTATAAAGGGCAAACTGCTTATCCAGACCCCTGCAACCATGCCTCCTTTAGGCTATTTTTTTCTAATATATCTGTCGTTTTTGTTTTTGTTATTTTAGTCTTTGTCATTTTTATTACTACTAAAGGCTATTGAAAATGCTAGTTTGAGCTAGAGTATTCTAAGCCTTATTTTCCTCTTTTTGATTATTTAGTATAGGTTTATTTTGTATTTAAAGCTTATTATTGGCCTTAAAATGAACTTGTAAAATTTAATAAAAAATGCATATTTAATTAATTTTAATCAATTTTTGCTTATTTTTAAGCTACTTTTTGACTAATTGTGTGGGAATAAATTTAATCTATTTTTGATTAATTTTATTGTTTATAGAAGGTAGTAAATTTTAACAAAAAATAGTAGTTTTTTCTTAAATTTGAGTATTATTTTTATTAATTTTGTGTATATTTGAGTTGTTTAAACACCATTTAAAAGTTCTTTTTTTCATTATTTTAATTTTACGAGACTAAATTTAGAAAAAAACTCTGAAAAAATAAAAAACAAACACCTTTAAACACTGTTTGTTTTTTATCAATTTATCGTCGATATAATGGTGTTTAAACAGCTGTTTGATATGACTCTAAACGTAAGGTTTATAAATAATCATTTTTTAAATATATTATGTTAGGATTTTTTACAAAGAAAGCTGAAAAAAATGAAGTTGAACAACTTAAACAAGCTGTTCAAACAGGCTTCAACAGCGCTAAACACGACATAAACAACATGGGAACTTGGATTAAACATCTAGACTCTCAAGATTCTAAGTTAAAAGAACATATTTTTGAGCTCAATGAAGAAATTGCGACGATGAAGGAAGAGCTTGAAAATTTGAAAAACGTGCTTTCAATTGTGGGCGAAAAGCCAGTGTTTAAACAAAAACAAACAGTGTTTAATAAACAAACAGGCGTTGGCACTGTTTTAAACGGTGTTCAAACAAGTGTTCAAACAGCACTTTTGGACAATTTATCTACTACTGAACGAGCAATTATATTTGTTTTGCTTAACTCTGAAATGAAACTTTCTTATGAAGACCTGGCTGCAATGCTTGGAAAAAGAAAGGCAACTATCAGGGGTCAAATAAATGCAATAAAACAGAAAAGTGAAGGACTGGTAGAAGAGATAGTTGGAGAGAATAATAAGAAACGAGTATATATTCCAGAAAAAGTTAAAGAAGTACTATTGAAGGCTAAAAAGCTTAAAAATAGCAAAAAAAGAGCTGAAAATACAGAAGAATATGAATAAAATAGCAAAAAAGCAGAAAAGTAAGCGATTTTATATAAAAAACATCAAAAAAGGCTCAAAAACTGGAAAAGTGAGAGTTAGGTAAAGGCTAGATATAATGAAAACCCAAAAAATAGTGGTTTTTTGGTAAAAAAACATCAAAAAAGGCTCAAAAACTGGAAAAGTGAGAGTTAGCGAACATATGAAAATGGCAAAAAAACAATACTTTCAATCAAAAAGTGAGAAAAAACAGATATTTTTAGTTTGGCTACAAAGGAGAGAGATAAAAAACAATCAAAAAAGTAAACTTGAGGGTTTAAAGAGAGACTTTATAGGGTTTTTTAATAGTTTTTAACAATTTTAAGCATTGTTGTGAGGATTATTAAAAAAACTTAAAAAGATTAAAATAAGGTTTTATAGGCCTTAAAAGATCAAAAATCCCAGTTTAATAATTGAATGCTCTAGTAAGAGCAAAAATAAATTCGTTACAACGAAAAACTATAGGTTTTTCAAATTATGAGGAGCTTTTGAAACAATTGCTCTGAAGCGGTTCAAAGAGAAGAGAAATATTAGGTCTAATAAGCCTTAAAGTGCCAATAATTAGGTACTTAAAGTTCTCTTAGTTGATTTATTGTAGAAAGAGTTGCTATCTTCTTAAGCTCACTTGAGACTGATAGAAGCACTGTCCTATTGTTTATTTTTTGTTTTTTAATAGGTATTCCCTTTCGAATCATTTTAAGAACATAATCTCTAATAGAGCTTTCACTAAGGCCTAAACTCAAGGCAATTTTATTGTAAGTTGCATCAGAAGGATCTCTTTCCTCTAACTGATATATTGTCGAGAAGACAAGCATTTCTTGGGAAGTAAGTTGTTTAAATTTTAATCTTATTTCCTTTTTTAATCTATCCAAAGAACCTAAGATAACTGACGCTTCTTTTATGTCTGACTCAATATTTGAGGCCTTAAAAAGTGTCTGTTTGTCTGTCTGTTGGCCTGTTTGTCTGTCTGTTGGAACCCCTTCATTTCCTATGGAGAATCTTAAATTTGGGTCTTTTAACCCCCCTATTTCCTGTGGAAGTGTTGGAGTGTCTGTTGGATATCTGTCGAATGTTGGATTTGACTGTTGGAATGTTGGAGTATGTGTTGGAAGAGAATAAGCATTATTTTGAGCCATTTTCTCATATTTAAGCTCAGTTAAGGAGTCATATATAGAACTGACAAGTACTTTTAGTTCACTTAGTTCTAATTTCATTTGAAGAACAGTGTTCTCTAAATCTTTCATATCCTGCTTAACTTTTGAGAATGCAAGCTTAATCTGATCTTTTTCCATTATTCGAAGGAAGAGAACGAGATTTATATAAATTTATGTTTGATATAATAGGATTATTGCTTAGACTTATAGATATCGTAAACCTGGCTGGATAGTCTCCATTTAAGCCTTCTTGAGAAAGGTTCACCATTTTTATTTTTCCTAACTGAGATAATTAGATTTTTGTCTTTTAATTCAAGAAGGATTTTTTTAATAAATTCCTCATCACGAACAATCTCTCTTGCAATCTCAGCTGTAAATGGCTCTTTTGGAAAAGAATGGTATAGAAACAAAAGTATTTGTTCTGCAATTTTATCTCTTTTATCTTTACTAAGTCTCATAATATAATGAAATTAAATAACTTTTTAAAGGTTGTTGGCATTGTATTTCAATGAAAAAGAGGACTGGATTAAAAACTAAAATTTCAATTTTATTTTTGATCGGCCTTGTATTATTTTTGAATATTTTAGTTTCAGCTAGTGCAGATAATAGTGCTGCAGATTATATTTCTGCAAATTATAAAGGAGAATGGTATTCAAAAGGATTTAGTAGTTTTTGGGGCTGGAAATCTTTTGCAGATACACTTGTAAACACAATTTCAAAATTTACTATAATTGAACAAGATAATAGTTTTGGAGTTATGTTAAAAGACAGTTCTGGAAATGAGATTGCAAGGACGCCTTATTTAGTGCATTATGACCCCTTGACTGGTGAAATTAGCGGTACTCTAAATTATAGTGTTAATGGAGTGTCAAAAAACTTTACTGGAAAAGTCCTTGTTAATGGAGATTCAAATATAAGCAAATTTATTGATCCAAAAAGTTATGTTAATAAAACTATAAAACAATTAGTTCTTGATGGAATTGCAAAGAAATTAAAAGTTTCTTTTGTTGGAAAGGAGAGTAAAACCACAATAAGCCCAGACCCCTTGTCAACACCTGAAAATCCAATGGTTATAATTGAATATGATAAATATAAGTCTGGAGATACTTCTGTAATTCCTGCAAATTATAGTGCCTTGAATGAAGATCCGGCAATTATAAACGAAAGTGATACAAATACAACTCAGACTTCTTCGGCCCAAAACAATTCAAATCAAATAGTAATAGTTAGTAATCAAACTGCAGGAAATGAAACAAATAAAACAAAGATAGTAAACCTAACTATAATAAATCCCTTGCCAGCCTTGGGAAAAATCAGCATATTTGTTAATGAAACTAAATTATTTTCAGTAGATAATAAGGATTTTGATACTACCAAATGGTATTTAGATAACAAAGAGGTTAAGACAAATTCTGGATATTATGAATTTAGGGGATTAAAACCAGGGAATTACAATATTAGTATAGAAATAGAAAAAAGCTCAGAGATAAGAAACCACTTTTGGAATGTTGAAGTAAAGAAAATAGAAACTACAAAAGAAAAGAGTATGAATTGGTTACCTATAATTATTGTAATAATTGTAGTAGCAATAATACTGATTTTAGGAGTAATCTATTTTCTAAAAAGAAAAGGCAACCAAACAAGTACTATTAATAATCCTGCAAAAACAGATATTTCTCAAAATAACAGCATATAAATTCAAATGATTTTGAATTGTTTGGGACCTATACCAAGATTTATATATTTACCAATGATCAAAAATAGATAAAAGGTGTTCTTTAAAAATTACTATGGAAATCAAGTATGGAATCTCAAAAGCAGAACTAAGAAACCAGGAAGAAATAATTGAAATTCTAGATCCGATTGTAAAAGAGTGGTTTTTTTCAAAATTCGAGGTATTCTCAGAAAGCCAGTTATATGGGGTAATGAATGTGCATGATAGAAAAAACATACTAATCTCAGCTCCAACTGGAAGTGGAAAAACCTTGACTAGTTTTCTTGCAATAATTAATTATTTAGTTAGTATTGCTAGAAAAAACGAATTGGAAAATAAGGTTTACTGTATTTATTCCTCTCCATTAAAAGCTTTGAATAATGATATTTTTGTTAATTTAATAAGGCCTTTGGAAGAAATTTATGATCTTGCAGAGAAAAAACAAATAAAATTACAAAAAATAAGAGTAAGTCTTAGAACCGGAGACACTGAAGCAAGTGAAAAAGCTAAGATGCTTAAAAATCCACCACATATTTTTATCACTACTCCTGAAAGCCTTGCGATAGTGCTTACTTCAAAAAAATTTATTGATTTATTCTATGGTGTTGAATTTCTAATTATTGATGAAATCCATTCCCTTGGAAATAAAAGGGGAGTATACCTAAGTTTAAGTCTTGAAAGGCTTGAAGAAATAAGCAAAATAAGCCCTGTTAGGATAGGGCTTTCTGCAACAATTGCACCTTTAGAAGAGGTTGCTAAATTTTTAGTTGGAACAGGTAGAAATTGTTTAATTGCTGAAGTGCAGACTCAGAAAAAAACAGATATTGAAGTTTTAACAGGAGTTACGAATTTAATTGATACAAATAGCGCTGAAATGCATTCATCATTATATAGTCTAATTGACAAACTAATCCAGAGCCATAAAACCACAATAATATTTACAAATACCCGTGCTGCTACAGAAAGAGTTATTCATCATTTAAAGGAAATGTTTCCTAATAATTATCTTGAACATGGGGAAGATATTCTAGGAAAAACTGGATTTGATATTATTGGAGCACATCACTCTTCACTCTCAAAAGAACATAGGTTTGAAATTGAAGAAAAGTTAAGAAAAGGTGAACTCAAAGTTGTTGTTACTTCCACTTCTCTTGAACTTGGAATTGATATTGGATACGTAGACTTAGTCATCTTACTTGGAAGCCCAAAAAGCTCTGCTAGAGCATTGCAAAGAATAGGTAGAGCAGGGCATAAACTTCATGATATATCAAAAGGAAGGTTTATTGTACTTGACCGTGATGATATGGTAGAATGCAGCATACTTAACAAAGAGTGTAGGGAGAAAAAGATAGATAAAATTCATATCCCGAGAAACTGTCTAGATGTTTTATCACAACAAATTTTTGGAATGGCTATACAGAAAGTATGGGATATAAATGAAATGCTTCAAGTAATTAAAAGAAGTTATTGTTATTCTGATTTAAATAAAGAGGATTTTATGTCAGTTATATCCTACTTATCTGGAGAGTATGCACTTGAACATAGAAATGTTTATGCTAAAATATGGTATGATGAAAAAAGTCATCAAATTGGGAAAAGGGGAAAACTTGCAAGGGTAATTTATCTTACAAATATTGGAACAATTCCTGAAGAAAGTTTTATTACTATAGTCATAGCAGCTGGAGAGAAAAAAGATCAAAAAGTTGGGGTTGTTGATGAAAGTTTCCTTGAAAAAATGAAACCTGGAGATGTTTTTGTTTTAGGAGGCAAAAGATATCAATTTATGTACACTCGCGGAATGAAAGCTTATGTTAAAATCGGAGTTAAAAAAAATCCAACAATCCCGAGATGGTTTAGTGAAATGTTACCATTATCATTTGAATCTGCACTTGAAATTAACAGATTTAGGAAACTTGTTAATGAAAAATTTGAATCAAAAAAATCTCCAGAGGAAATCAAAGGGTTTATTTCTCAGTATTGTTATGTTAGCAACCATATTTCAGATAGTATTTATAATTATTTTTATGAACAATATGAATACTCAAAGATAAGCCATGAAAAAAGAATGATTATTGAGTATTATAAGGGTGAAAAAAATTATATTATATTTCATTCGCTGTATGGTAGAAGAGTAAATGATGCGCTTTCAAGAGCACTAGGGTATTTGATGGGGCAAAAAGCAGGAAGAGATATTGAAATTGGAATCTCAGATAATGGATTTTATTTTGCTGGAGAAAACCTACCACTTGATGAGGCAATGAGACTCCTTAAACCAGAAAATTTAAGAAAAATTTTGAATGAAGCTATTTCCAAGACTGAAATACTTAAAAGAAGATTTAGACATTGTGCTGCAAGAAGCCTTATGATTCTTAGAAATTATAAAGGAAGAAGCAAAAGTGTTGGAAAACAACAAATGAATAGCTTCTTACTTTTGAGTGCAATAAATAAAATAAGTAAAGACTTCCCAATACTTAAAGAAGCAAGACGTGAAGTTTTAGAAGATTTGATGGATATAGAAAGAGCAGAAATGGTAGCAAAATGGTTGAATGAAGGTTTTATTAAAGTGGAAAAAGTTCAGACATCTCTTCCATCTCCTTTTGCAATGAATCTTGTTTTGCAGGGTTATTCTGATTTACTTAAAATGGAAGATAGAGTTGAATTTATGAAAAGAATGCATAAAGAGATTGTTAAAGAAATCAAAGAAAAAAAGAAATAAATCCTTAAGTAAACTTTAAATTCACTTACCTTAACTTAAGATATTAAAAGTATTTTTAGTGTCTGTCTTATTCCAACAAACAGACAAACAGATAGATAGACAAGATATAATGGATAATTAATAATATTATTAAACTAATTTTTGTTGATAAATAGATGAAAATTTTAAATAAAATAGCCAGGAAGCATAAAAATAATGAAAACCCTACAAAAATAGAGTTCTTACATGACTCTCTTTTAATTGATGAATCAATACTTGTGTTGGGAGATTTGCATATCGGGTATGAAGAGCATATTGCAGAAGCGGGAATATTTCCAAGAGTTCAATTAAGGGAAATTCTAAGTAAATTAAAAGATATTTTTTGGAATATTTCTATGCAGGGTAAAAAAATAAAGCAAGTAATTATACTTGGAGATTTAAAACATGAGTTTGGGGGAATAAGTGATATTGAATGGAGTGAGACTATAAAGTTTTTGGATTATTTAGATGAACAAATAGCAAAGGATAAAGATGAAAAAAAAGAAAATGATAGAATTATCCTAATCAAAGGAAACCATGATACAATCTTGGGTCCGATTGCTAAAAAGAAAGGAGTTGCTTTAAGGGACTTTTATAGGCATAAAGAAATTTGTTTCATGCATGGAAATAAATTGCATGGAAATTGTTTTGAAAAAAGCAAGATCTTGATTTTAGGACATCTCCATCCTGCAATAACTCTAAAAGATAATTATAAAAAAGAAAAATATAAATGTTTTCTGCATGGAAAATGGAAGAAAAAAGAAGTTTATATTATACCCAGCTTTAGCCCTATCGGTTTTGGCTATGAACTCAACTCAATTGAACAATCAAGGCATAATAATGAATTTTTGATTATAAAATATAATTTGCTTGAAAATTTTGAAGTAGTAATCTATAACAGCAATGAAAACAAAGAGTATAATTTTGGGAAATTAAAGAAATTAATCTAAACTTAAATTTGACTTCCTGCATCTATTCTTGGCATTGGAACGTGATGTGGAAGACTTAACTCTTCTTCAAGATTTAATGCCTTGATATTACATTTAGACATAATAAAATTAAACAAAGGAGTCCTAAATTCTTCTGGAACTTTCTTGTCTTTCCATTCTTTTAAAAATGTTTTTAATTCATCTTTTTCTGGAAGCAAAAGCACATTACCACCAAACTCCACTTTTGCAAAATCCTCACTATAATCGATTGTAAAGAGAAATTTAACAGATAAAGCCTCACCTTGAGAAATAGGTATTTTTTCTTTTATAACATCTTTTATGTTTATATTTTGATTTATCTGTACTTTTTCTACAGATTTCTCTTTTTTCTCAGCCACTATTTTTGATAAGTTAAATCCAATTATTCTCATATTCATAAATATAAATCTGGCTTTTTAAAGATTGTTGTGGTTTAATCGAGAATTGATTTATTAAAATAGATTAGATCTTTTTTTGATGTTTTATACAAACTAAACACGGTTTATAATTATTTTTTATAAAATAATTAGGATCATTGTTTAATATTTTATACTTATTTTTTATTAATTTTGAAAGCCTACAAGATCTTTTATGATAAGTACCTGTTTGAAATGAACCAACATAGTCATATTTTGGAATATTTGGTCTTGGAGACCTGACATTTGTGATATAAATTTTTTTCTCTGTTTCATAGGGTATTTGAACTTGTTTTTCAACAACAACTTCTTTAATAATTGGATTTGTGATAGTTCTTAGGCTGGTTTGGTTTACCTCCTGAATAATCCTTGGTTCTAAAAGAAAGAATAAAATAATTGCATAAATTATTACAAAAAATGCAAATAACATTGTTTTTGTAAGAATTGTTGGATCAAAATAAGCAATTATTACAAAAAAACAAAATATAATTATTAGTCCTATGATTAATGCAACAAAAAAATTGTTTAGATTCCATATCCTCTTTTCAGTTATTTTCGGAGGTAAAATCTCCAAATGCTCTTTATTTTCCATAATTATAAATATTATTAATAATATAAATATAATAATTATAAAAGGTTTTTAAAATCTCTTATTTATATAAGAATTATTTAAACTAAGTCTTCTTCTGAAACAACAACAAAATCACCTATTGCAATTATAGAGTTATATGGAACCAAGACTTCTCCTTCTTGAGACCTTTCCAAATTAAGTTGGTTTGAATAAGGAGTTGGATCTCTTAAAACCATGTGAATTAATTCACCAGTTCTTGTTTCAAAAGTTACATCTCTTATTGTACCTAATTTCTTACCCTCTTTTGTGACAACAGGCTTATTTATTATCTCTTTATGCGGTTTTTTTTCAATTGCCATAATCTATGTATATACAAATTGTTTATAAAGTTTTCTGTGATAATTCAGTATAATAAAATTACCGAGGGAAGAAAGTCCTTAAAAATTAGTGTATAAAAGAATATTTATTAAAAGAAAAATAATTAATAATTATTAAAAAAGACTTATTATAACAAGAGATATTGATTGAATAATATCTTTTATTCTTTAATAATAATAATAATAATAATAAATTATATATAATATATAAAAAGGTTCGTATAATCTTATTTTAGTATAATAATACCCCCTCACCCTATGATTTCTTATGGAAATGTTTAAAAAGATATAAGTAAAAAGAAAAAGTTTTTTTAATTTTTTATTTATAAATTTAATTATATTATATTATATATAATAATAATATATATAATATAGAATATACTTTTTTAAGAATTATCTATTATTTTTTTAAAAAATAAATATATTATTAATTAATTCTCCAATGGAAAAGATGGTGTGGGGGTAGTTATTTATTTATAGTTTGAATTTTATTTATTTTTTATTATTACGAGTATTAACTCTCAAGTTAACCTCTTTTTCATAGGAAATAGTGGTTAGGTACTATTTAGAATAATCATATTTATAAAGTTGAGAATCTGTTTTTCTTTTATTAAAAAATAGGTAGGTAAAAAGAGATGTCAAATTTGGATAAAATATTCGATTCTGTCGGTAGCAGAAGTTTATTTAAGAACAAGCAAATCCTTCAATCAAATCATTCTCCTGAAGATATACCTCATAGAAACAAACAGATAGATCATATTGCATCTATTCTTGCTCCAAGTTTACTTGGTCAAAAGACAAGTAATTTATTTATTTATGGTAAAACTGGTACGGGAAAAACTCTTTCAGTAATGCATGTTGCAGATCAATTGACTATGAGAGTTAAAGACTCTAAGGTTCTTAGGGTAGAGTATCTTAATTGCAAATTAAAGAAAGTGGCTGATACTGAATATAGGATACTTGCTGAACTTATAAAAAAATTAGGCGGAAATGTTCCTGAAACAGGCCTTCCAACAGGTCAGATTTATTTAAAATTTGTAGAAATTTTAGAGAATAGCGAAGAAAAATTGTTAATCCTTATACTTGATGAAATAGATCAGGCAGTAAAAAAGATTTCAGACGAATTTTTATATAATTTAACCAGGCTTAATTCTGAACTATCTAAAACTCAAATTGTTGTAGTGGGTATAAGTAATGATTTAAGATTTTTGGATGAAATAGATCAAAGAGTGAGGAGCTCTCTTTCTGAAGAAGAAATAGTTTTCCCGCCTTATAATGCATTACAATTACAAGATATTTTAAGAAAAAGATCTCAAGAGGCATTTAAACCTGGTGTTGTTTCAGAGGGGGTTATTGCAAAATGTGCTGCTTTTGCTGCAAGAGAGCATGGGGATGCAAGACGCGCCCTCGATCTTTTAAGAGTTGCAGGTGAAATTGCTGAAAGGGAATCAAGTCCAATAATTGAGATAAAGCATATTGATTCTGCGAATGACAAAATTGAAAGAGATAAAATTCTTGATATTATTGAAACGCAACCAAAACAATTTCAATTAGTTTTATATTCTATTTTTGATCTTATAGAGAACTCTAAAGAAAATATATTCACTGGTGATGTTTATACCTATTATCAAGATCTTTGCAAAAAAACAAAACAAGAAGATTTGACTCAAAGAAGAGTAAGTGATATTATTGCAGAGTTTGATATGCTCGGTTTAATCAATGCAAGGGTAATAAGTAATGGAAGACATGGCAGAACAAGAGAAATAAAACTTGCAATACCTGATACAATTTCGAGAAAATCCAGGGAAATACTTATAGAATCATTAAATCTTTAATTTCTATTCTTTTGCCTGTATTTTTATTATTATCTCTGGTAAATAGTAGCTTAGGTTTAAATTAACTGAAAATGATAACATCTTGGAATAAAATTTTTAAATACGAATACAAACAAAATGGCTCAAAATATTTTAAAATTATTTTTAGAAAGAGGATTTCTTTTAGATAAAGAAATGCTAGATTTTTTAAGTGAACTTAAGGATGAAGAAATAGCTAATGAGATAATAAATAAAATTGCTATAATTTCAAAACAAAAACTGATTACAAAAAACTTAGTAAATCAAAATATAGACAAATTAAGGCCTATATTTTTTGACCTGGACAGTGAGAAAAAGAAGCTTATTGAAAAATTTTTCATTAATGTATCTATTTCCGTTGAAGTTCATAAGGAGACTTTTTACGAGGCTAATACTTCGGATAATTTAGAAGCAAAGAATCCGCCTGTTAAAATAATCTCTTCACCTATAATCTCTTCAAAAAAAATAGAAGTAAAAGATTTTGTCAGGCACTTTAGAAATAGATTTGTTTTTTTAAAGGGCCTTATTCAACAGAAAACTGAACTTGAGAATTTAACTTCAATTGATAAAATAGGAAAAAATCATAGAAATTTTTCAATAATTGGAATTGTCACATCAAAATCAATAACTAAAAATAAAAATATAATTTTAGAAGTAGAAGATTTGACGGATAGAATAAAACTTTTAATAAATCAAAGTAAAGAAGAAATATTTGAAAAAGCAAAAGAGATACTTCTCGATGATGTAATTGGATTTAAATGCAGTGGTAGTAAAGAATTTTTATTTGTTAATGATATTTTTTATCCTGATTGTTTTTTAAAAGAGAAACATAAAAGTGAAAAGGAAACTTATGCAGTTTTCACATCTGATATCCACATAGGAAGTGTTAACTTTTTACAAAGGAATTTTGAAAAATTTATTGGTTGGCTTAATGGAGAGGATTGCAATCCCGCTCAGAAAGAATTGCTTAAAAAAATAAAGTATTTATTTATTGTAGGGGATAGTGTTGATGGTGTTGGTATTTATCCAGGGCAAGAAAAATTTCTCACAATCAAAGATATGAAAAAACAATATGATGTTCTTGCCGAATATTTGAAAAAAGTTCCAAGCCATATAAGTATCATTCTTTGTCCTGGACAGCATGATGGTGTAAGGGTTGCAGAGCCGCAACCTCCTATTGGCGAAGATTTTGGAGAAGCTTTACATAAAATACCTAATTTATTTTTAGTAAGTAATCCTAGCATGGTTGAAATAGAGGGTGGTGAAGGTAGACAAGGAATAAGAGTTCTTATGTATCATGGCGCAAGTATGCATCCAATTATAAACGAAATAGAAGAATTAAGGCTCATTAATGCACATCAATATCCTGCAAGAGTTGTAAAGCATTTATTACTTCGCAGGCATCTTGCTCCAACTCATGGGGAAATGGTATATATTCCTGATGAAAATGAAGATTCTATGTTAATTAAAGAAATTCCAGATGTTGTTGCAACAGGAGATTTACATAAACCTGATATTGATAAATACAATGGTACTTTAATAATTGCAAGTTCTTGCTGGCAATCAATAACTCCCTTTGAAGAAAAAGTTGGAAATAAACCTGATCCCGGGAAAGTTCCTGTTTTAAATCTTCAAACAGGGGCTATTAAAATAATTGATTTTAGTGATGTTGATGAAGACTTGGAAGGTGATAAAATAAAAGAAATTGAAAACAATGATTCCAATAATATTCTTTATGAGGTAAAAAAAGATGCAGGACAATAAGCATCATATTGCGGTTACAGGAATAATTATTAAGGATGGTAAGTATTTAATTACAAAAAGAGCACTTCATAAGAAAAATTTTCCAGGAAAATGGACTGTTCCTGGAGGTAATCTTGAAACTCGCGATTATCTTGATCGAAAAAAAGATACTTCTGTTCATTGGTATAATGTTCTTGAAGAAGTACTCAGAAGAGAAATTTTTGAAGAGGTTGGACTTAAAATCCAGGATATTGGATATATAACTAGTATGACTTTTATTAAACCAGATAATTCACCAATGCTAATTATTAGTTTATTTGCAAACTATTCTAGCGGTGAAGTCAAATTAAACGAAGAATCTTGTGACTCTAGATGGGTTAGTTTAGAAGAAGCTAAAAATTATGATTTAATTGAGGGAATTTATGAGGAAATAGAAATGCTTGATAAAATGTTCACCCAAAAAGCAGGAATTGGTGAGTGGAAAATGAATAGCCCCAAAAAACTCAGGATTGGGATTGATCTTGATGAAGTAGTTGGCGATTTTATGCACAAATTTTTGGAGTTTTATAATGAAAAAAACGGTAAAAATGTTAAAAAAGAGGATATTAAATCCTATGATCTTTGGAAGAATGATTTTTTTAGATGGACAAGAGATGATGCAATAAGGTCTGTAGATGAATTTCATAATTCACATTTTTTTGATGAAATTAATTTAATTTTTGGAGCAAAGAATTTTATTGAAAGATTTGAAAATGATAGTGAGATATTTATTGTTACTGCCAGACCTTTGAAATTTAAAGAGAAAACTGAAATTTTTTTTAAGAAAAATTTTAATCGAGATAATATGAATATTATTTTTTCAGGAGATTTTCATCTTCAAGGAAAAACAAAAGCAGAGATTTGTAAAGAGCAAGGAATTACAATTTTAATTGAAGATAATCCTGACTATGCACTTGATTCTGCAAAAAAAGGCATTTTAGTATTTCTTTTTAAAAGACCTTGGAATTTAGATTATACTAAGCATGAGAATATAGTCTCAGTAACCAAGTGGGATGAAGTGTTAGAACAGATAAATGAGGTAAGAAAAAATGGCATTTACACAAGAAACAGAAAAATACTTTGAAAATCTTGGGAAAGAGATAGAAAGAAATTATGTAAGGGCAAAAGAAGCTAGAGCCAGAGGATATGATCCTAAGGATGAAGTAGAAGCTCCACTTGCAATGACAATGGCTGCAAAAGTTGTAAGACTTATTGCAACAAAATATCCCCAACTTGATAAAGATGAAATAATTGATCGGATACTCGAACTTGAAAAACAATATGGGGCACTTGATAACAGCGTAAGTTTTAAAATTGCAGAAGAAATTGCAAAACAAAAATATTGCACTTTTGAAAATCAGATGGAAGCAATGGATGCAGGGATAAGAGTTGGTTTTGCATACACAACTCTTGGAGTTGTAAGTTCCCCTCTTGAAGGATTTACTGAAATAAAACCTGGAAAAACTCAAAATGGAGAAACTTATCTTAAGGCTTATTTTTCAGGACCGATTAGGAGTGCTGGAACAACTGCAAGTTGCATGGTTGTAATGCTTATTGATTATATAAGGCAAGTATTTGGCTATGCAAGATATGATCCGACTGAACAAGAAGCAAAGAGAACGGTTACAGAACTTTATGATTATCATGAGAGAGTTACGAATTTACAATATCTCCCAACAGAAGATGAGGCCTTTTTTATTGGAAAAAATATTCCTATACAAGTATGCGGAGATCCAACTGAAACAAGAGAGGTAAGCAATTTTAAGAATCTTCCGAGAATAGAAACTGATTGTATTAGGGGCGGATTTTGTTTAATAATTGGAGAAGGGCTTGCACAAAAAGCAAAAAAAGGGCAAAGACTACTTAAGGGAATTCAAAAAAATGGTTTTACTGTGAAAGATTGGGAATGGCTTGATGAATATGTGGAGTTACATGAAAAAAGAGATACTGGAAAAACTGATTCAAGTCCCACTTATATAAAAGATCTGGTTGCAGGAAGGCCTGTTTTTGGTTATCCCGGAAAAGGATTTAGATTCAGGTATGGGCGAAGCAGAGTTGCAGGGTTTTCAGCTGTTTCTGTTCATCCAGCTACGATGGGGATTACAAATGATTTTATTGCAACAGGAACTCAATTAAAAATTGAAAAGCCTACAAAAGGTTGCGTTACTACTCCATGTGATTTAATTGACGGACCCATTATAAAACTTAAAAATGGGACTGTTAAAAAACTCTACGATTATGATGAGGCAAAAAAATTATATAAGGATGTTTCAGAAATAATCTATCCTGGAGATATTCTTTTTCCGCTTGGAGATGTCATGAACAGGAATGCAGTTCTTATTAAACCTGGTTATGTTGAAGAGTGGTGGAATTTGGAACTTGAAAAGAATTCAGGAAAGGTAGATAATTGCTATAAAGTAGAACTTGAAAAAGCAGTTGAACTTTCAAATAAATTTAATGTTCCGCTTCATCCAAGTTACATATATTATTGGAATCAGATAAATTATGAACAATTTTTAGGATTTATTGACTGGTTTTTACACTCACGAATAAATAATGGTAAATTATTATTTCCCTTTGGTTTAACAGATAGAGAAAGATTTCAAGTAGGGAAGAGAGCACTTGAATTGATCGGAGTTCCCCACGAGGTTTTTATTGAAAATGTTATACTTGAAAATAACGATACAAAGGCTTTGCTTGTTAATTTAGGATTTGAACCTGACTTTATAGGTCAACTTGAAATCAATTTTGATTTTAGCAATGCAGATGGTATTTTGGAGGCTCTTGGGATCTCTAAAGAAAACAGTTCTGTAATTTCTGGTTCTGAAAAAAAATTAGAGGAAATTTCAGAGGGAGAAAAAGTTTTAGCAATAATCAACAAACTTTCTAAATATATTATAAAAGACAAGGCTGGAGAGTTTATAGGAAGCAGGATGGGAAGGCCTGAAAAAGCAAAGTTAAGAAAATTAATCGGAAGTCCAAGTGTTCTTTTTCCTGTCGGAAATGAAGGAGGCAGACTTAGGAGTGTTAATGCTGCTGAAGAAATAGGCACTGTAAGGGGAGATTTTCCATTTAATTTTTGCACTAAATGCAATCGTGAAACAATTTATAGGGTTTGCGAGTGTTGTGGAGAAAGAACTATTGAGAAATATTATTGCAGAAGGTGTGAAAAAGAAATTGAAGATAAAAAATGTAAGCTGCATGATATGGGTGGTCATTTTAAAAATACCCGAATTGATTTAAAACATTATGTTGAGAAAGCAAGAGAAAAATTAGGTTATATGAGGGTTGAAGTTCCTGCTTTAATCAAGGGAGTTCGTGGGACTAGTTCAGAAGATCATGCAATGGAGAATTTAGTAAAAGGAATTTTAAGAGCAAAATATAATCTTTCAGTAAATAAAGATGGCACTATACGATATGATATGACTGAACTACCTATTTCACATTTTAAACCCAAGGAGATTGAGGTCAATGTTGTAAGACTTAGAGAACTTGGATATGTTCATGATTGTTATGGGAAAGAACTTGTTTCTGAAGACCAGATTCTTGAACTCAAACCACATGATATAATTCTTCCTTGTAATGTTAAATGCGGTGATGAAAAAGCAGATGATGTTTTTATAAATGCAGCTAAATTTATTGATGAATTACTTGTTAAATTCTATCATCTTCCTGCTTTTTACAATATTAAAAAAAGAGAAGATATTGTGGGTCAGCTTGGAGTTTGTATGGCTCCGCATAATTGTGCAGGAGTTATTTGCAGAATAATTGGATTTTCAAAAGTTCAGGGTTTACTTGCATCGCCTTATATGCATGCTGCAATGAGAAGAGATTGTGATGGCGATGAGGCCGCGATAATGCTTCTTTTAGATGTTTTAATTAATTTTTCAAGGTCTTTTTTACCTTCACATAGAGGTGGAACCCAGGATGCTCCTTTAGTCCTAAATGGAAGGGTTTATGCAAAAGAGGTTGATGATCAAATTTTAGATTTTGAACTTGTTAATACTTATCCTCTTTCTATGTATGAGTCTGCTGAAAAGAAAATGCACTCAAATAAAATTGAAATTGAAATGGTTAAACAGAGAATTGCAAGGGGAGAAGATCCTTATGTTAATACAGGGTTTACACATGATAGTGATAACTTCAATGCGGGAGCAACTTGTTCTTCATATAAAACTCTCCCAACAATGCAAGATAAAGTTGAGGCTCAGATGGATTTATGTGTAAAACTCCGGAGTGTTGATCAAGGAGATGTTGCAAGGCTTATAATTGACAGGCATTTTATGAGGGACTTAAAAGGTAATTTGAGAAAATTCTCTCAACAAAGTTTTAGATGTGGGAAATGTAATGAAATTTTCAGGAGGCCTCCTCTTGATGGGAAGTGCACAAAATGCGGAAATCCTAAACTTATATTTACAATATCTTATGGCAGTATTGTAAAATATCTTGAACCTGCACTAAGTCTTGTAAGAAATTATAATGTTCCAGCTTATATTGAACAAGATCTTGAACTTACTAAAAAATATATTGAAAGTATATTTGGCAGAGATACAGAAAAACAACAAAATATAGATCAGTGGTTTTAACTTTAGTGTCTGATCTATAGAACAACAAAACATAAATGAGGTATTTTTAGTTTCAAGTAGTTTTTGTTTATAAATTCTATTATTTTTGAAAAATATATTTTGAATATGATTCTAGTTTAAAAAGGAAGAGGGTTATTTTACTTTATGGGAGAAGTAAAAGAAGAGTGTGGTGTATGCGGAATTTATTTAAAAAATTCTAAGGATAATTCTGCACTTGTTCCAGTTTCTATTGATTTAATGCTTTCTGCCATACAAAGAAGAGGTCAATCAGGAACAGGGGTTGGAATTTTTAAGTCAAGGGAAGGCGAATACAGCAAACCTTTTGCACATAGGAAGAAATTATTAAATGTTGAAAATTTTTTTGGGGGGGAAGATAATATTCAAAGAGAGTTAATTGTTGATAATTTGAAGGGGGTTGCTGGAATAGGGCATGTCAGGTATGGGACTTCGGGTAAACGAGATAATGCAACAGACCAATTACAACCTTTTCTTAGAAGGCACGGTAAAAAATCAAAAAGATTTTGCTTTTGTTTTAATGGCAATCTTGCAAATTATCCTGAACTTGAACAAGATCTGTTAAAAAGTGATTATGATCTTGAAATAGGGGTTGATACTGAGATAATAATGCATTTAATCTCTCTAAGACTTAAATTTCAACAGTTTAATTCAGGAGAAAATTTTGAACCTGATTTTTTTGATATTGCCAGAAGTTTAATGGAGAAGCTTGATGGCGCTTATAGTCTTTTAATGCTTATGGGCAACGGAGACCTTGGTGTTGTTCGTGATCCGCAGGGATTTAAACCTCTTGTTTGGGGAGAAAATGAAGATTTTTATGCAGTTGCTTCAGAAACAAATGCATTAAGACAGGTGGGAATTAAAAATTTTAAAATAGTTGAACCTGGCAGTGTAATTTTATTTTCTAAAACGGGGGTCAAGGTTGCTAAAATTTTTAATACAAAAAAAGCCCATTGTCATTTTGAGGCAGTCTACTTTGAAAATGACACTTCACATTTTGAAAATATTCCTGTACATGACATTAGATGGAGATTTGGACTTGAACTTGCCAAGGTAGATCCACTTGCAGAAGAAATAAGAAAAAATCCAAGGAGTTTTGTTATTTTTCCTGCTCCTGAAACTGCAAATCTGGCTGCAAGAGCATTTGCAAGTCATTTTAATTTGACTTCTGAAGATGTTTTAAAAAAGATTTCTTCTAAAAGGGGATTTATTAATTCAAAAGAAAAAAGAGCTTATTTGATGAATAGGATATATGATGTTGTTCCTCATTTGATTAAAGACAAGAAAGCTATTTTAATTGAAGACAGTGTTGTTCGCGGTGAAACTTTAAAAAAGATTGTAAAACTCCTTAAAGAAGCATGTACAAAGGAAATTCATATAAGGGTAACAGATCCTCCAATCAAATGTCCTTGTTTTTATGGTATTGATATGTCTACTTATTCTGAGTTGATTGCAAATAAATATCCACAGGATACTGAAAAAAATATTGCAAAAGAGATGGAAGTGGATAGTTTCAAATATCAAACAATTGATGGCTTAAAGAATTCACTTCTAGTGGCTCCTGAAAATCTATGTCTTGCATGTCTTAATGGGGAGTATCCTACTGAATTTGGCAAAAAAAGAGCTCAAACACTATTAAAAAATTCAGGCAATGAATCAAAGGTGCCTGAAAAAATTTATGACCGGCCTGAATTTTGCGATGGAAAAGAATAGATTGAAATAATTATTCATTTAGACATAAATATTTAAACATTTGGCATATATTTAATTTATATGGAACTTGAAGAAAGATTAAAAAGTCCAAAACCAATTAGAGTAGAATTGGATAAATCTCCACAGCCTAGCCCTGAGATGAGGAGAGAAATAAATTATATTGCAGAACATGCCTTGGATAGGGTTTCTAATAACCAAGCATGTAGAAAATACTCTGATTGATCTTAGGCTAAAGGAGATATAAAATAATTGTTGGAATTAACAAACATCCCATTAAACTTGTTCTTTTGATTCTTGATAGGATACATAGGACTCCGAGAGCCGTCGAGGTAATTAAAATTATCAGTCCGATTATTCCAGAGAAAATTAGAGTTACAATTGTCAATAAGCTTAATATTAATATAGATAGTTTAGTATAATTTATTTTTGTAATTAGTTTTGAAAAATTTTTCACAATCATTATTGAAATTAGAAATGCAAAAATCGCCGAGACTATTACTGCCAGTATTATTATCTCTAAATCATTTTTTGTTAGTGAGGGAAGAAGAGTATTTATTGCAACAGAGCTTCCTGTTCTTGATTTCTTTATTGAATAAAGAATAATAAATGATAGAGACATTACTAAAGTGTTAACAATTCCGTTTAAAATAATAAATTCTTTTCTATCAAGCTCTCCAATTACAATCGATCCTATTATTGAGGCTTGACTGCTTCCAAGCGAAGGAAGAAAAGAGCAGATTGGCGAGGCAATAACTGAGGCTGAAATTGATTTTATAATTGAATCTTTTTTCAGATTTTTAATTATTGCTTTGATTTTAGTTATATTTTGAATTGGGATCTCTTGTTTTTTTAATATAGAAGTTATTAATGAAGATGACCCGAATAATCCTGTTAAAAGGGGAAGAAGTGCCTCTTTAATATTTAGATTTAATGAAAAATATCCCAGACATCCGGATAGAAATATTATTAGAATTGTTAGAAATTTATTTTTCCCTTTTTCAGAAAGAATCATCATAAAAATAATTGTTATCAGAATTATTGGAATTATTCTCTGGACATAAGGGTAAATTATTGGAAGGATGTAAATAAATATTGGAATAAAAGGTAAAAGAATAATTACTCCGATTAAAGCACCTATGATCGAAAGTATTACTGCTTCATATCCCTCTCCTTTAATTAACATTTCATGGCCTGGAAGAATTGAAAGAGTTGTATCGCTATCGGGAGCTCCTAAAAAAATAGTTGGAATAAAATCAGTGAATATATGAGTAATTGAAAGCGAGACAATAAAGACTGCAAGAGAAATTGGTTGAAAGATGTTTAATAAAAAAACAGATGACGCGAGAAGGAATGCGGCAACAAGATTTATATGGATACCTGGAAAAAGGCCGGTTATTATCCCGATTATAATTCCTAAACTCAAGGCGATTATGAGTTCAATGATCATATTTTAAAAGATATTATCAAATATATAAACTCGCAACTTTTATAAACAAATAAATCCCTGTTAATATATCTATATTAATCAGAAGGAGGTGATGTATGTTTTTAGAATCTATGGTTGGGTTTAGGCAAATGTGGGAAGATCCTAATTTTAGGCAAGTTGTTATAGGGAGTGCATTCGGAGGCCTTGCAGGAGTTTTAGTTGGAGCAATTTTAATTGTCCTAATTATTCTTGCAGCTGCATTTTATGTTTACATGGCTTTTGTTTGGATGACAATCGCAAAAAAATTAGGCTATAAAAAAGCCTGGCTTGCTTGGATTCCAATCGCAAATCTTTTCTTGCTTCCAATACTTGCAAAAAGACATTGGGCTTGGGGGTGGTTGTTTTTACTTCCTCCAGTGTATTTTATTCTTGCAATTGTTTGGATATGGAAAATATATGAAAGAAGAAATTATCCAGGTTGGCTTAGTTTATTCTTGATCCTTTGGATACTTCCAGTACTTAAGGGAGTCGGAGTAATTGCTAATTTAATCATATTTGGGTTTGTTGCTTGGAAAGATAAAAAAGCAAGTAAAAGAAAAAGATAATTTTTTTATTTTTATTTTTTTATAATATTTATAAATCATTCAGAGATTAGCTTATATTAAATTAGATTATTATAATGGAGGTGTTTTTAATGAAATCAACAACAGCATTTGTACTTATCTTAGTTGGAGATATTCTTGGATTTATCGGATCTGTTTGGGGGGTTATAGGGTACTTTTTGTTTAAATCCATGCAAAACAGTAGCGCAATGGGAGAATTATGGAGTTCATTTGGATTTGATCTCAATGTTCTCTTAATTTGGTCTTTGATATCTTCTATAGTTGGATTAATATTAAGTATTATTCTTATATTTTATTTAATAAGAATATCTAGAAATCCTAAAAAAGGAGATTTTATTGTCTCTTTAGTACTAGGTATAATTGGAATATTCCTGGGAATGGGTCTTGGAGGAATTTTAGTATTAATCGGAGGAATAGTTGGTATTGCTAACTCTAAAAAATAGTTTCTTTTTATTTTTTATTTTTTTATTGATATCTTTGAATGCTAGTAATCTTTAAAAAGGACTTCATTTTACTTAAACAAAAGGGTTTAGTTTGAAAAGAACTAAATCTTTTTTGAGGTGTTATCCTCAGACTTATTCTGAGAAATTAAATTAAAGCTTAAATAAAATGCCGACTGATCTTAGGACTCGAAAACTTGCACAACTTGCAGTTAGATACAGTGTTCATGTTAAACCTGGAGAAAAAGTAATTATTTCTGGAGGCAGCGAATCAATACCTTTCTTAGTTGAATTATACAAGGAAATAATCTTACAAAAAGCAATACCTATTGTTCGTGTAAACTTACCTGATATAAATAATTTTTTTTACAAATATGCAAATTTAGACCAGATTAATTTTTTTCCGCAATATTGGATGGATACAGTCAAAGATTGCCAGGCATACATAGGTGTTTCAAGTGATTTAAATACAAGAGAACTTACAAGTGCTGATCCAAAAAAAATGCGTGCTCGTGCAAAAGTAACTCATCCTATTTCAGATTATATTGTGAATACTCCTGAAAAAATAAGGCGCGTTAGTATTGCTTATCCTTGCATATCTCTTGCACAAGATGCTGAAATGTCTTTAAATGAATATGAAAATTTTGTTTATAATGCCTGCTTAATTGATTGGAAAAAGTTTGGAAAAAGACTTGATCAGATTAATAGAATTTTTGAAAAAGGAAAGAAGGTTCACTTGATTGGGGAAAATGTTGATTTAAAATTTTCCATTAGTGGAAAAAACTCAATCGCGGATAAAGGCGAGGAAAATATGCCTGGTGGAGAAATTTTTATGGCTCCTTTGCGTGAAAGTCTTGAAGGGTGGATAAAATTTGAATATCCTGCAATACGTGATGGGAAAGAAGTAACTGATGTTTATCTTGTATTTGAAAAAGGCAAAATTATTGAGTCAAAATCGAGCAAAAATGAAGATTTTTTAAAAGAAATGATTAATACAGATAAAAATTCTTGCTATATTGGAGAATTTGGGATTGGGTGCAACCCTAAAATAAATAGATTTACAAAGGATTTACTTTTTGACGAAAAAATAAGCGGAACAATTCATCTTGCACTTGGAATGGCATATCGCCAGAATGGTGGCGGGAATGATTCTGCTCTTCATTGGGATATTGTAAAAGACATGCACAAGGCAAAGATTCTTTTGGATGGAAAAATCGTACAGGAAAATGGGGTTTGGAAGATTTAACTTTCACAAAGGTTTATTAATCAAATTCATGTTCTATACCTATTAAGGTGAAAAATGAAGGAAGTTGAATTTAATCGGCAAAGACTTGATAACGGAATAACTGTATTGTTTGAAAAAAGAGATATACCTGTTGTTGCTGTTTCTTCTGCAGTCAAATTTGGTGCACAATACGAGGACTTTAAGATAAAAGGAATTTCACATTTTATTGAACATCTTGTTTTTAAGGGAACTAAAAATCGTGATGTTGTGGAAATTCCACGCGAGATAGAAGGAAAAGGAGGAATAATAAATGCATTTACTGGAGAAGAGATTACTTGTTATTGGAATAAACTTCCTAGCAAATATTTTAATCTCGGAGCAGATATATCCAGGGATTTAGTTCTTAATCCTTTGTTTGAAAAAGAGGCTTTAGAAAGGGAAAGGAAAGTGATACTTGAAGAGATAAAAATGTATCATGACAACCCCTTGAGTTATGTTATGGAAAAGATAAAAGAAAATTTATATAATTCCCCTTTTAATATGTCTGTTGCAGGAACACTTGAAACTGTTTCCAAACTATCTCGTGAAAAAGTTTTGGAGTTATTTAATTCTATTTACTCAACAAATAATATGATCTTTTGTGCTGTTGGAAAGACAGATTGGGAAGAGGTTTTAGCAGAAGCAAATAAATTTCCAAAAGTAAATAAAAAAATAAATTCAATTCCGATAACTAATAAAAACGGAGAGGTAATTGAAAAAAGAAAAGGTATTGATCAGGCCCACGAAGTTATTGGGTTTCATATGCCGAAGTTAACTGACAAAAATAGATATGCTGCAGAAATTTTTGATTCTATTTTGGGGGGCGGGATGAGCAGCAGGTTATTTCAGGAAGTTAGGGAAAAAAGAGGGCTTTGTTATGCAATCAAAACCAATCTTGAACAATCAAGAGATTATTCTTATGAGATAATTTATTCTGGGACTGTCAAGGAGAAAGTTGATGAAGTTAAGAAGATAGTTTTAAAGGAAATAAAAAAAATGAGCGACTTGAAGCAAAAAGATCTTGATGAAGCAAAAGAAACTTTAATAGGTCTTAAACAAATCAATCGCGAAAAGTGCGATTCAACAATGATTGATCTATTGCAGGAAGAACTTGGTGGGAACGCAGAAAATTATTATGACTATGAATCTTGCATTAACAAGGTTAAACTAGAAGAAGTAAAAAAATTAAGTGATCTTAAAGGATATAGTTTTGTTGCTTTACTTCCAGACTAATTTTTCGTAAATGGATTTTAATTTAAAAAAAATAAAAAAATTATCTTTTTCTATTTATTCCTTAAATAGATAATAAATTGCATATAATGCAGCAAGTCCTACTAATGCATAGATGATTCTTGCAATCATTCCAGTCATTCCTCCGCCAATCATGGCAACTACATCATATGAAGGATTAATTGCAACTAGTCCCCAATTAAGCCCGCCAATTATTACGAGGATTAATGCAATCCAATCTAAAATACTTTTTTTCATTTTAAACCTCCTTTCAAAACCCTAATTAAATAAGGAAAAAGGTTATATATAGATTTGGGATAATAGACTCATGCAAATAATAAGTGTAAAACTCATAAACTCTCCGGATGGGAAAAAGGGATGCGAAAAATCTCCTGTTGAAATTTTGAAATCCTTAAAAGAAATAGAAATTAATGAAAAAGGGAAGATAGTTGAATTTGATAAACTGAATCTTTCAGAGATACATGTTAATTCAGATAATATTGAAGAGGCGAATCATTTAATTTTTGAAAACTCAAAGGAGGCTTTTGGAAGGAATTTCAAATCATTTTTTTTAGGAGGAGATCATTCAATAAGTTTTTCTATAGCTCGGGCATTTAAGAAAATAGAGCTTGATCCTTTGCTAATTATTTTTGATGCACATTTGGACTGTAAGGAATCTGGGAAGTCTCCTGATAGCATAGGGTGGTTGAGGAAGCTTGTTGAGGGAGGTTGGTTTAATCCTGAAAAGATTGTTTTGATTGGTGTCCGGAGATACTTAAAAGAAGAATTGGATTTTTTAAAAGAGAATAGGATAACTCTTATTAAAATGGATGTTTTGCAGTTTGAAATTGATGGAGTATGTGATATTGTAATGGAGAGAGCAAGAAAATCAACTGGATTTTATGTAAGTATTGATATGGATTGTGTTGATCCTGCTTATGCTCCAGGAGTTTCAAATCCTGAAACAGGTGGAATTAGCAGCAGGGATTTAATCTACTTTATTAAACGGTTAGTTTTACTTAATAATTTTCGAGGAGCAGATATTGTTGAAATAAATTCCCTCAAAGACATTAACGGCATGACTGTCAAACTTGGGGCAAAACTTCTTAGTGAGATGATTTAGAATGGCTCGTGTTTTTATTGCACTTGATTTACCTTATGAAATTATTTCCGAGATAGAAAAAATACAAAAAACTATATGGAAGAAGACATTATTTACTGGAAAACTTACTGAAAGCATGAATCTACATTTGACCTTGAAATTTTTAGGAGAGATTCCTGATGAAAAAGTTGAAGAGGTCAAAAAAAGACTGGCAGATATAAAACTCTCCAGTTTTGAATGCGAACTTGGAGATGCAGGAGTTTTTTCAAGGGATTTTATTAAAATCATTTGGGTTGAACTTCGCGGAAGAGGAGTTTTTCTTCTTCAAAAAGAAATTGATCAAAAACTAAAAGATATTTTTGAACCTGAAGAAAGGTTTATGAGTCATATTACTATTGCAAGAGTAAAAAATGTTAGGGATAAAAAGGGATTACTTGAATATCTTGAAAGCGTTAAACCAAGAAAAATAAGATTTATAGTTGATAAATTTGTTTTAAAAAAGTCAGAACTATTGCCTGAAGGACCAACTTATACTGATTTAGAAGAATACAATTTAATAAAATAAAAAATATAGTTAAGAAAGAAAATCTAGGTTTATAAGCTTGTTGCATTATATTGATTATTTTCCAGTGTATGCTTGTTTATAAATAAAAAAAAGCAAATTATATTTTAATGGATGCTCCTAAAAAATTTCCCATTAATAAAGAATCCTTAGAGGGATTTGCAAGACAAATTGTGTATGAACTCGCTGGCAAAAGAATTCCTCCTGTTGTTGTTGATGTTTATAGTTCTAAAGATGGAGATCGCAGTAATGTTGAACTGTTTCATCGGTTGCTTGTAGCTGCTTTTGAAGAACAAGGACAGTTTTTTCATGCAAGAGAGAAAACTATTCCACAAGTCAGGTCATTTTTAGAAACTGCATCTGATTTTTATTCAATTGATCTTGGCTATTATTCCACTTCTGGCGGAATTCCAGAGCATATGATCAGATCTGCCAGCGAAGCAATTCCTCAACACACTACAAATCAAAATGAAAGGGGACTGGAAATATATTTTAATCAGCAGCCTAGAGACGAGAAAAGAATTTTGGGGCATATAAGCAATGGAACTGTTATTGATCATATTCCTGCTGGAAAAGTATGGAAACTTGCAGATATACTTGGAATAAACCAGCCAGACTATTCTGCAGTTGTTTCTTTGGGAGATAATTTTGGCAGCAGGAAATTTGGAAAAAAAGGGGTTTTAAAAATTGAAGGTTATGAACTTTCTAATAAAGAGCTAAATTCTGTTGCTTTTTATGCAGAGGGTGCAACAGTGAGCACAATTAGGAATGGGAGAGTTAATGGAAAATTAAATCTTCAAATTCCAAGTTTACTTGAAGGAATTCTTTTTTGTCCTGAATCTGATTGTTTGTCTAATATTGATGATAAGGTTTCTTCAGTAATAAAACATTTTTCTGAAAATTCGCATGGTTATGAGTGTACTAGATGCAATAGATCTTTTCATTCAGATGAACTGAAATTTAAGGGCTATTTAAAATTTCTTTAAATTTTTTAGCGTTTCCCTTCAGAATATTTTTTAATTCTTCTTCAGATGCATTAAAAGTATTATTTAGTGAATTAAATCTGCGCAATAAAAGCACTGCTTTTTTTGGACCTATTTCTGGAAATGATTCTAAAATATATTGTTTTTGTCCCTGAACGGTTTTAGGTATTTTTGAGTGCAATGAAAAAGCAGTTTTCGATTTTATTTGCCTTTTTGCAAGGGTCGCTAAATAGTCAGAGGTGTCTTTAGGATTTATTGTGAAAATAATTGGGATTTTATTCTTGGAGATTATTGATAAAATAAATCCCCGGATTATATTGGGATTTATTTTTATATACAAATTCTCTATTTTTCCTTCTATAATTAAAATTTTTTGTTCGTATTGTTCCATTTGATATAACTGTTCAAATATTCTTTTAGTTAACAAGGATGAGGTAAGATCATTTATTGTTTTTCTTTCGATTATTACCTCTCCTATCAGGTAGTCTCCAATTGGAAGAGAATTAATTTTTAGATCAATATCTTCATTTGATTTTAATTCTGAAAGAACCATTGAATTTTTTTCATGAATATCTGCTATTATTTCTATTTTGGCTTTTTTCTTCTCTTTTTTTACATCTTCAAATATATTATGAAACATTTTAAATGACCTTTAAGTGAATTTAAATTGTTTATTTATTATAACAATGTTTTTTGTTTGGTCTTGTCTTTTTCTATGAACTCGGTTTGTTTTTTTGTATTATTCACTTCTTTTTTAAATTCTTTCAACTCTGTTTGATTCTCTTTTTCATAAATTGATTTTCCACTATCCAGATCCTTTTTTATGCTTTCAAGAGAAGAATACATTCTTTTTTCCTTGGCTCTTGATGCATAATAAAATATTTCATCTAATGTTTCTTTTGTCATGAGTATTATTAATTTTCCCTTCATTAAGCGTGCTGTACGTCCTGCTCTTTGTATTTTTCTTATTGCACTTGGAATTGGCTCATAAAAAATAACTGAATTGACTTCTGGAATGTCGAGTCCCTCTTCTCCAATGCTTGTTGCTACAATTACATTGACTTTGCCTTGCCTAAACTCATCCATTATCTCCTGCTGTTCTTTTTGAGTCAGGCCAGGATTATTTTCTCCTTTTCCTTTGGCTTGGCCTACAAATACTTTTGCATTTATTCCTGGAATTTCATTTAGAGTTTTTGATATTTTTATTACAGTATCTCTATATTGTGAAAATACAATAGTTTTATTTTTCTGATTTTCGCATATTGAGTTTTTAACTATATTTTTAACTTCATTTAGTTTTGGATGTTCTATATTTTTTGCAATAAGTTCGCTTAATTTAACATATGCCTGGTTAAATTCTGGATTTTTTGTTATATTTTTTACAGCTTTAGACTTGTTTTGATTAGCTTGTTCAAACATGGATTTGATATAAGCTATTGATGAATAAACTGTTTGAGTTTCTAGAAGTTCTATTAAATGCGAGAGTTTTATTGCCTGGGCACATGCGCTTGCACCCATGAGCATATTAAAATTTTTATTTCCAGAAGAAATAGAACCCATTATCCTTCCTTGAAGTTTGAGTATATTTGTTTTTGTAGGGGGTTCAAACAAGAGTTTTCTATTTTTTAGTTCTTCTATTTTTTTCTGATATAGATTTTTTATAATGCTGGTTATTTCTCTTAATTCTATTGGGAAATCTAGTTTTATTACTTCAAACTCTAGTTCCTGAAGATATTCTTTTACATCTTCGCTTTCCCTGGTTCTTATTTCAATAGACTCTATTCCCAGATTTTTTGCAATTTGTTCTATTGTTTTTCTATCTGTTCCTGGTGATGCTGTAAGTCCTAGGATCTGAGGATTTTTTCCCTGTTTTTTATATTTTTCTGCAATATATGTGTAAGAATAATTTTTTAGGCATCTATGACATTCATCCTCTATTAAAAGCGTAACTTCTCCCAGGTCATATAATCCATTTTTTAAATCATTTGCAATACACTGAGGAGTTGAAAATATTATATCTGAATTTTGCCAGAGTTCTTCTCTTTTTTCTGCCTCTATTTTTCCGGTAAATAAGATAAGTTCTGCAAATAATTCTGGAAGATGTTTTTTAAAATATGCCAGATGTTGCTCTGCAAGAGGCCTTGTTGGAGCGAGAAAAAGGGTTTTTGTTCCTGGAAACTTTTTTTGGGTATATATTGAGAGCATCAGGGCAACTAGTGTTTTTCCTATTCCGGTAGGCAGGACTACCAGACAGTTTTTGTCTTTGCAGTTTTCATATATTTCCTGCTGGTATTTTCTAGGCTTTATTGTTTTTAGAACTTTATCTGGCATCTTCTTACTATAAATAAAAACTTATTAAAAGTTATGTATAGTAAAAGAGACAATTCTTTCCCTAAATATTCAAAGATAAACTGGGAAAATATAAATATCTTTGACTATAACACCTTTTATAATAGTTAAAATGGGCAATAAACTTCTTTTAATAATCTCTCTTGTAGTGTTTTTAATTGGAATTTGTTTAATTATTTTTTTATATTTTAGTACAGAACCGAAAATAATGAAAATTAATGAGATTGATTATGATTCTCTTAATTTAAATGTTAAAATTGTTGGAGAAATTTCAAGGTTATCTAGTGATAAATCTGGCTTCCAACTGTTGAATGTTTGTGATGAAACTGGAAATATTAGTGTTTTTGTTGAGAATGGGGAAGGTAGAGGGTTAAGAAAATTTGATAAAATTATTATAACTGGAAGAGTTCAAGAATACAGGGATAATTTTGAGATAGTTGCAGATAAAATAAATAAATTAACGATTCAACTAATTTCTTAAAACCTTTTTGCTCTTATGGTTTCTTTTAACCAATCCTGCCAGAGAGGAAAGACTTTTTCTCCAATAGGGATTCCTACCTCTTCTTGAACTTCTTTTGAAAACTGATGAAACATATTATTTGAAATTGAATTAAATGGGGCTTCTAGAATTTCAGGCATTCCCAATTTCATAGAGATATCTAATATTTCTTGTTTTATTTTTCCCCTAAGAACAATATTATCATAAACTGCATCCCAATCTCCTGCCCATCCTTTTACTCCTGCAGCAATATCTTTTATTATTTCTGAGTCTCCATTTATTAATTCCTCTGTAGGCTCTAATTCATCTTTTTCAATATTATATTTTAGCAAGTTAACAAACCCGCCTTCTTCTTCTGGATCTTTTGTCCAGTGTTTTCTTACTTCTGTTAATTGAAGTACTCTTCTTACTGATTTAAGCCCATCAGGTGTTTTTATAGGGTTTGCAACAATAACGCAATCAGTTGCTTTAAAACTTGTAACTGGAACTTCTAAATCATTTACTACTCTATCAAAAACTCCATAAGGAGATGCGCCGTGAATAGTACCTGCAACAACATTTGCAAGTGCTCCAACTCTCATTGCTTCATACAATGCCTTGGCTTCCAGACTTCTTACTTCTCCAACTATAAGGCTGCTGTCTCCAAGTCTTAAAGAAGTTCTTATTCCTTCATCTGCTACCACCTCAGTACTTGTTTTTAATAAACTGCTTCGTACTTTCATTCTTATAATATCATATTTTAGTTTTCTTATTGCATCAACTGGAAGTTCTAGTGTATCTTCTAAAACAATTATTCTATATTTTGGCATTATCTCTAGCATCAGGCTTCCTAGTAAAGAGGTTTTTCCACTAGACCTTGTTCCTGCAACAAGAAGTGTTCTTGCTCCATCAATTAAAAAGCTAAAAAGGCCTGCTGAAAAACTATTCAACATCTTGTTTTTTATAAATAATGGCAAGGTCCAGGGCTCTTCTCTATGTCTTCTTATTGCATATGCAAGACCATTTGGAGAAAGTGGCTGATGAATTACTGCAATTCTGGCCCTTATATTTCCTAGTGCTAAATCTGTATCAAGAATAGGGTTTGCTTCATCAAGTGGTCTTCCTGAGATCATTCTAAATTTTGCAGCCCATGAATCTCCATCTTCTTTACTTGGAATTATATTAGTTATACATTCGTCAAATTCCTGATGCCTTAGAAAAACCGGATTCATTGAAATGGGAGCATTTAATACAACATCCTGTATATTTTTATCCTGCAATATTATCTCTATTAATCCAAATCCAATTGTGTGCCTTACTAAAATTGTTGCAAGCTGGTTAATTTCATCATAATCTAGTTTTACTTTTTTAGTCTCTCCGAGATCCCTTAATAGATCTTTGGAGACATTTAAGAATACTTGTCTTGTTTTTTCAGGATCTGTGAATTCCTCTGCTTTTGGTTGATGTTCAATTAAAACATTTCTTGCAAGATTTAATAAATTTTGTTTATCTTCGTCTAAAGAATATTCGGGAGGCATTAAATGATAGAGATATTTTGCATCTTCTCTTCTTTTTAAAATAGTAACCACGGATCTATCATATCCCTCTCCAATTTCATATTGAGAGATCATTTCACTATCGCTTGGAATAGAAGCTACTAGTCTTGTGAATGTGAAGTTTGGAATTATATCTGCTCTTAAAAATTTGCTATAAAGCTCTCTTTTTCCAAAGCTATAATCTGAGAAATATTTTTCTGCCTCTTTTATTATTTTTGTATTCTGCAAAAGGGACTGGACTTTTTCCATTAGCCTTATATAACTTAGTTGATCTGTTTTTAGATCTTCAGAAGTAGACTCAAAGTTAGTTTTCTCCTGCTTGATAAATCGATTTAATTCAAAGAGGCAGGCAATTGGATCTCTTTTTAATACCATTAAGATGTAACTCATGTCATTATATCTTTGACTGGTATATTGGGAATTTTGAATAGACAGTTTTACTGGAGAAAGTATTTTTTCTTGCTTTGAAAGGTATACATAAAGGTTGGCAATTTCCTGCATTAAAAAAACTTCTGAAGAGCCATAATTGTAGTTTCTTTGTTGCACAAAAACAATTCTTGAAATATTTGAGGTCTCTACTAAAAAGTCAATTGCCCTTGCCATTACATCAGGATTTTCTGCTATATTTGGGACATATGGGGCTCCGAGATAGTTAACATACAATACTTGATTTCCCTCTTCTCTTGCTATTTCATATGAATACAACGGAGTATTTGGTTTAAACAGCATATTGAATCACCTTTTTATAAAATCTTATGATGAATCTAATATTAAAATTTATGTGTGGTTATGTTTTTGGTCCTGGATCAAATAAATTCAATATATGCATAACATAACAATTTTAAACCCCCTCTCCATTATATATTAATAAAAAGAGAATATGGAAGAACAACAAGAGCCAATAAGCGCACTTCTTAGTGAATTTGGAACAAGACTAAATGAAATAGAAGAGAAACAAAGACTTGTGAAGGATAGAATACTTTTAATTGGAGAGAACCTTGTTTCAACAAAAGAAGATTATGACAGACAGATTTTGGATTTTAAGAAACAGATTAATGAATTGACACTTGACATAAAGAATATGAAACAACTCAATAAACGTATAATAAATGAACTTGAAAATTTTGCGAGAAAGACTGAACTGGAAATATTTACTCGTCAAATGAAAATATTTCAACCTTTGGAATTTGCCAGAGTGAAAGATGTTAGAGCTATAGTTCAGGAAGAGTTATTAAAACTAATAAAGAAATAAACTAAAAATATAAAAACAAAAAAACACAGGTATTATTATGGCTACTTTAGAAAGAGTGATGCAAATGAAACAGCAAGGGCTTAATGATGCCCAGATTGCCGGATCACTTAGACAAGAGGGAATTTCTCCAAAAGAGATAAATGATGCACTTTCTCAATCTAAAATAAAATCTGCATTAAATTCCAATCCTGAAGCTCCTGGAATGGAGGCAACTCCTAGTAATTATCCTATGGAACAAAGCATGGGCCAGGCTCAGTCTGATTATGGTCTTAGTCAACCTTCTCAACCTGTTTTTCCATCTGCACCTCCACAACCTCAAGAATACTCAGGCGTTGAAACTCAGGATTATGTGCCATCTGCAGAAACAGAGGGTGCAGATCCAGGGCAGGGTTATTCTGCGGATTATGCTCCTGATTATCAGGGAGGAGAACAAGCTTATACAGAATATCAACCAAAATCAGGAGGAGTTGATATTGAAACAATTAATGAGATATGTGAACAGACTGTTGATGAAAAAACTGAAAAACTCAAAAAGGAAATTTCTTCATTTACTAAATTTAGAGAAGAAACATCATTTGAAGTGCAGAAAATGAATGAAAGGCTCACCAGAATGGAAAATAATTTTAATGATTTGCAAATGGCAATTTTGCGAAAAATAGGGGGCTATGGGGAAGATATTAAAAACATCTCAAGGGAGATGCATGAAACCCAAGATTCTTTTTCAAAGATACTTGATCCGCTAACAGACAATATACGCGAACTACAAAGAATAACTGGGAAAGATTCCAGTAGGGAAGAAGTACCTCAACAGGAACCTGAAGAAAAACCCGAGCCGCCTCCAAGAAAACCTATTCGAAAAGAAAAGAATGATTTTGAAGATTATTTAAGATAAGGTAGTTATTTTTTACTTTCATAAAAAATTATTTTGCAGAAATTTTCTATTAATTGTTTTTGCCTTACTTCTGGATGAAATAATACTCCGTAAATAGGTTTTTCTTTATGTTTAATTGCCTGACTAAATTCATTTCCACAAAAAACTTCGAATATTTGTAGTTTTGTAAAGTCAATATAATTATTATGCAAATGATATACTTCTTGCTTTTCTTTTAAACCTAGGAATCCCTTTTTAAAATATTCAGAATAAAATCCAATTTCTGTTCCTTTTCTAATTTTTCCATTAAAAAGAAGCCCGATTATCTGCATTCCTCCGCAAATGCCCAGAATTGGTTTATCAGTTTCTAAAATCCATTTAAAAAAATTGATATTTTTGGCAAAATCATTGTCATAAAGAGATGTTCCACAAATTATTATTTTACTGCATTTCTCTAAATCTTCTTTTCCTACTTTTTTATAATCTTTTGAAAAGTATTTAATCTCATTTTTTTCTAAAATATCACAAATAGGTTTTACAAATTCAGAATAATGGAGTTTTTCTTTGCAGATATTTACTAGGAGGATCATATTTCTATCTCCCTTCTTAAGGAGTTTTTCTCTCCAAAATCATTATAGCCTTTGACTTTAAGTGCTTTTTTAAATAGCGGGCAATCAATAACAAATGTTTCAAATTCTCCGCCTTCTCCAGCAGGATTTATTTTATATTTTTCATTTAATTTTGTTATATCTAGAACAAATTTTTTATCAATTTCCCTTCCAAGCCAGTTCTTATCAAGGGGATATGCAAAGACTCCTGTTACTATTATTTTAAACTTATTCTTTATAAGCTCGTTTAGTAATTGTATCTGGTTTTTTTGCCAGAGTGGATTAAAACATTCGATATTTAGATCATTACATATTTTTTGAATTCTTGATCCCTGATATACACTTTCAACTGCTCCTGTTGCAATTCCATTTATTTTATATTTTTTTATTGCAACCTTAATTGCCTTTTTTAGATCAATTAGTTCAGCTTCTTTTTCTCCTTTTGTTTTTATAGTTATAACTGGGATTTGCATTTGTTCTGCTTGTTTTTCCACTTTATTTATTGAGGGAGTATGGAACATGTAACTTTCTTTATTTTTTGAGACAATTGTTATTAAACAAGATATTTCATGACCTGATTGCTTTGCTAAGTAAGCTGCGTAGCAGCTGTCTTTTCCTCCAGAGAACAATATTCCAAGTTTCATATAGCAATAATTTTTAAAACAAATAATCTTAATAAAACTATGCCAATAAATGCAGGTTTTGAATATGCACGAGCAGAAGAAAAATATTTCAAGGCACAAACTGATTCAGAAAGACTTGTTGCTCTTGAAGAAATGTTACGTACAGCTCCTGCTCACAAAGGTAGCGAACGATTTCGCGGAGACATACGTCTAAAGATTAAGAAATTAAAAGAGTCAATGATTCGAGCAAAAAAATCAGGAAAGTCTAATAAAAAGGGAATAAAAAAAGAGGATCTTCAAGCAGTTCTTGTGGGACTTACTAATTCTGGAAAGTCTTCAATACTCAAGGCAATAACAAATGCAAATCCCAAAATTGCAAGCTATGGATTTGCGACAACAGATCCTGAAATAGGGACTCTTAATTTCGCTAACTGTAATATACAAATAGTTGATCTTCCTCCTCTTGCCAGTGAATATTTCGAACATGGAATTGTTAACAATGCAGACACGATTCTTGTAATTGTTGAGAAACTCCATGAAATAGAGGAAATTCAAAAAATTATCAGAAATAAAGGAGCAAAACAAATTATTGTTTTTAACAAAATAGATTTGTATGATAACAATACTCGAAGAAAGATATCTGAGACTTTAAAGACCAAGAAGCATAACTTTGTTTTAGTCTCGACTAAAACCAATGAAGGTCTTGAAGAATTAAAAGAAAAGATATTCAAATCTTTTAGCATAATTCGGATATATACAAGACAGCCTGGAAAAAAAGAAGATAGTTTTCCTGTAATTATGCCTCCTAATTCTACTTTGGAAGAAGTTGCTGAAAAAGTTCTTCATGGATTTTCAAAGAGGGTAAAATATGCAAAAGTCTGGGGACCTTCAAGCAAATTTGCAGGACAACGTATAGGCCTCAAGCATGTTGTAAAAGACAAAGATATTATTGAGTTTTATACTGACTGAAAAAATTTAATCCCAAGGACACACGCTGCTACGAGATGCAAAACTTTAAATTTAATTTTCCCTGAAGAAATAGATTTTTAAATAGAATCCTACTTATTTTATGATAATGAATAAAAATTTTTTAATTGTTATTATTTGTTTTATAATTTTGATTTTACTTGTTGGAGGAATTATTTTTATCAAACAAAAACCAATCAATAAAATTCCGGATTATAAAAATCAAAACTACTCTAAAATTAATTTCACTGGAAAAATAACTGATATTAATTATGGATGTACCTATGATGCTGTTTGTTATATGGTTATAGATGGAAAAAAAGTTGTTTTTGGAAGTGGAGCAGTTCCATCAGATGGAAGTAAACCTATTTGGGGGAAAGTCATTGGAACTCCTGCTATTGGCAAGAATGCCGAAGTATATGCACATGATGGCTCTAATGGATTTTATTATCTAAGTGATAATGAAAGTTTATATATAAAAATATTTGAATAATCTTTTTATGTAGAAGAGTTAAACCTTAAGTCATAATCCTTGGATAGGTTATTTTTTTAAGAATATGCCTTTTTTTCAAGAGGCTCAACTTTTTTTCTATCTATTTTTGAAAGTATTTTTGAAATCTCTTTTGCTACTGCAAGTTTTACATCCATTGGATGAAGGGTCTTTGAAACAACATCATCTTTTATTGACTTGAAATCTTTATACTCTTTATTTCCTCCAAATTTTTCAGGCCTTTCGATTAAAAAAGACTCTTTTTTATCTTTTTTAACAACCATTAAGAAATATTCTAAAAATGCCATTACTCCATTGTCTGGATCTCCTTCAATAAACTCTGCTTTGTTTAGTTTCTTTTTTACAGCTTCTTCATTGTCAAGCAAATCTATTTTAGTATTAGGATCTGATGAACTCATTTTTTTCCCAATAAGTCCTGGAAGAAGAGGATTCATGATTTCAATTCTTTCTTTGTAACCTATTTTTGGAAGAGTTTCTCTTGCCAAAACCATTATCTTTCTTTGATCTGTTCCGCCTAATTGAGCATCAACATTAAGATATTGCTCATCACAAGCTTGCATTAATGGGTAAATGAGTCCAGAAAGTTTTGGATTATCTCCCATCTTCACAACATCTGAAGCAGCCTTTGTTGCATCATGAACTGAAACCAGACTTGACAATTGCAATACATCATACATATATTCAGGTTTAAGTTGCATTTCACTTCCCTTTACAAATTCCAGTTCTTTTGTGTCCACGCCTATTGCTCGAATGATCTCTGGAATTACTGCTGCATAATATTCATATCTAAGATCAATAATATTCCAGGGAGTATTGTCAAGAACTGCATGGATATCTGCAAGCAAAATTGTTACATGAAATCCTGCTTTTAATAAATCTGCAACCTTTAACATTGGAATGAAGTAGCCCACATGAGGTTTTCCAGTTGGAGCAGTTCCCCAATAAACTCTTGGTTTTTTCTTTTCTTTTAAAAGTTTTTTTAAATCTTCTTCCCCAATTATTTCAGCAGTATTTCTTTTTATTAATTCAAATTTTTCATCAATACTCAATTCTTTCATAAAAAATGGAACAATAAAAGCTTATTAAAGTTTTCTCTTGGATGCTTCTTTTATCCGGAGTGAATCTGGTTTAAAACAATTTCGGGCTGTATTGACTTTAGATTTAAATTGCAAAATGTGCGAAAGCATTAATCAAGTCATTTTTGTGAACAGCAAAATTAACTTCAATTAACTAAGATATAAAATAACTATCAATGCCAGTGCTATTAGGTATAGGATAACTGTTGTTATCCAGGACATTATACTTCCAAAGAAAAGTTTTGATCCGTCAAGATTTCCATATGGAACTAAATTCCATGCACCATAAAAAATAGAATAGGTTGCAAGTTCTGGAAATTTAAGCAATGCAGCAATTAATGATAGGACTAAAAGGCTTGCAAATCCCCAAAATGCAGTAAATCCAATATCTGAATCATTTATTTCAGATTTCCTTTTAAGCCCCCTTTCCTTAAGCATTCTTTTTTCAGGCATATTCTCATAATCAAATTGCATTAGGGTAAGAGGTTTTATTGTTCCAAGAGAAAGAATTGCAATAATTACTGGAAAAACAAGCCCGAATGGAAATGGTTTTTTTAATTTAGATCTATGATACCATCCAAATCTCTGAACTTCCCAGGATTTATGCTCTATTTTTATATTAAAGAATTCTGATGCTATTTTTTTTGAAATGACATTTACAAAAATAATTATTATCGGCACTAGTATTAGTAAGACATTAAAATTTTCAGGTATTGGGAATAAGACAATAAACTCAAATATTATAATTGAGATTAATATCCAAACTGCCTCTTTTTCTGTAAACATTATTTAATCAAGGAATTTATTTATATAAATTTATTGATTTGTAAAAATCTCCTGAAATTTTTTTTATTTTTTATTTTCTAAAAATATATCTGTTTAATATATACTTTACAAATATATATTTTTCCTGTGACAGAAAAGTATTTAAACTAAACTACATATTTTTTGTCATGTTAAGAGTAAAAAAGATAACTAGTGTGATTGGAAAAAGGGTGTATACTGACACCGGAGATTTTTTTGGAGAGATAGAGGAATGTAACCTAGTTGAAAAAAAAGTAGAAAGCTGGAGAATAAGAATTGCTGGTTCAATGGGAAAATTTCTTGGAGGTGCAAGAGGTGTTATCATTCCACATCAATTTGTAAGGGCTGTTGGTGATGTTGTTATTATTAGTCGCGCAAATCTTCCGCTTGATGAGGTAGAAAACAGTCAGAGTACTGTTGATCTTTCTGAAGAAGCAGAATCAAGATCCTCTCTTTAAATAATGGATTATAGTGCTCCTTTTTTCTTAAGTCCGCTTTTTGTTGAATATGTTCTCCCTTTTGTACTTGTGTTTACATTAATGTTTGCAATACTTCAAAAAACTAAGCTTTTAGGAGATGAAGCAAAAAGAGTAAATGCAATTATTGGGCTTGTTGTTGGACTTTTACTTGTTGCATTTAAGCAACCAAGAGATATTGTTGTAGTACTTATGCCATTTTTGGCTGTTTTTGCAACAGTTTTACTTGTATTTATGTTACTCTATGGTTTTATTGTTGGTAAAAAAGATGGAGATGTTTTAGGATATTGGTGGAAGGTTGCATTTGCAGCAATACTTTCAATATCATTTATAGTTTTTCTTTTAGCTGTAACTGGTTATTTTAATATTGTCTGGAATTTTCTTTTTAATACTTCACAGGGATCTGCAATCTGGATGAATGCAATACTTCTTGCAATCATAGTTGGGGCAGTTGTTGCAGTTGTTCGTGGAGAGAAATAATTTAATAGAATAAACGAAATATATATAAATAAAGGATTAATTATCTAAATATAAAAAGGTGTAAAATGGTTTGGACTTATACAATAACTGATGTTTTGAATATGTGGCAACAGCAAGGAGTATTTGCTTATGCACTTCCTTTCTTACTGATTTTTGCTGTTATTTTTGGAATACTTTCAAAGACAAAATTACTTGGAGAAAATAAAGGGGTTCAGGCAACAATTGCTCTTGCAATGGGTCTTCTTGCATTGCAGTTTGATATTGTTACAAATTTTTATGCTACAATTTTTCCATATGCAGGAGTGGGAGTTGCTATTTTACTTGTTGCATTAATATTTATGGGTGTTGTTTCGGATAAAATTCCATGGGCGAATAAAGCTTTTTTTTGGATCGGAGCAATTATTGCTGGAGCCGTAGTACTTCTTTCATTTCAAAGAACTGCTTGGTTTGGAGGAAATTTTTGGCTTGCAGAATCCTGGCCTGCAATTATTGCAGGAATAATTCTTGTGGGTCTTATTGCATTTATTGTTTATGGCGGAGATAAATCTGGATAAATCTAAAAAATGGTAAACGAAATGAATATATCAAGCATATTTTTCTTTATGCCTGTAATCAGCTTTTTATTTGTTTTTGTTGTTGTTTTTGCAATCCTTGCTAAAACAAAAATACTTGGTGATGGAAGGGTTAATGTTATTGTAAGTTTTATCATGGCGATTATTTTTATGAACTTTTCTTCACTTGATCTTTTTGTAAGAACCATTACTCCTTGGTTTATTGTTTTACTTATATGTTTATTTTTTATACTTGTTGTACTTGGATTTTCAACAAAGAGTCTTGACAAGATAATGACTCCTGGATTTGGATGGGCATTTGTTATAATTCTTATAATCGTATTTTTGATTGCTGCAATAAGAGTTTTTAATCCAGTTTTTCACCCAAGTCTTATTTTAACTTCAGGTGGAGAAGGAAGTCCTGGAATTATCTGGCAGATACGACAAATGCTTGATTCTCAGATTATGGGAAGTATTTTACTTCTTGTAGTCGGAGGCGTTGTTGCCTGGGTTTTGACTAAAAAATAATTTCTTAAAATTTTATTTAATCCAAACAAAAATGTTTATTAACTCATTATTTGTTTATATTTCATGGAAAAAAAAGAGGACAGGAGTGATTTTAAGAAAAATACTATTATTTTTGTTAGTTTTGCCTTGATTCTAATAGGTTTTTTACAAACATTTTTTTACAAGACTTTTTGCAGAGGTTTTTGTTCTGTTTGCAAGGATCCTCAACTTAATTCCTGTTTTTTCTTATTGTTATTTACCGGAATAATTTTTATTGTAGATGGAGCCAGTTTATACCTTAGCTACAAAGTTTTAATGAAGTCAAAATAATTTGCTTCGAGAGTTGAGATAAGAAGTTTTATTAATTCTGTTTCTAATATATATTTTGTAAAAAGGTGATTTTATATGGATGTAAATGAGGTATTAAAAAAATATTCAAAAAAGATTGAACAAGAAGCTGGAAATTTTAATTATTCTTCTGGAAGCAATAATTCTATATCAAGAGATTATACCCAATTTAAAGAGGATATGATGCCTGAACTTTCCAGGTATGAAAGCTGGGCAAGAAGTCTTGGAAATTTTGTTAAAATAAAAGTCTCTTCAAAAGATGAGGAGAGAATACAAAAACAGCTTGAAGCTGCACATTTAAATGTTGTTCCCTCTGAAGTTGTCGGACTTGCTTTAATGAGTTTCTTAGGAGTTTTTTTCTTTGGAGTATTGCTTAGTGTTGCAATCTGGTTTTTTGCAGGAGGTCCTGAAGGCGGAGAGTTTCCGATTTTATTTCTTGGACTAATGATTCTTACTTCTTTCTTCTTATTTTATTATTTTTATTCAATGCCTTCCAGACTTGCAACCAAGTGGAGACTTAAAGCCAGCAGTCAGATGGTTCCTGCTATTTTGTATACTGTAATTTATATGAAGCATACTAGTAATCTTGAAAGAGCAATAAGTTTTGTTGCACAACATGTTGATGCTCCTCTTGCACTTGACCTTAGAAAGGTATTGTGGGATGTTGAGACTGGAAAATATTCTTCTGTAAAAGATAGTTTAGATGCTTATCTTGATTTTTGGAAAGATGTTAATATCGAATTTGTAGAAAGCTTTCACTTAATTGAGAGCAGTTTATATGAACCGAGTGAACTTCGAAGAGTTCAGATACTTGAACGAGCACTCAGGGTTATTTTAGATGGTGTTTATGAAAGAATGTTAAAATATACTCATTCAATAAAAGCTCCTTTAACAAATCTTTACATGCTTGGAATTGTTCTTCCTACTCTTGGACTTGCACTCTTGCCTCTTGCTTCTACTCTTCTTGGAGGAGCAATTCAATGGACTCATGTTTTTGTTTTGTTTAATTTACTAATTCCTTTTTGTGTTTTTTATTTGACTCTTCAAGTAATGCTTAAAAGACCTGGGGGATATGGTGAAACTTCGCTTCTTGAAAGAAATCCTCTTTATTATAAATACAATTCAAAAAAACCCTATTATATTGCTGCAGCGATAGCAGTTCCTCTTTTAATTATGGGACTTCTTCCATTTATTTTTCAAATACCAGGTCTTCCTGAAACAGTGGGATTAAAGCCGGATTATAGTTTTTCTGAACTTGGCATTACTTTTTTAGGAGATGAGCAGTTTTTTGGATTTCAAACTATTGATGGAAAAACAGTTGGGCCTTTTGGACCTGGTGCATTGCTTTTAAGTTTATTTATTCCATTCTCAATAGCATTATTTTTTGCACTTTCTTTTTCACTTAGAACAAAAGATCTAATAAAATCAAGAGATGAAACAAAAGATTTGGAAGAAGAGTTTAATTCTTCTTTATTTACTCTTGGAAACAGACTTGGAGATGGAATTCCTGCTGAAATTGCATTTGCTAAAGTTGCAGCTTCAACAAAGGGACAAAAAACTGAGAATTTTTTTAAGATTGTTAATACAAATATACAAACAATGGGCATGAGTGTTGAAGAAGCTATTTTTAATACAAGAAGAGGAGCTATTGTCTATTATCCTTCGTCGCTTATTGCTACAAGTATGAGGATACTTATTGAAAGCGTTAAAAAAGGACTTAATGTTGCTGCTGAAAGCCTTATGAGTATATCTGAATATGTTAGAAACATTCAAAAAATAAATGAAAGACTTAGGGATTTACTGGCTGATGTTGTTTCCGATATGAAGAGCAATATGACCTTTCTTGCACCACTTCTTGCAGGTATTGTAATTGGGCTTGCTGCAATGATCACTGGAATTTTAAGTAAATTAAAAGGGCTGACTGAGGCAGGTGCTGGAGACACGTCTCTTGCAGGCATAACCAATATTGCAAATATTACTCAATTATTTAATGTGGTAAATATGATTCCTCCATATTTTATGCAGGTTGCAATAGGAGTTTATATTGTTGAGATTATTTTTATCTTAACCGGAACTCTTGTTACAATTGATAATGGGGAAGATAAGTTAAAACAAACCTATGAGATTTCTAAGAATTTAATAAGGGGCGGATTATTATATTTAGTAACTGCTACTCTTTCAATAATAGCTCTTTCTATTTTGGCTGGAGTTGCAATGAGAGGTCTTACTGGATAAATTTTAGTATATATTTTATACTTTCGTATAAAATAGTCATGATCGCCATTTTATTCGAAGTGAATTCGACTAAAATAGGTAATTTTAAGCCAGATTCACTCTGGACTAAAATTGCTAATCGTCTGATAAGACCAAAAGGCCATCTTGCCTTTAATGACTAGGTTATGTCTCAAGCGCATATCTGATAAGAATATTTATTAACTTAATTTCTTGTTATTAAATAGAATAAAGAGGTAAATATGTTAAATAAAAAAGGATTTGAAATGACCTGGAATACCCTGGTTGCAATGATACTTGCTATTCTTTTAGTTGCAGTTCTTATTGGATTTTTTACAATGGGCTCTGTTGGATTTTCAAATTTTATAAAAAGTTTTTCAAGCTATTCTAATGTTGATGCTGTTGTTAGTTCATGCAATCTACTTGTAGACTCAAACTCGCAGTATAGTTTCTGCTGTGAAAAAAAGCAGGTCAAGTATTATATTGATGGGAAAAAAGCCACTGGGGAATTTAGTTGTCTTGATCTATTAAACAAGAGCTTTACTTCTGGAATAAAGTCTTTTGAATGCCTGGAGAACATGTGTAATTAATATGATTCAAAATAAAAAAGCCCTAATAATAAGTACTATGGCTGTGGTTATCTTACTTTTAGGCTTACTATTAGTTATTGTTGGACTTGGTTATGGGATACTTAGTGGAAGACTTTCAGGACTTATTGAATATATTAAAAATTTGTTTAGTTTTGGATTCGGAGGTTAGTTTATTTTTGAAAATGGCTAAAATGAATAAAAGAGGTGAAGATGATTCTTCAATTATGAGTACTCTTATTGCAATAATACTTGCAATTATAGTTATTATTACAATTTTTTATTTTCTTTTTGATAATGGGAGCTGGGATTTTTTTAAAAATCTTCCTGGAAATAAATATGATAAAAAAGACAAGGTGATTAATATTACAGACTCTGATCCAAGTATGCTTGTCAATTACTACAAGGTTGCGATTATTCAAGATGGTAAATATGTTAAACTTTGCATTGGCGGAGATTGTAATAAACTAAGAAAGTCAAATCTTTATTGGTATGGTGATGAGAGAAATGGGGCAATATATGTTGATAAAAACTGGGCATTAGATAAAAAAATAGCAGATGTAGTAAATAATAAAATAACAATAAGCTCTGAACTTTTAAGTGGAGGAACTTTGTACACAAAAGTTAAAGATCTTATTCCTAGTTATAATGACCTAATAAATTTAGATAGTTCTGTGTATATTTCTGGAATTATTTACAGAGAAAAGGAAGTATTTCCAGGAGATACTATTTTTGGAACAAAATTTGTTAAAATGCAGGAAGATAGCAATGAATTTGGAGATAAATTAAAGGGAATTGGAGACTCAGATGTTCTTTTAGTTAATTATGAATATTCTTTTGGGGATATAAAGACTACTCAAATACAACTTGAAAGAAATAATCAAGAGGTCAGAGTATTTGCCAGATATAAGGATTCTGATGGAAGAGAACAATCACACTTACTTGATTGCAATAAAAATGGATGGGTTGGAAAAACTTTTTTAGCTAGCGATGTGAAATCCACCTTGAAACAGACTATTGATGATAATTGTAAATGGTAGGACTTTTTATAAAATGAAAATAAAAAAAATTAAATTAAAAAGTAAGAGGGCAGAGGGATTTTTAGAAAGTGAGGTACTTCGAGTAGTTCTTGCAACTATTTGTATTTTTCTTCTTTCAGTTTTGGCATTTAAACTCTATAATTTATTTATTAAAAAAAGTGCGATTGATCAGGCAAAAGAGACAATTGATCAGCTTGCTTCAAAAATGAGTGGTTTAAATGAAGGTGGTAATGATAGTTATATGATTACTGCTCCTGTTTCCTGGTCTATAATGAGCGACTCTGAACAAATATGCATTTGTAGTTTTGAAAATGAAAAAGCTGACTTTTTTAGATATGAAAATCGTGCAGTTGCTTTTTCTACTTGTGTTAAAAATGGCATTTGTCATAAAGTAAAAAACAATATTGGGCAATTTGATACTTGTGGATGGGGTTCTTTTCAAAGTTGTCTTGATCTTAGAAAACTGCCTCTAAAAATATATTTGGATAAAAAAGATGGAGTTGTTTCCCTTAAAACAAGGATTGAAGCTGCTGTATCTAATAAATTTGAATCTATTTTAAATTATAGGCAAGATGAAAAATCTAAAACAATAAGGGAGCTTATTTTTGAGAGGATTGCGCTTGAAGGGCAAGATAGCAGCTTTTTTCAATTTATTCGTGGTGCAGGACCTACTGCAGATAAAACTGCAAAACATACAGAGATAAGTGCTGCTTTTCAGAGTTATCTTGATAAAATTGATACAAAAAAAGAATTTAATATTGAAAAAGGAAAAGTTGGATGGAGTTTAAAAATGTATAAATTAAATGACAAGGGAGAAACAGAGGGCGTATGGATACCTGTTGGAGAAAATTATCTTTCTCCGATAAATGTTGGAAGTACGACAAGTTCCTATGATATTAAGGGATATAGATTAATGCTTGAAATTTGGTAAGGAAATCCACCTTCTTCTGGATGGCATATGCCTAGTTTACCTGGAGGTGCTGCTTAATATGAAATTTAACAAGATAAATAAAAAAGCGCAAATGGAAGAAAGCGGACATGGGCCTATAGAATGGAGTTTGCAAAATGTTATTGTATGGATAATTGTCATTGCAATAGTTGCTTTTGGAGTTTATAAGCTACTGAGTTGGATAACCTCATTTTAAAAAGAATTAAAAGTAAACAAAACAATAATAAAACAAATGAAAAATAGCTTAAAAAAAAGGATTGGAAAAAGGGGAATTGTTTTAAGCACTGTTGTAGGGCTTATAATTCTTATTTTGGGATTTGCAATTTTGCTTTTTGCTTATTATCAGATGAACTGGAATGGAAATGTTGATAGACAGGTATGTCATCAATCTGTTGTTTATCGTGCAACTCTTCCTTCATTTGCAGGAGCAAAAGAATATGTTCCATTAAAATGCAAAACTGGAAAAATTTGCATTACTTCTGGATTTGTTGGTGGAAAGTGCAATGAGTTTGCAAATTCAGATGGAGTTACTTATATTAAAGTTAGAGACAGTGAAGATATTGAGCAAGCTGTTGCAAAAGAAATACTTAGTTGTTGGGAAACAATGGGTGAAGGAAAACTTAGTCTTTTTTCAAACTGGCTTGCTGAAACTTATGGTATTGGACAGGTTACTTCCTCTTGTATAATTTGTTCAAGAATTGCTTATGATAAAACAAGTCTTGCAAGATCTGGAATTAATCTTAGTTCAATTAATGTTTTAAATTATATGATAACTCATGCTGCTCCTGGAAAAAAACAGTCTTATTATGTTTATATGGCTGGAAGCGGAGGTAAACTTGCAGTACAAGATAATAGACGCGGTACTGTTGAACTCGAGAGCATTACTCCTGAAAATGATAATCGATCTGATCAATTAAGGCTTGAACTTGAATCTGTTTCAAATGATTCTGATGTTCTTGGACGTGAAACCTCTGTTATGTTTATGCAGGTTGCTTCTCCTAGTTACAGTGATGTTCTTAAAAATTCTGCTCTTACATTACTTGGTGGAACTGCAGGAGGTTTTGCTCTTGCTCCAACTTATGCCCCCAAGGCTGCAATGGCTGCTGTTAAAAGCCCTATTTTTTGGGGAGTTCTTGCAATTTTTGGTGTTTATCAGTATAATTCTGTTTCAAGCAATCAGGCATTTACAGCTGGACATTGCGGAGATATTTCTGTTGGAGATAAATCTGGTTATGGATGCAGTGTTGTTAGAACAGTTGATTATGATGAAGCAAATATAGGGCAGTATTGTTCAGTTATTGAGAGTATTCCATAAAAATATTGCTTTGTAAAATTAGATGTCTATAAATTTTTAAAGTTAATTTATACTCTTGTATAAAATAGTTTAAGTTTGTTATTTTTTCAGACAGCAAAAATTACCCTGAAATTTATACTTGAAATATAATTACAAATCCAAATAAAACCTTAATATAAGTTAAATTTATAACTTCAGAAGTTTTTTCATTTCTATGAATAAGAGAGGGGATAGTCTAGTTATTGAAACAGTTACATTTACCTTGTTTAATCTGATTTTTTTTGTTGGAATGTTAATTTTTATTTATAACTCTGGAAATCAGACTTCTATTCTTGAAGAGAGTTATGCAAAGCAAATTGCTTTAATGATTGATAATGCAAAACCTGACATGGCTGTTTTAATTAACATTAATGATGTAAAAGATGTGGCATTAAAAAATAACAAACCTCTTGACAAAGTTTTTAGTCTCGATAAACAAACAAACAAAGTAAAGGTAAGTTTAAACCTTGGAGGAGGTTATGCTTATTCTTATTTCTCTAGTAATGATGTCAGTCTTCAGGAAAAGGACAATTGGCTTTCGGTTATTATTAAAAAAACAAACTCCACTGAAAAATGAAAATACTAAATAAACATGCTGGTGAAAAACTCCTTACAATTTGGTGGTTTATTGTTCTTGGAGTTATTGGGGGAGGAATTGCAATAGGAGTTATGATTTATATAACTGCAAGTATTAATACCAATGGAGTTGAGGCTGGAATTCTTGGAGAAAGAATAGTTAACTGTTTTGTTGATAATGGATATCTTAAAAATTCTGTTTCTAAGGATGATTTTGACATTTTTAAGGAGTGCAACCTTGACAAGAAATTTTTTGAGAAAGGGAGTTATCTTTATTTTAATGTTTCTATTTATCAGGGCGGAATTGTTTTAAAAGACTTTAGTGCAGGAGACTATAGCCTTGAAAAAGATTGCCATATTACCAAAACAGTTTCTGCAAATAATTTTGCAAAGTGTTCTGAAATTTCAGAGGTTGCAATAGATTCTAGAAATGAAACTGTAAAAATTTATGTTTTAACTGGTTCAAATCAAAAGGGAGGAAGAGTTCCTATTGTTTAAATGGCATCTCTATTTTTTAACTTAAGAAGTAATAAATCGCAGACAGGAACAACTCTTACCTGGTTTGTGGCATTTATACTTATATTTTTTATTATGGTTATATTCTTATCTGCAACAATAATTAGCTCTGGAAAGAAATATGTTTCAACTGGCAGCGATGTTATTAGTTTACAGGAATATTCTGGAAACCTTAATATGCAAAGGAATTTATTTAATATTTTAAACAGCAAAATAGAGTTTAATGGGAAAGAGGGCAAGGTCAAGGAAGTTTTAAGAAATATTAATATGTATAATCTTGATTCAAATCTTAAGTCAGACCTAAAGACAAAAATTAAGAAAATAACTGATGATCTTTTGAGGGATTCCTTAGATTCTGATTGTTATGTTTTTTTGGCAACTTATGGACTAGACTCTGAAAAAATTACATCTAATGCAGGCTCTAGTTATGCAACTGACCTTGTTCAAAAGAATACCTTTGATTTTAGCAGCCTTTCTGAAGGATCTTCTTATTCAGGCTATGTGGAAAAGCAAAAACAAAAGTTACTTGAAAGCTCAACCAGTTTAGTTATTCCAAGAGATACTACTATTAATGTTTTTGGAGTTGATACAAAAGAAAATCAGATGATTACAATTAAATTTTATAGTGGAAAGTGTTTATGAAAAAAATAAAAATTAGATTTAAGAATAGAAAAGCAAATATTCCAATTACTCTTTTGGTTTTTATGGCACTTGTTCTAACTGTTTATGCATTGTATTCTTTTAATACAAATGATAAAAAGGTTTCTTCAGAGGTTAGTGATTCGAGATTCTTAGATTATATTTATTCACAGGAAAATGAAATTAATTTTTATGTTGGTAATGTGATGGAAAAGTCTATTGCAAAGACAGGGCAGATCAATAGCGGTAACTATCAGGCATTTATAGATAATTTTAAAATTGAACTCTATAAGTATAAGAAAAATCAGACATTTATTATTACTGAGCTTTCGCAAATAGAACCTCAGTTAATTGGAGATAATATTGAAATAACTGATAAGTTTGTTTCACTTAATCTTAATATAAAAATTGAAAAGAAGTTTCATGATAAATTTATTATTTCTTATTTATACAACAAAAAATTTGTTAAAAGTATTTAGGTAATGTTTCAAGAAAGGTTTTTAAACTATTGAAGGCTAATAAAGTCTGTAAAAAAGATGGAACTTAGAAAGATAAATAAAAAAGCAGAGGGTGTTAGCATGACTGGAACACTTGCAGGGCTCGCACTTCTTGTTATTCTTATAGTGGTTCTTGTATTTTGGTTTGCAAAAGGAAGTGGAAGCTGGTCTGATGTTTTTGGTAATCTTTTTGGAGGAACTACTCCTAATGTGGAAAGTGTTGTTCAGGGATGTAAATCTGCTTGTAGTGCAGCACTTTACAATGATTATTGCACTCTTCAGAGAGATGTTATTTTTGTTAAAAAGGGATCAAAAGAACAATGGACTTGTGCAGGACTTGAAGGCAGAGTTCCAAATGTTGGGCTTGAACCCTGTACAAATTTAGTTTGTTCTGTTCAACTTGTGAAATGCAAGGATTTGGCTACTTCTCAATGCCATGATGCTGATCCTACTAAATGCTTAGTTGATTGGATTGATTCAAAGACTTTTACTGATTATAAAACAAACAATGTAGGTCCTGGAAAAACTTATGTTTCAATTGATGACTTGACTGGTTATGTTACTGATATGGCTGAAGCAAACCAGCAGAAAGCTAATGGAAAGGTTTGTGTTAAAACCGTTAGGGCTATTTAATTATTTTATGGTATTATATTTTATACTCTCGTATAAAATAGTTATAGATACTTGTTTTTTCCTTTAAGTAAATTAAGCAAAAAACAATTTTTAACAAGATTTACTCTTGATATTTATAGCTAAATGTCTGAAAGGATTAAAAGGTCATTTTTTTGCAGACAGCAAAAAATTATCCTATTTCTTAATAAGATTTAAATAATAATTTATATTAATCTTATTGGTGAATTAAAAATGGATTATGGATGTAATGAACGAAGAAAGAATAAGAATGATAAACGTGCCAAGGCTAGGTATAATCGATACAAACGTGGCGGTGCACTTAGGGTTGTTGACAGAAGTGAAAGAGATAATTCTTCGAGTAAGACCAATTAATAGTTTATTTCATATAAGAAACTTTATAATCTATCTTGATTATTATTTAGTCAGAGGTGTAAAATGTTTATAAATAATGAAAATATTTTTCTTATTGTACTTGCAATAATCTGGATTATTGGAGCGGTTTTGCAGGATCTTCGAAGAAGAGAAGTTGATAATCTTTGGAATTTTAGCCTTATTGCATTTGCTCTTGCTTATCGCGCTGCTGTTTCTACTTATACTGGAAATTATTGGTTTATCTTAAATGGAATAATCGGACTTGTAATTTTTTTAATTCTAGGAAATGTATTTTATTATTCAAGAGTTTTTGCAGGAGGAGACGCAAAATTATTAATTGCTCTTGGAACTATTCTTCCTTTAAGTTATAATTGGGCTGTTAATTTTAAGATTTTTGGAGCTTTTATTTTATTGTTTTTAATAACCGGAGCATTTTATGTACTGATTTGGTCTTTATTTTTGGTTTTTTTTAATTTTAATCGATTTAAAAAGCAATTTAAAAAGCAATTTAAAAATTATAGGCTTATTTTTGCAATATCTTTAATCTTTTCAGTTTTATGGATAATTGCAGTTATTTTCCTAAATAAAATGTATTTCATTCCAATATTTTTTGTTATTCTTTTGTTTCCAGTATTATTTGTTTTTGCAAAAGCTGTTGAAGAGAGCTGTATGATTCGTTCACTTTCTCCTAGCAAGATTACAGAAGGGGACTGGTTATATGGCGATATAACTATAAATGGTAAAAAAATTGAAGCAACATGGGATGGAGTTTCAGAAAAAGAATTAAAATGGATACAAAAATATTCAAGAAAAAACATACTTATTAAGCAAGGAGTTCCATTTACTCCGGGATTTTTATTTGGATTTTTAGTTTTGATATATATTCTATATAAAATTCCAGGATGGTTTTAACCTATATTGCCTAGTTACCTTGGAATTCTGAAGGAAACTTTTGGAAGTTTGGATAATTCGTCTTTTTCTTCTGCCTGAGTTTTTGCTTCTTCAGGTTTTGCTCTTGAAGCTCTTTTTTTGGCTTCTAATTTTATCTGAATTTTTTTTAAATCTTCTTCACTTGCCTTTGATTTTTTAAGTTGCACATCTTTGTATAATGGAATTACATTTACCATTGCATGGCCCATTAGACTTGAAGTTTCTATTTTAATGTCATCTGGTTTAAACTTCTTTTTTATTTTTTTTGCTATTTTTTGAGATAAAGAAAGGGCTGCTTTTGGCAACTTTTCAACAGGAACATGGGCTGTTGGGATAACCATTGTATGACCTTTTGAAAGTGGATTAATATCAAGTACTGCAATTGCCTTTTTTGTTTGGGCTATTTTATATGAAGGCATTTCATTGTTTACTATTGAACAAAAAATACATTTTTGTTCGGTTGGTTCTGTTGCAATTGTTTCAGAACCCTCTTCTCCTTGAATTTGTATTTTGTTTTGTTTTAAGAACTCTTCAAACTCTGCTTCATTTAAACCCTTTACATATTCAATTATTTTCTCTTTGTTTGGTTGATCAGACTTTTCTAACTGTTCTATTAAGTTTTTTTTGATTCTTTCTGCTTGCTCAGGTGTTAATGGCATATTTTCTTAAGTCTAGGAGAGGTTATAAATTTAATTATCCGGAGTTCATTTTTTTACTCTAGAAAAAGTTCTTTGGTTATTTCACTACTCATAAGCTCATAAATCCCTTAAGAAGATTTAAGTATGCTGTTTAGGTGAGTTGCTTATGTTAAATGAAAAATTGATTCTTGATAAACTTGATCAATTTGAAAAAGATTTTGAAATAATGCTTGAGGTTAAGATTGCTAATTCTTATAATTATCAATATCTTATGGTTCAGATTGAAGAAAAATTGGATGAATTATTAATGAATGTAAAGAACCTTGTGAAACAGAACAAACTTGATGATATTTCATTTCTGGACTTTAAGAGATCTATTTTAAGATTAGTCCATAAAGAAGGTATGAAAAGAGGAGAATATGAATGGGCAAATGCCTTTGAAAAGAAATTTGAGATTTGATTAAATTATTCTATTTTATCCAATAGCTCTTCTATAATCTATTACTTCTGCAGAAGAAACATTTTCTATTTTTCCGAGGTCCTCTAAAACTTCATCGTTTGATTCATTATCATCCCAGGAAAATCCAACTATTACTGCAATTAGGCCAAATGCAATTGGTTCTCTTTCAAACCTTATACTTTTGCTGCCTTTTTTCTCCAAAATTTCCTTTGATTTCTTTTCTATTGCATCAAGATCTGTACTTGGAGATTCAGGCATTATTTTTACTTTAATTAATGCGAGTGCCATGTAAGATATTTTGGATGTTTGCTTTATAAAGTTTACCTTTGGTTTATTTGTTGCTTTTTCAAACCATAATTCTTATAAAGACGTTGGTTTATTAATTATTAAAGGGGAGACTTGACAAATAAAAACTTAACAAGATGGATGAAAATTGTGATCAGTTAGTTGGATTTATTTCTGAAAAATCAGGAGTTCCTAAAGAAGAAATTGAAAGGAAGATCGAGGCTAAACAAGCAAAGCTTGCAGGACTTATAAGTAAAGCTGGAGCAGCGCAGATTGTAGCAGCAGAGCTTAATGTTAGTTTTGACCGTCAGACCATGAAGATTTCACAAATAGCTCCTGGAATGAAAAAAATAAATCTTATTGGAAAGGTAATAAATTTATTTCCTATAAGGGAGTATAATAAGAATGGAAGAAGTGGAAGAATTGGAAGTTTTGTTCTTGCCGATGAAACAAGCAATATAAGGACAGTTCTTTGGGATGAGAATCATATTGACTTGATTGAAAAAGGCCAAATACTTAAAGAGAGCGTTATTGAAATTGCAAATGCAACTCTTAGAAATGGTGAACTGCATCTGACTTCATTTTCTGAGATTAAAATTTCGGATAGGTCTATTGATAAAGTAATTACTGATAAACCTATTGTTAAAAAGTCAATAAATCAATTTAATGCAAATGATAACACTTCTACCAGGGCATTTATTGTCCAGATGTTTGAGCCAAGGTTTTTTTATGTATGCCCTGCATGCAAGAAGAAGGCAAGCGAGTCTGGAGAATGTTTGACTCATGGAAAAGTTGTAGTTGAAAAAAGAGCTTTACTTAATTTTGTTATTGACGATGGAAGCGACTCTATTCGTGCAGTCATGTTTTCAGATCAAATAAACAAACTAATGAGTTCTGAAGAATTAGAGCCTGAACTTTTTGCAGTAAAGAAAAAAGATCTTTTGGGCAAAGAAGTTATAATCACTGGACAGGTAAGGAAGAATGCATTATACAATAACAATGAGTTTATTGTTTCAGATATAGAGGAAGTTAATCTTGACAAGCTAATCGCTGAACTTGAAAAGTAATCTTTACTTTTGTTATAAATGGGATTAGATCAATACTGAAAAATCCATTAATCCCTTTTTATTCCATTCCTTGAGGGTTTTTCTATCAAAGCCTTTTAAAAATCCAAGCACATACATTTCTCTTGGATCTAAATTAAGCTCTTCAGTCAGTATTTCAAGTTCTTCTTTTTCAAAGGGTTGGCTGTATTGTTTTTTCATTTTTACCTCCATAAAAGTTTATTTTTGCGATCTATCTTGTCGCATTAGAATTCTTAAGATGGTCTTTTATAAAGCAGTTGTGAAGCTTTTTTACAGAACCGAAATTCACAATGCTTATAAATACGGATGAATAATATAGTGTATGTCTGTTGCTTTGTCTCTTGGAAACTTTTATGGAATTGATTCAGCTGTTGAATTTTTGATTATAATTGTCTCTATTATAATTGCTTATTATAGCAATAAAGTTTACAATCTTATAAGGTATAAACAATTCAGGTTTTTCTCATTTGCATTCTTATCAATTGCCATTTCTTTTATTTTTAAAATACTCTCAAATCTTACTATAGTTCATAAAATGACTATACAAAATGCTGATTTTATTTTTGTTGTTTGGCATCAATTTGAATATATGGAACTCCTAAATTTTTCCAGTTTTATTTTATACAAAGCTTTTTATCTAATTGGATTTCTTGTTTTATTTTTTATTATAACTCGAACAAAAGATAAAGAAAAAATATTTTTGTTTTCTTATTTTTGCATTGTAGCAATTATCCTAAGTATTTATTTTAACTTTATATTCCATATAACTCTTGTTTTTATACTATTATTTTTGGCAAATCATTTTTATGAAAATCATGAAAAGATAAAATCTACAAATTCGCTTTTGGTGTTTGTTGCATTCTTGATAATTCTTGTAAGCCACTTGTTTTTTGTTTTTTCAGAGATGCATTCATTGTTTTATCTAATCGGAGAGATATTACTACTAATAAGCTTCCTTTGCTTACTCGTAAATCAAATTAAACTGAAAAGGGAAAGTAAAACAAAAAATATAAAATCTTTTCAAAATGAAACTCGAAGATCTTCAACTCCTCGCTCTAAGAGGTAAAACTTTAGAAAATGAAAAAACGAACAAGACTAGAGGTAATAAGGGATTTACTTGAAGTGCTGCAAAAAAATAAACAAGTGAAGATTACTCACTTAATCTATAAGGCAAATTTATCCAATAATAGTATTAAACCTTATATAGAATATCTTTTAAAAAATAATCTTGCAGAGCAAACAATTGTTGATGAAAAAAGGATGTTTAAAATAACTCTTAAGGGAAATGAGTTTCTTTTGGAGTTTAATAAGATTAAGATTTTCTCAGACAGTTATGGACTATAAGTCTGAATAGTTAGTTTTTTTGCATTTGATTTTTTTATCCATGTATTTTAACATATATGATCAGAGTTAGGTAATACTTATAAATTAAAACCATTTTAATCTGGAATGGTAGAAAAAGAGAAGGAAAAAGAAAAAGAGGAATGCGAACCTTCAAAGAAAAAGAAGAAAAAGGAAGAAAAAGAAGAAATGAAAATCGCTGATCTTCCGGGCATAGGTCCTGCTGCTGTTGAAAAACTTGAAGCAGCTGGAATTTTTGATTTAATGGGCATTGCTGTTCTTGGGCCTAAAGAATTATCTGAACTTGCAGGGCTTGGAGAGGCTGTTGCCAGAAAAGCAATTCAGGCTGCAAGGAAGATGATGGATCTTGGTTTTCAAGATGGACTGGAATTTGCAGAAAAAAGAGAAGAAATTTTTCATATTACTACTGGAAGTCGAGAACTCGACAATCTTTTGGGTGGAAGGGGTGTTGAAACAAAAGCAATTACAGAGGCATTTGGAAGTTATGGAAGCGGGAAGACTCAACTAGGGCTTTCTCTTGCTGTTAATTGCCAATTGCCACTTGAAAAAGGAGGAGCAGAAGGAAAAGCAGTTTATATTGATACTGAAGGTACATTTAGGCCTGAAAGAATACGACAAATTGCAGAAGCAAAGGGAGCTAACCCTGAAAGTGTTCTTAAAAATATTTTAGTTGCAAGAGCATTTAATTCTGATCATCAAATACTTCTTATTGACAAGGTTGGAGAGCTTATTAAGAATGGAGAACCTGTGAGGCTTGTTGTAGTGGATTCTTTAACTGCTCATTTTAGGGCTGAATTTTCCGGAAGAGGTATGCTTGCAGATCGTCAGCAAAAATTAAATCGATATTTGCATAATTTAATGAAAATGGCTGAACAGTTTAACCTTGCAGTTTATGTTACAAATCAGGTAATGGCAAATCCTGCAATGATGTTTGGAGATCCAACAACTGCTATTGGGGGAAATATTGTAGGTCATGCTTCAACTTTTAGGATGTATCTTAGACGCGGAAAAAAAGGAAGCAGAGTTTCAAAATTGATTGATAGTCCTAATCTTCCGGATAATGAGTGCGTTTTCTTTGTTGGAGCTGCTGGAGTTAATGACCAAGATAGTGGCGAATAATTCCAAATTATTTTTATAGAAAGATAAATTTAATATTTTCTAATATGATTAATAGATTTCAGGATTATCTGCATGAAGAAAGCGAGTTTAATCGGATTGTTCTTGATAAAGTGACTGAAAAATATATTATTTCTTATACTGATGAGAATAAAGTGGGGGCTCTCAGTATTATTGGAAACTGGGTTTCGAATCCTGAACTTAGTTTTACTTGGGATGATTTTGTAATTTTATCTGATTTAATAGATGGAAAATTTAATAAAAAACGTTTTCATAAGGGGCCTAAAGACAATAGATTTGAACTAATTGATAGAATTGATCTGGATTATTTCTAAAACCCTTAAATTAACTGTTTTTATATAGATTCCAGAGATTCTTAAAATTTATAAAGGGACTCGAATAGAAATATTCATCTGATTTTAACTAAAATGGATAAGATTAAGGCAATATTTTTAGACCGGGATGGAGTAATAAATCTAGACTCTGGGCATGTTGGAAAAATAAATGATTTTGTTTTTCTTCCAAGAGTATTTGAATCTTTGAAAATGTTATCTTCCAAGGGATATTTATTTATTATCATCACAAATCAGTCTGGAATTTCCAGAGGTTATTATGATCTGGAGGATTTTTTTACACTTAATAACTGGATGTTGGATAAGTTTGATGAAAATGGAATAAAAATTAGCGGAGTTTATTTCTGTCCACATCATCCTGATGAAAATTGCAATTGCAGGAAACCCAAATCCTTGATGTTTGATAGTGCGGTTTCTGATTTTAATATTGATGAGGCACAAAGCTGGATTATTGGAGATAAACTGACTGACCTTGAAATTGGAAAAAACAGTCCTTGCAAAAAAATTTTAATTCGCTCCAAATACATTCAAAATCCAGTAGATTCAGGTATATTATTGGTTGAGGATTTATATGAAGCTGCAAGTTTCATAGTAAATCAGGTTTAACCCTGTTTTCAAGGTTAAAATTGAAATAGCTACTACAGATTCATAAACTTTAAAAGAAAAAGGATTATCCCTGTATAATATGAAAGAGACTGAAAATGGCAAGAAATACCAGGCATTAATCTTAGTTGGAGGCCTTGGAACAAGGCTTCGCCCTGTAACAAAACTCGTTCCAAAGCCCATGGTTGAAATTGATGGAAGGCCTTTTTTAGAGTTTAAAATAGAAAGCCTGAAAAAATATGGTATAACTGATTTTATATTTTCAGTAGGGCACTTAGGGCATGTTGTTGAAGAATATTTTGGTGATGGAAAAAGATTTGGAGTTAGTATTACTTATTCTTATGAAAGAAATGAACTTCTTGGAACTGCTGGTTCAATAAAAAATGCAGAGCCTTTAATTAATGGAACTTTTCTTGCAATGAATGGAGATACTTTCGTAGACATAGATATTGATGAACTTTTAAAGTTTCATAATAGTCATGATTCTCCTTTTACCATGGTTGTGGCAGAAGCAACTCATGCAAAAACTCAGGAATTAGTTGAACTTAATAATTTAGATATAACTGGATTTCATAAAAGAGAGACTGAGCAACATGCGAATCATTTGAAATCAACCCACCGGCCTTTTGTAAATGGAGGTATATATGTTTTGGAAAAAGAGATACTCGATTATATTCCCGGTTCTATAAAAGTTTCTCTTGAGCAAGAGGTGTTTCCAAAGATTCTTGGGAAAATGAAAGGATTTTTGCATAGGGGCTATATGCTTGATATTGCTGATGAAAGAGACTGGGGTGAATTTAAAAAAGATATTAAAGACGGACTTATTCTTCCTAGTATATGCAGGCGACAAAAAATAGTCCGAAGTAGAGCGCCTATAAGAATAACCTTTGGCGGAGGAGGTACTGATATTTTTCCTTATGATGAAAATCATGGAGGCATGTGCATCAGTGCAACTATTAATCGATATGTTTATTCAACACTTAAACTTCGGGATGATAAAAAAATAAATATAAAATCAGATATTATAACTTTTCATGGAGGATTTGAAACCTACAGTCAAAGTTTTGAAAATTTAAATGAAATTAAACTTCAATCAGATCCTCTTGATATTATCAAAGCAGTTATTTTAGAAATGCAACCTGGCTTTGGTTTTGATTTATATATTAGGAGCGAGGTTCCGCCCCATTCAGGTCTTGGAGCAAGTGCATCTCTTTGTGTTTCAGTAATTGGGGTTTTGAATCAGTTAAGAAAAAAAGATAGACTAACTAGACATGAAATTGCAGAAACTGCATTTAAAATAGAAGAGAACAGGATGAATAACAAAGGTGGAAGACAAGATCAGTATGCTGCTGCTTTTGGAGGAATTAATCTTTTAGAGTTTAAAGGCGGTAATAATGTAAGAATAAATCCTGTTGATGCTCATCGCGACTATATTTTGGAACTTGAAAAAAATCTTTTGATAGTATTTTCTGGAAGGAGAGGAAAATCTTCTGGTGAAGTCCATAAGGAAGAGTCAGACCGAGGATTATTTCAAGATTCTGAAAAAATTAATAATTTACATGATATCAAGGATACTGCAATTCAAATGGAATTTAATTTAAGAAGGGGGAATCTTAAAAGGTTTGGTGAACTCATGCTTGAGGGTTGGGAGAAGAAAAAGAAATTCAATTCATCTATTACAAATATTTACATTGATGCTTTAGTTGAAGAAGCAATTGCAAATGGTGCAGTATGGATTAAGTTAATGGGTGCTGGTGGTGGTGGGCATTTACTTATTTATTGCAAACCTGATCACGAACATAAAATCAGCGAGGTTTTGGCGCAAAGAGGGGGAAAATCCCTTGATTTTAGTTTTGATTTTGAGGGATTAAAAGTTTGGGAGGTAGAAGAAGAATGAAATCTTGGATAACTGGTGGTGGTGGTTTTATGGGGGTTCATTTGGCAAATTATCTGGTAAATAAAGGAGAAGAGGTTCTTGCAACGGATTATATACCTACTACTGATATTGGGGGATTTGATAAACGAGTTAAATATGAAACTTGCGATGTCAGAAATAAAGAAAGAGTTTATGAACTCATGCAAAAATTTATGCCTGATAAGATTTTTCATTTAGCTGCGCAGAGTTATCCTACTGTTTCTTGGGAAGATCCTTGGTATACTGCTGAAGCAAATATTATTGGAACAACAAATATGTTTGAATCTGTTAAAAAATTTAATCCTGCTTGTAAAATCTTGAATGCTGGAAGTAGTGCTGAATATGGTTTTGTTTTACCTGGAGAAGTTCCGGTTAAAGAAAATCATGCTCTTCAACCTCTCCATCCTTATGGTGTTTCAAAGGTAGCCCAGGATCTTTTGGCTTATCAATATTTTAAAAACTTTAATCTAAAACCAATTACAATAAGAATATTTAATACAACAGGGCCTCGAAAAGTTAATGATGTCTGTTCTGATTTTACAAAGAGGCTTATTGAAATTGAAAAAGGAATTAATAATGAAAAGAAGTTAAGAGTAGGTAATCTTGATGCAAAAAGAGCTATTACTGATGTAAGAGATTTGATTCGCGCTTTTGACCTTGCACTTGAACATGCAACTTTTGGAGAAACTTATAATATTAGCGGGGAGAAACTTTATAGTATGGGTGAAATTGTGGATAATTTAAAAAAACTCGTTCCTTTTGAATTTGATGTTTGGCAGGACCCTGCATTGTTTAGGCCTACTGATGAACCAGTTATTTATGGAGATAATTCTAAATTTAAAAAAGAAGTTGATTGGAAACAAGAGATTTCCTTAAATCAAACACTTGAAGATATGCTTAATTTTTGGAGAGGAGTTTTGTAGAAATAATTTATACCCAGGTATAAATTAGATTAAAATAGCTATTTTTATCCAAAGTGAATTTGTCTAAAATAGATCCGATAAATTCTCTAAGACATTTTAGATTAAAGAAGATATCAATTTTTTATTCAGATAAAAAATTATTTTGTACTTTCAACTCTTTGCCAACCATCTTGATGATATTTTTTTCTTATATAAACTTCATTAAAGACTTTTATCCACATATAGAATCTCGCTAAAAAAAGTTCTATTGACCATAAAAACTGCATAATTGATCTTGGATAGATAAACAAAGAAAAAGCTCCTCTTGCTTCATTTGAAAATGTTTTGCTTCTTGGAAACTTTTTAGTGTTAACATATTTATTTAGAGTTTCATGAGCTCTGCTCGTTCTTATTTTTTGAGAAATCCAGTCTTTCCAGTTATTTACATTTTTAACATAGACCAGTGCATTTTCTGCATAATCTATTTTATATCCTTTTTCTGAAAACAAATAGGGAACTATTGTATCTTCTGCAACATCTAATGGAAATTCTTTAATTATCCCATTTCTAAATGCCCATAAATATCCTGAACACTCCAGGAATTTATTATCTTTTTTTAGTTTCATTCTCATTTCATGTGCAGAATCAAATAAAAAATTTGCCCAATATCCATATTTTTTTGATTTATCTTCACTCGGAAAGGGCCTTCCAGTAACACATCCTACTTTTTTATCTTTAAATTTTTCAAGTATTTCATTCACAGAATTTTCAGATACATATACATCTCCATCAGTTAAAAGTATTATTTCTGATTTGATCTTTGGTAATATTTTATTTATTGCATAGGATTTTCCTTTTCCAGGATCTTTTACAAGTTTTATCTTATTTTTAGAAGGGTATTTTTTTGCCTCTAGAAGAGTTTCTTTATCCGGAGCCATTACAATAAGTTCAAAACTTTCTTTTATATTTTGATTTAGGAATGACTCTATTGCTTTTCCTATTGTTTTTTCTTCCTTAAAAGCAGTTATTAGAATTGATAGTTTCATAAGTCAAATCCATATAGGATTTTGTCTCCTCTTTTTCTAAAATCTTTATAAATTTCTGTAAATTTTTCCCTTGTTGAATCATAAGGAAGTTCAATTAGTTTTTGCAATAATCCTGAATAATATAATTCGGGATTACTAACTGCAATTGCAAATAATTTTTGAAGATTTGCAATTTCATTCTTATTTTCTATATCTAAAACTGAAGAGTCAAAGAAATTATTACCTATATCTGAAAAATCTCCTTTATAGGCTCCAGACTCCACGGATTTTTTGCCCAGCCTTGTTTTTGGATATGGCTGAAAAATACTTGCCCAAGAATAATCTGGCTGACATTTTATGTTTAGTTCCAATGTTTCAAAATCATTTTTTAGTGTTGTAAATGGAAGTCCTAGAATATTTTGTAACATTACTTTTATATCATATTTTTTTAAAAGTTCAACAGAGGAAATTATTTGTTCGTCACTCATGTTTCGGTTTAATACTTCTTTTCTTATTTTTGCATTTCCAGATTCTGCTGCAATATGCACACTATAACATCCTGCGCTCTTTAGATCTTTAATTATTTCTTCTTTTGCCAGATTTGCACGTATGTGGCAGTGGAATGGCAGACTTGTTATTTTAGGATATTTTTCTGAGAACTCTTTTACCCACTTTGAATCTAAAATAAATGTATCATCCTGGAAATAGACAAATTTAGTCGGGGAAGTGTCTAGAACTTCTTTTACCTCTCCTAATAGATTGTCAACAGAACGGAATCTTACTCTTTTGCCTTTTTTATTATAAATTTCTGAATAAGATTCATTAAAACAATAAGAACAATTGTATGGACAACCTCTTGAGGCTATAAAATGTTTAATTGAACCATTTTTAACTTCTGGATATTTAAAAACTAATTCTCTATCTGGGAATGGAACTTCATTTAAATTTCCTATTAATGGATAAACTGGATTTGTTATGATCCCATTTCCATTTTTAAAGTGGAAGTTTGGTATTTCATGTGACTCGGGATTCTCTAAAAAATCCTGGAGAGATTTTTCTCCCTCACCTATACATATAGCATCTAGGCTACTTTTTTTTAGCATTTCTGGAAAGAAGGTTGGATGTGGTCCTCCTGCAATGGAAAAAAAATTATGCTTTTGTTTTAATTTTCTATTTATTGATTCGTAGAAATCCTGATCTCCAGTCATTATACTGTATCCAATAACTTCTGGAGAAAATTCATTTACTTTTTTTTCATAGTCTTCACTAGTTGTAACTAGATCCACTTCATGACCTCTTTGTTTTATTGATGAAGATAAATACATTGTTCCAAGAGGCTCAATAAAGAATGGTTTTGTAATGAACAAAAATCTCATAATAAATCAATTAATTTTATCATTTTTAAGTATTTGGATTTGATATAATATGTTTTTAAATTATTTTAATTTCTATACTCTTAAGAAATATTTATAAATGATAGCATTCTAATATATCTAAGAAAAAGATGGTGATGAAAAGATATTTTGTTATGTTTGGAATAATCGCAACTATATTAGTCAGTATAAGTTTTATTCTTTCAAATCCTGTGATAAAAACTTCTGTTGGAGGGACTTCTTATAATTTTGCAGAGGATTTAAGTTCAAAGTATAATATTACTATAAATAATAGTGATCTTTCTGAGATAAGTCAGGTCAGAGTAGTTCTTTGGGGAAATATCCAGTTTGCAAGCGGTACAAGTGGTACAAATTCTGCTTCTGTTTTTTCAAATGATTCTTCCACTCTATCCTGGACAAATGCAAGTTATGTTGTCGGGTCTGGAATGAATAATAGTTATTTTTGGTTTAATGCAACTGCATCTACTCCTGGAATCTATAATATAACTATAATTACTGCTAATGCAACTGATTCTTTTTCTTCAAATATCTCGGTTGTTATAACTGATACAACTCCTCCGGGTATAGTAACAATTTATTATCCGGTTTTAAATGCAATTTACTCTACAAATGTTTCTTCTATAAACTATAATGTTAGTGATAATGGGGTGCTGGGAAGTTGTTGGTATTCAAATAATTCAGGTATTTGGAATTCAACTAATACTCTTGCATTAACTCAATTTGGTAATATAACCTCTGTAGAGGGAACTAATAGTTGGACTGTTTATTGTAATGATAGCTATGGAAACGTCAACTCCAGTTCTGTTAACTTTATTAAAGATACTGTAAAACCCTTACTTGTATTAGAATATCCTAGAACTAATGTTAATCTAAGTAGTAATTTGATTGCTATAAACATTACTAGAAATGATACCTACTTTAATTCTGTAAATGTTAGCATATTGGATTTAACTGGGACAGTGGTTAACAGCACAGTTAATACTAATCCTGCTAAAAATGGAACTATTTCTCTAACTGTTCCAGATGGAAGATACACCTTGAATGTTGTTGCTTTAGACAATGCTTCAAATTCAAATAGCACTTCAATAAACTTAACTATTGATACAACTGCTCCTGTGATTTCAATACTTTCTCCAATAAACAATAGTGTTTATTATGCAAATCAATCTTTCGCAGTTAATTTTATCATCACTGATCTAAGTTACAATGGTTCATGGGTAAATTATACTGATAGTTCTAGATTTTCAGTTGCTTCTGGAATAATTTTTAATGTAAATTATACTACTGCTGGAATAAAAAATATCACTGTTTATGCGAATGATAATTTCCGATCTAGCAGCGCAACAATTCAAATAAACATAACTTCGCTCCTTCCTACAGCTTATATTGCAAATGATACTGCATATAATATTGATTCTTCTGTAACAAATGTTATTATTCCTTATAACTCCACTATACAAACTATTACTTCTCCAAATGTATCTAAACCAGTTTCAATTGATTTAACGCAATTAGTTAATAATGGAGTTGTTACGCTTGCAAATAACTTTACTCTAATCACTTCAGGTGCTTATAATTACACTGCAATCCTACCTGCTTCTGTAAATATCACTGGAAACTTGAGCTGGGATGGAAAAGTAAGTTTGCCTACTATAAATTCTTCTTCATTTATTGCACCTGCTTCTGGAACTAAAGAGATTGTTGTTGATATGGGAACTACTTCCAGTGAACTTAATTTTTCAAGTCCTGTTAAAATTATTATTGGTGGAATGGCTGGAAAAAGAGCTGCATGGTCTAGAGGAAATGCAACTTTAACTGATATTTCAACTGTATGTGATATTGCTCCAACTACTCCTACAAATATCAATTCAGTTTCTCCAAGGGAATGTTATGTTCCTAGTGGAAGTGATTTAATAATTTGGACTTATCATTTTACATCTTTTGCAGCATATACTCCTGCTCCACCTGTTGAAGAATCTACTAATAATGGCGGTAGTTCTCCAGCAGTTACAACTAATACTGCATCTTACTGGACAATGAGTTCCAGTCTTACTGGACAGCAGTTTCAAGCAGGGTTTACAAAAGAACTCGGAGTTAAACAAAGGCTCAAGTTTAGTATTGGTGCTGAAGAGCATTCAGTTGGTGTTGTTTCTCTTACAACTACAACTGCAACAATAAATGTTTCATCAACACCTCAACAGGTTGTATTTAGTATTGGTGATGAAAAGAAGTTTGATGTTGATTCTAATGAATATTATGATGTTTATGTTAAGCTTAATTCAATAAAGAATGGAAAGGCAAATATAACTATTAAATCAATTAATGAAAGAATCCCACCTCCTCCTGCTCCTAAAACTGAAGAGAAAAAAGGTATTGTTGAAACTGTAAAAGAGACAACTGAAAAAGTGGGTGAAAAAATAGCAGAAACAACAAGCAATTTAAGTTGGTTATGGGAGATTGCAGTTATAATCGTGGTTTTAGTATTAATTGTGATTGTAGTTTCTATGTTTAAGGGAAGAAAAAAGGAAAGATATGTTGTTTTCAAGAGAACTAAATAAAAAATTATTCTTAAATAGTTAGTTTATATTGTGATTATGATAATCTATAAAAAGGCATTTTTGTTTCTATTTTAATGAAAAAAGACGGAGAATTTATTTATAGTTGCGGAGATGTTGATAAGAATTGGATATTTGCAGAACTTCATATCCATTCTAGATTTTCAAGAGCATGTAGTAAAGACCTTACTTTTCCAAATCTTGTCAAATGGGCAAGAATTAAAGGACTTAATTTAATGGCAACAGGAGATTTTACTCATAACATTTGGCTTTCTGAAATAAAACAGTTAAGGGAGGAAAATGGTGTTTTTTATTTTAAGGATGAAATCGGAGAGTTTCCATTTATCCTAGGTTCTGAAATATCTCTGGTTTATACCCAGAATGGAAAAGGCAGAAGAATACATCTTGTTTATTTTGCACCAAACATTGCTGCTGTTGATAAAATTAATGCATGGCTTGATACAAAAGGAAGACGGGATTATGATGGGAGACCGATATTTAAGATCTCTTGCAGGGATTTTGCTGCTAAGATGGAAGAGATTGATAAAAGAATAGAAGTAATTCCTGCTCATGCCTGGACGCCTTGGTTTGGCATTTTTGGAAGCAATGGGGGGTTTGATTCAATAAAAGAAGCATTTGAGGATAAGGATTATATGATCCATGCAATAGAAACTGGAATTTCATCTGACCCTGAAATGAATTGGAAAATAAAAGATCTTGATAATCGCGCAATTGTTAGTTTTTCAGATGCACATTCTTTTTGGCCATGGAGACTTGGAAGAGAGGCGACTATTCTCAAAATGCCTTCTTCTGGAAAATTGAGCTATGATGAGATTATAAGGCAAATAAGAGAAAAGGATTTTATTGGAACTGTTGAGGCTGATCCAGCTTATGGCAAATATCATTTTGATGGTCATAGAAACTGTAATTTTTCCTCTTCTCCTGAAGAGACTGTAAGACTTAATGGAATTTGTCCTGTTTGTCAAAAACCTTTAACTGTAGGAGTTGAATACAGAGTTAATGCACTTGCAAAGAAAGGAGATGCAAGTCATGTTAATAAAAAATGTTACTACAAGTTATTACCTCTACATGAAATAATCTCTCTTGGAATTGGGATTGGAGTCAATAGCAAGGGTTGTTGGAAGATTTATAACGATCTTATTGACAAGTTCGGAAGTGAGTTTAATATCTTATTAACTGTCTCTAGAGAAGAGATATTTGGAGTAATTAAGAATGAACTATTAACTGATCTTATAATGCAAAATCGCCAAAGCAAAATTCAGGTGAAACCTGGTTATGATGGTGTTTATGGAAAAGCAATTATTGGTGGAAAAGAGATAAGTTTAGGAGATGATGAAAAAGCTGCGTCTGAATTAAAAAATACCCAAGAAGTTAAAAAGAAACCAGTTCAAAAAAAGTTGTTTTAACTTTTTTCCACGACAAAATCACAATGCTCTTTTTTTGCAAGTTGTTCTACTTTTTCCAGAACAGTTTGTATATTGTTATCTATTTCTTTTAAGTCCTTTCCTTCCAAAGTTATTGAATATTTTCCTGCTGCAAGATAACTTATATTGCAGTTATTTTGACATGATTCCTTTAAAATATTTTTTACAATAACCATTCCATTTGAAGATTTATTTGAAAGTCTGAATATTTGTTTTATTTGTTTTGGTTTTTCTTTTTTTGATTCAAATATCTTCATTAATTTTTCAAATTGCTCTTTTGTAATTTCATTTTCAAGAAATTTTTTATTTTCTTCTAGATTTAAGAAAAAATCATTTATTGTATTTTCACTTAATATTTTTTCTATTAATTTTTTTGATTCATCCTCTCCGAGAACTGTTTTGAGTACTGCCTTATAGCTTTTTTCTTTTTCTATTCTTTCAAGCAGATCTTTTCTTTCATTAGGTTTTACTCTTCGGAGTGATAACTGTATTTTGTCTCCTTGGATTCTTAAGATTTTGCAGACTATTTTTTTATTCGGAACAACATAATCCCTTAAATTCCTAATTCTTCCAGGAGCTATTTCTGAAGTGGTTATAGTTCCATCTCCATTTCCATCAACTTTTACAAAAACTGTTGTTCCTATGACTTTATCAACTGTGCAGAGTACAAGTTCTCCTTCTTCAAACTGATCGTTCATGTAATTAATGAAGAAAACAGGGTTATAAATATTGCTATCGATTATAATCAAATAGAATAATCTTTATTAATAATCAAATGAAAATATTATTCCATGGCAGATGGATATTTTCCAGAAGATTATAGTTGGGAAGGTTATTTTAAAGTATTAAGGGTTGAAAATCAGCAGGTAATTGGAGCTTATGTAGATTTTCGTGATAGAAGATGGTGTCGTGCAACTCTTGAAAGTCTTCCTGCTCGAGTATTTATAGAAGCCGGACTTGCATTGGGGGATTGTTTTAGACTCGCACCAATTCCTCATGGTTTGAATCCATTTGACTATTCAGTTAATAACCTAGGTCTTCATTCTGGAAATGAGGATTTAATTGATGAAATGAATAGAGCTGTAGATAGTGGTATTTTTAGGGTAAGATCCCAATAGAATTCTAATTTAAAATTTCAACTACTCTTGCCTTTATTTCTGCTTTTCCGCCTTTTGGTTCTGCAATTACTGCATCACAGATAAGGCATTTTACTTTTGTTGTCGCGCCTTCAAATATTGTCTGCTCGTTTTTACAAGCTTGACATCTTACTTTAATAAATTTGTACTTTCCCATGAAATATGAATAGAAATTTGGTTTTTAAAGATTTGCATTGCTGAAAATCACAGGTTTTTCCTAGTTATTTTAATATGATATTTTCACTTAATGCCTCTTTTTTTAGTTTGGATAAACTAACAAACTTTAAAAGAAATAAAATACTGATAATTCTATGAAAATTAGAGGTATTTTGGTTTTTGTAATATTTATTCTAGTTATATTAAGTATTGTAAACTGTGCTGCACTTGATGACTCAAATCTTC
>CABMGE010000023.1 GCA_902385625.1 uncultured archaeon | reverse complement strand
TTAATTCAGGTGCTTCTCCTGTTTCAAACTTGACTAACTTTAATGCAACTGGAATTTATAATATCACTTCAATTTATTTAGGAAACACAAATTATACTGGTGCAAGTGAAACTTGGTTTGTGAATGTTCTTGCAGTTATAGATACTGTAAAACCTTATTTTACAAATAATACTCCTCAAAATCAGACAATAACTTATGCAAATGCATTGAGCTATGATATTAATGCAACAGATGAAACTGTCTTTAGCTGCTTTATTGTTAATGATAGTAGATTTAAGATTAATTGTAATGGACTTTTAGAAAACAATACTGTTCTAGGGGTTGCATTATATTCTCTTAATATAACTATTAATGATACTTCAAATAATATTAATTCAACTATTATGTTTGTAAATGTTACACAAAAAGGACAGTCAATAACAACTCTTCTTAATGGCAACAATGCAAATCTTGTAATAACTTATCCTCAAAAAATAAATGCTTCTTATAATGGAAACAATCAAACTGCCCTTAGTATAAACATTAATGGAACTCTTGTAAATGCAGCTCAGAATTATAGTTGGGGCGCTGGAATATGGTTTGTTAACTATTCTATTGCTTCAAATCAAAATTATTCTGGAAATGAAACTTATCTTAATTTAACTATTAATCCTGCAACTGGAATTATTAATGGAAGTATAAATGGAACTGACACTAATTTTACTACTATTAATGGAAGTTTTAATAAAAATATTTTAATTAATACAATTAATCTTAGCGGAGATTCTAATGGAAAGATTTATCTGAATGGAACAGTAATTAATTCTGGACTTCTTCCATTATCAAATCTTACAAATCTTTCTATAGGTTATTATAATATTACTTTTGTATATGATGGAAATCAGAATTATACTTCTGACTCAAAAGTATTGTGGGTGAATATAAGCCTTGATACTGCTTATCCAATTTTCTCAAATTTTGTAGATAATACTGGAACACTTACTGGAAGTGGTACTGCAACATTTGGAGTAACTGTACAAAATACTAATGGAACTGTATTATTACAAATTAACAATGCTAATTATAGTGCAACAAATACTACTTCTGAAGATTATACTGCTTTGGTTAGCATGTCTACTGGAGATTATAATTATAATTGGGTTGCTTTTGGAAATGGAGGAAATAATAATTTGAATTCTTCAATTACTCGAATTTATTCTGTTGCCTCTTCTGGAGATGGCGATAATCCTGGGCCTGGAGGACCAGGACCTTGTAGTTATGACTGGATTTGTGAAGATTGGCAAGATTGTATTAATGGAAATCAATCAAGAGTTTGTACAAATCATGGAACTTGTACTGGAACTGTTGGAAAACCTGTTGAACTAAGATCGTGTTCTTCTAATGTCACTAATTGTACTTATAATTGGGCCTGCGGAGATTGGCAAGATTGTATTAATGGAAATCAATCAAGAGTTTGTACAAATCATGGAACTTGTACTGGAACTGTTGGAAAACCTTCTGAAATGCAAATTTGTAGTTTGAATGAGACAAATTGTACTTATCAATGGGTGTGTCAAGATTGGCAAGATTGTATTAATGGAAATCAATCAAGAGTTTGTGATAACCATGGAAGCTGTAGTGGAAATCTTGGAAAACCTTCTGAAATGAAATCTTGCTATTCCAATGATACTGGAGACAATGATAATAAGATTACTAAAAAGGCAGAGGAAGAAGTTTCAAAAAAAGGAGGATATTGGATTTGTGGGGAATGGAGTTCTTGCAATGCTGCTTATGATCTTAATAATATAATTACTGGAAATGTGATGCTTGAGGGAGAAAAAGAAAGAGTATGTAAAGATAATGAGAATAAGTATAGTAAAATTGAAAAAATTAAGTGCAATACTGAGATGTCAGTTACAACAAAGAAAGTTTCAAAGTGTTATAGAAATTATCTAGAGGTTTATGATTCAAATGGCACTCTTGTTTCAAGACTGGATTTACCAAGTCAGATTTCTGGTAAACTTAATATCCAACTCGAGGTTAATGAAAAAGGATATTGTGATTATTGCTATAATAAAGTAAAAGATTATGATGAGAATGAGACTGATTGTGTTTACAACGAAGATGGATCTTGTCCTGTATGCGGTACTCAGCTAATTGAAACTCCTTTTGTTGTTCGAAGAAATTATTCTTGGATTTCTTGGTTACTATTAATCCTTGCAGCTATTCTTTTAATCTGGGTCTTGTACGAGTCTGTAGGCAAGATTGAATTTTATAAATTTGAAGAGAAAAAGAAAGATAGTGAAATAAAGAAACTAAGGCGTATATGGTATCCTGGGAATAAATCTGATAATTAATTCTATAATCCTCGTGTAGTGTAAACTTTTTGAAACCTATATTTTTCTTTTATAAATAATATTATAAACCTTGATTTGTTTATTTTTTGTAGTGTAACAGTAAAAAGATGGTGTATAAAAGATATATAAAAAGAAATGGCAAAGTTTGCGGCCCTTATTATTATGAAAGTTATAGGGATAAGAATGGAAAAGTAGTTTCTAAGTATCTTCCAGATTATAAGCCTTCTAGAAAAGTTGCCAAAACTCTCTTATTTGTTTTTCTTATTTTTGTTTTCATTGTTTTAGGTTTGTTATCTTTTAGGCTCACAGGCAATGCTATTTTTCAGGCAGATTCTGTAGGTGAGAAATATAATGTTGGAGATAAACTTAATGGAAGTATCTCATTTACTATGGGTGATGGCGAGTTTGTTAGCAATAGCAGTAATGTTAGTATGAGTTTAATGAAAAATGGAATTTTTTTAGATCTTAAGACAATTAGTATAAATGATTTCTTGGAGGGTTTACTTTATCCTGTTGAAATTACCAATGAAACAAGTATTTGTGAGACTCCAAGTGTTAGTAATCAATTACAGATATGTGAAAATATAACGGTTAATAATTCAATTCAGATTTGTGATAATATTACTATTAGTAGTATTGTTGAGAACTGCACTGAACAGTGCCTTGATTATCAAGACTGTATAGATATTTTAGATTCTAATACAAATGAGACTTCGCTTAGTTGTGAGACAAAACAAAATTGCACTAATGTTTGTATTAATGAAACGGTTTTAGATATAGTTGAAAATTGTTCTGCAGTTAATAATGAAACTTTTCTGGAAAATTGCACTTCTATAAATAACTATTTTGAATCAAATTGCACAAATCGAACCGTAATTAACTATTATTTTAATCAAACTGGAAATTATTCTCATGAGATAAGTGAACTTATTAATTATTCTTTTAATGAATCTGGAGATTATATTCTTAGAATTGAAAGCAAGGATTTGGGAATTTTAATTGAAAAAAATATTAGGGTTGATAATGGAGAGAAAATATTTGGAATAGAGTCTACTCCCGGACCTGTTTTTTTGTGTCAAGTATTGGATACTCCTGGAATTTATACTCAAACTGCAAATATTACTCCTTCTGGATCAATAAGGTCTTGTATTAATATTACTTCCTCGAATATAGTCTATGATTGCAATGGATCTTTAATTTCAAATCAGAGTCTTGAAATTCCTGGAATTTATGCTGAAAATGTAAACAATATTACAATTAAAAATTGCAATATTGATATGGGTGGTGGTTCAAGTGGTTCTGGAATTAAATTTAAGGAGGTTAATGATTCTTCAATAATTAATAATACCGTTTATTCAAATTATTTTGGGATTTATCTTGAATCTAGTTTGAATAATAATGTTTCAAAAAATAATGCAGGAGGTAATTCCAGAGGTATTTATCTTACTTCAAGTTCAAATAATAGCCTAATTGAAAATGATGCATCAGATAACACCGTTGGATTGTGGTTGATTTCTAGTTCAAATAATATACTCTCAGAAATAAATACAAATTCCTGTACTACTTGGGGGATAACTTTTGAGTCAAGTTCAAATAATATACTCTCAGAAATAAATACAAATCAAAATTCAATTGGATTTTCTCTTGAATATAGTTCAAATAATAATGTTTCAAATTCTAATATTAGTTCTAATGGTATTGGATTATCATTATCAAGTTCTTATAATAATTTATTATCTAATCTAAATGTAAGTTATAATTCTGACAATGGCATTCATATTTTTTCTAGCAGTAATAATCAATTATATAATATTTTTTCCAGTTTTAATGGGGATGGTTCTGCAGGTAATGGGGGCTTTTATTTGCAAGAATCAGACTATACTCAGATTTTTAATAGCAGTTTTTTTAACAATTTTTATGTAGGAACAACATTATTTTCTTCTTCACATAACAATTTTACAAATTGCAATTTTTCAAACCAGGATAATGCAGTATCTGGAAATGGTATTATTATTTTTTATGGAAGCAATAATATTATCAAGGATTCCTATGCATCCCATAATGGCATAACTGGTATGAGAATTAGGCAAGGTAGTTTTTATAATTCAATTATTAATTCGACTTCTGAATTTAATAATGACGGAATTGGAGTAGAAGATTTAGATTCTCGGTTTAATAATGTAACTAATTGTTATTCTAAATCCAACAATCGTTGTGGCTATGCACTTTTAAATGCAAGTTCATCAAACTACTTTTCAAATGACATTGGATTTAATTCAACTCTTGCAGATTATTGTTTGTCTTTCGGGGCTGAAAATAATACAATTTTTAACAGCAGTTCTTTAAATAGCCGCGGGATTGGATTTCGTTTAAACAGTGTTGCTTCAAATATTCTAAGTAATATTTTTATTAATTCTTCACAAACTAATGGAATTGAAATACTTAATGGAAGGTTAAACAGTGGAGATGGTCTTATTTATTATTCTTATAATAACAGCTTAATTAATTTTTATGTAATGAACACTGCTGTAAATTATAAAGACCTTAATATTTCTCAAAGGTCAAACAGCCAAATGTTATTTCAAAATGTTACTGCCGGAAAATATTCTTTTTATGAATCAGGTTTTACTCCTAGAATAAAAGATATTAACTATGGGGAAATTGTTTTTAATTCTATTATAAATGCTTCTGGAAATAATTTTTCAAATGATTTTAAAATATCTTATAATCTTGCTTATGTTAATTCTTCTATCTCTGGACTTAATAAATCTGCAAATATTACTTTTCTTCTTCAAAATAGTGTTAGTATTCCTAAAATATTTAGAAATGGAATTTCTGTTTGCAGTTATAATAGTTTTCCAACATGCTCTAATTTAACAAGTCTTAAAACTCCAACTGTTAGCTTTAATGTAAGTTCTTGGAGCAATTACTCTATAATGGACTTAGCACAAGTAAGCTCATGCAGGATACTTGATGTGTCTGGAGTTTATAATCAAACTGCAAATATTGTTCCAACAGAAAATCTTGCTTCATGTATTAATATTACTGCTTCAAATGTTCAATTAGATTGTAATGGGTATTGGATCTCAAATACTTCACTTGCTATTCCTGGAATTTATGCTGGAACTAATCTGGTCAATATCACAGTTAAGAATTGTAATGTGACAATGAACGTTGGTTATGGGGGTAATGGAATTCAATTTAATAAGGTTAATAATTCTTATATTCTTAATAATCATGCAGATTCAAATAATCTTGGAATCTATCTTGTTTTAAGTTTTAACAATAATTTAACCGGAAACAATCTTGCTAATAATTTTGTAGGAATTTTTTTATTAAATAGTTCAAATAGTCTATTAAATTTTAATTTTATCCGCTCTCCTAATTCACTCGGGCCAGATTGGCATGGAGTTAATTTAGATAACTCAAATTATAATAATATCACAAATAATTTAGTAAATAATATAAGTGGGGGTCTTGGAGTATCAATTAGTTCGAGTTCATACAATCTTTTAATAAACAATACTGCAAATTTGGATAATGGAGGAATTCTTGTTGGGGGTTCAAATAATCAGATAATAAATAATACAATTAACTCTAATTCTAATGGGTTAAACAATTTTGCTATGAGTATTTCTGGTTCAAACAATAGTATTGTTAATATTAATCTTTGGAATAATACTCTGAATAATTGTATACAAATATCCGGATCAAATAATAGCTTGGTTGGAGGAATTATAAATCTTACTTCAGGCAATGCTATTGCTTTATATGGTGGTGCTAATAATATAATCATTAAAGATTTTGAAATAATTAATTCAACAAATAATGATACCTCTTTAACTTCAAATTCAATTAACAATACGTTCCTTAATGTAAGTTATAATTCTTCAAAAGAATATGTTGAATCTGGTTCGCAATTAATTAGAAAATGGTACTTTAATGTTAATGTGACTGATTCTTTGAATTCTATTTCTGATGCAAATGTTTATTCTTGGAATAGAACAAATGATTTCCAGTTTTCAGACCTTACAAGGGTTGATGGTTCAATAAACAGCCAAGAATTAGTTGAATATGTTAACAATGGGCAATCAATAAATTATCCTTCAGATTATATTCTTAGTGTAATAAAAAATGGATATCTGATTAATTCCACTTTTATTAATCTAAGTGGTAATCTAAAAGTTGCGATAACTCTTAATGATATTATTTCCCCTACTGTAAACCTTAATTCTCCTTTAAACAATGCAAATTATGTTGGAACTAGTTATAGCGTTACTTTTGGATTCAGTGCTTCTGATTTGGGTATTGGAATTGCTAATTGCAGTGTTTATGTGAATAATGGGGGATATGAAAATACAAGTTCAATTTCATCTAATAATAATATAATTGTTAATTTAGTTCCTGGAATTTATGATTCTTATGTTAATTGTACTGATTATTCTGGTAATATTGGAAACTCCTCTAAAATCAGTTTTGTAATTTCTGCTCCTTCAAATGGCAATACTAATGAAGGTGGTGGGGGAGGAGGAAGCGGAGGAGGAAATACTATAGTGAATAGAAGTAGTAACACTAATAACACTGATTTTAATAATCCTGGTTCTTTAGTTAATAACACTGAAACTAACGAAAATTTAGAGAAAGAAAACAATAACCATAATTTCTCGAATACTGATAATTTAAATGAAATTCCTAGATCTGAATGCAGTAATTGGAGTTTATGTAGTCTTGCTTATGATCTCAATGATATTTTGGAAAATAATTTATTTTTCGGAGGCAATCAGACTAGAAAATGTTTTTTAAATGGTAAAGTGACTCTAGAAACTAAACCCTGTAATTTAAAAACCAATATAAATATTTTGAAGATTCCGAGTATTTTGGGAAAATCTATTGAAATTGAGAATGAAGAGAATATTTCTCTTGCAACACTTGAGTTTATTCCTGGAGAAGTATCTAGATTAGATATAAAATTTGTACTTGTAGATATTCAATATCCTTCTCACTGTTATGATAATCTAAAAAATTATAATGAACTTGGAATTAATTGCGGGGAAGAGTGTGAGATTTGCCTTGAAAAACCTGGGCTTGAATTTAATATTTTATTTTTTATAATTCCCATGGTTATAATTATTTCAATAATTATTGTCTTTATATCTGTTTTATATGTTAAATCTTATAACCTTCGATTAAAATTAAAGGAATTAAAGGATTCCTATAAAAAAGAATAATCCTGCCAAAGAAAAAAAGGCAGGTTAATAAATATAAATTTTTGTTCTTCTAGATGTTTACCACCTATCTCTTACAACTTCAATTCCTAGATCAGAAAAATCGTTATGAGCAGGTCTTCTACTGTCTCTGTCATCATAATCTCTATATTTCTGCTTTCCTAGGATGTAAGGGCTTGAAACACCAGTCATAATTGTTATGACTCTTACTCTGCCTTCAAAGTCTTTATTGATTCTTGCACCAATAATAACTTGAGCTTCAGCTGCGATGTTTTCTGTAACTAGTTTTCCAATCTGACTGAACTCTTCAAGTTTCATATCAGGTCCGCAAGTAATGTGTATTAATGCACCGTTTGCACCTTTGTAATCCACGTCTAACAATGGATGTGTTAAAGCCTGTCTAACCGCTTCATTAACTCTATCACTTGAATCAGACTCTCCAATTCCAATTACAGCAACTTCTCCTTTCTTCATAATAGCTGAAACATCTGCATAGTCTAAGTTGATCAAACTTGGAAGGGTAATTGTTTCAACAATACCTTTAATCATTGTACTAATGAGTTCATTAGCAACTGCGAATGCCTGTTGAATTGGCAACTGTCCTGCAATATCAACAAGTCTATTGTTATCAATAACAATAGCAGTGTCAACATGCTCTCGAAGCTCTTGAAGCCCGAATTCAGCTTTGTCAATTCTTGCTTTTTCGCATTCAAATGGCATTGTAACTACTCCTATACAAACAGCTCCTGTTTCTTTTGAAACTTGGGCAAGTACTGGCATAGCTCCTGTTCCTGTTCCTCCACCTTCTCCGCCAATGATGAAAATCATATCAGCATTAAGAGTTGCTTTTTTGAGTTCAGAAATAGATTCTTTTGCAGCTTCTCTTCCAACTTCTGCTTTTCCACCTGCACCAAGGCCCCTTGTAAGTTCCTTACCAATAAGGATCTTATCATCTGCCTTTGTGATGCTAAGGTGTAGTGCATCTGTATTTGCTCCATAAACTGTTGCTCCATTGATTCCCTTATTAAACAACCATGTAATTGCATTACAACCAGCTCCACCAACACCAAAAACCTTGATATTAGCTTTACCAGCTTTTAGGTCGTCAAAGTTGATACTATGTGTCTCAAGATTGTCTATTGCTTCCTTTGCGAAATCTAAAACCATCTTTTTATCCTCCTTTCAATCACTTGTTTTTTGGAACTTCTCAATTTAAACCAAAGGTTTAAATAATAGTGTCCCTATTTATTTGTTATACTTATAACTAAGTATGATCAGAAAAAAAGAGTATCACCTCTTTTACAATAAACCTCAATTTCGAATCACCCCCATGATTAAAAATTGAATATGATGAAATTATCTATTTCTTCATCTTTAAAAACATTTCCAAAATTCAAAAGCATGTGATGAAGTATATAGGTTGATTTTTTTTATATAAAGAAGTAGATTTGTTAGGTCAGAGTTAGCATTTATTTAAAGTATTTTTTATCTGACTGGTATTGTTGTAAGAAGACTGTAAAATAATTTAATCACTTATTTTTGTATAAGGTTTTCTGTATTTGTTTTTCCAAGTTCCGAAAAATATTCTATTTTCTAAAACTGGTTTTTTTCTTTGCATGGTTTTATCAAGTCTTGATTGATATCCAATTGGTAAAATTGCTTCTATGTCTATGTCTTCTGGAATTTCAAGAATTCTTTTTAAGATCATATCTGAGTAGGCTCCTACCCAACATGATGCCATTCCTAGATTTGTGATCTCAAGAAGCAAGTGTTCAATTACAGCTCCTGCATGTTGTTTAGTATATTTCTTTCCGCGAGATTCATAAGCTGTTTCTGCATTTTTCTGTTCAGAGCATACAACTATGAGGATTTGAGATCCTCTAATAAAATCCTGTTGGCAAGCTTCTGCAATTTCATCAATTTTTTCTTGATCCTCAATTATAATGTATTTTATGAGTGCAATGTTTCCTGGAGATGGAGCCAGATTTGCAATTTCAATGCATTTTATTAGATTTTTTATATCTGGCAGTTTGTCAGAATATTTTCTTACTGATGCTCTTTTTTTTACAACTTCTTCAAAATTCATAAATTAAATAGAGAATTCGCATATAAAAAACTTTTTGTTTATGAATTAGTTTTTACAAATGTAAAAATTCAATTTCTCATTCATGAATTATTTTCTGTATACAATGATTGATTTTTTGCCTTTTAATGAACTAAGGAATTTTATTACTCCGAGTGTTACAAATATTAATAGCAGAGGAAGTGCAACCTTTTTTATGGAATCTACAAAATCTGATAAAAACCCAGAGCCTGCCCCAGGGTTTGACTGGTCTGTCTGATTCGTAGGTATTTCTTGTTTTATTGATTTTTCAAGACAAATTCCATAACACCAATTATAATTGCTGTTTAAATTTGAGAAAAAAGGAGCATTCAGGCCCATGCAACTATATTCTATGGCTTTTGATAATTGGTCTGTTCTTCCGCAGCTTTTTGGAAATACCAGCACTAACAGGACAATTAACAAGATCCAAACTATCAACCAACTTTTTTGAATTTGCATAATATATGATATACAAATTAATTTATAAAGTTATATAAAATAAAAACGTCCCCAAGAGGACTCGGACCTCTGACCCTTCGATTAACAGTCGAATGCTCTACCAGCTGAGCTATGGGGACTTTATATAAATTTTAGAAAAAGATCATAATTAAAGTTAATTGTTACTTGAAACCAAACTAGCTTTCTTTTAGATTTTGTTAATACTCTTTTTTGAAAGAATTTTATACTCTACGCCTACAATAAAACTTAAAAGCATTTTGTTTTTTTATTTTAAATGAGTCAAGTTAGTTATATGGAAAGTGAAGGATATGCCAGATTATCAAAACACTATGAGGATTTGATGTCTTATTCCTGGAAGTTTCATAATAACTTTCCTTCTATTGAGTCTGCCAAAAAAAGAAAAAGAGCTCTTGAAGGGGATGGACTTGAAGTATTCATAGGTACTGTAACTTTTGATCATAGTGGTAAAGAAATCGATCGTTCTAGGGCTATATTTACTCGGAAAAAATAATACTATTTCTTAGGTTTTATTGGTTTGATTGTTTCAGCTGGATGTAATCTTTTTTGTTTTTTCTTTTTTTCAAGTCTTGCGTAAACATTTCCCTGTTTACTTCCTTGAATTAATAGTCTCAATGCAATTGTAGCTTCATCAATATCATTTACATTTCCAATTATTCCCACTTGATTATCTCTCATTGAGAATTGACAGTCTGTAAGATTTGCCATATTTGCAATTGTTTTTCCATAGGTTCCAATTATTCTTGCTCTTACTCTTTCTAAATCATTTCTTTTTGTTATGCTTTTTATATTAATTATCTGAAGAATGATATTTTCATCTTTTAATTGAAGAGCTCTTTCTACTGAAAAACCAAGGTTTACTGCCTCAAGCACTCTTGATGCAAGATATTCATCTTCTCCATTACCCTCTATAAAGATAAGTCTACCTTTGTTTTCTAATTTTACTTTGAGTTCTTTTTCTAGTCTTGATTTGTTTTTAAGAACTTCTTTTATGTTTTCAGTATATATCTCTTGTGTCATATAAAAATTATGAATTATTGATTTTTAATTCTATGTATTTTTTTAAAAGCGATTTTGTTGAGTCGACAAGAGGCAATTCCAAGGCTTCTTTTATTGTGTACCATCCATATTCTAAAATTTCTTCATTTGGAGTAATTTTTGTTTGTAATGCTCTTGCTGAAAAACTTACAAAATGAAACTTTGTATCTGGATCTTTAAAATCATTACTGGGCATTTTTATACTTTCATCTATTTTTTTAATATCAGTTATTTCTATTTGAAGTTCTTCATTTATTTCTCTTTTTAATGCTTCTGTATCGGTTTCATTATTTTCTATTTTTCCTCCTGGAATTATATATCCTTTCCATTTTGGAGAGGTCATTAGAAATATTTTGCCTTCGGAATTATAGATTATTGCACCTGCACATTTTTTTATTTTCATAATGTTAATGCTCAAATTAAAGTATATATTTTTGTATAAATATCTTTATATACTAGTGTGTACTTTATACACTATGTTAACTGAAACAGTCATTAAAGATTTTAAAAAAACAGTTGAAGGTTATTCTAGTTCTAGTACTGATAAAGAAGTTAAAGATGTTTTTTCTAAAATTGAAAGAATTGCAAATCAGGCCCCTGCTATTTATGATAGTGAGAATATTGGAAATTATTTAGCAAAGAGAAACGAGGTTTTGAATACCCTTGTCGAGGACTACTTTAGTTTATCTATGTCAAAAGAATTCCCTTTGATTTCTGAAGAATTATTTGGGCTTAAAAGAAAATTAACTCTTGAGGGAAAGGGTAATAATTACAGTGTTATTCATGATGAAACTACAAAAGAAGACCCTAAAAATAAATCTTATACTGGCTCTGGAGAGAAAGTTAGTAGAAAAAATTTAATTGTTCCATTATTTGTTTATACTCCTTTATTTAATAAAGAACATAAAGCCGAACTTGGAAGTTTTTCAAGAACTGTTAGAAAATCTAATTGGGAGTATGGTTCGCAAACAGTCAGACAGTCAGTTAAGTTGAGTGCTAAATTACCTGGAATTATTGGCCCTAATTTAAGAGAAGCTGCAAGAAATGCAATGAGCCATTATTATTCGATATTATCTGAAATGTTTACGAGTCCTATTGCATCTGAAATCTTATATAAAAACTCAACTGAACCTGAAATTGGGGCAATATGGATTCCTACTGCAGAGTCAATCATAGTCCAATCAAAGGAAAAAGTCATTGAACAAAGAAATCTGGATCCTGCTATGATAATTACTGCTCGGGGAAAGAAATACTTAGTTGATACTTGGCAGGTTGATTATGAAGAACCTTTTGAAAGTTATTTAAGAGAATTCACCACAGGTAACTTAAAGGGAAAGATTAAATAATTTTTTTAATAAAAATTAATTTTTTAATTTATTAGAATTCAACTCGTTTTTAGCATTTTCTTATTATATAAAATCTAAAATGCTAAAACTCGCTTCCAAAGCCTTCTTTGATAAATCCTCTTGATTTTAACCATTCAATTGCAGCCGGAGTATATTTGAATATGATATCTCCTTTTTCATTTCCTTCAAATTCCCATGGTTCTACAATTACAACATCTCCAGGCCTTATCCAGAGTGATCTTCTAAGACTTCCTGGAATTCTGCAATTTCTTTCATTTCCATCCATGCATTTAACAATCATTCTGTTTGCACCAACTCTTTGTTCAACAATTCCAATAACTTCTTTATTTCTTGGAAGTTTTACCCTGGTTACTTCTTGCTGTACCTGTGGTAACCGTGGTGCATTTTTCTTTGATTTATCTTTAAATTTTGGTGGCATTATATTAATAATATAGTATAGATGAAGATGTTTAAAAAGGCTTTGATAAGAATAGTATCTCTGCATAATTTCTAAAACCTTAAATAAATTGCTTAAATTTTTGCTTTACACGCCCCCTAATAATTGAGGGCGGAAAAGAAAAATTAAAGTGAAATCTTAAATAAGAGATAATAAAATTCCTGTGCAGATATACTCAAGAAAAAATTAATTAGATAATCTTCCCGCTAGATATCCTGCTCCATAACCAACTCCTTCACAAACTAATGCTCCAAGACCGCCTACAGTAAGTCCAATCGGAGCTCCGAAATTATAGTCTCCGCCTTTTTGTTCTTCTGTAAATGCTCCTATTCCAGCACCTGCAATTGGAATTCCATATGTTGTTAGAGGTTCTACTCCTGCTCCAAGAGCTATTCCTTGGCTAGAACAATAACCTTTGTAAGCTCCTGCTCCAAACGCTCCTGTAAAAATCATTCCATACACTAATGAATTTGGTATTTCCATAAAATTTTTTAGTTAAGTTGTCTTTTAAATCTTCTTATTTATTTTTGTAATCCTAAGTAGTAAAAAAATTATTTTTCTTTAATATCTAAAATATTCCCATAAATATCCTCTGGATAATCTTTTCTATGTGCAATTTTAGCACAATATCTTCTACCTACTTCCAGCTTTTCGTCTAATTCATATTCATTTATTTTTTTTTCCAATGCACCGTTTTTATTTCTTAGTTTTATTTCTTTTCCATTATCTTTTCTTGCATATACTATTTTTGAAGGAATTCTTTCATCATATTCTTTTCTTAAGATCGTTATTTGATTTTCTTCTATTGTAGGGGCCATGGAATTGAGTTTATATGCAACTCCATAAAATATTCCTGAAATGATTGAGAATCCTATTCCAAGAATTACTAAATAAGGAAAAAGAGGGCCTGTTTTATCGCCGTTATACCATCTATTTGCACTTCCAGATTTATAATTTTTTTCACTTTCATGCGCTGCTGCCTGAAAATCTTTCTGAGTATATCTTCCTTCTTTTCTAAATATCATGAGAAATAATTAATTGTTTATTTTTTTAATTTATTTTATCATCCAAACTTTTTCCTAAACTATTGAATGTTTTTAGTTGTTCTATTGTTGGGGTATCAAACTGTGTGTCTATTGATTTGTACCAGTTTTTTCTTTCATCATCAGATAATATTCCATCATTATTTCCGTACAATTTATCTGCAATTGGTTCTGCTTGTTTTAAGAGAGCTTGATATTCTGGATTTTGCCTTCTCTTATATGCTTTACATGATCCAATTACTGGAATAGTCAGGCTTGCTATAACTCCTGTTAAAATAATTGCAGGCATAAGTCTCATTGTATGATACATTTTATTTATTTCTCCTGCTTTCATAAGCTTCTGCAAATCCATTAAATACTCTTAATTGGCGTACTGTTGGTTCTTTACTTGAAATTCCCATAGAATTGTACCATTTTGATTTTTCAGAATCATCTAATTCTCCATCATTATTTCCAAAAACTTTATCTGCAAGTTTTGATGATTGAGAATAATTGTAATAATATTCTAAAGCAGATATTCCTTTTGCACATCCATAACCAATTCCTCCAACAATTAATGCAAATGCCAGCAAACATCCGCAGCCTTGTGCTACAAATCTTGAAGAATGTTTCATAGGAGAATAATTTGGATCATCTGGATTTGTTGATCTTCCAAAGGTTTTTATCATATTTCTTTTTGTTTCAGGTTCTTGCATTAAAAATTCACTAGATAAATTATGTGTCATTTTTATCTCATTTTTAAGAAATAAACCCTATAAAAAGGTTGTTATTTTCACATTAAAACTAAAGCAACAGGTATATTATCAATTATAATAATTCCATCTTTTGAAATTACTCCTGCTTCTATTGCACATTCAACTGACTCTTTTCCAACAATATTAAATGTGGAATCTTCTTTTTCCATATCCTTTAGAATTTCTACTATTTCAGATCTGTTTTTTTCTTCTCCTTTAAAGAAATTTTCGTTTATCTGTATTTGCCTATTTCCCTCTGAAAATGTTTTACCAATTAAGTCTGTGTCACATAATGCAACTACTTTTCTATATGCTTCATGAATTTTTATTTGCATTTTGTTAAACTAAATTAATTTAAATTAAATTTGAAAATAAAAAAAATATTTAGTATGATTTCTTTGCACCAGCTTTGATTGCTTTTTCTGCATTGTCCTTTGACATCATAGCGCACATTGTTGTTCCACAGTCAGGGCATTTACCCTTTGCCATGTACCCGCCTCTTGCAGTTTGTACAATCTCAGGATTTTTCATTTCCTTTGGTGATTTACACTTCATGCATCTTGCTTCTACCATTTTTTTTACCTCCTTTTAATGTTTTAACTCCTTTTAATGTTTTGTATATGGAAATTTTGTTTTTAAAGATTTGTATTCTTCAAATCTTTAACCCATTCAAAATTCCCTAAGTCATTTTGAAGTTTTAAAGATTTGTATTATTGAATTTTGTCCGGAATCATCAGATTTCGAACAAATCAAGCACATCTGGTGTTTAGAATGTTATTTTTTCAGAAGTGAATTATGAAAAAATAATTATAAATTTTTAATAAGTATCAGAACCCAACTGGGTTTTTTAGAAAGACTTTATTTGTATTTTTAGTACTTCTTAGTTTTATAAAATTTAATTACTTCTAATAAAAATGGCAGCTATGTTAATTTTAGGAATTATAGCAATTATCGCAGGAATTTTGATTTTGATATGGCCAAAAATACTAAATCTTGTTATTGCTATTTGGCTTTTAGTTTGGGGTATTGCTGAAATTCTTGCTTATTATGGAGTATTTCCATTAAGTGTTACAGTTTAGAAATATTTTGTTAAATAGAATAAGTTTTGGCCTTATTTTAGAATTTACTTCTTACTGGATGCTTTGCACCACATGCAAGACAGTGAATAAATGCAAATCCTTTGTCCTTAGTTAGTTCTGTATCTGGTTTTTTACATTCTTTGCACAAAACAAACTCTTCTACATAATCTTTAATTTTTTCGTTTATTTTTAAAGAGTTTATCTTTCTTTGCAAGACGAGTAAGTTATTTTTCATTGTTCCTGATGTTGCAAGTTCTTTTAAGAGGTATTTTACAATATGATCTTGATCTCTTCTAAGATAAGATGCAATTTGGGGAATATTTATTAGAACAGTTTTTGTTCCTTCTAGATGTCCTTCTATTTTTGGTATTTCAAATCTTTCTCCATTATGATCAATTGGTTTGATTTTTGAATATGCGTCACTTAGCAATTGGTCATAAGTTTCCATAAAGATTAGAGAAGATAAGGGTTTTTAAGGGTTTAGTTTGGATTCTTTTTTCTTCCAAAAATACTTGCTATAATAAACAAAATTATACTTGGAATTGCTAATACTATAAACCATCTAAAAAGTGAATCAATTACAGAATTGAGATTAATTGTTTCAAGAAACCACCTAACATTAGGATTAACTTCATCTCCAGAAATTAAGGCTTTTTTACCAAGATGATTTAAATTAAAATAAAGAACTGTTAAGCCAATTAGAATTAAAATAACCCAAATTATTCCAATATAAACAAGAACTTTGGCCCACTTTTTCATGATGTAATAATTAATCAAATCTTTAAAAATATATCTATTTATCCAAGATATCTTACTCTTCCAGGTCTTGGCTCGTAAACTATTCCTTCTTCCAATAGTTTTTGTATTTCCTGACTAATAAGTTCTGGTTGAGCTTTTATTTTCATAATCATTTCTTCTTTATCGATTCCTTCTCTTGTCTCTGCTTCTCTTATCATAGTTATAACTTCATCTCTTAGAACTTTTATCTCTTGCTTTTTCATCTGAGGATTATTTGATGGATAGGATTTTTCAATTTCAAGTTTTCTTACAAGGAGGTATCGAGGATCTTGTTTTTTTATTAGTTCTGGAAGAACATATAATTCATTATTAAAGAATCTTAAGACTCCAATCATCATAAGCGTGTCTCCATGTGATAACTCTGTGAATTTATTTAGATCATCTCCAAAAACTCTTGCTCTTATTTGGCCGCTTCCATCATCAAGAGTAATTGAAGCAAATCTTCTTTCACCATCGCTTTCATATTTATCAATAACATTTGCAATAATATTTATTCTCACAATTCGTTTGTCTCCCAGTTCTACAAATTTCAGTTTTTTGTTAGGTCCTTCAGTCTCTTCAAAAATTTGGTTTCCTCTGAGGAGGTCTGAAATCCTTAACTTATGTGCTGTCTCTCTTTTTTTTACTTCTGGCATTTTAATAGAATTCAATATTTATTTAAAAAGATTTAGGTATTTTAGGATAGGGTTGAATAGTAAATATATTTCATACTTTTGTATGAAATAGTCTGAATTTGTTGTTTTTATCTTAAATGAATTAATCTAAAAATAATTTTCTTTTGATAGGACTAAAATTTTATCTAAATTAAATCTTGGATTATTTTGAACCAACATCTTGGATAAATCCTTGTCTCGGTTCATAAATATCTCCTTTTTCTTTTAATTTTCCAAGAGCTTCTTCAAGTTCTAAGTCGGTCATGTTTGTTCCAATTGCTTTTTTTAATTCTTCCATTGGAACTTGCTTGCCATAGGCCTCTTCTAATTTTTTAATTGTTTCTCTTAAAAGAACTATTTTGCTTCTTTGGCTTGATGAAACTCTTGAGCTAAATCTGTCAATATCAAATGTTTTTGTGTCTGGATCATATCCTACTTGCATTAGATAGTAATTTGTAAGTCTTATTGCAACTTGTGAGTCTTCTCTTTCTACTGTTGGTGAAAGACGAGATTTTGCATGAGCTTCTGCAAGTCTTACTAGTCCTTGTAACTGTCTTGCAGATATTGATATTGAACCTGATTCTCCTGCTGTACTCATATTTCTCATTTTTATATAGAAATCTTTTATTTCATTTACTGCTTCATCTGTCAATTTTGGTTCTACTCTTTGTTTTGCATAAGCAACATATTTTCTGAAAAGCTCCCTATCAATTGAAGATTTTGTATCTTTTCTTTGATGCATATTTAGAACATGTGTTGCAATAGACTCATCTTGAAATTTGTTCGGCAAGTCTCTTAATACAAAAATTAAATCAAACCTGTTTATCAGTGCAGGTGGAAGATCTATTTGTTGAGTTATTGGTTGAGTTGGTTCAAATCTTCCGTACTTTGGGTTTCCTGCTGCGAGAACTGAAGTTTGTGCTGTAAGTGTTGCCTGGACATTGGCTTTTGAAATTGTTACTGTCTGCTGCTCTAATGCCTCATGCATTGCAGACCTGTCTGTTGCATCCATTTTTTCTATCTCATCAATACAGACAATTCCTTTATTTGCAAGAACCATTGCTCCTGCTTCAAGTGCCCAGCCTTTTAGGAATTCATCTTTGACAACTGTTGCAGTTATACCCGCACCTGTTGCTGCTTTTCCAACAATATATCTTCCTCTTGGCGCGATGTTTGAAATAAATTTTAGTGTTACTGATTTTGCAACTCCTGGATCTCCTATTAAAAATAAGTGTATATCTCCTCTTGAAGTTGTTCCATCTCCTGATACTTTTCTTACTCCTCCAAACATTTGCAGTACAAGGGCTTCTTTTATTTCATCATAACCCCAGATACTTGGAGCAACACTTTCTCTGAGTTTTTTAAATAATTCAGGATCTGTTGAAATTTCAATTATCTGGCGTTCATCTTCATCACTAATATCCAAGTCTTCATAACTTGATTCCATTGGCACGAGATTATTTGCTTCAAGTGCAAGATCAAATCTTGTTGATATTGAACCTGTTGGAAGGGGAATAGGAACTTCTTTTAAAACTCCAAGAACTCTTACTTTACTTCCAGGAGTTGTTTTTTCTTCCATTCTTGGTTCAACAAGATCTTCTTTTAGAAAAACACTCATTCTTCTTGGTTGTTCTCCTCCTGTTAAAGAATCAGGGGCTTCTTCTATTACAAGTCTTTGAGCATCTACCATTGTTTTACTTAAAATTGTAAACTGTCCTTTTCTTCCACAAGAACATCTTGTGGGTTCTCTGAATTTTTTTTCAATTTGAAGTACAGAAATAACTGTTCCACATGCAGGGCATTCAAATTTTGCATTAACAACCTGGGGCCTTACATCAGATGCCTGTCTTACAAGTCCTTCAAAAAATATTAATTGATTAAGGTGAGTTGCTCTTATTGTTCTTATTTTTACTTTTTGAGTTTCTGGAAGATCGTTAAATCTTATTCTTGGGCCTTTTATTAATCCTGTTTCTTCCAATGCAACTTCTAGAATTTGTATCATTTCTTCAGGGTTTCCAATTAATGCCTCTGCAAGCATAGGTGAATTTGATGCAAGATCTGAGAAATTTACAAAAACTACTTTTTGGCCTTTTCTTATACTTTCCCCTACTTCTTTTTTATAAGTTTCAAAAAAGGATTTTGCTTCAATTACTAACTCTTCATTACTCTTTTTTTTATCAATTGTCATTTTATTCTACCCTTTTTATAAAAATTCTAATGGGTTTCTATTTATAAGGATTTATTTAGATTCTTAATATCTTTTAAATGGTAATTGTTACTTTGGAGTTTAGATTAACTCTAACTTTTGTCTATCTAATACTTATTTTCTTTTATCATAATATTTTTTAAGCTCCTTTATTTTTAGAATTTATGATTAAGGAAGAATTTTTTAGATTATTCAACTCTAAAAAACCAATTATTGGAATGATTCATCTGGCTCCTGGAGACTCTGGAGTAGTTGAACAAGCACATAAGGAGATGAGAATTTATGAAGAATATGGTGTTTCAGGGGTAATTATTGAAAATTATCATGGAACAAAAAGAGATGTTTTGAATGTTCTCGAATCTTTAAAGAAAAGAAGATCTGAAAAACTTGTAATTGGAATTAACATACTTCCTAATGAATTTTCTGAATCAATTGGTTGGGCTAAAAGATATGGTGCAGGGTTTGTTCAGCTTGATTATGTTTCTGGAGACTATCTTGAAGGAGAACTTGATTATCCAAGATATCTAGAAACAAGGGCAGGTTTAAATATCTCGGTTTTAGGAGGTGTTTTTCCAAAATACTATCATCCAAGAAATCCATCTAAACTAAGTTATTACCTGAATCTTGCAAAACAAAGAGCTGAAGCAGTTGTTGTTACTGGAAATGGAACTGGTAAAGAGACTCCTATTGAAAAGATTATTGAATTTCGTGAAACACTTGGAAATGATTATCCTCTTGTTATTGGTGCTGGAATTAACCTTGAGAATGCAAAAGAGCAGCTTAAAATCGCTGATGGTGCTATTGTTGGAAGTTTTTTTAAGAATAATGATACTTGGAATTTGATTGATGAGACAAAAGTTAGCGAACTTATGGATATTGTAAATGGGTTAATTTATACATCAGGTATAAATTAGTAAATATAGTTGTTTTCTCCAAAATAAACTTGATCAAAGACAATTTTTAATTTACTAGAGTTATAAACTGTTATTTAAACTAGAATTATTTAAAAATTATTTCTTATTTGCATTAGCTTCTTTGATTCTTTTAATCAACTGATCCATAGAATCTTCTAGTTGCTGATTATTTTTTGTTCCTGTACAAACAAGTTTTCCATTTGAGAATAGTAAGAATGTTGCATTTGGTTCAACTAATTTGTATACTAAACCTGGAAACTGTTCTGGTTCGTATTCTGTGTTTTCAAGTTCAAGTGCCAAGTAATTAAGATTTAGCATCATGTCAATATTTCCTGATGCAACTATATTTTGGACTGTTATTTTTGGCTTGTCTGTTATTTTTACATTGATTTTTTTAAGTGTTTTTATTACCTGCTCAATTACAAGTTTTACCTGTGCAATAGATTTTGTTCCTGTACAAACAAGGTTTCCTGATGAGAAAACAAGTACTGCTGATTTTGGCTGTTTTATTCTAAGAACTAATCCTGGGAATTGCTCTGGATTATATTCGGTATTTGGAATTGTTTTTGCAAGTTTTGTTAATGGAACATCTTTTCCAAGAGAAGTTGTTGCTACAATATTTTGTATTTTAAGAGAACCTTTTGCTGCCATATTAGTATTTATAAACAAAATTAGTATATAAAGCTTTCTATTTTTATCGAGGAAGTTAACAGCTGTTTTTAAAGTGAAAAATCTGCTAACACAGTCCATAAACTATGATTTGTCCATAAAGTGTCTATAAAATATTTATAAACTGTCCATAAATAGGTGGCAGAACTTTATATATCCGTTAACATTTTTTATTCTATGGATGAGCCTAATAGTAAGGAATGGTCTTTGATTATCATAAGTTCTATGATGGGAGTTATGTTATCAAAGGGAATGCCCGATAATCCTAAATTAACTGGTATAGAATTATTAGATTTTCTTATAGCATTATTTGTTTTTGCGATGATTTTTTCTTTAATATTAGTTATTTTTTTAAAAGGAGTTAATTATCTATTTCCTGACGAAAAAGACGTAAAATAATTCTTTTCAAGTACCGATAGCTTTAAATATTTCAGGTCTGCCTGGGCTAGTCAATTAAAAGTATTCAAGGAAGATCCTGAACTTTGGCATGAGAAATACAGATTCAGAGTTGTAGTGGAGGGAATTTTTAGCTGCATTAAGAAAAAGTATATTAATTATCTTAGATCAAGAAAACCTGAATCTAGGGAGAATGAGTTACTGCTTAAGGCTTTGGTTTATAATCTTACGGTGATTGTTTTAATTGCTTGGCAGTGTCAGACACTCAAGTGCCAGAAAGTGCCACAATTATTTTAAACCTTTAATGTTTCTAAATTCTATGGAAAAAATACAACTACAAGATGTTTTTGGAATAAGTAGGGAGATTCCTAAATATACTTATGTGGATAGGTCTGGATTAGATAAGAAACTAGGTTATTTATTAAAAACTCAAAGACATATTGTAATTCATGGTGCATCAAAACAAGGAAAATCATGCCTAAGAAAAAAGATTTTAACAGAAGATAATTCTATAATAGTTCAATGTCAGCCATTAATGACCTCTACTAAAGATATTTGGGCAACAGCATTTAGAAATTTAAATGTAAAAATGCCAAGTTCACATGAAATATCAAATAAAACTTTGTCTGGAGAAAATAAGTCTGGAAACTTAGGTAGTAATTTTGTTATATTAAAAGGAGATTACAAAGAAGAAGGTTTTAATTCAAATGAAAACAATTCAACAGATAATTATATATCTCCTAGCGGATATGATGAAGATTTAAGGTTTTTAGCTAAAAATCTTATTGAAAAAAATAAAAGATTAGTTATAGAAGATTTTCACTATTTAAATGAAGATATACGAAGACAGGTTGCATTTAGTTTAAAGGCATTATATGAATTAGGAGTTTATGTTATAATAATTGGTATATGGTCAGAACAAAATCTCTTAACTTATTATAATGGAGATTTAACTGGTAGAATAGAAGAAATAAATTTAGTATGGTTTAATCCAGAATTGGAAGAGCTACTACAAAGAGGAGAAAATATTCTAAATATAAAGTTTTCTGAAAATATTAAAAAAGATATGCTTGATTCTTCTTTTGAAAATGTTGGAATATTTCAACGTTTGTCTGAACAAATTTGTCAAGAGAATGGAATTTATGAATGTCAAGATAAAATTTTTAGTATATGTGATTTAAATATTTTAGAAAAAGCAAGAGCAAAAATAATAAAAGATGTTGGTCAAAGATACCTAAAAATATTTGAAGTATTCAGTAGAGGTTTTAAATCTGAAACTCAATTAAAAATCTATTATTATATCTTCAAAGCATTAGCCACAAAGTTATCTGATGAAAAACTTATTTTTGGTATGCCTACTTCGGAATTACTTACAGAGATACAAGAATTATCTCCAAATACTATAAGACAAACTGATTTAACTCAAGCATTAGATAGAATTGAAAGATTACAAGCAAGTAGAGATATAACTCCTTTATTAGTATCTTATAATAGAAGTTTAAAGTCTTTATCTTTAACTGATAGAGAATTTTTATTTTATAGAAAGTTTAGTGAAGAATCATTTGATTGGAATGAAGAAGAACAAAAATCAGAATGATTCTTTTATAGACATTTTTAATCATTTATGGACAAAAACCTCCTTTATGGACTGTGTTAATTTGGCCAATCTGGCTTGGTTTGTATATAAATAAAAAATAGGCCAATATTATTTGATTAGGTGCGAAATGTGATAAGTAATTAGAATATGATCTACAATTATAATGATAATACTTCCAATGCCAATCCAAAATCCTAATTTCCTTAGATCTTTAATAAATTTCTGATCAAAGTTTTCTATTCCAAGTAACTGTGGGAAATAAGTTATTATTAATATAAGAATACTTCCAAATAGAAATAAAAATGGAAACCATGAACCTATTGCTAGTAATTCATCTTTGTAAACAAAATTTATGTATGCTATATAACTAGACCTAATCCAAGAGATTACTTCAACTACAAAAGCCACTATAAAAGAGATAAGAATTGTTTGATAGAGGTCTATTTTGTTCATGTTTAATTGAATCTAAGTAATTGAGCAGGTTGGTAATATATAATCCTTTTGAATTATTTAAAAAAAGCAAAACTTTTGCGTGTACATAAAACCATTTGTTATGCTATTCCTATTAGTTTTTTATCTTCTTCTAACCATTTTTCCTTTGTTTCTTTTTGTTTTCTAAAAATATCTTTTGATTTTTTATTGATTAAAATTGTATATCCTGAAAAATAAAATATTACTCCTAAAATAAATATAAGTGCCAGAAGAATAAGAATTTTCCATCCGAAAGATAATTTAATAATTAATTCTTGGTACAATATCGCTATTATCAAGTTTCCACAGAGTCCTATTACTATTCCTAGGATTATTCCTTTGAAAAAAGTAGTTTCAGAATTTATCTGATCCAGGGCTTCTTTATCTTCTTCAATTAGTTTTTTCCATCTTTCCAATTCCTCTTTATTTACCATAATTTATTTAGGCGCAATTGCTATATATGTTTTTGCAAATAATTATCTGAGATTAAGGAAACCTGAATCAAGGGAGAATGAGTTATTGCTTAAAACTTTTGTTTATAATGACGGTTATTGGAAGGTGTTTTTAGATCTCTGCTATGTTTATTTTATTATTTTCTACTCTTACAATATAATTCTTTCTTAATTCATATTTTATTTCAGAAATAGATTCATAAGATAAAAACAACAATATTTTGAAAACATAATTCATATCTTTAATTTTTTTACTATAATAAAGTTTTTTGACTTTTTTTTCTATATTCTCATTTCTAATTTCAGATAAATCAAATGAATATCCATGTTCCATAAATTCAATATCTTTTTTTAAACTGAATGGATAATCAGGTATAACATTCCAAGCTCTTGTAAAAATTTTACTCATTAAAACAGAAAACTTATTATTACCCTCAATTCTAACGGGGTATATTCCTCTAGCTCTAATCTTTAAATTAGCTACAGGATTATTTTTTGTTAAATTGGTGAGATTTAAGTGTAAATTATCATTAAAACTTACTTTTAATATTGGCTTAAACTGATTTTCAGCATTAGTTTTCATATTCCAAAACATAAAAAATGTGAAAATGGCATAGATCACAGTTGCCAGAGCAGTTATACTAATTGGATCATTAAATCCATTTGTCTTAATCCAGTTAAAAGAAATTAATATAAAAATAATAAAGATGACTATTATAAAACTTTCATAAATTGTCTTTAACATAATTTTAATAATATAGTAGGATTTAAAGACATTTCTTTTGGGACTGTGTTAAATTTGCTAAGCTTTGCACATAAATTGATTTTATCTTAAACACAAATACAATTTAAATGATCGTTGTTATCACAACTATAAGAATAATAATTCTTATTAGAGTTTTGACATAAAGCCAAACATGTTTGTTTTTTAGTATCTTGTTCTCCGCCAATTTGTCTATCCATATTGTTATACTCTGAACATGTAACCGCCAATGGGTTTTGTATTGTAATAGAATTTAAAGGAGGTATTCCATTATTTTTTTGTGGAATTGAGAATTTTATATATCCAGTATTAACTGCGTAAGCTAGTCCCAATAATAAAATAATAATGATTATTGCCCAAAATAAAATTCTTTTATTATTTCTTTTCATTCTATACCCTCTTTTTATAAAATAACTAGTTACTTAGAGGATTTAAATCTTACCTGCGTATTTTCGGGACAATAATTTTACTTTTGGGACAAAAAGGCACTTTTGAGACTTTGTTAAATCCGTCTGGCGTTTATTATTTAGCAATATTTTCAAATACTTTTCCTTCACTGATAAATATTTTGAAGGCAATAAATATGATTAGGAGGATAATTACTACAAGAGGATTTTGAAATAGGCTATTTGAACTAACTGCTTTTAATGCGAGTACTACTGAACAAAAAACAATTCCTACTTCTAACAGGGTATATGTAAATACCTTTGAAAATAAAATCTGATTTTTTGTATTCATTTTTTTATTTTGAACTCGGGTTTTACATTCCTAAAGATTTTAACAATGCATACACTAAAAATGCAGGCCAAACTAATGCTTTTAATACGCCTAAAACTCCCATCCAGAAACCTGCTGCAGTTGATATGTAATAAATTGCTGCACCAATAAAACCAAGGCCGTAAACAGCACCCCCACATGCTCCATGATGGTGGCAATTGCAATCAGCTTTTTCACGACCACGCTTAAATAAATATTTTTTACTAATTTTTTTATCCATTTTTACCTCCTTTTATTTTTCCCTACCTGAATATAATTAATTTAAACCTTATAAATTTAATTGAAAAATACTTAAAAGTAAGATTTAAAAATGCATTATGATTCTTAAAATTATGGAATTTAAAAAAGCAATTGCAACACTTGGACTTGCTACTGCAATTTTTGCTTCTGAAAAAAGCAGTCTTGAAGCAAGGGCTGGAGATGCTCCAATTATTAATAATTCAATAATTTTTTCTTCAGGACAAGGAATTCCAATTAGAGATAGACTTGATTTTGATTTAAATTCTGTTAAGAAATATGGATTTGAAAATGTTTACAAATTAAAGAAAGATGAAGCATACAAAGGCAATGCAGATAATGTTATTCTTGTATGGTCTTCTAAACAATTAATTGAAGCAGAGCAATATAGAAAATCTCATTATCCTGGACTTAAAACTGATATAGCTGTTTGTGAAGATCCCAAGGTTCAAAGAAAACAACTCGAAAAAAGATCTGTAATATATCATTATCAATAATTTTGGAATTATAGGAGACATTTTAAAGAAATTAATCTAAAAACAATTTAATACTAGATTTACTCCAGGATTAAATTGCTAACTCCTCAAAAGGACTAAGTCATTTTTTACAAAGTAAAAAATTATCTTGTATTCTTTAACTAATTAATGTCTTGTTTAACTTTTCTAATGAAATTTTGTTAATTTCATTTTTTATATAATCACTTTCAAGCGCAAAGCCTATGTTTTCTGCATTTAACTTGTAATTATTTATTCCAATTACATTGCCATCTGAACCAATTAATGGTCCGCCTGAATTACCTGGATTAAGTGAGACATCTGTTTGAATATAAGCTGGAAGGTAATTTTCTCCTCCTCTTCTATTAATTGCCGAAACTATTCCTTCTGAGACTGAGAAACCTAGTCCAAGTGGATTTCCTATTGCAATTACCTTCTCTCCAACTTTTACATTATTTGTATATGTAAAGTTAAAATAATTTTCATAACTTTGATTAATTTTTAAAAGTGCAATATCAAGAGTATTATTATAGCCGATTAATTCCATTTGGAAAATTTGTTTTTGTGGTGTAATTGCATTTGCATAGGTTGTATCGCTAAGTACATGAGCATTTGTTACAATATATCCATCAGGGCTTATTACAAATCCTGTTCCCTGACCTGAGTCTGTTTTTATACTCACTATTCCTTTTAGTGAATGCTCGATTATTCCTGTAAAGTCTGAACTTGTATTTGCCTTGATTGTGTTTATCTCTTTTTGCAAGTGTTTACTAACTGTACTTAAATTTTTATTAATCTGATTTACAAGACTTGTAATATATTCGTTATTTGAAGAAATCTTTTCTTCTAATTCTGTCTTGGATATTCCTCTAAGAGATGGTTCAATTAATTTATTTATAATTAAAACCACTAACACTAATTGCAAAACTAAGATAACTATTACAATTGTTAATGTGAGAGATATTCTTCTAGAAACAGTTCTTTCCATTAAAAATAAACTCTTCTGAAATTTAATATATTATGTTGTATTATTTTTACAACCTCAATTAATATTCTTTGTTTAATAAATTAAATCCATGGATCGACAAATCATTTTTATTTTAATTATATCTATAATTGGGATATTTATCCTAGGGTGGATAAGTAATAACCTTTATCGCGTGCAAATTAATCAAAAGCAAATTGAAGGTTTATGGTTTAGTAATTATAACTATTCCAATGCAATAAATTATGCAGAAAATATTGACAGTTCAGGAGAGTGGGTTTGTATAAATGTAGATAAGAATATGGACTATAATGATTGTATCTCTACTGCCTCACATGAATGCGGGCATGAACTTTTTGCTAGAAAATGTGAAAATGATCCTAAGATTTGTTTTAAACTCACAGAACAATTAAAGAATAAAAGTTAATTTATACTTTCTAAGTATAAATTAGTTATAGTTAGTTGTTTTTATCTTAAATGAATTAAGCTAAAAACAATCAAGGTTCTTACTTCATATTTTTAATCCCATAAAAAATCAGTTCATGCTAGACATCAATTATAATTCTCCCTATTATTTACTTTTAACTTCAAACTTGCATTTGTTGCAGGTAAAAACTTTTGTAGAACCGTCTTCCATTTTTACAATAAGATCTTCTTTGCAGTAAGGGCACTTTTTTATCTTGATTTTATCTCCTTCTACAGAATATTTTACTTTTTCCATTTTACTATCAAGTAATTTTTATTTATATACTCTAGTTGTCTTAAAAAGAATAATAGGATTAATAAAAAAATGAAATTTATCAAAAACGAACTTTTAACAGAATAATAGATTCGTAAATCTTATAAAGTAAATTTGAAACTATCAGGTATGGATAAAAAAATATTATGGTTTATTGCGCTTGGAATTTTTGTTTTTTTGTTAATTGGAATTATTTATCCAAATATAATTTCGAGTCATAAAAATATAATCGACTTAATGGTAATTATATGCCTTGTAATATATTCTGCTTATATGACTAGCAAGAAGAACTTTTAATAATAATTTATACCAATGGTATAAATTAGTTCTAGATAGTTGTTTTTATCTTAAGTGAATTAAGCTAAAAACAATTTTTAGATTGATTTACCCAATATAAAAATTGCTATTTTTTTTGAAAGTTTCTACGGACTTGCGGAGAGATTTACTTTTTATCTTTTTTTCCAAGTTCTTTATCAATTAATTTTTCCTGGTTGTATCTTCTCCACATCTTGTCAAACAAAGGATTTTTCTTTATTTCTTCAAAAGTTCCATATCCAACTATTTTCCCTCTTGAAAAAAGATAGATATAATCAAATTTATCCAGGAGATGAAGCCTGTGAATTGAACTAATAATTGTTTTATTCTTAAATTCAGTAAATAGTTGTTCATGTATTTTTATCTCGTTTAAACTATCTACACTGCTTGTTGGTTCATCAAGAAGCACTATATCACTATTTCTTGCAGCAAGAAGGCCTCTTGCAAGTGCGAGTCTTTGTTTTTCTCCTCCGCTTAAGGAAACTCCCTTTTCCATAACACTGGTGTCAAGTCCAGTAGGTAATTTTTCTAAAACGGGGGCAAGCTGTGACATTGAAACTACTTTGTCCACTTCTTCTTTTGCTGCTGGAAGATTCATAGTTATATTATACCTAAATGTATTGTTAAAAATTTCAGGTTCTTGGGGAATTAGTGTAACACTATCTTTTATGCTGCTTACTCCTCCGCTCAGAGGCTCTCCATCGCAATAAATACTTCCATTTTCAATATCATATAGTCCTCTTATAAGCGAAAGAATAGTGCTTTTTCCAGATCCGCTTTCTCCAACCAGGGCTATTTTTTGTTTTCTTTCAAATTTAAAATTTATGTTTTCCAAATGATTGGTTTTTCCTTTTGAATCATAGGTAAATGAGATATTTTTGAAGTTAACTTCTTTCCAGTTTTTTGGAAGATTACTTGTTCTTGTTTCTCCTAGCTTTTCATATTCTTCATCAAGAGGATATGCTCCAACAATTCTTGCATTAGATCTTATTATATCTCCATAAAGAGAAGCAAACCTGAAAAATGTGTTTCCAACATTATCTAAATATCCATATAACATATAAAGAGTTCCTATTAGTATCGCTCCTGTTAAGGTAAATTCAGTATAAGATCTATAGATTAATACTGAGACAATCATGACTTGTATTGCAACACTTGCAAATGCCCATTTAAGTTCGTTTATCCAAACTGTTGCCTTGTAAGTATTGTATCCTGCAGAAAGTTTTTCATCTATTTCTTCAGAAACTGTTTTTTTAAGCCTTAATGTAACTACAGTTATTATATTACTTATATAATCAAAAATTACTGCTGATATTTTATTATTATATTTATTTAGTTCTTGATATTTTACATTTAATCTTTTGTCAACCCTTGAAATAATAAAGATAGTTACTAGGGAAAATAGAAGAGCAAATAATCCTATTTTCAAGTCAATAAAAAATAAAACTATTATTGAACCAAAGAGGTTTACAAGACCATATACTATTTGAAATGTAAAGTTACTTGAGAAATCTTCAAGCGAACCTGATGCCCTGTTAATCTTATCAATGGTGTCTCCTGAGTGTGTGTCTTTATGCCATTTTACGGGCAATTTCAAGACTATTCTTATTTTGTCATTAATATAATTTTTTTTCACAAAAAATCCTGTGTCTTGTTCAAGAACTCTACCTACTCCATGAAGCATCCAAAAACAAATAGTGATAATCAAAAGTAAAGAAATTTTAAAGCATAAGGAATATAATTCTTCTTTTGAACTTATTGTCTTTTGTATTGAATTAAATATTGATCCTATTACATAAGGGGTAAGAAGAGATACAAGTCCTGCAATTGTGAATAAGAAGATATAGAAAATAAATCTCTTTTTCCTTTTTCCCAGATAATTCCACTCAGTTACAATTATGTTTATTACTGGATGATACTTTGATTTAGGTGGTTGTTTTTCTTGAGAATCCATAGAATCAGTATCAAAATTAGTGTTTTAAACTTTACTAAATTCCATTTCAAAGTAAATTTCGAATAAAATGGTTTATACATAAAACTCAAATTCGTATGGGTCTAAAACTTAATACTCAATCTTCAGTTCCATTCTTTTATACTCTTCAATGACTTCTTTTAAGGTTGCAACATCTTTTGGAGTTCTATCTGGCCTTAAATGCGTTATTCTTGGAAAACGAAGTGCAAAACCTGATTCATAAGTTGGAGACCTTTGTATGTTTTGATAGATAATCCTTACAACTATTTTCGGTTTTACAATAACTTCTCTTCCTGTTTCATGGGTTATTAAATGTTTTAAAAGATTTGTAAGTTCAGTGTATGAAAGACCTTCTTCTTCTTTTTCTTTGAGGCCTGTTGAAGCTTTTCCAATTTCAAGGAATTTATCATTTGCTTTGTCATAGCAAGAAAGAGTAAATGAGGAAAGTGTACCTGCTCTTTTTCCAGTCCCATATTCTGCTCCTGTAATTACAAGGTCAAACTCATTTTCAGCAGGTTTTAATTTTAGCATATAGCCTACTCTTGCTCCTGGCTTGTATGGGGCTGTCAGATTTTTTATCATGACTCCTTCTTGATTGTCTTTTAATGCCTGTTTATAGAATTCTTCTGCTTTTTTTTCATCATCAGTTATCAACTGATGGGATGATTGTATACGATATTTTTTATTTTTAATTATTTTTCTTAGCAATTCTGTTCTTTTTTGAAATGGTTCGTTTAGTAGTGATTTTCCATTGTAATATAGAACATCAAAGACATTTATTTCCACTGGAAGTTCTTTTTCAAGTTTTTCAATATCATATTTTCTTCTTATTCTTTGGGAAATATCCTGGAAAGGTTTGTATCTTTTTGTTTTTGGGTCATATCCTACTGCTTCTGAGTCTAAAATAAAAGTTTTTGCATCAATATTTTCTTCAATGTATTTTACCACATCTGGAAACTGCTTTGTTACTTCATCTAGTCGTCTTGTAAATATTTTTACTTTTCCTTTTTCATCTTTATTAATGAGCATTCTAAATCCATCATATTTATATTCAAAAACTGCTGGTTTTCCTACTCTTTCAAAACCATCTTGTATTGATTCTGCTTTTAGTGCAAGCATTACTTTTAGCGGGTGGCCTGGAATAAGTTCAGTTTCATTAAGAGATCCTATTCCTTTGCAGGCTTTTTCAAAGACAAGTGCAAGATCATTTGCTTTATCATAAGATTCCTGGACTGCCTTGGTGTTTTCCTCATTTTTTTCCAGACATGACTCTACAATAGCATCTCTTATTGTTCCTGATGCAACACCAATTCTTAAATCACTTAGAAGAATTCTAATAATATATTTGGCTTCTATTCCTGAAGAAGAAGTTAACAGCTCGGAAATCAGAGACATTTTTTTATCTACTGTTCCTTTTCCAATAAGTTCTGGAAGTTTTTTTAAATTATCCAGAACCTTTTCAGTTGTTAATTTATGGGAAAAGAGAGTATTTTGCTTTTTTTTAGTCATTACTTCTTCTGCTACTTTTCCTAAATCTCCTATTTTTCTCCATTTATTTACAATTTCCTTTGAAGATATGCCTGATGCTTTTGACAATGCCTTAATGCAAAGTTGCTCTGAAATTCCAAATTCTTTTTCAGAATAATCTGGAAATGCCTTTCCCTGAATTAAGTAAATTATTTCTTTATTTTTTTCGTGTTTTAACTTTTTTAAAAAATTTGAAAGAATTGTTGTTTTTGCAAGTCTTGAAGGATTTTTTTCAAGTTCTTCATAAATTTCACAGAGTTCTTTATATAACATTTTCTCTTTTTATCCCTTAGAATAATTAAACTCTTAGATCTTATTAAAGGTTGTTATCTCGAATGAGCAGTCCATAAAAATCCATGATTTGTATCAACTTCAATTGAATTTGCCATCAAATAAATATAAAGAATTCCTCTTCCACTTGGTTTTTCAAGTTCTTCCTCTTTTATTTCTTTTAATGGAATTCTATTTTCTAATTTTTGTTTTATATCTTCTCTTTTGTAAAAATCTCCACTGTCATGGAAACCCTGGCATATTCCCTTTTTATTAATAATTAGTTCATGACAAAACGGAGAAATTCCATGTTTTTTTGCATTAATTAAAACTTCCAATGCAACCCCTCTTATATTATTTATCACTTTTCCGTTTTCAGTTAGATCCAAATGTCTTTGGTTGTAATAGTTCATTATTTCATATGAAACTCTTTCAACATGTTCTATAATTTTTCCTTCAGAAGTACTTGAGTCGAATGTATACTGTCTTTTTAAAAGATCTCCATTTAAAGATAAAAATTCAGATATTTTTCTCGGAGGTAAATATAACTCCATGATTTAACCATAAAAAATGGGTATAAAAGTATTTCTATTAAGAACAGTATCTCTTAATACAATTAACCTTTAAGGTTTTTATAACTAAAAACAATTTTACCCCTTCGCCCTTAATAATCAGGAGGGTTAAATAAAAATAAGTTATAAATCAAGAGTCTTGATATTTAACTCATAGTATATATTTTATAGAAAATATATACTAGTAAAATTTGTTATCTTTGTCTTAATTAAATTAATCCAAATCTAATAATTATTTTCGAGACTCCTTTACAAGAATTACTAACTGTTCTGTTGGGTTTTCAAGCTATTTTTGCGAAGCAAAAATTAATTTGTATGAAATAGATTAAAATTAAAACTAACTAATTAGGATATCTGCTGTCTCTTTTTTTGCTTATATGCATTTTCCTTACAGAAGGTCTTGCTTTATTTGTAGGTGATTTTGATCTAAGTCCTCTTGATTTTTTTCCAGCAGAAGTAAGTCCTCTGTATGTTCTATTCTGGTTTGTTTTATTACATATCCAGTTCATAGTTTTATCATTTTTAATTTCAGGCCTTGTGTAGTCAACTAAAATAACTTCGAAAAAATAGTATTTTCCATCTTCTCCAATATTGTAAGAATTAAGTACTTCTAGATTTGGAAAGTGTTTTTGAGCTCTTTGTTCTGCAACCCATCTGTAATTCATATGGACTACTTTTCTTATAGTGTGCTTTGAGGTTCTTCTTCCTTTATTTGTTCTGTGTCTTTGTCTTCCGCCTCTTGGAACTTTTACTCTTGCAATTACAAAACCTTTCTTTGCTTTGTATCCAAGTGTTCTTGCTCTGTCGACTCTTGTGGGTTTATCAACTTTAGTAACTGATTGTTCAGATCTCCATTTGACCATAAGTTCTCTTAGCCTTATTGAGTCTGGTTTTTTCCAGGCTTCTCTTAAATAATGATACATTCCTTTTGTCATGAATTCTATAGAAAAAGTTGATTTAAAAACCTAATGGTTTTTGAGGTAATTCAAATTAAATGAATTTTAGGATGAAATAATGGTTTATTGTTTAAAATAGAAAACCTTTAAATAAGCTTTTTCTTAACTAATTATATGATGAGGCCGTGGCTTAGCCTGGTTATAGCACCGCTCTGATAAGGCGGAGGTCCCAAGTTCAAATCTTGGCGGCCTCATTTTTATATCACCGAAGGTGATATAAATGATTCTTCTAGGATTTCAAGAAGTATTAAAGTTCAAATTCTTCAACTCGATTTAAGAGAGTTGAATGAGCCAGAGAATTTGAAATTCTCTGGACTTGGCGGCCTCATTTTTATTCTGAATTTTGGATTTATCCTATTTTATATTCATTAAACTAAAGAGAAAAATAAATAATTACAAGACTCTTAATTTATTTAGGCTTGTAACTCTAGAACCAGGCTTCCTTTTTCAAGACTATATTTTAAAATCGGAAGATTTACATTCAGATTTTTTAAATAAACTTTATCTTTTCCAAGTGCTTTTATTTCAATTGAATTTTCCAGTTGATTAATAAGTACGTCTTCGATATTTTTTACTCCAGGAACTTCAAGTTCATATATAATTTTTCCAGAAAGTCTTCTCACTTTTGAACTGGGCTCTTTTTTTGGAAGTTTAGAAAATTTTTCTGCTTTTTCTTCAGAAATATTTTTCATTTTAATTGTTTTTATTTTTTGTTTTTTTATCTCTTGTACTTCCTGGTTTCCCTGATTTGGAATTTGGGGAAATACTTTTTTCCCATTTACAAAAAATTGAATATCTACATTTCCTGGAATATTATTTTGTATTTTTGGTTTTGACTCTTTTTCCATCATTTCTTCAGAAAGTGCTTTCATTTGTTTTTCCAGTATTTTTTCAGCCATTTTAAATGCATTATTCAGCATTTTATCCATAAATGAATCTTCGATTCCCGGAAACATTTCTTTTTCTATAAAGTCATTTTTTCCTAGGAATCCATAGTCTTCTGAATCTGTTTTGGAATTAAGATTGTTTCCACAATAGGGACAAAAATCATAACTTTTGTCTGCTTTATTCTTACATTTAGAGCATTTCCTTGAGAACATTGTATATTTTTTAGATTTTGTCTGTTTAAATATTTTTGCGTGTTAACAAAAATCTTCATTTTTTTTCAGTATCCTAAGGTTTTTTAAATCCAGTTCGTTTAGAATACCTAGGTGTTTTTTATGGAAGAAGAAAAAGAGAAAAAAGAGTCTAAAATAAATGAACTTATCAAAAGATATAATATTGATCTTGATAAACTTCGTGAAGAACAGATCAAATTATCTAAAGAGCTTGAGATTCATGATAAGATAGATTTTTCTCTCGCTGATCGGTTTGGTGCAATTGACAATACCTTTGTTGGAAACAAGATGCTTTCTTGTATTATTGTTTGTAATAAGGAATATGAGATAATTGATCGGGCTTATGTTTTTGAGAAAGTTAAATTTCCTTATATTCCTGGATTTAGAAATTATCGTGAGCTTTTGCCAATGATTTCTGCCTTTGAAAAACTTAGTGAAAAACCTGATGTTTTATTTGTTCCAGGTCAGGGAATAAGCCATCAAAGACTCGGGCTTGCAAGTCATTTTGGGCTTTCAGTTGGAATTCCGACTATTGGAGTTTCTAATTCTATTGTGGAATGTGAGATTAAGGGTGAAGATATTTTAAAACATAATAAAAAAGTTGGAAAAATTCTCGTGAGTAAAGAAGGAAGCAATCCAATGTATATTAGTCCTGGAGATTTAATTTCAGTAAATAGCAGCTATGAATTATGCAAGAAGATGATAAATCTTCCACATAAAAGACCTGAACCTTTGCACTTGGCAGCAAAATATTCTAAAGAAGTAATGAAGGAAATATCTGAGAAATAATCAATCTAGCTTCTGGGGCTTGTTTATTTAGTAATTTTACTTTTATAATCTATAGATACTTAAAAATCAAATAGGTCTATTTTTCCCTTTAAGATGCTTTTTAATTTTTCTCTTCCATGGAACTTTTCTTTTTGTTTTACTTCTTTTATTCTTGGAAGCATTATAAAACCTACAGCTAGTCTGCAAATTCCAGATATTAAAAATATTATAAGTAATACATTCATTAGGTTTGTTTTTATTGTTACAACAAGAATTGCACCAATCAATCCTCCGATAAAAACTCCAATTCCATTTAACAAGTCTGCATAAGATAATGCAAGGCCTCTTTTTTGCGGAGTTACGCAATCAAAAATATAATTTGATGCTGCAAGATTAAATCCTCCCCAACCAATTCCACTTAGTAATTGTGGGACAAGTATTAAATAAATTGGATTTTTGTTAAATAGCCAGGTTATTGGACATAGCCCAATTAGTATCACTGTTATTTTCAAAACTTGGTAGTTTCCATATTTATCTGAGAATTTTCCCCACCAGTTTATACACAGTAATGTAAAGACAGTAGCAGAAATATTGACAATTATCAGAGTTATATAACTAAAATGCAAGTCTTTTAACATATAAACTGTAAAAAAAGATCCTGCGATATATTGGGCTCCTGTTAATAATGCTCTAAAAATTGCAAATCTTCCAAAGTTATTAAATGGAGCTTTTTTAATAAAAGTTGCAAAGCTGAAATAATGATCTTTTTCTATTTTTATTTCTGGTTCGTGATGCTTTGAAAGATAATATCTTGAAAATATTCTTGCAATCATTGCAATTAGGAATAATAGTGCAAATCCGAAAATTGCTAAATCTTTTGATTTTAAAAAATCCAATAATGCTGCTCCGATTAGTGCAGAAAATATTGTTATTACGCTAAATATTGCAGTTCTTTTTCCAAACCATCTTCCCCTTTTGTCTTCATCAACCAAGTCTCCTATTAAAGAAAACCATGCAGGAGAGCCTGCATTAGCAGTGATAGTATATAATGAAAAAGCAATTAACAGAATCATTGGCAGGAAACTAGTAATAATTCCATAATAAAAAAGCAGGGCTGTTAAGGTTAATGGTATATATGTAAGTATCTCAAAAAATACTGATTTTAAAATTATTTTTTTCCTTGTATGCTTTCCGATTAATCTTGAACTTCTCCATTCGCTTATTGGTCCAAGTAAACCTGGTATTGAAGAAAGAAGACCTATCATATAATCTGGAGAATTTATTGCAATTGCAAAAGGAGTTATATAGTTTCCAAGTATAGAATCTTTTATTGTAGAGAAAAGTCCATCTTTTATACTGTAGTTTCTAGACTTTTCCTTTAATTCCTCTATATTTGCCGATTCCCCTTTTTTTGATTCCATTAAGTTAGATGTTTAACTCTTGGCAATATAAATGTTACTAATACTAGTGAAAAAAGCGATCCCACGCCTGTTAAAATTAGGTAATAAATTGCATAAGATTTTTCAGAATATGGTGCAGGAGCATTATTTAAAACAACCTGGCCTGTTAGTTTTGTTTTGATTATTGGGCTTTTTGAATGCTCTGTAATATTTGCAAAGTTAAAGGTTATTCCAACAATTGTCATAAGTATTAGGAGGTACATCACAGAGGTATAGTGTTTGCTTTCAAATATCTTTTTCATTTTAACTCCTTACTAGGTTTAATTTCATCTGAGTCAAAATTGATTGCAAGGTAATCTCCTTCTTTTAGATTAAACCTGTCAACTGTATCTTTTGGAATTGTTACAACATAAGAATTTCCTACTTTTCTAAGTTTTACATCAAATTTTCTTTTACCCATTTTTTTATCTTAACCTCGCCTCAAAGTGGCTCGGTTAGTTAAGTTAGTTATTTTTGTCAAGGTGAACTTGCCAAAAATAATTTTTAGCTTGATTTATTTAATATAAAAGCAGTTATCTCTCAGATTATACCTTTAAATTTTTTAATCTAGCTGGTATATACAAAAGATATACTCTTTTTAAAGCTGTTCCTTATTTTATTGATTTTATTCTTTTAGATTATGTATATACTTTAGATATCTAAAAGATATACTTATATTTAAAGATTGTGTTGGTTGTTTTAAGAATAAATTAATGCTGTTTTAAAAAAAACTATTCAATTTTATATAAATGTCAGAATTAGAATAAAATATTTTTATCCGTGTTTTGAAGAGGGTTCATATCTTGTAAGAATTACTCTTCCATCATAAGCTATTTCATAATGAACTCTTGAACCTTTGTTTAGCCTTACTGTGTAATCTCCTGCGTATTTTAGATGCTCTTCATGAGCAAGCCCTGTCCCTATTTTATCTATTGCATTTTGCAATAATTTTCTATCAACTTTTTTTGTTTGTTTTTTAAACTCAGGAGTTTCTTCAATTACAAGCCCTATATTTCCCTCTCTTGCAAATCTCAAAATTAAAAATCCAATTGCTATTAAGGATAAACTTACAATAAGATTTATCCTCGAAAGTGTTGTAGAAATATCAATAACTGCTCCTGTAACTTTTGAGAAAGGCTGAATTATTATTAAAAAGAATCCTATTGCAATAATAACTGTTCCAAGTATTCTTAACACCCTTTTCATAATTTATTAATTATTTTTATTTATTTAAATATTTATATTAATTTGGTTTTTATAAGTTCAATTTCTTTAAGCCTTTTTTCAGCTGGAATTCCTGTTGAAAACATTTTCCAGAAAACTTTTTCTATCCACTCTATCCATTCTTTTTCATATATTTCATAGAAAATTGCAATTTTCTTTTTTAGTTCCCCTGGTTTATAGTATTCTGGTTCTTTTATGTCTCTGAGTCTTACTATTTTATCATCGATTATCATGACCCTTAATGGCTGATATCTATGACGTATTTCAATTAAATCTTTTCCTGCAACTTTATTTAATGCAAGCAATTTTTTTGCATTATCTGCTCCAATCATTGATACTCTTCCTATTACTTTTATTGAAACATTTCTTTCAATTAGTTCCTTTATTACATCGGTTATTTTTGTTTTTCCTTGTTTTGCATTTACCCATGAAAGATTTCCAGAGAAAATTAGAATTTGTTTTGAAGCTTTTTTTAGAAGTCCTACAAGATCTTGTTCTTCGCTTATTTCAATTTCTGGATCTATTTTTGATACATCTTCTACAAATGCAGTTTTTTCTTTATCATTAATATATTGATAAATATCAAATGGAGAGAAATCTGCAGTTCTTTTTCCATGTGTCAAATCTTCAAGAAGTTCTCCTTGGAAACTTGTTGAGTGAATATTTTCAATTGAATTCCAGTAGACTACTTTTAGTGCACCCCGAGTTCCTTTTCTAAAAATTCTTGTTGAAACCTGGCCTGTTTCTTCTTCAATTTTTTCAACATACCTTTCTGCAGTTCTCCAGTTTTTTTTAATATGTTCAGATATCTCTTGAACTGTTCTTGGTTTTAATTTAACCAGGTCTATTATTTTTTTTGTTATATTTTGGTCAAGAACCATATATAATCAACTTAACCAGGGTTTTTTAATATTTCTATATTATACAACATGTATGACACTTTTTTGTAAGTAATACATATCAAAAATACAACTCATATGTATTGTATGGGAAAAAACAAGAAGTTTGAATCAAAACCCAATTATGATTTATACGATATATTGGAGGTTAGTCCAAGAGCAAGACCTGAAGTTATTGATGCAGCTTATATTACTCTTATGAAACAATATCATCCTGACAAGGGAGGAGACAACAGGATCGCAGTTTCACTCAACAATGCAAGAGAAATTCTTCTTGATCACAAAAAAAGAAAAGCATATGATGAATCTAATGAAAATCTTGAAGGAAAAATTGTTGGAAATTATAGGATTATTGAACAGATTGCAGAGGGAGGTTTTGGAAAAACTTATCTTGGAGAACATATTCATTTTGGTTCAATGGTTTGTATAAAACATGAAAATCAGATATCGCCCCAGGATGAAGAAATTTTAATCGATGAAGCAAAAGCAATGTGGGATTTAAGACATTATGGAATTCCTGCTATTCGTGATCTTTTAAAACTTGATGATGGAAGTCTTGCGCTTGTTATGAGTTATATTCCAGGACCTACTCTTGAACAAGCTGTAAAAAAAGTTGGAGGGCTTGAATCTGAAGATGTTGCATGGATTACTGAACGCTCTCTTAATGTTCTTAGATATTTGCATTACAATGGAGTTGTCCATGGAGATGTTAAACCTCAAAATATAATTATCCAACCTGAGAGCCATAATATTGTTTTGGTTGATTATGGACTTTCTGCAATAAAGCCAACAAGCTCTGATGGATGTAAGGGCTATACTCCTTATTTTGCTTCTCCAGAGCAGGAAAATGGAGAGACTATTTTGCCTGAATCTGATTTTTATAGCTTAGGTCTTACAATGATTTATGCCCTTGGTGGAGATGCTCAACAGAGAAAAGTTCCAGGAGATGTTCCTGATGAATTTTGTCATTTTATTAAAAAATTAATTGCACGAGATATTCTTTTGCGACCTAATTGGGAAAAAGAAGATTTGTGTGCAAAATTGCAGGATCTTCGAATGAAAGTATTTGGAAGAAGGCATTCTGATATGAAAGCTATTAGGGGGCTTGCATGATAATCCAATTGATTGAAAGGAGGTGTAAGTAAAATGTCAGAATCAGGAGACTATGATCCCGGACCTTGGAGTGGATATAGTTTTTCTTCTGCAAGGGCTAGATATGATGATCATGTTGGAAGAAGTTATGATGATGCAGTATCTGCAAAAAAATCTAAAAAAGATTTAATTGAAAGATCACTGGAGACAAAATGCGAGTCTCCAGTAGTTATTGCATGCGATGTAACAGGTTCAATGGGAGAATGGCCTGCTGTTATTTTTTCAAAACTTCCTTATCTTGATTTAGAAGGAAAGGAATATCTTGGAAAAGGAATGGAAATTAGTTTTGCTGCAGTTGGTGATGCCTATTGCGATACTTATCCTTTGCAAGTACGTCCTTTTGACTGCGGAAAAAATCTTGAAAAGAGACTTAAGGAACTTGTAATTGAAGGTGGTGGTGGAGGTCAGTGCTCTGAAAGTTATGATCTTGCTGCACTTTATTACAGCAATAATGTAAAAATGCCTAATGCAATACATCCATTGTTTATCTTTATTGGTGATGAAGGATTATACGAAAGTATTGATAAGGGGCAGGCAAAAAGTGTTGTTGGATTAGACCTTAAGCAGAGAATGAATACAAAGGAAGTTATGGATGAACTTAAGAGAAAATATTCTGTTTATCTTGTAAGAAAGCCTTATGAAGTTTCATCAGGAGATGGAATGAGCTCTATTGACAAACAGATTTATTCTCAGTGGGAATCATATCTTGGAGCAGATCATATTGCAATACTTCCTGAAGCAGGAAGAGTTGTTGATGTGATATTTGGAATAATGGCAAAGGAAACTAGAAGAATAGAATATTTTGAGGATGAGTTAAAAGGCAGACAAAAGCCAGGTCAAGTAAAAACAGTTTTGAAATCATTACATAGCATACATCAAGTTTCTGGAGATTCTCTTCCTAAAATAACTGATGGAAGATCAATTACCAGAAAAAGATCATGCGGTAAGGATGCAAAGTCTCTTTTATAAAAAAATAATGAAAAATTTAGATTTTTTAGTTACTTTATGGCCAACATTTCCGCATTTCAAAAGATTTGCTGGAGACTCGCGGCTATATGGGATACGGTTAAACAGTGCGATGATAAAAGCTGATCAACTTAATAATGAACTTGAAGTTGCAAATTCTGTCCCTAACCATATCCCTCTTTATTTTGATATAAAGGGAAGGCAGCTTAGAATAACTGATGTTTCTCCTAATCGCCATCATTTAGAAATTACTTTGAATCATCCAATAGAAGTTGAAACTCCTACTATGGTTTTATTCAAGGCAGGTGCTGACCATGCACTACTTGAAGAAGTTGTTGATGGAAAGCATTTAATTTTTGATGGTGGCCCTGAATATATGGTGTATCCTGGAGAATCCATTCATATAAGACATCCAAGTCTTGAAGTTCACGGTCCTACTTTTCTTCCTTATGAGATAGAAAAAATTTCAAAAGCCAAAAATGCTGGTTTTAATAAATTTTTTTTATCTTATGTTGAAAGTCAAAAAGATATAGATCAGTTTCGTGAATATGTAGGAGACTCGGAGATAATTGCAAAAATAGAAAATAAGAAAGGTCTTGAATATGTCTCAAGACAATTTAGAAAGAAAGACGGACTTTCACTTATGGCTGCAAGAGGAGATTTATATGTTGAACTTGATCGCCCTCATCAGATAATGGATGCCTTGAAGTTAATTGCTAAATCTGATCCAGAAGCTTCTGTTGGTTCAAGAATACTTTTATCCTTAGTTAATGAACCAGTTCCATCTTGTTCAGATTTTGTCGATCTTGCATGGCTCTATGATGTTGGATACAAGAAAATGATGCTTTGTGACGAACTATGCCTCAAAGAAGATCTTTTATCAAAAGCTGTAAATGCCCTTGATGCATTTAGAAAAAGTTACGCCTCTCTAAATGTCCCAACTAGTCCTAATTATAATTCAGATGGATTTTTTAGCAGATTTTATAGCGGGATCAAAAAGGTAGTCAGTCCTAAAAGATTCTGAAAAATAAAAATGGAAACTGAAACAATAACTTTTCCTTGCGGAAAATTTGAACTTGAAAAATATTTGAGAAATTTTGAAAAAGCTCATTTTTCATTACTTGAAGTAAAAGCTGATGAAATAATGCAAAATGTTAGAAACATAATGGAACCTTACTTTTCAATAGATGGAAGTGACCCATTACATGGATATTATCGGTCTGCTATTTCAGGCATGGAGAGTGCATATGCTTCAAGAGACTTTCAAAAATCTTTTCCAGAGGCAATAAGATATATGGCAGAGACAATTGAGTGGGAATAAAATGTCCAATAAATTCAATATAATTGAATGCAAGGGAATTTTAAACAGGTCTCAATTAGAAATGCTTCTTGCAAAACTTCCAATTAGTTTTAAAATCGTAGATGAATCAATTAATCCTGCTGAAGGATTTAGATATGAAACTGTTGGAGAAATGCAGGCGTATCATTCTGCAAGAGTAATTTCTCTATTTCCTCTACAATTTAAGAGACTTTCAAATGCAGTAGTCACTGACAGGGATTTTCCATTTAGGCCTGATAATATTATGGATGACAATATTGGACTTAGATGCTGTTATCATCCAAAATTGACTAGCTTTGATATTCCTGCAGTTGATAATTGGGATGAAATAGAAATTGATATACATAAATTTCCTCATGAGAGCAGAGATAGAAAATATGTCTGAATAAATTTTTTCTTTTTTTTCTTTTTGATTAATTATCTAGGATAAGGAAGTTTTTTATACCATATATTTCTAGGTTTTCTATGGTAACTAAGAAGACAAAACCCGCAAATAAATTTTACATTACAACTCCGATATACTATGTAAATTCAGATCCTCATGTAGGATCTGCTTATACAACTATTGCTGCTGATATACTTGCAAGATGGCATCGGCTTCTTGGAGATGATGTTTTCTTTTTGACTGGAACTGATGAACATGGTCAGAAGATTCAAGATATTTCAGAAGAAAAAAAGATAAAACCTAAGGAATTTGTTGATTCTGTTTCTCAAAAATTTCAAGATGCATTCAAATTACTTAATATTTCCAATAATTATTTTATTCGAACAACAAATCCTGAACATGAAAAAGAAGTTAAAAGAATTTTACAAGAGCTATATAATAAGAAGTTTATTTACAAAGGAGTTTATGAGGCATATTATTGTGTTGGTTGTGAACAGTACCTAAGTAAGAGCGATTTAGTTGATGGTAAATGTCCTTTGCATAAAAAAGAACCTGAGGTAATCAAAGAAGAATCCTATATGTTTAAACTTTCTGCATTCCAAGATAAATTATTAAAATTAATTAAAGGGGAGAAATTTGAAATTCTTCCAATTAAAAAGAGGAATGAGATGATTTCTTTTATATCTGGAGGTTTACAAGATGTTTCAATTTCAAGAAAAAAATCAAAGGTTTATTGGGGAATAGAACTTCCATTTGATCCTGATCATACTTGCTATGTTTGGGTTGATGCCTTTTGGAATTATTTAACTGGTTTACAAATAAATAATAAATTTGATGATTTTTGGCCTCCAAATGTTCAATTGATGGCAAATGATATACTAAGAGTTCATTCAACAATTTGGCCTGCACTACTTTTAGCTTTAGATTACAAGCTTCCAAAATCTATGTTTATTCATGGATATTTTACTGTTAACGGGCAAAAGATGTCAAAGTCTCTTGGAAATGCAATCTCTCCAACTTATCTTGCTGAAAAATATGGGGCAGATAGTCTCAGGTATTTTATTATTCGAAATATTCCTTTTGGCGAGGATGGAGATTTTTCAGAGAGCACTCTTGTTGAAAGACATAATAATGAACTCGCAAATAAACTTGGAAATTTAGTTTCAAGAGTTCTTGCTCTTGCTGAAAAAAATGGAATTGAAAAAAGTCAAAATAAACTTCTAAAAAAATTAAAACTCAAGGAAATTAAAGGTCGTATGGAAACCTATGAACTTGACCGCGCATTAAGTGAGATTTTTACTTTTATTGATAATTGCAATGAATATGTTCAAGAGAAAAAGCCATGGGAGACAAAAGACAAGACAGTATTATATGAGTTACTTGATTCAATAAAAGCAGTTGCAATTTTAATTTATCCATTTATGCCTGCTACAAGTGAAAAAATTGCAGAGCAAATAGGTTTTGAACTTAAATATTCTGAAATCGACAGTCCTCTTAAAGTTCATGATATCAAGAAAGGCGAAATACTTTTCAAAAAGATTGATATTAAATAATTATAGATAGTTGTTTTTGCCTTAAGTGAACTTAAGTCAAAAACAATTTTAAGCAAGATTTACTCTTGATTAAAATTGCTAACTTTCCGAAAGGAAAACCAAGTCGTTTTTTACAAAGTAAAAAATTACCTTGTTACAAATATTTATAAGTTGTCTAATCTTTTTAATTTAAAAGAGATGTAAAATGGATTTTCATAAATTAAAGGATTTTTTAATTGATAGAATGGAAATCATGGCATTTATATTATTTGTACTTGCTATTTTTCTTGCTGATGTTAATCTTAACATGATCATGGCTTATGGAAAAGAAGTAAATGTTACGGTATTTGGTCCCTATAAAGTTTTGTCAACATCTGCATTTTGGTTTGGATTTCTTTTTCAACTCGCGCTTTTCTTTTTAATATCATTTAGGTCTCTTTATGAAAGGAAGAAAAAACTCGGCATGTTTGATATAGTGTTTGGAATAATTGGAGTAGTTGGACTTATGATTACTCTATCCGGAGGACTTTTGGCTTTTTATCACGATAGTTCACTAATTATTCCGTTTTTTAGATATAGTCTTACAAGGGTAAATTATTATCACACTGGAATTGGTCTTGATATTTTATCACTTTTTTATTTTGCTTTAACAAAATCGTTTAAGAAATGATTACATTATATCCATGGAGCGTATTTATTTTTTATTGCTTCTAGAGCAAGATATAAAAGAATTTC
>CABMGE010000022.1 GCA_902385625.1 uncultured archaeon | reverse complement strand
GACCTTATTGTTCAACTGCTGGCTATAATATAGATTTTGTATCTTATATATGTGAACGTAAAAAAGATTATTATATTTTTTATAATGAAATTTAGTCAATGAATTCAGATGGAACTGAGCAGAAAAGGCTGACAACTAATAATGAATGGGATTGTTATCCTTCTTGGTCTCCTGACGGCAAGAAAATAGCATTTGTATCAGATAGGGAGGATAATCGTGTTGAAATCTACACTATGAATCCAGATGGAACTGAAGTCAAGAGATTAACCAAAAGTAAAGGTTTTGTTTCAAATTTTTCTTGGTTGCCATTGTTAAAATAATAAAAAGATTAGCCGTCCCTCTTTCAAGCACAGTTTTGGCATCATCATCGGCCGCTTTTCAAAATTTAATTAGTTTATTTTACTTAGTTGGTGTTGTGTGTGATGCAGGGCATTTATAAGGATTGTCGAGATTGAGTGGATGGATAGAAAATTTAATAAACATAAATCCTGTGTAGAATTATGGCAAATTGGGCAGAAAAAATAGTTGAAGATATTAAAGGGGCATTTCTTGTATTCGTAGTATCTGCTGTTTTGATTTATGCATCTCTTGCAATAGCAAAAAGTCTTTATCCTTCATTTCCTTTTGATAATAACTCTTATGGAATAGTTGCGGTTATTGCAGGATTGTTCATAGGATTTGTAAAATATATTAAAAATAAAAATCCTTAACTTTTTAAAATGAGAACCAAAAATTATTTTTTAATTGTCTACTTTGGAATAATGGTTTTATTTTTTTATTTATATAATCAAAATGGTGATGAATTTTCATTAACCTTTGGAATAGTCTTTTTGTTTATTTTCTTGTATGCTTTGTTTTTGGGAAAATTATTAAAGCAATTAGGAAGAAATACTGGATGGGTAGAAATTAACAGACTTCCAAGATGGGCAGATAAGGCAAAAAAATCCTATATAAGGAAAAAAGGACATCCCAATGGGGACCTTATTTTCAAAGGTAAACATAGAATTTATAGGATTGTTTTTACTCCAATAGTTCAAGGAACAATAGACGAAACGTATTACTATAAAAATAAAAAATGAGCAAAATTAGAAGAAAAGGTGCTGCAATTGTTGAAACTTCTAGAGGAATATTAGTAGTTGCTGGGAGAAGTAAGAAATTTATTCTTCCAGGAGGTGGCGCGAATAAAGGAGAAAGTAGAAAAATGGCTGCAATAAGGGAACTACATGAGGAAACTGGATTAAGGACAAAAAGGATAAAATATCTTTTTAGTTATGTTGGTGGTAAATGGCATACTCATTCCGGGAACTCAGTAAGAAATCATGCAAAAGTATTTTTAATTAATGCCACAGGAAAATCTAGACCAAGACACGAAATAAAATATATTGATTTTTGGAATCCTAAAAGCAAAATCCATATCACTCATGGAACTAAAAAAGTTATTGATAAATATTTGATTATAAAAAATGGATAAAGAATTAAAAAAATTAGTAAATTAATCAAAACTAAAAGTTGGTGGTAAAAAAGGTCTTAGTTTGATTGGCATTACATCATCTAATCTTTCTATATCTTTATCATTAAGTTCAATTAAATTCTTTTTATTTTTCTGATAGAATTGCTTTTTTAATATCTTTCTTTTTTCATACTTTTCTTCATCTGTTCCCCAAAATTCAATCCAAACTTTTTGACCTATAGGGATAAAGAAATCACAGTAAACTTCTTCTTCTATAGGAACTCTTCTTTCATAAGCATGGACAATTCCTTTATGGTATAGCCAATTATCGATTATTTGTTCTGCTTTGGACCTAACTCTGTGTCCATCTTCAGAAATAAATGAAGCTGGAAATTTAGTTCTAAAATCACTATCTTCCTTTTCTACATCAGTTACCTTATAGTCTTTGGTACCTTTTTTTTCTTCTTTGTCTTTCTTTAACCAACATTCATAACATAACGGTTTGTTGGTATCTTTCCAAATTCCACACTCTTCACATTTTGTAACTTTACCTTGGTCCTTTTTTGTGTTACAGTCCTTGCATAAAGGAAAAAACCCTGATTTTGCTCCGCAAATTTGACATGCCATAAAATAGTAATGAATAATGACAATTTAAACATTATTATAATAAAATTCAAATAGTCCCACACCGCAGCATGGCTTCACACCATTTTTCACCATATTTTCCTTAATCTGAGATTTCAATTTATCAAGCATAAAACCAAAAAAGCCGCCGACCCAGATGCCAAGAATATAAACCGCCGCTGCCCAGCTGGTGATAAAAGTGTCTCACTTAGCAGATAATAGCTTATTTAGAAGATAATCAATTTTTGATTATGATGAAATATTAAAGGGAATGGAGTTTATATTTTTATCTATTTAGTGATAATATTCATTCTTATGAATTAATCTACCTTATGTATTGATAATGCCTGATTATTTTCAATATAAGAAACTGAATAAGTCCCATTTGGAACTTTCAATCTAAACGGTCTCCAAGGTTCAACATCTTTTTTTATTCCTATTTTTGAAGAATCTCCAACTACCATATATGAACCGCATTCAACATTTATTTCTCCGAGTAATTTCCCTTTTAATCTAGCAGTATCCAGTCTTCCCTCTTTAAGTGGAAAATTAAATACTATTTGGTATTGTTCGCTATTCTGAATTATAGGATAATCTCCATCGCCTATCCCATTACAAAATAATACAAATTCATTTCCTTGATATAATGAAGGTAGGTCTAAATGTGGCGACCTTATTACTCTATCTATCAAATCAGATACTTTTGTAAGTTCGTCAATATAACCTCTGATATCTTTATAATTGCGAAGGTTATGTTTCTTAATAATCTCACCAATTAATTTACTTACTTGTAATGTTTTTAAGTCAGTCCGAATCATTAAATCATGAATCTCATGAAACGAGTCTTTTAACCCCTTTATACCAAAATTTGTTACCTCTTGAATTGTAAATGTAAGTTCTGATTTCTGAGAGCATAATTTATTACAATAATTATTGATATATTCAACGGGCATTTGTGCATCAAAAGTCTTAAGTCCTTTAGTATAACCTAAGTCTGTGATTAACATCTCACCCGAGGTAATATCTATTCTTGCTTCTAAGGAAAATCTATCATTTGATGTTGATAGATATTTCTCTATTTCTTCATAATTAGGTCTATATTTATCAAGCGTATCCATAAGAACTAATAAAATTAGAATTATATAATATTAATTAGCTTATTTTTTACTAAATAGTAATATTTATATACTTAATTGCTAATATGTAAATATGGGACTTGATTCATTAGATTGGAAAATTATTGAAGTTTTGGACTGGCAAGCAAGGATGCCAATAAATCAAATAGCAAAGAAAGTAAGAGCAAGCAGAGAAGTCATATCTTATAGATTGAAAACCTTAGAAAAAGAAAAAATTATTCTAGGTTATTATCCAATTCTTAATTTAACAAAACTTGGTTATTATAGCAATAGACTAAACATAGAAGTTGAAGAATTAACCTCAGAAGAAGAAAAGAAGTTTGTCAAATTTTTAGATGAAGATATAAATTGTGGGCTAATATACAAAATGGAAAATGTCTATCAATACGGAATATTCTTCTGGACAAAATCAATATATGATGTTGGAAAAATAATCAGTAAGATAAAACTTCATTTAGGAGAAAAAATGATTAAATATAGGTATGCTTTAATGTGCACACTAAGGCAATATCCAAGAAGTTTGCTTTTTGGAGAAAAATCCCATAGAGAATATATTAACATAACTGAAGAAAAACAAGTTTCTCATGATGAAAGCGATATTAAGATTTTGAGGTGTCTTTCAAAAAATGCAAGAATGAGTTCTGTTGAAATTTCATCAAAAACAAAAATACCTCAGACCACAGTTATTAACCGAATAAGAGAACTTGAAAAAAAGAATGTTATCCTAGGTTATAGAGCAGACATCAATAGTAAGAAATTAGGTTACATCTATTATGCTGTAGAGATTTCTCTAAAAGATATAGATAATTTAAAAGAAATGGAAACTTGGTTAAATACAAATCCTCATACCACCTGGCTTCAAAAAATAATCGGAGAATTTGAACTTGAATTAGAGATAGAAGTTAATGATAGGATTGAATTAGATAAATTTATGCAAGATTTCCGTGATAAATTCCCAAACATAAGAAAGATTAACTACTATCCCGAAGACTATTGGAAAATAACTTATCTGCCGTAATTCTGGATAAAATTGTCTTAAGTTAGAAGATTTTGAAATTCTTTAACATCTTTATTACTAATACATATGTAATAATCATCAACGCTAAAGAGATAACTGGCCATGACCAACTCCCTGAGGGTAGAATTAAACGAGGAATTAGTAAGTAAAATTTAGCTATGAATTGCATTGTAAATCCAGTCATTATATAATGGAATGCCATCAATCCTGCATTTATATCTCTTTTAAGTTTACTTTCTTCTTTTTTTAATCTAGGATTCAATAAGGTTCTAATTATGGGTCTTATTGCAAAAATAGCTCCAAGTGTAATTAAAAACAATCCAAGAGTATCTACCCATATAATAAACGTCTCCTCTGACATCCTTATCACAAAATACCAGATAATTAAAACAATTAATATTAGAATTGGGGAAATTGCTCTTTCAAATAATTTGTTTTTCTTAAGATAACTATATAGTTTTGACATAGCAGACAATATTGGTTTATTAATGTGAATTGAGTTTATATAGCTTTTCTGATCCGCTTGTCTAATTTATTTCCCATTATTATAGTAAGTTTCAAAATGTAATCTAAATTTGTTTTTCCACCAGTCCCTTATTACTTTAGAATACGATAAACTAATTAAAGCAACTATTAATATCCACATCAATGTAGCATTATAATAACTAAATTGAGAGTTGCAATCAAGATAATTACAAGTCAAACTAAATCCTATTAAAGATAGTAAAAAATAAAATCCAGTAATTAATAATAAAATCGCAACCATCTTATGATGAGTATTATTTGAATATAACGACCTTATTTCGTTGAATAAAGATAATGCAAGAGACATAACTGCAAGATATGCAAGATTAAAAAATGGATGTAATGAACTATCTTTAAATATAGATACTTTTATTGTTTCGGGTAAAGAAATAAAAACTGAAAAAATAAAAATAATTAAAGTTATATATATGCTATCTACAGAGCCCAAATCAATTTTCTCACTTATCAAGGAAAGCTCCTTATTTCTTGCCATTATATCTCAATAAATAATAGGTTTAAATTGATTTATTTACTATAGATTAGTATAACTCTTATACTTTCAGAATAAAAACTACCTTACATGAAAGAAAATCATAATTGTCTTAGAAAATTACTGCATCTTTTCTTTTGACTGTCATCAAGATATTCCCATAAAGGTAATTCTTGGAATTTTAACCACCAAGCCCTTTTCCAATTAGGATTTTGAGAAGGAGCTAAAGAGGGATTTTGTGTTGCATTAATATCTGGGTTTTGAGTATAGTTTATTTCCGGATTCTGAGTTGGATTAAGCTCAGGATTTTGCGTTGGATTTGATTCTGCATCCATGTTTTCCTGACTCATCATTTCAACAGCATAATTGATTAATTTTTGCATATCAGTATTAAAGTAGATACAACTTATATAATTTTTGATTTAAAAGAGTTTAAAAATATCTAATATTTAATTATTAAGTATAAAAATGAATACTGAAGAAATGTATATAGCGAGGTGTATGTTCAAACTAAAAATTCACGAATCCAATGGTCAAAGCTTTGAAAACTTTTTTGTTCATGTAATGGGATTGTCAAATCCAGATTTTCGTCCTGTAAAACCTCAAGGAAGTTTAGGAGATAGGAAAAATGATGGGTTTGATTCAAGGAAGGGAGTTTATTATCAAATTTATGCTCCAGAAAACATTAAGATAAAACAATGGGAATCTTTAGAGAAGCTTAAAAATGATTTTCAAGGGTTATGTGACTTTTGGGAAAACGTATGCAAAATAGTGGAATTTTACTATGTTATAAATGATAAATATATGGGTGCTTTTCCAACTACTGAGAAAGCTTTAGCTGAATTAAAAAATAAATACAATCTAAAAAATTTTGATTTACTGTTATCAAAGCACATAGAAGATATTTTTTTAAAGTTGAATGATGAAGATATAGTAGACGCGGTAGGAATAGTACCTTCTCCTAATAAGATAGAAAATATTAGTTATTCTGTTTTGGATGAAGTGATTAAATTTATACTAGAAAGAAATGAACCATATAATTTTGAAGAAAAATATCCGGACATAAATTTTGAAAAAAAATTAGAGTTCAATCATTTGAGTAAATCAATGGCTTCTTTATTGATAAAAGGGAATTATCAAGGTTATGTTGTTGATGATTATTTTAAGCTAAATAGCGACTTTACAAAACAAGAGCTTCAAAAAAAATTTAAAAAGTTATATGAAGAAGGTTTAGCAAAATACAATTTACAAACTCAGGCAGACTTAATATTTTTACACATACTTAACAATGCTTCCCCTCAAAAAAATAAATTAGTTCAAGATGCCGTACTTGTTCTTATGGCTTATTACTTTGAAGCATGCGACATTTTTGAGGAGCCGATATAATGATTCTTCCTGCAAAACATATAAAATTTTCAGAATCCTTTATAGGTTTTGGAGCCATACTCCTAGAACTGTTAAAAGATAAAAAAAATGTGGATGAATTATGGGCGGAATTTGAAGTGCTCAGAAACTCAAAAAGATATCCATCTTATCAAAGTTATGATAATTTTATCTTATGTATAAATTTATTATACTGTCTTAAGTCTATAGACATAGATGAGTCTGGGAGGTTATACAAATGCAGTTAAAAAAATTATACTCAAATAAAAGCTCTTTTAGAGAGATAAAATTTGAGCCAGGCATGAACATCATTTTAGCTAGAAAAGAAAATGAAGCGGATAAAAATGAGAAAAAAACATATAATGGTGTAGGTAAATCTTTGATAGTTGCACTCATACATTTTTGTCTGGGAAGTTCTAATAATAAAGAGTTTGAATTAAAAATACCTAATTGGGAATTTTGTTTAGATTTTGAGATTAACGGGGAAAATTATACTTCAAAGAGAAATACTTCAAAACAGGATAGTATATTATTGAATGATGAAGAATTATCACTAACTAAATTTAGGGAAATTTTAGGAAAGAAAATTTTCTCCTTGCATTCTAATCTAAACTTTTTAAACTTTAGACCATTAATATGTAGGTTTATTAGACCAAGAAAAAGAAGTTATTATTCTTTTGATATTTTTGAAGAACAAGAAAATCCTATGACCCGATTAATAAATAACGCTTACTTATTAGGCCTTGATATAAACTATATTCTGAAAAAATATGGTCTAAAAAAAGAATTAGACCATGTAAATCAATTAAAAAGAAATATTAAAAAAGATGATATTTTTGCTGGATTCTTTTCACAAAACAAAGATGTTGATTTAAGTATTTTTGATTTAAAAGATAAAATAAAAAAACTAGAACTAGATTTAAAAAATTTTAAAGTTGCAGAAAACTATCAAGAGATTCGTAATGAAGCAGATAAACTTTCTTCTCAATTAAAGGTGATGGATAATCAGGTTATTGTACTAAACAATTCTATTGACAATATCAACAAGAGTCTAAAAATCAATCCAGATATACCTAAAGAGAAAATAATAAACTTATACAATGAAACTAAGAGAATATTCCCTGAAGAGACTCTTCGGAAATTAAATGAAATAGAAAAATTTCACGAATCATTATTAACTAATAGAAAAATGAGGCTCCTAAGAGAAAAGAAAATATTAATTGAGAATATAAAACAAAAGGATGAGGCTAGGAAAAGGTCTGGGGGACAACTTAGTAATTTATTAAATTATTTAGAAACTCACGGAGCCTTGGAAGAACTGAATCTGCTTAATAGCAAATTGAATGAATTAAAAAATTCATTAGATAAATTGACAACTTATAAAGAGTTTATAGAGCAATATAAGAAAAAAGAAAGAGAAATAAAAATAAAACTTGAACAAGAAAATCTAGAAACTACTGAATATATTAAAGAAGTTAAAGCGATAATAGAAAAAGATGTGGAAATATTCAGGTCGTTTTCAAAAAGATTTTACGAAGATAAACCAGGAGGTATTGAAATTATAAATGATGAAGGTGAAAATCAGAATAGGTTTATAATTAATGCAAGTATACAGGATGATGCATCAGATGGTATAAATGAGGTAAAAATATTCTGTTTTGATTTAACATTATTACAAGCAAAAAATAATCATAATGTAAACTTCTTATTTCATGATAGCAGATTATTTAGTGATATTGAACCAAGACAAAGGTCTACAATATTTAAAATTGCCAATGAATTATCAAATTCAGGAATCCAATATATTGCTAGTGTTAATCAAGACCAAATAGAACCGCTTAAACAATATTATTCTGATGAAGAATTTAAAAAGATTTTTACAGACAACATCCGATTAGAATTAACTGATGAATCTCCTGAAAAGAAACTTTTAGGAGTACAAGTCAATATGAATTACGATGAGGATAAAAGCTTTGTTCAAGGAGAATAAATAAAAAGTGAATTTTAATTCATTATTCTGAATTTTTATTCACTTCGCTAAAATCAACGCTTCGTAATTTTCACGATACCTTTTTTTAAACCCCATTTAATCAGTTTATATGAACTAAATTGTGAGGCAAAAAATGGAACAAATTAATATTCTTTCACCAGAAACTCAAGCTCTTATAATAGAATTAGAAAAAGTTACACAAAGACTTAAAAATAATTTGAATAAAAATTCAAAACAGGAAAAAATAAATGGAGGTTCAGGATATGGAAAAAGAACTATTAGAAAAACACTACAATAAAAACTCTAAAATAAGGATAAACCTAAAAAGTGGTCAATTTTACCGAGGAGAGATAAGTGAGTTAAAAGAGAACAGTCTTATTTTTTTAGATAAGTTTGAAAATGAAATTTTAATTTCTTTAGATTCAATTGCTTATGTTATTCCATTTAGGGAAATAAAAGGAAATGTAAACGGAGATGCTAAACATGGAGAAAAGAACAAGTGAAGAATATATTCATAATAAGTTGTGTATAAATTATAAAAATGTGTGTATAATCTTTTCAGTTGGAAAGAGAATAATATATTATACTTATATTATATATAATTTATACTTAATATACATAACTAATAATTCTTGGAAGGTTTTCAAGGAAGGGGGATTTCAAAATGCCAAGAATCTCTGAAAAGTTGCGAGGTACTAGAAAGAATTATTATTTTAGTTATGAAACTATTGAAAAAATAATTTATGGAGCTGATTTAAATCATATTTCTTATAGTGCATTTATTAGTATTATTATTAATCAATGGTTTGAAAACTTTAATCCAGATGATTTAATTCAAAAAATAGATGCTAGTTTATTAAAATTAGAGAATGAGAAGAATGAACTATTTCAAAAGAGAGAGGAAGCAGTAAATCGTAAAAAACAGTATGATCATTGGAATAAAATTAAGGGTGCAAAAAGACCCGAAGCAATAAAGATTTTAGTAAGGCATTTATCTGAAGGTAGAGCTCCTAATGAAATAGAAAACACTGCCAGAGTATGGGCAGGAATACTTAATTGTTCTGCTTCAGATTTAGTTTTTGAAGCCAATGCAATTTTTAATGGGGATAAACAAAAGTCCCCTATAGTTTGAAGCCCAGGGGGTTTGGGGTTGGGGTGTCCCCAAAACCCCCGAAATTCCCCCAGCAAAATTATATCGCAATAAGAATGGTGATATAAAACTAATTTCATACACCTGCCCACACATGCATTGGTGTGAGGACGCCGCTGGAAAAAATTATTCTTAAACTTTTATTTGCATTTATCTTGCCTTATAAGCCTTAATAATAAAGAAATAAGGGCTTATAGCATTTGCATTAGAGGACTCTAATGAAAATGGGGTTGGGGTCTATTGAGCTTTTTTAAACAGTTAGGGATTTTATAGAAGACAAGTATTAAAGTTCATTAGTATTGGGTTTGGGAATTTTGGGGTCTAGACCCCAAATATCATTAAAAATTATAAAGGGTATCAGATACATTCAGGAAGTTCATTTATGTCTTTACAATCTAATCCATACTCTCCATAACACTTAGGTAAACTTATCATAACTTTTTCAGTTTTAACTCCTTGTGCAGGAATATCTATAGTTATTTCTTGAGCATACTGAGTATCAAGAAGTTTAACCGTATTTGAGTTAAGGTCATACTGTTTAACATAAACTTTACAGGGTACTGAAAGCAGTATATCATTTTTATTCACAAACTCGTAAGTAATTTCAACATTTCCATAATGAGTTATCAAATCTTCTGCATTTGAACATTCTCCTCTTTTAGCTGTTTCTGTATAAGTCCATTCTTGATTTTTAATATTTGAAGTATACTTATTAGGACATTTAATTTCCTTTTCAGTTTCCTCATTTACAATTTTACCTGTGGTTGAAGAAGATTGAACAGAAGAGCTAGTTAACTGCCAGACGATAAAAATTGCAAGTAAAACAACTACTACAACTACTACTGAAATCACTATTTTCATTTGAGCTCTTTTCTTTTGCATAAATATTCAAAAATACACCGATATATAAGTATTACGCCTCTGTAACGCCTATATTAAAATATAATTACGCTGTTGTCTTTATGAAAAAAAGCGTAATAGATTCTTATAGAAAAGAAATATTCTTGAAAAAGAGCATTCTACGAAAACAGGTTTTAGACTTATTAGATAAACCTAAAACTGCAACAGAGATAGCAAAGGTATTACAAAAACATAGGAGTGCTATAAGTAGAGTTTTATTAGATCTGGAGCAAGCAGGTTATGTTGAGTGCATAAACCCAAAAGATAAGAGCTTTAGACATTATGTTAAAAAGTAACATCAGCGTAACTTTTAAAAAGTAGATCCCAGTCTATAAATTATGATAAAAAGACTGTTTTTCTTTTTTTGGATTAGTTTACTTTTATTAATAAGTTTTGTAAATGCATTTTCTTACACAATATCTGACCCTGTTTTAGATACAAGTAATCCTTATCAGGGAGAAGATGCGGTATTAACTTCTACAGTTACGACCGCTAGTGATAATATGTGTACAATTACTTGCTCATGGAAAACTAACAATTATGATGGAATTGTTGGTAATCCTGAACCTTTAGCAGCAGGACAATCAAAAACATTTCCACTAAAAATAAGAGTTCAGGGAAATAGTGGTCAGGCTTTAGATACTTTGTCAGTTACTTGTGTTAAATATTCTGGATGTATGTGGGGCAGTGCAGATAGCATACCTCAGAAATCAATTTCATTTAGATTTAATTATAATGGCGATGGAAGTTGTCAAACAGATAAAAAAGAAGAGTGCTATTCTGCTTCCAGTGACTGTATTTGTTCATCTGGAAAGAAATGTAGAGAAGACTTAACAAGGTCTCAAGATTCAATGGGATGCACAACTTATTGTGGAAATGGTCTAATTGAAAAGGAATCTGAGACATGTTCAAATTGCCCTAAAGATGTTGGTAAATGTGATGGTATAAGTTGTATTGCTGGAAGCGAATGTGAAGGTAAATACTGTGTTCATGAGAATTGTTGGAATAATCCTTATAAGCTTGGAGATGGATTTTGTGATTTAGACAAGGGAGAAAATTGTAAAAATTCTGTTAATGATTGTACCTGTAAAAGTAATGAGAAATGTAGTTCTACTGGAATTTGCGAGACTTATTGTGGCAATGGAATCTGTGAAAATAGTGAAGTAGGCTCTTGTAAACTAGATTGTAAATGGTGTGGAGATGGAGAATGCAGTAATAATGAAGAATGTAGTAGTTGTTCTCAAGATTGCGGAGTTTGTGATAATACTAAAATAAAAGAAGATATTTCTAAAACTACTCAAGAAACAATCAATCAAGGACTATCCGAGTCTACTAAGAGACAAAAAATAATCATATATTCAACATTGGGAATTATAACATTGTTTGTTACAGGATATGTATCTTTAAAATTTGTTAAACATAAAAAAGGAATGAAAAAAGAATTAGATGAGAAATCTTTAGGAAATATCAATCATAAAAAATCACATAAGGCAAAATGAAGTTTTCTGAAAAAGAAATTGTAGTAGGTGTTATTTTGGGAATTATAGTTATTGCATTACTAACATATCTATTTTGGGCTAGTCCTACTGATCTTGTTAGCTTCTGTGGAGATGGAAAATGTTCTAAATTAGAGATTGGTACCTGCAAGTTAGATTGTCAATGGTGTGGTGATGGCTTTTGTCAAAAGGGGGAAGAATGTAATTCTTGTTCTCAAGATTGCGGAAAATGTAATAGTGGCTCTTTTTGTGGTGATGGTGTTTGTACTCCTGAAAAATGTAATTCTGGATGTTGGAGAGATTGTAGTTATACACAATGTGAAAATGGTATATGCGAAACCGAAAAAGAAGAAAATTGTGTTAATTCTCCAAACGATTGTAAGTGTATAAACGGATATAGTAATTCAGAAACAAAGCAATGTATTTATCAGAGTTGTGGAAATGGAGTTTGTGATTCTAATGAAAATTATTTAAACTGTCCCAACGACTGCAAGGGAGAGACTTATAGGCCTATAGATAATTCAAACACTAACTATCCTATTATTTTTGTTCACGGCCATAGTGTTAGTGATACCGATTCTGCGGATTACTCCATTGTAACATTTAAAGAATTTCAAGAAAAATTAAAATCAGATAGTATTTATGAAGATAAAGGAATCTTGCTTCCTAGTGCTAAACAAAGTGATTTAGAGAAGGGAATATGGGGGAAATTAGACATCCCCGTATCAATAAGAACTACTTATTATCTTGGAGTGTATGATAATCGCGGAGTTGTTATTGGGACTGAAGATAATCAAGAGATTTCGGTTTATGCAGACAGACTTAAAGTGGTTGTAGATACCCTAAAATATTATACTGGAAAAGATAAGGTAGTCATAATAGCTCATAGTATGGGTGGATTGGTTTCAAGAGAATATCTTAGAAAATATGGTAATCAAGATGTAGATAAGCTAATTACTTTAGGTACTCCTAATCATGGGACTTACGGATATTCTTCTTTTGGATGTGAGAGTTTATTCGGAAGGGGTTCATCAAGTCCAGAATGTGATAATATGAAAGCTGGAAGCGGATTTGTTACTGCATTAGCCCAGTATAATAAAAATCCCTCTGATACTAAATATTTAGCAGTCATAGGCACTAGTTCTTCTTGGCCAGAAACATTGTTGTCATGTCCTAATTCTGAAGATAGTGACGGGGTTGTTTGTAAGTCTAGTGCATCTTTAGAAAATGCAGAAAATTACTATTATCCTAAGGGAAACACTGTAAAATCAAGATTACATGGAGCTTTAACAAGCCCTCAAGAAACTCCTGAAGTTTATATTAAGGTTGTTGATTTTTTGAAGAAATAATGCCTCGTAAAAATTACTAACCATTAACTTTTGATTATTTCTCCTTTGCAACTTCTAATAAACTCTTAACACTTTTCTTTAAAGCATCTAATTCAAACTCTAAATTATTTTGTCTTTCCTTACCTATTTCTAATTCCTGCTTTAATTTAGTATTATCTACTTTTAAGTCTCCCATTTCAGTTTGAGTAAATTTCTCATCAATTTCTTTGCTATCAACACCGGCTCTTGAAATATATGTATCAGGCATTTCACTTGAAAATTTCCAGCCATATCTAATGCAAAGTTGTTGCCTATTAAGTTTAGGAGCATAATATGTGGCCGAAGAATGCCTGAATAGATGATAGTGAAGAGACTTTCCTAAAACTTTTTTACCAAGTCTCTGTAAAAACTTTCTTGTAGCATCATAGCTGATATTATAGATAGGTTCATTTCTTTTAATTCCATCTCTTTCTCTTTCTTTAATATAATCTGCTACAGCTTCTAAACTATACTTCCAATATAATGAAATTGTCCTTCCAAGTGTTTTAGAATATTCTTCTTTTATTGTGAGTTTAACATAACTTTCTTTTTCTTTAGGTAATTGAACGTCTTCATATCTAATATTATGAAATTCTTCAGCTCTTGCTCCAGCGTCAAATAATACTGCTATTAGAAATCTTTCATTAGCCGATTTACAATGTTTGTATAATTTTGTAATTTCAACTTCTGATAAATAATCTGGAGTTACCCTCACATCTTTTGTATCTAACCATCCAGCTAATTCTTTTGCTTTTACTTCTCCGAGTCTCCACTTCAGATAAATCTTCAACGCTCTTCTCATATCTACTTTTGTATTTAGAGAATATGGCTCTTTTTTATTGCTCTTGATTTTTCCAGAGCTTAAATCTCTTTCAAAAAATTCAATATCTAATACAGTTATCTTCTCACAAGGTTTATTAATAATCTCAAAAGGTACTCTCAATAAGTCAAGATATTTTGATTGTCTTCCTTCAGAAATCTTTTTTCCTAGATTTACTTTTCCAAGTTCAAGCTCTTCAAGAAATCTAAGAATCTTTTTCTTTTCTATCTCAGGAATTTCCCAATCCATTAAACTCTTTTTTCTCGTCTTAATGCTTCTATTGTGTATAGGAATTTTAACATTTGCCATGAATATCTATAGAAGTCTAACTATTTAAGTCTTTCCTAACTGGGACATAAATGTCCAACGCCGCTGCCCGGAATCGAACCGGGAGGCCGGAAAGGCATCGCTCTCAAGGCGATTGGAGTACCATTGTCCCACAGCGGCATCTTTCTCCTGTTTTACTGTGATGGTAGGAGTACCATTGTGTTCATCTTCGTAAGAAGTGAACCGATAGGAATTTTTAATTCCTATATCCCACAGCGGCTTAATATCTTAACTTAAGAATTACTCTTTTAAAAGGTTTGCTTTGATTAATCTTTCAAGAATTTTTATAACTTGGCCTCCCTAGTTATTCCAGGATAGCAATCTTAGGTAGATTAAAATTTACTAAAGAATTAATTATTTTGGCGAGATTTACTATTGACAAAATAGCTAACTTATCTAACCGAGTTAATTGCGAGGTTAATTCTATAACCCTAATTCATCTTCCTCTTCTTCTTCATCTTCGTCATCATCTTCCTCTTCTTCTTCATCTGTATCTTCAAATTCATCATCAAAAACAATTTCATATCCTTCGCCTTCTATTTTTTCAATCTCATACAATTCATTGTATTTTTCCTTTGCTTCTTCTAGAGTATCTGCTTCAATTTCAACCTCAGGAAGCTCTTCAATTATTGTTCCCTTTAATTTAAATTTCATAAATAAATAAAGAATCCAGAGTTTTTAAGCATTATTAATTCTTATTGAACCTTTTGAAAAACAGATTATTAATATTTTCTATCAAAATATTTTGCCCTTAAAACAATTGTTCCAAGTTTTGTAGCTTTTACTGCAACAGGTATTGCTGCGCTTGCTCCGCATGCAGCAATTCCAAGAAGAATGCTATTTGTCTCATATCCTGCAATTCCACCTATTGTTGCTGCTTGCATTCCAACCCCTCCAAAATATCCGAGAATTCTTGAAAATATAATGTCTGTTACTATTGAAGTTTCTTCATCAAATGAAAATTTCCTTGAATCATCTACCAAAAGTTTCCTTGCAATAGAAGATGAACTATCAGGGACTGCATTGACAATTTTATCAAGTGTTTTAATTACCATGAAACTTTTGATAAAAACCCCTTTAAATATCTTGTGAATCTATTGATTCCTAACAAAGCAAAATCTATTCAAAACTATTTTTATCCCTCGACATGCACTTTTGCTTTTGATACCTTGTCTTCATTTTTTATTCTGACAAATAAGGCAAATATCGCTCCGATAAATACTATCAGTGCAGAGACTTCAAATACAGTTGCATATGCTGAAATTTGTGCTTTTAATATGACTAGTGAAACTGCCTTTTGATAGTTTACAGGATTCATCTGATAAATCACAGTATTTTGAGCTACTTGTGCAACTTTTGATTTTATTGTGCTTTGAAGTATTGTTGCAAATATTGCAATTCCAAATGCGCCTGAGATATTTCTTACAAGTGCAAGTATTGAAGATGCAACACCTATTTCATCTTCTGGAACAGTAGATGCTATTGCATTTGTACGCTGTGCCATTCCAAGCCCCATTCCAAATGCCATTACTGATAATGGAATTATAATTGATAATGCAGAGGCTCTTGCATCAATAAAAAATACAAATAAGTAAAGCCCAACTGAAGCAATCAAAGTACTTATGAATATTACATGATGGAACTTGACTCTTCCAACAAGTCTTCCACCAATCTGTGCAGATAGCATCATAAAAAAAGCAAGTGGAATAAATAAGTAACCAGTTTGAGTTGCATTATATCCAAGGAAAGTCTGTACAAAAACAGGTATTAAAAATACTCCTCCCATCATTCCCATAAAAACAATAAAATTATTTGCAAGTGTTCCAACAAATATTTTATTTTTAAAGAATTTAAAATCAATTATGGGCTCTTTATGGTTCTTTTCAATTAAATAAAATACTGCTGAAAAAATAAGTACAGATCCATAACAAGCCATGCTGTATGCAGATCCCCATCCCCAGCTCATTCCCTGGTCAAGAACAAGGACAAGTGAAGAAAGCACTATTCCTAGTGTAATTGCACCAAATAAATCAAATGATTTTGTCTTTTTTTCAGAAACAGATTCATCAATAAATACCATTGCCATTATAATTCCAATTACTCCAATTGGAAGATTAATTAAAAAAACAGATCTCCATCCAAATAAGTCAATTAAAGGGCCTCCGATTAATGGTCCGAAAACTACTGCTGCTGCAAATGATGCAGACCAAATTCCAAGAGCCTGGGCTCTTTCTTTTCCTGCTTTAAATGTTACTGCAATTATTGCCATTGCAGTAGGATAATCCGCAGAAGCAGCAACAGCCTGGATTATTCTAAAGACAATCATTGAACTCAGGTTCCATGCAAATCCTGCGAGAATAGATCCGAAAATAAAAATAGAGAAACCAAGTAAGTAGACCTTTTTTCTTCCAATGGTGTCTCCCAGTTTCCCCCATACCGGAACAAATACTGCATTTGCAAGAATATATGCAGTTGCAATCCAGCCGGCAGCAGCAACGGTTATTCTAAAGTCGATAATTATTTTTGGAAGTGCAAGGTTTACAATTGTCTGATCAAGTCTTCCAAGAAAAGTTCCTATGATTACTGTTGCAAGAACCCACCATTTAAGATTGTCTTTTGAAATTGTTTTTTTAGAACTTGCCATTTTCCAGTTTTCAGCTCAGTCTCCGCAAAGTGGATTATTTATATACCCACATTTTTACAGACATACCTTGTTTAAGTTCAGGATAAGCTGAAACATCATATTTTACCTTAACATTAAACTGTTTTTCTTCTCGATTATCTGAAATACTAAATACAATATCTGATGTATCTGATGCAGGAGCAACCGACTCAACTATTCCATTAAATTTTTTTGATCCATATGCATCAACAGTAAATATCACATTCTGCCCAGGACGAATATTTACCAGTCCTTTGTCTTCTTGAATATGTCCAATGACTCGAAGTTCAGAAGTATCTATCATTTGTACTACAGGAGTCTGAACGCTTACAAGTTGTCCAGGAGTATTTTGTGTCAAAATGACAAGTCCGCTTATCTGGGATTTAACTGGATTTCCACTTACCATTGCAACAGTTGTTTGGCTTGGAATAAAGTCTCCTTCTTTTACAAAAACTTTTTGAAGTATTCCTGCAGAAGGTGGAGAAAGTGTAATTACAGGGGCATTAATTTCAGATTTTTCTATATAAATTCTTCCACTTGAGTTTGCAAGATAGACTATTCCTAAAATAAGAATTGAAAATATTGCAATTGTAATTAAAATTTTAAATGTATGGCTGCGAAAAAACCAAGATAGTCCCTTTTTTTCCTTATTTATTTCATCCTTTAGTTTTGTTTCTTCTTTTTCCATTTCTTTTCCAAGTTTTGATAAGTTAGATGGTTTATTCATTCGGATTAAAAATTTTGTTTAAGCTTATTTAATTTTATGCTTGCTTGCTCTTTTTTGCAAAAAAAGCCGAGTAAGAATTACAATAAATGCACCAGTTAATAATCCGATTGCACCATAAACCCAGTTCATATAGCCTTTATCAGGTCCTTGTACGCAAATATTTGAAAGATTGACATTTTCCATTTGAATATTCTTTTCAATTGTTGTTCTGACTCCTGAATTGTCTGTATAAGATATTTCAAGTGTTAATTCCTTGGCATTTTTTTGAGGTACAATTTTCATATGTGCTATTGTAAAATCTCCTGAGTTAATGTCTCCAAGTGAAGCTGGTTCATTTCCAGATAAAAAAGCAGCTCCTCCCTGATTTTTTAAATCAACTGAAACAGCTTTTGCAGTATTATCTCCAATATTTGTAATTACAAATGAAGTTTCCTGAGGCGTTATATCATGTATTTTTACATCAAAATCAGTTTTTGTCTTTTTTATTTCAATAGGCAATGTATATTCTGTATTTTGTGAAGAAGGATCTTTATTATTAACTGAAACAATCATTTTTAAATTTGAAGTTCCGTCAGGAGCATTATCTGCGACTTTAACTCTGTATTTTAAAACTACTGTGTTTGCATCTCCATGCATATCCATTGCATAAGCGCTTGTTGATCCATAAAATACATTAAACTGTCTTGAATTATCATCAAGTGAAAATGGATAGTTTGAAACAAGTTGAAAGTTTACATTCTTTGCATCTTCCTGGCCTGTATTTTGCACTTCTATCCATACATCAAACCAGTCACCAGCATTTACTGGATAAGGTTCATATTTAAGTGTTTGAACTGCAAACTGTGTATTTTTGCCACTGACTGAATAATTTTTAATGTACATATTATCCGCGCTAACCAGCATTAACTGTGTTAAAAATACCAGGCTGAATAAAATGATTAGATATTTTGTTTTCATTTTGTTAGTTTTATTTTAGTTATTATTGCGTTTATGTTCTTAAGATTTTTAGAAAAATCTTCAACATCTTTTTGATTTAAATTGCTGAGTGCCTTTTTAAATTCTTCTTTTATTATTTTTTTTGTTTTAATCAGGAGATCTTTTCCCTTATCAGTTATCTGTATTTTTATTACTCTTCTGTCACTTTCTTCATAAATTCTTTTGACAAGATTTTTTTCTACAAGCTGTTCTATTATAACTGTCAAATTTGGCTTTGAGATGCATAGGTCCTCTCCAATATCAGTCATAGTCATAATTCCATTTTTATACAACATGTGCAGTACATGGCTGCTTGAATGATTTGGAGCAAGTTCTTTGTTATTTTTTATAATCTTAAAAAGAATTGATTTTATCAAATTAGCGGATATAAACAGATCATTTACTAGTTCTTCAGATTTATTATTTTCCATTTTTAATTAAATAATATAATAGTTAAATTATATAACTATTAAACTTCATAACTAAATAGTATTTAAATCTTTTGATATATATTGTTTCCAATTATATAAAAGCAATCAGATAAATTATTAAAAACGCCTTATAATCTTTAATAACCATGATAATTGATTATCCTGTGCATTTATTTCCTCTCCAGAATCTTGTTTCTAGTCTGGCTAATCCAAAGTCTTATTTTGCAATTATTTCCCAGGATAAAATACTTCTTCATGATACAGACCCATTAAAACTCGGAGAGCAGTATAGGTCTTATGTTAGGGAGAATGCAGTCCAAAGTCCAGTAAGGGCAAGACAATATGAAGCACCATTTGGTGAAATAGATATCTGTAAAAAAGTTTCAGAGGAAATTGTAGCTCAAACATTTAAAGTAAAACCCCTGACAGGTGAAAATTTAGCAGGTTTTTTAAAAGGAATGCAGCTGTCAGATTTAAAATCGAAACAAAAATAAAATGGCAGACTTTCCAACAAAAGGAATAAGTGACCAAGAATTAGTAGATGAATTGCATGGATTATACCAGGAATATAAAACCGCTTATGAAGAATTTGACCTGTATAATGATTGGACATCACAACTTGAAGATTTGGCAAATAGAAAAGGGGCTAATGTCCAAATCAGCATTACAAAAAAAGAAGCTGAAATATTTTATCTAAATCAGGCAGAGCATTTTAGAAAACTTATAGGTTTAATTAAAATTCATGAAAAAATGAAATTTTTAAGAGGTTTGTATGAAAAACATTTTGAGCCGGAAGAGAGAAGTTTAAAACTCCACAATTTGAATGGTATGTTAAAATCTGTTGAAGAGGGTAGTATAATTCCTTCTTTAGAAACATTTTTTAAAGCCTATCCTTATATTTTAAAAAGATGCTACACAAATTTAGAACCTCCTTTAAAGGATATTAGTCTAGAAAAATAATTCTAAAAATCACTTTTCATTTCCTTTTTTTCTTCATAACCTATCTTATGGGTCTCTTCTTTAAATTCGTCTTTTTCAATTATTCCCTCTCCTGTAGAGGTTATTTTTCCATCCCCTTTTTCAGTTGCAGTTAATTCAATTCCAGACATTCTTTTAAATCCACAACTACAAAAACCAATGTTTTTTCCATTCTCCTCTTTTATTTGAAGAATTTTTCCGCAGACCGGACAAAATTGTATCATTTGATATTTTAAACAGAAAGTTGGGTTAATAAACTTTTTTTGAATATTTTTTCTACTTCTGATGTGTATCTTTTTGCAAGTTCAATTACTCTTTTATCCTCTGGAAGAGGTAGTGGAGCAGAAACAATAGCTGTTCCTTGAGGTAAATTATAAGCAAGACCTGTTATCTCGTCTATTTCCTGGCACATATAATCCCATCCAATATATCTTGGATATTTTCTCTCACATTCTTCTCTTATTTGATTCATAAATTCAGAAGAATATATCTCATTTATTGAATCAATAAGTTCGTCTCCAAGTTTATTCATTTTTATTTCAGAAAGATTGTCCGGAATTACAATTCCAGTGTTATAAAAATCATTGCTGTTAAGTCCTAGTATTTTATGATTGAAAACAACAAATCTTCCTGCTTCAATTTTTCTAATCTCTTTTAAATTTCGTATAACTGTTGCCATGCAGACTAAGCGGATATTTGAATATTTTTAAATCTTTCCAAATAAGTTATTCAAGAAGAATTTTTTTATCATTCCTTTAATCTTCTGGCTAAATAATGCCCAAGGGTCATATGGACATCTTCAATTATTCCATAATCATTTGAATTAACTTGTATCACTGAAGAACAAAGATCTTTTGCCTTTCCACCATCAAAACCCAGAATACCAATACTTTTCTCTCCGCGTTCATGAACATATCTTAATGCTTCCAAAATATTTGGAGAATTCCCGCTTCCAGTTATTCCCACAAGTATGTCATCTTTTTTCAAGTATATTTTTAGTTGTTCAATAAAAACAGAACTATAGTTTACATCATTTGCAAAAGCACTTACTGTTGCAAGATTAGTTAAAGGAACAGCCTTGACTCTTCCAAGTTTTAATAGATCATTTGCCCAATGCTCTGCAGTTGATGCACTTCCGCCATTTCCAATAATATAGACTTCACTATTTCTGGTTTTTGCATCTCTTAGTAAGTCAAGTGCATTGTTAATTTGGATTGGATCTACTCTTCCAAGTACATTGTACAATTCATTGCAATACCTGTCAAACTCTCTGTTTATTTTTTCTTCCATCTTTTTAATAGACTAAACATATTCACTTCCTTTTTAAGGTTTTATAGTCTATAAAACACAGGTTATTAAAACAAAAGTTAGATACTTTTTGTCATATAATTCTCTAAATTGATGTCAGAACTTTCTAATCCTATTTGAAACAGCAGCATGAACCTAATTATAATTAGGTTTTTCTCTATTCAGTATTATAAATAATTATAATTAACCAAATAGAGAACTTAAACCTGCTACAGATTCTTCGGGTTTCTTTTCTTCCTTCTTCTCTTCTGCAGGTTTTGCACTAGATGATGCTCCGGCTGCTGGTGCTGCGCTTGCAACAATTGCGTTAGCAAGTTCTGAATCTATATCAACACCCTTCAAACTAGCAATAAGGCTTTTGACTTTTGATTCGTCAATAGCTGCTCCACTAGCCTGAAGAATTTTTTTCATATGTTCTTCATCTACTGGTTTTCCTAGTTTGTGCAACAATAGAGCTGCATAAATGTATTCCATCTTTAAGCTGTTTCCTCCGCTTTATTTATTTGAGTTTTATTTTCAATTGCTTTTGCATGCATATTTCCTTTTGCAAGTAAATATCCAATTGTTTCGCTGCAGTAATATGCAATCTTCTGTGCAAATCCAAGTGATTTTGCAGCTGCATCTCTAAGTTCATTTGCAGCACCCTCTGAATCTATCTTTATTTCCTTGTATATTTTTTCTGTTTCAATATCATAAAAAACAACAGGATTAAGTCCAACACTAAAAGGCTGTACTCCAAGTTTCATTAAAACTGCGCATGATGCTTCATTGATAACATTTCCTTGCTTTACAACTACTTTTGGAGATTTGATTGCAATTTTTCCATTTTCAACTGAAATTTGTATTCCAAGAGCTCCAAGTTCAGAAATTGCAGGTCCAGGAACAAGGTCAGTTGGTCCTTCTTTAACTTCAATATCACTTGGTGCAATTTGACCTGCTTTTGCAAAAACAGGAGTTTTCTTTTTAGATAAAAGTCCAGCTAGTTCAAACCCTTCTGTGTCTGAAATAGCAAAAGCACAACTATCATTAATATAAGGTTCTAAAGAAAGTATTGATTCTTTTTTTAATTCTTTAATTGCTCTTAAAAGAATATTCTTTTTTGCAACTTTGATTGTTGCACTGTCTCTTATTGATTTTTTAATATCCTGAAATTGTCTTGATGGCAAACCTTTTATTGAAACTATCATCAGAGTTTTTGATTTTTTTATATGCTCTGCTAATTCTTGAACTGACTTCACTTTTTTTGTAGGAACTTTTGTTTTTGCCATGTTTATTATAACTGAACATTAATTGGTTTTCCCATTGTAGATTTAATTTTAATATTTCTTATATTATCATTCTTTCTTGGAAGTAATTCAATTAGTTTTGCATATACTGTAATCGCATTTCTCATGATTTGTTCATCTGTTAATGATTCTTTTCCAATTCCAATTTTAATACTAGGTTCTTTTACTCTTACTCTTACATTTGAATTGATTTTTTCAATTACAGCTTTGATTACTGGTTCTTCTTCAGAAGGCAAAATACCTAGCTGTGGAGATGGCATTTTTCCAACAGGTCCGAGGAATCTACCAAAACTAGTAGCTATGGCTGGCATGAGTTTTGCGCTAGCAATAAAGAAATCATATTTTTTTATTAATTTTTTAATATCTTTCTTCTCTTTGTATCTTGGGAAATCATCTTTTTTGATTGTATCAACTGCTTTTGATTCTTTTTCTAGAAAAGCAGCTATTCTTTTGTTCTTAACTTTATTTGGAAGTTGTATAAATGTATTAAATGCCTCTCTTCTAACATCAAATCCCTTTAGATTTACAATTAAATCTATTGTTTGATCAAAATTCTTCTTTTCTTTTGTTTCTCTTAGCTTTTTTATTGCATTTGCAAAATTTTCTTCGTTTGACATATCTTTATTCTCCGTTCTATAGTTGCCTACTACCTATGCACCTAAGTTCCAGAAAAAGGAACTAGTTGATGTAGTTTATGGCTAGATTAATTCATCCAATTGGGGTTTATAAGCTTTTTCATGGAAAAAGCTTAGGGTAAAAAGTCATTTTGATAGTTCTAAAGCAGTTTTTATTGATACTGCAAATATTATTGCAAGTATACCATATCCAGCGGATTTAGGTACATAATCTTTGGCTATCATTATTGCACCTAATATTAAACAGAGTTCAGCAAAAAATGTAAGGGTAGCATATGCAAGTCTTTGCCCAAAATCATATTTTACCATTTTATTACCTACTTTGAATCTTTGAATTTATCTCTTACTTATTGTTCTACTTATCTTTAAATTTCTTTCTAAAGGAAATTTATATTCCAAAGATATAAATATTAAATATTTTTGATTATGATTAGGTGAAAAAATGAACTGGAAAAAAATTGATGATACAACTTACATAGATCTTGATAAAATCTATGCAATTGAGATAAGAGAAGAAGATGATTCATTTGAAGCAATTGCAAAGTTTCTTGTTGCAACCGGATCAAGTGATGAACTAGAGTCTGATTGCTATGAACTTGGCAGTTTTAAATCTCTAGGTGAAGCAAATTCTTTTGTAGAAAAAATATTAAAGATTAATTAATTTTTTTATTTTGATTAAATAATCTCTTAAATTTTATTTTTTTTATTTGAAAAGAGAATTTTTTATTTTTCTTTAATTTTTTGAAATTTTAATTCTCGACGGAGAATCTGGTTTAATCTTGGAGACATTTTTATTTTGAGAAACATTTAAATAGAATTGTAGCGATATATTATCATAAAGGTTCTTAAAAACTTAAGAGACTTGGGATAATGGAGGAAAAAAATGGCAGCAAAAAAGAAAAAAGCTTCTAAGAAAAAGAAAAAAATATAATAATACATTTTTTTATTTTTTTTATTTTATATATTACTTATCCAAATTTAATTAGTTTTTATAATTCAATACAAGAATTTTTGGAAAATTAACCTTTATCCAACTCATTAAGATACTCTTTTATCCTCTCTATTGTCTGAGGAATAACAAATTTTTCAATACTTTTTTCAAATATTTCTTTAAGTGAGGAATGTTCTGAGAGAAAATATTTATTCTCGGATTTATCAACAAGCATCATATCGCGAAGTCTTTTAAGTTGCCTTCTTATATTTGATTCTGCAAGTCCTTTTGTCGGAAGGCTGTATTTTTTTCGAATTTCCCCGACTTTTGCATTTATTTCATCACTAGTAAGTCTTTCTTTGGTTTTATTAGAATCAATTAACACCATTAAAATATCAACTATAATGTCCCGAGAGTCTCCAAGTTGCAAAAGTCCAAGAGAAAGGCATATTTTTCTGATTAATTCTCTTTTCTCAAGATTAACTGGTTTTTCATATTTTCGAAGTGTTATCTCACTTAATGGAATGTCTTTCATGTTTGACCTCTTTTACTAATTAGTTAATTCTAGAGAATATATAAACTTAATCAAGAATCCATCCATTTTGAAAATCCAGTAATAAATTCAAATCTTTTATAAGATTCATTCTTATAAAAATAGCAAATTCACTAATTGAAAAAACTTTTTCAATTAATTAAAGAATCTGAACAAATTGATTTCTTTCAGGACCAACTCCAATTCCACATATCTTTGTTTTGACTTTCTCTTCTATAAATCCTATCAGTTCTTTTACTTGGGTAGGAAGACTTCTATAATCTCGTACACTGGAAATCTCCTCGCTAAATTTAGGCAAATAGCTAATTATTGGTTTTGCTTTTTTTGATTCTGTAATTGTTGATGGAACATAGTCTATTTCTTTTCCATCAAGACTGTATGCACAAACAAGAGGAATTCCAGGAAGAGAACTATCATTAAATATTCCGAGGGAATCAAATTTATTTATATAAAGTTCATCAACTCCATTTAACATACAGTTCTGTCTAAGCATTACAAGATCCAGTATTCCAATTCTTCTTGGTCTTTTGGTTGTTGCACCATACTCTCCTCCAAGCATTCTAAGTCCTTTTCCAAATTCAAACATATCTTCTGACTTGAGAAGTTTATATGGATCATTGTTTTTGAATTCATCTTCTTTTACATGTGCCATTCCATTTCCTTCTGCACAATATTTCTCAGACCTTTCCCCTCCATATTCTGAAATAAATGGGCCATTTCCAACTCTCGACATTATTGCCTTGGCAACTCCGATTGTTTTATGATGATGTTTTATTGATAAATCTCCTCCTGTATAGGCAGCAGCTGCAACAGTCCTGCTTGAGGTTACATAAGGAGTTGTTCCAGTAACAGAGTCAAGCATTACTGATTGTGCTCCTTCAAAAAATATCTCCTTGCCCTCTTCTACAAGTTTCTCAAGGAATAATGGGTCTGATGACAAGTTTCTTTCAAGTATTTTAACATAGCAATCAAACTTATCTAGTGACTCCTCTATGTTTTCTTTTGATAGCTCTAAGTTATATCGCAAGTTTGTTTCAATTAGGTTTTCTTTTGCATTTTCTCTTGCAGATGCACTTGACAAATATTCTCCAAGTTTGATATTTTTTATTCTACTGCCTTCTGCTCTAAGTGCCTGGTCAGAATAAGCAGGCCCAATACCATTCATAGTAGTTCCAACATCTTTTCCAAAAATTCTATCAAGAAGTAAATGATGTGGTTGAATTAATGTAACATTTCCTGAAATAAAAAGTCTATTTTCAAGGCTTATTCCAAAACTTTCAACTCTCTTTTTTTCATTATTGAGTTTTTCAGGATTCAGCACACATCCGCTTCCAATATAAAGAAGCTTATCTGGATAAAATATTCCAGAGGGTATTTGATTTAAGATAATCTTTATTCCATCAGATTCAAGAGTATGGCCTGCATTAGCACCGCCATTAAATCTTCCAACAACATCTGAGTCTCCTAGTATTTTATCAAGAACTCTTGCTTTTCCTTCGTCTCCATACTGAAGTCCAATTAAAACTGTTGATTTGCCTTTTTTCATTATATTTTTATAATAAATTTATTGATTTATAATGTTTTATATAAAAATATGCACTAATCTGCTCTCTTAGAAATTAAATTGTCTAAATCTTTTAATTTATAAAAAGTCACTTATTTTTCTTTCTTCCCCTATTAATTTAGAGGGGGTAAATAAAAATAAGACAATAATTAATTCAAATTTCCAGGAATAATAAAAACTTCTAACAAACTAATCAGTATGTTTTCCAGAAGAGTTAAGATAGTCTTTTAATTTTTCAAGAGCTTGTTTTCTCATGCTTATTTTATTTTTTTCTTCAAGCGTCATTTCAGCCATTGTTCTATCATGTCCCTCTGGCTGAAATATAGGATCCCATCCAAAATCTCTTTTTCCTTTTGGACTGACTATTTTTCCATGAATCTCTCCCTCAAAGAATTTTATTTTCTCTCCATTAGAATATCCTATAATTGTCTTGGCAACTGCCTTTTTATTTGGATACTTTGAAACAAGTTCATAAATTCCTTCAATTTCAATTGATTTTCTCATCCATTTAATGAGTGGTCCTGGAAATCCATTTAAGCATTCGATATAAACCGAGGTATCTTCGCAAAAAAACTCTCCAGAATGAACTTTTCTTGCTTCTTTTAGTTTTTCCTCAATAATCTTTTTAGGATCAAGCTCTTGTATTTCTAAAAGATCAATATCCAGTTTTTGAATTCCTGGAATTATCCTTTCTGCTTCTTCAAATTTTTTGTTGTTGCCTGTTATAAAGTATAGTGCCATATTTTCTATCTTTTAGACTACCTATAAACTTATAAATTTAATCTAATTTTAGGATAAATAAAAAAGATACAAAATGGAACTCGTTTGTTTTTTAGGATCAGGACAAGGAACCTGGGGACAGGTTGCAGGAGTAATAAAACAAGGTGAATGGGATAGTATTATTCTTATTGGAAGTGATTTTGCAAAGAAATTTAATACTGAAAAAGACTTTGAATTTATCGAGGTAAAATCTGCTTCAATAGTTGAAATGAAAGATGAAATACTAAAAAAGCTTCAGGGAAAAATAAAAGGTACTGAAGTTGCATTAAGTATTGCAAGCGGAGAAGGAAAAGAGCATATGGCCTTAATTTCTGCTTTACTAAACTTGCCAGCAGGTATTCGGTTCACGGCACTTACCAAAGACGGTTTGATTTTTATGTAAAATGATTTCAGAAAAATGTAAAAAATGGTATGAAGAGGAATTTGGCTATTCATTAGGGGATGCATTTGAAATGCAGAAGGGGAAACCTGCAGACAGAACAAATTATTCTGATTTAATTAACTCAAGAGTTCCTGTTGAAGGAGTAATTCCTGTAAATCCAAATATAGACTATGAAAATAGCCAGCTCGTAGAGATTCTTGCAAGACCTATAATTCCACCAAGAAGATAGCTAGGTTTTTATGACTTCAATAAATTAAACTTCCTCTTTTTTATATCTTCAACTCGTAAGAGTTGAATAAGACTAAAAAATCATATTTCATTTTTTTGTATCTTCATACTTTTCTTATTTTTTCCAATTAGAACAACTCTCGAGAGTTTATGGTCTGCTAAAATACTATAATCCTTTCCAAGTTCTTTTGCAAGTTTTTTAGAATAATTTTTAATTTCTTGATGCGAGAGCATTAGTTCATAACCAAGTCTTTGTCTTGAAAAACCAATTGCCATATAACTTTTAACCTCGATAAAATCAGGTTTTGCCTTTTTTATAAGTCCTGCATATTCTTTTATAAATTCATCTTGATCATTAAGATTTTTAACCAAAGTCATTCTAATTACTTTTCTGGTTTTAAGTTTTGGAAATAAAACCAAAGTCTCATTAAATTTTTTCCATGCATTTTTTTCACTACTCCTATGCCAATTTTCATACATCTTTTTGTTTGGTGAATTAAGCGATAAATATAACTGGGTTGGAAGTTGTTTTCTTAAGTTTAATTTTTTGAGTACACTTGCCTGCAAGCCATTTGTAACAACAAAGGTTGTTTTTTTCATATCTCTCAGTTCTTTTATTAGTTCCCCAAGTTTTGGATAAAGTGTAGGTTCTCCAGTGAGAGAAATTGCAAACTGCATTGGCTCTCCTGCTTCTTTATACTTTTTTTGATTTACTTTTTTGTTTCCATTAAATCAAATTAAAAGTTTTCTTTGAGCCTCAATACATCCATTAATTATTTCTTTGGGATTATCAATGATTTTAGAGTCCATTTTCTTTCCATCAGTAAGTTCAATTGCTCTCCAGCAATGCAGGCATTTATTTTGGCAAAAGACTGTTGAAGGACTCATTTGACAGCATCGATGGGATTTTATCCCATAAAATTTCTCCTTAAAACAAACTCCTTTGTTAATCAAGGACTTCTTTGTCCACTCACATATTTTAACAGAAGAGTGTTTGCCAACAATTCTATAATGTTGTTTTAGTAGACTTTCCTTAAGTTTTTTAGATATCATATGATAATTAAAGAAAAACTATACTTAAAAATTAATCTAATTGTTTAAAAAACAGCAACAGCCCAGGCAACCATAACTACAAGTAATGCTGCAAGTAGAAGATAAGTTACAAATTTGAATGCAATTTCTGCATATCTCTTGTTTCCAGTTATTCCCCAAACTGTAAGCATAAACATTGCCCCGCCATCAAATATCCCCATTGGAATCATATTAACAAGTGCAACACTAAGATTAATCAGTGCAAGCCACCATATTAAGTTATAAATGAATAAAACCAGATCTGCATTGAACCTTGGTTCATAATATGTTCCAGGTTTTTGATACATATTAAGTAAATTGTAGATCTTTCCTAAAAATCCACTTCGGCTATTGCTAAGATATCCTATTCCAATAACTGCTCTTGTTTTGTTCTGCGAGTCTTGTGCAAGAGTAATGTCATATACATAAGTTTTACCTTCAGATTTAGTTTCTAGTTTTATTTTGTCTCCAGGAGAATATTTGCTCATAACTACTGAAAGATCAGAATAAGTACTAATTTTATTATTGTCAATTTTAACTATTGCTCCCTTAAGCCCGGATTTTACAGCAGGAAGATCTTCATATAAATAAATAAGACCTGATTCTGCTTTTAATTGTTCTTTTAAGTTACTTATGCCAATATAATATGTACTATTGTCTACTTTCAAGGTTGTAAGATTTAATTTTTCTCCACTCGCAGAAACAAAATTATTATCTATCTTTTTTGTATTAATAAAATTCAAAAGTTCAGTATTGTTAAGATTATTTGCATTAACTCCTCCAATAACGGTTATTGCTGTTGTATTAATAAGATTTGGAGTATATATATTAAAAGATGCTCCAGAAGGAACATAAGTTAGACTAAAGAATAAAACTAAAAGTAAGAAAAATATTCCCGCGAGTATTAAGTTAGTGAATGTTCCTGCAGCGAGAACTGATATTTGTTGGAATTTTGGTTTTTTCTTCATTTGTTTTTCATCAGGTTCTACAAATGCTGCAAGAAACGGTCCTAGAAATCCAAATCCAGTTGTCTTTATTTTAATTCCATATCTTCTTGCAACGATTCCATGTGCAAATTCGTGAAATACAGCGATTACTGCAATAGCAACAATCCAATATGTAAAATAAAATGGCTTTAGGAATTTTATCTGAAAGAGTTCAGGAAGGTATGGAACAAGTGGGAATATTGGGGGAACTTTAATCGCCCTCACTATTGAAGGATTAAATAAATAGACATATACAAATTCATATAAGAATAAATAAAGAGCAGTAATCATTAAGATATATCCTGAAATTACAGCAAGTATGCTAAAAACCGTTATTGTTTTTTTGTATTTTCCACCAAAGTAATTGATAAGTCTTATTCCTATTTTTGTTCTATAAAGATACATAATACCGTCTTTTTTCAGGTTTTTTCTTTTTTTATAAAGAAATATTACAACAAAGAGTGTGAACAGTACCAAGAATGCCAAATCATAAATATAAATTAAAGGTATCATATTGAGATATTGTTTTTATAGTATATAAATCATACGAATTTAAATTTTAGTAAATATTTTATATCTTTGTATAAAATATTTATCAGCAGTTATTCTTGAGATAATAAATTTTTAGGCAAATTTATTTTGCGTAAAGATTACTATCTAACTAATGTCCCTTAAGGGACATTAAATTTATCAAATAGAGTAAAAACAAGTAATTATAATTTTTCAATTCTATTTCTTTCTTATAGGTCTGAATGCTTTTTTAAGGCATTTTCTGCATCTTACTTTTCCCTCTAAAATTTTTCTTGAATCTGCTCTTACTTTTGTCTTGCAGTTTTTGCATACAAACATATTCTTAAAAAGTCTTGCGTGAGTTGCAGCGAGTTTTGTTGCCATTTTGTTATATGAGTCCTATTTAATTAACGATTTTTAAATCTTCCTCTTAATTACTTTGCTTCCTTCAACAATCCAGTATTCTACCTGATCACCTTCTTTTAGTTCAGGTTTTAATTCTTCAGAAATGGTTAATTCAAGTGTTTCAAAACTTTCCATATCCATTACACTGGCTTTATCTTCTGAAATAGACAATAATTGAGCACGTTTTTTCTCAATTAAAGGACAATCGAGTCTATCATGCCCTCCGGCAACAAAAACTTTCTTTTTACCATCGATAATACTAATGCATTCTATTCTGCATTTTGCATGACCATGTTTTCCTGTTTTACTTATGTCATTTGATTTTGTAATGCAGGGAACTCCGTCAACTACAATTGCAACACCAGGTCTTGCTTCTGCAGCATTTATTAGTTTGTATGCCATCTTTTAATAATTAATTTATCCTTTATATAATAGTTTAAATAAAAAGTGGATTTATAAATGTTTTCCATGAAAGTATTATCTAAAAATTTAGAGTATTCCCTTCTATTAATTGGAATTTTTCCAGTAATGCATTGCTGCAAGTTCAACCCCAAGTAGCACATCTTGAGTTGCCATATGATTAACAACATAATCTTTAAATGGATCCTGTCTTGGAGGGGCATTTTGTCCAGGAGGTCTTCTTTTCAAATGCACAACAGGAATTTTACAATCATGTGCGGTTTCAACTATTCCTTCAACAAAATAAGAAGGTTTTTTTGGATTGACTGGTGAAGGAATCTCTCCATCACATACAATCATTTTGGAGTTTGGAATGACAATTTTATGCACAATTCCAAGTATTCTTTCTGAGTCCCAACCTGGATTAATATCTCTATATGGAATAAATACCCTGTGTCCAAGTCCTTTGAGCACTCTCTCAATATTCTCATATAAAAATAATTTGTCTTCAAGGGCACTAAAAGTAGGAGACGGAATAAGCTCTGCATGCTCTTTTGCATAAAATGTTGCAAGAACAATCTCAAATCTTTTTTGATAATCTAATTCTTTTCTGTATATTTTTGATCCATTCTAGTCTTGCATCAGCACTTTAAAAAATAATCTTATTTAAAGATTTATGAAAGTTAAAATATAATTTAGTATCCACTATCTTTAAAAACTCCAATTATTATAAAACCTTTATGACAACTATTAATAAAAATGATTTTGTTGAAATAGAATTCACAGGAAAAGCAAATAACGAGGTATTTGATACAACTGATAAGGAAGTTGCAAAGAAAATGGGTTTGGAGTATGATGTAACCCCTCTTATTATTTCAGTTGGAAATCAGATGTTGCTAAAATCATTTGATGATTTTTTAGAAGGAAAGGAAATCGGAAAGAAATACTCTCTAAAACTCACTCCTGAAAAAGCATTTGGAAAGAGAAATCCTTCAATGATAAAAACCATGCCAATAAAGGTTTTTCATGAAAAAGAAATAAATCCTTATCCTGGAATGGCAGTTCAGCTTGATAATTATATTGCAAAAGTTCTTTCTGTTTCAGGAGGAAGAGTTAGTGTTGACTTCAATAATCCTCTGGCAGGAAAAGATATAGAGTATGATTTTACAATAAAAAGAAAAGTGGAAGATGATACTGAAAGAGTCAATGCCTTGCAGGAATTTTTCTTTAAGCAAAAATTCGAATTTGTAATAAAAGGAGAGGGAAAGGATAAAAAAGTTATTTTTAAAAAACCAGAGATAAAACCATTTGTAGATATTTTTAAGCCTAAGTTTAATGCCATGACTGGCCTTGATTTCGATGTCGAGGAAAAATCAGAGAAAAAAGAAGTTAAAGAAGAAAAGAAAGAATAAATAAAATTAATTAAAATGACTCTGGCATCAAATTATTTAGATTATGCAGGAAAACTTGCAGATTTTCTTAAAAATCCTTCTGACCTAAATCATAATTCTTTAGAACTTTCTGCAAAAAATGTTCAGGAATCCTGGTATGGGGTTTCAATTGATCCGCCAAAAGTTTTAGATGGACTTGAAGAAACTCTTAATTTATTATTTGCAGGGAATAAATCTAAGTGGGATGGTCTTCTATATTCTCTTACAACAGGTTCAATTGTTAGTTTAGGCAGGAATGCCGTTGCTCCTGTTTATCACAGACTTGTTTCAATAAGAGAAAAATTTTCTTGATACTATTAAGATAAAATAAAATTTAATCGATTTTTTGAGGTTTTCACCGAGTTAAAGATTGTTATAGTATCATTCAAAAGATATATTGAAAATATAACAATCTTTAAATATTAATTTAAGGTTTTTTTAAACATAAAAAGGGAGACTATTAAGAGAAATGGCTATTCAACACGATCATCTTGCAACTAAAGATCCAGAACTCGCTGAAATAGATCGAGAACTTGAAGAACTTCTTAAAAAGCAACATTCAAAAGTAAAAGTTTTTGGAGTAGGTGGAGGCGGCGGAAACACAATTACTCGAATGAAGGAAATTGGAATTAAAGGAGGAGAGTTTATAGCAGTAAATACTGATGCTCAGGATCTTTTATATTCAGATGCAGATTACAAAATTTTAATTGGAAAAGAATTGACAATGGGGCTTGGAGCAGGAAGTAATCCAAAGGTTGGAGAAGAAGCAGCTCACGAGTCAGAACAGGAGATAAGAAAGAAACTTGCAAATTGCGATATGGTTTTTATTACATGCGGCCTTGGAGGAGGAACTGGTACTGGTGCTGCGCCTGTTGTTGCAGGACTTGCAAAAAAACAAGGAGCACTTACAATCGGGGTTGTAACACTTCCATTTACTATCGAAGGTAAAAAGAGAATTGAAAATGCAGAATATGGTCTTGAAAGAATGGAGTCTGTTGTAGATACCTTAATTGTTATTCCAAATGATAAACTACTTGAAATAGCCCCTGAGTTGCCTCTTCAAACAGCATTCAAGGTTGCTGATGAGATTCTAACAAATGCAGTAAAAGGAACAACTGAACTTGTAACAAAAGCAGGACTTGTTAACCTTGATTTTGCAGATGTAAAAGCAGTAATGTCCAATGGAGGAGTTTCACTTATGGGAATGGGAGAAGCAGATTCTGCCAATCGTGCAAGAGAAGCTGTTGAAAAAGCAATTGCAAATCCGCTTCTTGATGTTGATATTTCAAATGCAACAGGAGCACTTGTAAATATTATTGGGGGAGAAGATATGTCACTCGATGAAGCAAGACTTATTATTTCAACTGTTGGAGAAAAACTTTCACCTGATGCAAGAATGATCTGGGGAGCTCAAATTTCTCCTGAAATGGAAAAATCAATCAGAGTTATGCTAATTATCACAGGAGTTAAAAGTCCTCAAATAAGCGGAAGCGAATTTTCATCCGAGGATAAAAAAAGAGAAGAATACTCTGATGATCTTGGAATTGATTTCTTGGAATAAAAATGAAAAAATCAGGAATAACAATTGAAACCTTTGTTGGTGCAGGACATTTTCAACATCAGGTTTATTTCTCTGGAAAAATACAAGATGTTTCTCAAGAAGTAGTAGATATGCTACAAAAAGTTAATGAAAAATTATATGAAGAAATGCCCCAAGGTTCTAAAGGATTGATTAGTAGAATAGAATATAAACATCCCTAAGACCATTATTTTAAATAACAATATTATTTAAAAATCACAATTATATTTAAATTTAAAATGTCAACTGGAATTGAAATATTGTTAAGGGAAAAAATCGAACGAACAATTTTTTCTCCAGTTTCTGATGAAGAATTTGATAGGGAGATACTCTGGTTATCTGAAGTCAGAAATTATCATGATCTCGGAGGAATAGGCAAGGGTTACATAGAAAAAAGAATAAGCAAAGATTCTCCACAAAAGTATACTTCTTTTTGTATCTTAAAACAGGTTGGATTAATAACTGAAGAAGGAGACAATTATCGTTTGACTGATGAAGGTTTAAGAGTTCATTCTTCACTTGTAAAAGAAGGAGTTTATGGAAGATTTGCATCCCTTGTATTGCCTTAACAAAATTTAAAAACCCTTTATAGTTTCTATTTGTAACATGTTTAACATAAAATCATTTTACCAGCAATGTGTAAGAGTCTGGCATTTATTAAAAAAACCAGAGAAAGAAGAATTCAGAACAATTGCAAAAGTTTCTGCAATTGGACTTGGTCTGGTCGGAATAATAGGTTTTTTGATTTCAATGGGAATGAAATTTTTTGGATTATCTTAATTAAAGATTAATTTATTCATGCCCATATAATAAACTAAAATTAATCACTTTTCTTTCAAAGTTATTTTTCGGTTCAATTGACTTGATTATATCTTTTTCTAAATCCCTGCAAAGTCCAGTATAGTCCAGGTACATTTGATTGTTTATTCTTTTTTGTCTTGCCATTTTAAGTTCATTATTATATGCTCTTATTTCCATAACCTGCCTCATTGTTTTTGCTGAAAGCAAAAATATCCCCTCGCTGTTTATTTCCAAACCCTCTTCGAGTTTTATTCCATTCATCTGGTCTGTAGCATGCATTCCTTCATGATTTGTTAGTGCATTGGTAAACAATTCTTCAATTCCAAATTTCTGAAATGCACTGCCGAAAACAAATACTTTGCTTTGCTCATTTCTCGCAAATAAATAAGGCGGTGTCAGTACAAGAAAATAACAAGAAGGAACTCCTTGTGTAGATGACTTGTAATTTCCATATTCTGAAAGTTTATTATTTACATCCTCGATACTTCTCTTGGCTTTTTCAAAATCAGGATCATAAACAAGTTCAGAAACACTAATCGGACATAAATTAAGTATTGTATCCAAATAATCCTGTCTTAAGGAATTATCTTTCCTTGCCATATTAAAAAATTCTGAATTTTCCATAATCTTAATTATCTTATTTAAGGTATTTTTAAACTTTTTTAAAATAAAAAACTTTATAAACCTCATTTTTGTCATATTTTTGTCTAGTTCTTAGATACTTAAGAGCTAGTTGGGCTTAGATATAAAAATCTACACTCCCTATAATAATAATAATAATAATAAAGAAAAATGATATTTATAATAAAAGTAACAACAAACAAAGAAGATAGAGCTCTTGAGATGATCTCTGCAAAAGTTCACAAACATAATCTTAATGTTTATGCACTTGCAAGGCCTCATGGACTTCGAGGTTATATTTTCCTTGAAGCAGAAGACAGAGAGTCAGCAGAAGAGGCAGCTTATAATCTTCCTTATGTAAAGGGAATTATTGGAAAAACTGTGGATTATTCTGAAATAAAAAATATGATAGAGCCTGTTCTTGAAGAGATTAATATCGAGAAAGGGGACATAGTGGAAATTATTGGAGAACCTTTCAAGAAAGAAAAAGCAAAAGTTATTCGTATTGATAAACCAAAGGGAGAAGCAGTTGTAACTCTTCTTGCTGCAGTTGTTCCAATTCCAGTTACTGTTAAACTTGATAACATCAAGGTAATAAGAAGAGAAAAAGGAGAACCTGGAGAAAATGGAGAAGAATCAGAAAACGAAAACATTAAAAAGGAAGAATCTGATGATGAGTTAAAAATAAATAAAGATTATGATGAACCAAGAGGCGGATTAATACCAGATGATTATTAAATTATTGATTGAAGGAGGAGACATGAAACCAGGTCCAGCAATAGCTCAGCAACTTGGGCCAATGGGAATCAATATGGGAAAAGTTATTTCTGACGTAAACAGTTCAACAAAAGAATTCAAGGGAATGAAGGTTCCTGTCGAACTTGACGTTGATAAAAAAACAAAGGAATTTCATATTAAGGTATTTTCACCTCCTGCATCAGAATTAATAAGAAAAGAATTAAAACTTGAAAAAGGTTCAGCTAAAATAAAAGAAATAAAAGTTGGAAATGCTTCTATCGAGGATATTATCAAGGTTGCAAAAATAAAACATTCAAATATGCTTGAAAAGGAATTCAAGTCTGCTGTTAAATCAATACTTGGAACCTGTGCAGCAATGGGAATACTTGTAGAAGATAAAGAACCTAATGAATTAATGGAAGATGTTGTAAATGGAAAATTCGACAAGGAAATAAATCAAAAATTATCTGAAACAACAACTGACAAGAGAAATAGACTTGAAGATTATTATAAGAAAGTAAAGACAGCTCAGGATATGAAAGCAGAGCAAGCCAAGAAAGCTGCTGAAGAAGCAGAAGCAGCAAAAGCAGCGGCAACCGCAGCAGCACCTGCAGCAGGAGCAGCAGCCGCAGCACCAAAGACAGAAGGTGCAAAAGCCGGAGCAGGATCAGCGTCTAAACCAACAGCAGCAGCAAAACCTGCAGCTGAAAAGAAAAAATAATTTGATTAGGTTTATAAATCCCTTGAATTTATTAAAATCAAGGGGATGTGGTGCAACCTGGTAACATTCAAGGTTTGGGACTTTGCGATCTGGGTTCAAATCCCAGCATCCCCAGTTTATAATCTAAAAATACAAAATAAAAAATGAAAACAAAAAAAGTAAAAGCAGCAGGAAGATTCAATGCAAGATATGGAAGAAGTGTCAGACTTAAAATCACCGAGATAGAATCTATTCAGAGAAAAAAACAAAATTGCATCTTTTGCAATAAAGTTGCAAAAAGAGTTTCAAAGGGAATTTGGTACTGTAAGGGCTGTAATAAAAAGTTTGCTTCACACACTTATTATCTTCCAAAAAAAGAAGAGGTAAATTTAAATAATCCTAAAAATAATAAATAGAATGGCAACATACAAATGTTTTAAATGCGGAAAAAAAATAACAAGCAACCTGCTTGAAAAAAGATTTCTATGCCCTGGATGCGGTTCTAAGATATTCTATAAACCAAGAACTACTGTTGCAAGGATTAAAGCAGTTTAATTCTACTTAATTAAAATGGATATTGATAAAGAAACTCAGGAAAAAATTCAGGAACTTCAAGTTTACGAACAAAATCTCCACGGAATTTTAATGCAAAAACAGGCTTTTCAAATGGAATTAACCGAGACTGAAAATGCTCTTTCTGAAATATCTGAAGCAAAGGAAGATATTTTTAAATTAATCGGAAATATAATGATAAAGACATCAAAAGAAAAAACTGAAAAAGAACTAAAACAAAAAAAAGATCTTCTTTCTTTAAGACTTAAATCAATAGAAAAACAAGAGTCCCAATTATCAGAGCAACTGGAAAAATTAAAAGAAGAAGTTATGAAAAAAATAAAGTAGTTCTAAGATAAAGTTACTCGGTATTTATTCTGTCTTAAGTTATTAATTGTTCTTGGAAATTTAAATTAATTCTTGTCTTATTTTACTTTACATATTTACTAATTTGAGGAAGTAAATAAAAATAACAATACAAGTCAAAGAGAAGAACTTCTAAAAAAGATAAAATAACTGTTTTATCGTTGGTAAATTTACTGATTATATTCTAGCATAGAAATGTTTATAAAGTACATAAATTAATTTTTAGTCATGGTGTTTGATAAAATAAAAAGAGCGTTAGGAGGAGGCGGTGAAGAGCCAGAATACATTGAGATTGATTTAGGTAAAGAAATTAAAAAATCAAAAATCCTTGTAAGACCTTTTGTTTTAAAGAGCTTTGAAGACATCACTCCTGTACTAAACTCACTAAGAGAAGGTTATACAATAGCAATAATTGATATAAAACCATTAAGATCAAAAGATGTAATTGAATTAAAAAGAGCAATTTCTAAGATAAAAAAGACAACTGATGCGCTTGAAGGAAGCATTGCAGGATTTGGTGAAAATATAATAATAGTTACACCTTCTTTTGCAGAGATACATAAATCTCCTGAAAGACCTGCGCCACCAACAAGAGATAGAGATTTAATGGGCGAATAATTATCAAATAGTTTTATTAATCCTTATTTTATAATAGTTCTATGAAATCTATCAAAGTTTTATACATAGAATCTAAGCTGAGAAACCTGGATATTAATCTTTCAAAAGAAGAAATTGCAAAACTTCCAAATAAGATTTTTCTTGCCTATTCTATTCAGTATAAAGATTTAGCAGTTATAATAAAGAAGCAGTTAGAGTCAAGTAACATTAAGATATCTGGTTTTGGCCAAGTCCTGGGCTGTTCTAAGATTAGTACAAAAGATCCTGTTCTTTTAATAGGCGAAGGAAGGTTTCATGCAATAAATCTTTATTTGCAGGCTCCAGAGGTCTATGTTCTGGATAATAATAAGATAACAAAAATTACTGAAAATGAGGTTGATTCTTTAAGATCAAAAAGAAAAGCAGCATTAGTTAAGTTTCTTAGTGCAGATAACATTGGAATCCTGGTTTCAACAAAGCCAGGTCAGGAAAACATAGCTCTTGCCACTAGTTTAAAGCAGAAATTAAAAAAGCAAGGAAAAAATGCATTTATTTTTCTATCAAATAATATAGATCTAAATCAGTTTGAAAACTTTAATATCGACTCCTGGGTGAACACTGCATGCCAAGGACTTTCATACGACAGTCCAAATATAATTAATTATTCTGAAATTAGCTTTAAATAGTTCTATTTACTATGAAATATCATGAAAAAGAAGATACTCTCAATTATACTAAAAACCCCTTTGCTTTTACTTGTCTTATTTTCCTTTATCGCAAGCATTTATGCTGCAATAAATCACTTGTATAATATAGGATATGGTTCCTCATTTATACTTGGAATAATTATACTCCTATATATAATAGGGATTTTAATTGAAAGAAAGAAGAATGATTTCTATTAGTCTTTCAAAATAATTCTATATAAATATAAATAAAAAAAAGAAAAAAACAAATTAAATTTAGTTCTTTGCTAAATCAAATACAGACTTTAATGCAACAATTATTGTAGCAGGAACAAATAAGATTAACAAAGCACTTAGTATTCCAATAAGCATTGACCCTATTTGTAACGATCCTATTGAAACAGTTGCAAAAGCAGATAACGAATCCTGTCCAAGCCAAGATACTAATACTAGAGAAACTCCAGCAAGTAAAAAGCCTGAAGATTCTTCATCTGTTACATTCAAGAGTCCTACAAGTATTCCAGCAATTACAAGTAATGCAAGAATCCAGCTATTTGTACCAAATACTCCTAGTACAATTGCAAGTATGACTCCTATTAAAAAAGCCCATGCACCCAAAACTCTTCCTTTAGATTTCATGATAACCTCCTTTTAACTCCTTTTATATACTAGAAAAAACTCCATTATAAAGCTTTTTATTACTGATAGCGAGTAGTTTTTATTAAAATAATATATATTTTTCAAAATAGAAATGTTTATAAAGGTGTTATAACTCCAAAATTATAACAAAATGAAATCAAAAATAATATCATTGTTTTTATTGACGACAATCTTGACTTTAGCAGTGGTAAGTGCAGTTACAATAACTTCAACAACGCCTGCTGATTTAACAAAATCAAGAACTCTAACTAATTTTACAATTACTAATCAAGGTAGTGAATCTGTAAATGTACAGCTTACTGCTCTTCCTTTAGTTTTTGATGATGGAAAAAGCCATACTATTACTGTAACAACATCTTCACCTATTGTTTACAATGGTCTTGTAACAGGTCAAACTACAGCTCCTATTAATCTTGCTTATACTGGAGATACAACTAATTTTGTAATCGGACAATATTCAAAAAATATAGTTTTAGTAGCAAGCCAAGTAGGAAACTCAACTAATAATTCTACATTAAGTGTTCCAGTTAAGTTCATAAGCACATTCTGTAAATCAGGAGAAACTGGATCAAACAACTTATCAATATCAAGTGTAGATATAAGAAATAATGATGGAGATGATACTGAATGGACTCCTTTAGATACTATATCTGTAAAAGTAAAAGTTGAAAATGTTGGAGATGACAAAGTAAGCAGTACTTATGTTGAAATGGGATTAATTAATTCAGATGGAAAAAACATCGTATCAAATCTTGATCAATTAACTGATAAGAAAATAAGCTTAAGCACTATTAACAGTGGAAAGGAAAAAACAGCTGAATTCACATTCAAAATACCAACTGACTTTAAAGAAGATACTTACCACCTTGTAATAAAAACTTACAAAAGTGGAAAAGAAGCTGATATTTGTACATCATACTCTTCAGACCTTGATGATGGTCAAGGATATTATAAAACTGTAACAGGAACAAGAGAACCTGATTCAGACAAACAAGTTGTTGTAGATAACATACTTTCATCACCTGAAGAAACAGCTCAATGTGGAGACACAGTTCAAGTTTCTGCTGATGTAGTAAACATAGGCGATACAGATTATCCAGATCAATTTAAAGTAACTTTATACAACAAAGATTTAGGAGTTGATCTTAGCCAGGTAGTACAACAGGATATTAACCAGGGAGATTCATACAATGTTGATTTTAGCTTCGCAGTTCCAGCAAAAGTTGCTGAAAAATCTTATGATTTAGAATTCAGAACATATTATGATTATGACAGCGATACTAATAAATATAATGAAATTTCAAACAAGAAATTCTTAAAAACAATTAAGATTTCAGGAAATTGTCAAAATGCTGCATCAACAACACCTACTGCTCAATTAAAAATATCAGCTGAACTAGATCCACAAACACCTGAAGCAATTGCAGGAAATCAAGTTATAGTACATACAACTCTAAAAAATCTTGGAACAACTGATAATACTTATGCTTTATCTGTATATGGAAATAGTGCATGGTCAAGTCTAGTTTCAATAGACCCTCAGACTGTAACACTTGCTCCAGGACAATCAAAAGATGCAAGCATAGTGCTTAATGTAGACAATGCAGCACAAGGAGACAAAGAATTCACAATAAGGGCTGCGTATGGAGCTGCTGGAGATAAAGCAGTTGAACAAAAAGTATCACTTTCAATAGCTTCAAAATCTTCAGGAACAGACTATCAATCAGTAGTTAACCACTTCAAGAATAACTGGTTCATCTACGTAATAGTACTTGTTAACCTTGTATTAATTATAGCAATAATTGTTGTAATAAGAAGAATGGTTTCTTCTCCTTCAAAGGAATATCAATAATTTATTGAATTGAATTAATTTTTATTTTTTTCCAAATCTTTTACTTATTTTGTAAATCTCTTTGAAGTCTGAATAAATAGGTATTTCTTTTATTGAAAATATTTTTACAATTGAAAGCCAAATCCCAATTACAAAGATCGTGCTTAAAACATACCAAAAAATAACATGTGTTAAATTAAAATAAGCAAAGTCATAATAATACAAAACTGAAAGCAGCAAAATTCTAAGTATATTAATTACTAGCAATAATAAAAAAGATAAAAGTATCGAGTAAACTCTTTTCTTAGCACTCATTGGAACTGCCAAATTTATTATAAGTAATAAAAGATAAGCAGATCCTGCAACACATGCAGGAATTATTCTAATCACTGTATCAGGATTTATTGTTATAACATTTCCTGAAACTGATGTATCATAAAATATCTTAAGAACTCCTACTACAGAATATATTGTAAGAGGCGTAAATATCCAATATATGACTGGTACAAAAAGAGTTAAGAAGAATAGAATTAGATATCTAATCGGAATAAAAAAGATTTCTTCAGAATTCTTTTTATTATATTTTACTGATTTACTTCTTTTAACCCTCTTTTTCATATTTAGGTTAGGTGCAAGATATTTAAATATCTAATTGTTCTAAAATAAAAGAACTAATAACCTGTATTTGAGTAAAAAAATGAAAAAGGAAACTATTAAATCAGCCCTTATTATAGGGATTTTATTGATTCTTGCATTATTGTCTTTTTTATTTGATAATCAAATAATCAAGTTCGTCGAAAGCCAAAGAAGTTCTTTTTTTGATAATATTTTTTTAGGTTTTACCCTCGGAAGCAGCATGTTTATTATTTTCTTCTTTCTAACTGCTTTATTTTTATGGGAGGAGAATAAAAAAAGGTGGATAATTCCATTACTCCTTTCAGGAATACTTTCTTCAATAATAAGTTTTCTTATAAAAATAGTCATTCATAGGCAAAGACCTTTTGAAACCGGAACAGTTTCAGTCCTAGTTATTCTATTTGATTTTATGAAAAACAGCTTTAATGTTTGGGACTTTTCATTTCCATCAATGCATGCAATGATTGTTTTTTCAGCAGTTCCAATACTCGACAAAGAATTTAAAAAATTTAAATATATCTGGATTTTATTTGCAGTTCTTGCAGCATTTTCAAGGGTATATTTTGGAGTTCATTATCTTTCAGATGTTTTATTTGGGGCAGCACTGGGTTATTTGATCGGATATATAATGGTTTTAATCGAGGAGAAATATCAGTTTGGAAAAAAGATTTTTAGATATCTTCTAAAATAAATAATTAGCTGTAGGTTTTGGCATAATTATTCAAAATATTTCATATATCCTTCAAGAACTGCCAAATCAAATTTTTCTGTTACCTGGGTCACTTCACAATCTTTGAAAGTAAGTACATAACAATTCTTCCCTGTTTTTTCTATTTTAGTTTCATTTCCGCTTCTTAGATTTATAACTGTGTTAAGTGGATTTTTCTCGCAGGTAATATAAGTTATCTGGAGTTCTCTTGAGGCATTTTCATCAGAAACAGCAGATCTTAATTTAAGTCCAACAATATCTCTTAAAAATCCTGCAAAATTAACCAATGCAACAGAGTTGTCGTCGCATCTTTTCATATTCGGATCAAGGGATATATACGCAGTATTAACTTTTATAAAATCCATCTGAGTTGAGTTTTTAAGAGTAATATTCACAGGTATGTATTCTAATTTTCTGGGATCATTCCTGAAGTTAATTGAATAATAACTTGAAACTTCTTTTGGAGTTATTAAATGGCCTTCTGGCGGAGCCTTTTCAACTATGGGGATTTTTGTAGAATAGAAATTTAACTGTCCAAGTTTTGTTTTCTCAAATTCAAGATTAGTATATGTAAATTTATTAAAAAAAGTTTTATAAACAATAGGTATTGCGACAATAATTACAATTACTGCAATCATAAGAATTACTGAAATCATAACCTGTTTATTCTGTTTCTTTCGAGTATTATCTTTAAGAACAGGTTCTGCCTCTGAATTTTTAATTTTCTCTTTTGTCTTCTTTTTTGCCATATCAAACTTAAGAAAAATTGCTTTTTAAATATTATGAAGCTATTTTTTATGAAATATTTGCTTACTTGCGAGTCTGGTTTATATATTAAAAATCTTATATAAAACAGCGTCGGCATATCTTGATTGATCTTGAAGGTTTGCGATTATAAAAATACATTTTCCCTCTCCATATACTCTTTCAGTTTCATTGTTTACAGGCTCTTTTATAATTATTACATTGTCATCTGAGCATTTTTTAGCAGGAAGATTTGATGTACAATTTTCAGTATCAAGGCATGCATCCTGCATTCTAAGTGCAAAAGTGTTAAGATTTCTTTTCAGTTCATCATTTGCTTCCTGAAATCCGCCAACAAAATAGAGTGGTTTACCTTTATAATCGCTTAATTTTAAGTTAATACTAAAAGTTATATTTTCTGTTTCTTTAGGATTATATCTGCTAACAAGGTCTACTGATTCTTTATTAAAATACCAGTAACTATCACTTTTAACAAATTTTGTTCCTTTATATGTAATTACATCGCTTTTTGTTGTATTAGATTCATAGTTGATTGCATATCCTGCTGTACTAAGTAGCATTATAAACATAAGTACCCCTCCAACTATCCATTGATTTCTTTTACTTTTTCTTTCTGATTCTTCTTTAGTCATTAATTTTTTCATGTTCTAAATTGTTTTGAAAATCTATTAAATCTCCTAAAAATATCAATTTTTTTTGCTTTAAAATACTTTCTATATCTCAGATTAGTCGCTAAAAAATAATTTTTTAATAAATCTCCGAATAAGAGATTAAAAATAAAATAAAAAAAAAGAAAAAAAAGAAAAATTTTCAGTTTTACTGAGTACCTGTAGTAACTTCAGGATATGTCATAGAGGTAGCCTTGTCTGTTGCAACACCAGTCAATGCCTTTGAAACAGCATTTGTAGTGTCATCAGCATTATAACCAGCAACAAGCATTGCTACTTTTGCAGCATTATAAGGTGACTCAACAGTCTTGATTATGTATCCTCCAGCACTTACCTTAGTGAGAGCACTAAAGTCATCACCGCAAACTGGATTATCGCTTCCAAGTATTTTTGCAGCAACACTGTTGATACAGCTTCCTCCAACAACTAACAAGTTTTTGTCTTTTACAGAATCAACTTCTGTATCTTTTACAACAAGAACCTGTCCGCCTGATCCGCCAACTACTGTTCCAGGTGTTACTGTCGCAGTATCAGCAGTGAACAATACATCCATATACATTTGAGATGATGGAACATTTAATGTTGCAACACCGTTCTCATTTGTTCTAGATTCCATTGTAACAAAAGTACCGAATTTGTCAATATTAGCTGTTTTATAGTTATCAGACTGATATGACTGGAATCCTGCATTTGTTCCATTGATAGTAGGTGTACCAATAGCAATTTCAGTTGTACCTGTTGTTGTTAATGGTATACAGATGAAGTCTCCGAATGAGCCGTCATTCCACTTCTTAGGTTCTAAATACAAGATAGCAGGTCCTTTTGTAGCGTTGAAGTTACATCCTCCAGAAGCACTTGAAATATTCTGTACAATTGCATTAGCTCCACTTGCTCTTACACCCCATGTAATACCATTTGCATAAGCATTAACAGTTGTGTTAAGTATAGTAGCACCAGCAGTTGCAGGCATATTTGTTTGTCCATCTGGGAAAATTACTCCAGTATTGTTAGCAAGAGTTGTTTCTTCTAAGAAAGCAATCCATCCACCATCTTTTAACTTTATTCTTGGGAATAAAGTAGTAATTCCAGCTCCACTCCATGTAATGTTTACAGAAGTTCCAGCATTTGGAACACTAACAGTGTATCCTGTTCCTCCGAAGAAATTTACTCCAGTTTTTGTATAGACTCCTGAACTATTTGTTAAAGTAATCTTCTGTGAATCTCCTGTAATTACGTCTGAGAATGTAACTGTTCCAGAAGTTGCAGTATCAATACTAATGTCATCAACATTAAGTATAGTTCCTGAATCTCCTTGGTTTACTACAATCCAGTCATTAACAAGAGCACTTTCACCCTCTAAAACATGGATATTTCCTTTGTTAGCAGCAAGTGCTTGGTGAGCAAGTTGAGGCTGAACAGAAGCTGAATTTGTGTCATTATCGTACACATAAGCAAGCTTTTTCTCTCCAGCAGCACCTCCTCTAGCACTTGTGAATGTTACATAGCCATATTGATTATTGTCTGTTTCAACAACAACCTTAGACCTACCTGTATCATTTAATTGTGGTACAGGTCCAGCAAATTGAACTTTCAAACCTCCGAAGACTGGGTCAGATAAAGATTCACCTGTCGCAAGACTGTCGGTTTGTGTTTTTGGAGCTGCAACACTCACTGTTAATCCAGAAATTAAACCATTCCCTGCAGCAGTTATTGTTGCATAGGATCCTTTCACAGTTGTCTGGTCAGCACCTTGTTTAACAGTTTGTCCACTTTGAAGCAATAATGTATTTGCTCCAATTATAAGTTCTACGTTTCTTACATCACCAGCGTAAGCAGGGTGTGTAACGTCCTTAACAAAGACATTTATGTCACCTGAAAAGGCATAACTCGAACTTTTTGTTACTGTTTTTGAAACACCATCAACAGTTATTTTAGCAGTTGTAGTGCTAGATGTTGATGTTAATTCAACAGTGTGTTCTGTTCCAGCAATTGTTACTGTTTTAGATTCTCCTCCAGCCAAAGTTACAGTTTCACCTGATCCATACAAATATAATGTATTATTTGTAGAACCAGTACCTATAACGTAATCAACACCAAGTATTTTTATTTTTTGTCCTTGAACATTAACATCATCAGAGACATTGATATTCTTGGTAAAACTTAGTGTATAGTTATAAAGTTGTGCAGTTGTAGGTGTTGTTCCAACATCAACGTATAATGCTGGATCATTTAAATCACCTCCACTTGTTCCGAAAGCAGTCGCAACTGTTCCAGGAACAACAGTTTGAGTGTACTTATATTCAGTACCTTTCAAATCTATTACTTTTCCATCTGCAAGAACATTTGGCATTTCAGTAGAAGATATTGAGCTTCTTGCCACATTGATGGCATCTAAGTAGTACAATTTTCTAGCAGAAGTTGCCAGATTAATACTATCTCCTCCTGTTGCACTTGCACCTGTTGTAGTTGTTGAAGATGTTACAAGAGCATTAAGCTTTTGTTGAACATCAATAGCAGCACTCCAATCACTGATTGCAGCACTAGCACCAACTATAACAGCTCCATTAGCACTTCCTCCAGCCACGAATGGTGCAGGATAGTTGCTAGCAGCAGCTGCAAATCCAACTGTACTTGATAGCATAATTGCACTAGCTAATACAGAAGCTACTTTTTTATAATTAAATTTCATTTTTATAACCTCCTTTCACTAATAATAATCATCATTGTCTGTAGTTTAAATTTATTTACAGACCTTTTTACACTGTTGTCTCTTTTTGAAAAAACTGTATAAACCAGCCAGTTTAAAATTACTTAATTTGATTAAGTAATACAAACCTGAATTAAATTTTCTTTAAAAAGCTTTCTACTAGTAAGCCTCGAAAACCCTAAAAAAGAAGAGTTTTTTAGGTTCTTATTTATAAACCTTTCGTTGTAACTAAATTATAGATACTTTCATAAACTATTTTTTTATTCATTTTAATTGATTAAAAAAACTATTCAAAGAATATACTCCTTATTATATAACATATATTCTAAATATAAACCCCTATTAGTAAAGGATATATTGTAGATATATGGAAAAATTTATATACTATGTCTATTTTATCAATTTAATTAAGTTAAATTATCGAATATGATTTTAATATAAATTGGCAAAACAAATAAAAAATATCTCTGTATCATTAAAAGAAGGTGCCTTTTCTTCAATTTTTCATAAAATTAAAGGGGATAGTAAGACAATTAAGGATTCAGAAGTTTCTAGTATTCGAAATATTCTTAGTAATGAAAAAGCAAGGTTACTTCATATTGCAAAAACAAAACAACCAGAGTCAATCTATAAACTTGCAAAGCTTTTAGGAAGGGATTTTAAGTCTGTGAGGCATGATATAAAGATACTTGAGCAGTTTGGATTTATAGAACTAGTTTCATCTCATAAAAAAGGAAGAGAACTTTTAAGGCCTGTGGTAGATGCAGATCAAGTAGTTATTACAATTGACCTATAATCTTCCTATATAAAATAAATAATTCTCGAAAACTAAAAATTTATAAATACTCTTTTGCTTTAATTAAAATGTTTAAGAAAATAGGTGTTAAGGTATCAATAATTTTATTTGTAATGCTGCTTGTTGCACCATTAATTTCTGCAGAGACTTCTGTAAATGTAAAGGGATTAATAAAAGGAAATTATGTAACCATAAATGTTGTTGATCCAACATCAGAGGATGTGATAACAATTCTAAATGGAACTGCAAGTTCTACTGGAGAAGTAACTCTTTCATTTTCAACTTCAAAAACAATAGTAAATCTTGTAGTTGTATCAAGAAGTTATGGAAAAATATCCCAAGGTCCAAAGAACTTTAATTCTTATTCTACTCTAAGCCCAATAATAATAGCTATGGAAGATCCAAAACCTGTTACAACTCCTCCGCCTGTAACTACTCCTCCTGTAAATAATACTCCTCCTGCAACTGTTCCTCAAGTCACTCCTCCTGTAAATGATACAGTTGCAACAAGTTCTGTAACTTCTGCTAATAAAACTAACTCTTCTGCATTTAGTTTCGCAATTATATCTCAAATTAATTCAAAGATTCCCTGGAAATGGATCTTTTTTATTATAGTTGGAATTATTGTACTAATCTTAGTTGTTTTTTTAATTATCTTTAGTAGAAATAAGATTCGAGAAAAATATCCAGGTGGAATCGGTTCAAGAGTCTATTTCGGTTCTAAGTTTGGCTCAAAATCAACAGGATCTTCTGGTGGTTTAAGTTCTGGTGAAGAAAGAGCATTAAGAGCAGCAGAGGAAAAGATAAGACTTGCACAAGAGGAAATTAATCTAATAAGGCATAGAAAAGAAAAGATAAGAGATGCAGAAAGAAAACTTGAGCAAGATAGGCGAGAACTAGAAAGACTAAAAAGCAGATTCTAATTATTAGGTAATTATTCTTTTTTTCATTGAAGTCAGTTGCCCGAAAATAATATATCTTTAGGTTAATTTACTTAAGATAAAAATAACTAATTGTGCTTCAGCACCACATAAGTTTGAACTTATCAAACTTAACTTATCCTGAACAGATTTCTAGTTCTATATTTATTGTTGAAGAACTAAATGTCCCAGCAGGCAAAGAATAGCTTCCTCCAGGTTTTGATTTGCACTTATCAAAAATACCCTGTTCAAAGTAAAGAATTGTTTCTTTATCCTGGATATTATTTAAAGGACTATAGTATATATTCATCCTATAAGCCTTATTTGGAGAATCTTCATTAACATTTAGGCTTTGTTGTATTATAGTTTTAAGTGTTTTATTTAATGCCTGGCATACATCTTTTCCATCCAAACACTTTTGTTCAGGATTTTTATAGCAATCAGATATCAGGCCTTGTATATCTTCATATTCAGGAACATAATTAATTGCACAGTCTGTTGTATAATAAATAGAAGCCTGTAGTAGGTTTGATATTTCAACACTGTTTTGCCTGGAAACATCACCTTTTCCAATAGAAAATGCCAGAAAAATAACAATTATTATGCTTACAATCGCAACTATAAGTACAAAACCTAGTGTCTCATGTTGGCCATGTTTGTTTTTCCTATTTAGAATGTTTATCATTTTAATATTAACTAGCAGGAGCACTGCCAGTTGGATTTTTAAGTTCTGTTCCTGCTACTAGTTTAGCTATTTCGCATTTATCATAAGTATAACCGCTGTAAGTATCAATTTTTTCATACTCTTTTCTGCAAAAAGCAACATAACTTGAGATTGCCCTTTCATTTTTAACTTTTTTATCATAAATAACAATTAGGTCACAATCCGGATAGTTAGCAAAGTTGCATTTTACCATTTCACTTTCATTTTTTGAAAAGGCACTTAGTTTTATAATGCTCAGGCTTGAAAACGACCAGAAATTAGAATAGACCGTGTGATTCATAAGTGAGATTACCTTATCTCCATCAATGCAATTGGATTTTGTAGTAACACATCTAAATTCAGGAGAATCTGCGAGATTTATAAGGGAGGTCAGTGTTTTTTGTTGGTTTATTACATTCATCTGGCTATACATGCTTTTATAGACAACTACCATTACAAATAATATAACTAGCCCAAAAAATAATACTACTGCAACAAGCATGAACGCCATTTCCTGTATATTTAACTGCGAGCGTTTTGACTTTGGTATCAATCTTAATTTATTCATTTTAGTAAACCTTACAGCCAGGTTTTCCAGCTTCATTTATCTGATCAATTTCTTCTGCATTATTTCCAAGTCTTATTAACTCTCTTGACGATGTAAGATTCTTTGCAACACCAATCATAGTGTTTAGTTTATCTCCAAGTCTTGGTTCGCAATCTTTTCTTTCCATTATCTTTATTTTATCAAGATATATTTTTCCAAGTTCATTTAATTTGCTCATCATTCTCTTTGAGTTGCATTCATAGATTTCAGGAGAAGAGAAAATAGCTCCATAAATCATGTTACCATAATAATACATTCTTTTTCCATCTTTTTCAACATAATTTTCAGAGATAGATACTTTTATATCACATTCTCTGCTTCCCCCAAAACAAACTTTTGTTCCAACACAATCAGATGTTGCATTGGGAAATATTATATTAGCTACATCAATTCCTCCGGTTGAAATGTCATCAATAATCTGGGTAGGTGCATCATAAAAACAATATTTTCCTGATTCAATTACAACCACATCTCCTACACTATATGGCATTGAAAGTGGAAATGAAAAATAATAAAATTTCTTGCCTTCAATTGCATTTTCACTAAAAATATACTTGTTTTTAATTGAGACTCTATTGCTCTGGTCAGACCATCTATTCCCAAATGTCTGTTCTGAAAAAGATATGGTCTGCCTTCCAAAAGGAGAGTTTACAACTTCATCACAATCAAAATATAGTCGCGTATTTTTGTTAAAAGTCATTTCAGGATTTTTTATTCCAGCAGAAAGTCCTGTTTCAAGTGAATCAAGAAAAGTGCTTATTGTTGCAGCAGCCTCTGTTCCATATTGCTGTTGAGATACTCCAATAAATTTAGTTGAAGCATATATTGCAATAAAAAGTATAAATCCTCCTGCAATTATTGAAAATATCCAGTTAAAACCCATTTCAATTGCACGTTTATCACTTCTCTTTATCATATTAATAAAAATTATCCTGAAACAGTAACAAGTCTATCTGTAAATCCCTTTTCGATTTTTACTATAACCATTCCTTTATTGACCTTGATACAATAAGGATTTTTTGTTTTTGTAATCTTTGGAAGATCTAAATGATTTATCTTATGAACAGGCATATCGCAAGTATTTCCCTTGGGATATAACACCATATTAGAGTCAAACCCTCCTTGGAAAAATTCAAGTTCATCTAAAACTGCTTGTTTTTCTCCCCTCAACTCCTTGGAAAGATCTGCAAAACAAACATATTCAATGTTTGATGGAAGAACACTTTTTAATTCATAGCTTGACTTTTGTGAATCCCATGCCTCTGTTACTTTGTTTTGAAGTTCACTTGCAAAGTCTCCAACTCTTGCACAACTTTGAAGTTTTAAAAAATATCTTATTGCCATAAATGCAGCAGCAACAAAAAATATTATTAAAATAATTGAAAATATCATTGAGAATGACATTCCCAGTGCTCCCTCTCCTTTTTTCTTCATACCTCTCTTTATCATTATTATAATAAAAAATTATGATTAATAAATCTATTGGCCAAAATTCTGTCTTATCCAAGATTCAGGATAGTTTCTTTGTAAAAATTGTTTTAACCAAACATATTTTTGATCCTGCGAAGTCATTATATTTGAAGGATAACCGCTTTTCATTGAACCTGGATTAGCATAGTTTGCTCTTTCAATACTTAGTGCTAAGACTTGTTTGAATTTTGTTCCCTCTTCACTATTCCAATATTGAGGATTATTTTGTTCAATTGCAAGACCAAGTGCAGTTGAATAAACAGTAAAGTCAGGAGCATTATTTACTACATTATCATTTCCACCCCATTTATTTTTATAAATTTCACTATTTGTATATGCAGTGAATTCATCCATAATATTTAACGGTTGATTGTTCCAAGATCCTGATTGTGATATCAAATAAGTTTGATAGCTAGTTAATCCAGTCATATCACTCGGAACATATCCTGCAGCCTGAGTCATAGTGACTCCAGGAGGTTCTTTTACTATAACATAATTTCCATCAAGAAGATAAAATGCATTATCAGTCCCAGTTCCTTGACCGTATAGATTTCTTATAATCGCATTCAATCCATGGGTTCCTTCATGAACATCTCCATATGTTGAAAATGGAAAATAAGGAACTCCATTTCTTTGAGCTTCAGGTATTATTTCATCAAAGTGTTTTCTAACATCGTTATAGGGATCAGCATTATCCTTGCTTCCAAAATGACCTAATTTTAGCCCACTTGTAGGATAATTAACATTGTTTTGTGATGCAGCAGGATTTGAAAATGTAACTCTTGAGTCTCCCCCTACAACTTGCGAATTCATGTCTCCTGGACTTGAAAGAACAGCCAATGCCACTTCATTTTTATCATTAATCATTAACTTTTTTTTGGAGATTGG
>CABMGE010000021.1 GCA_902385625.1 uncultured archaeon | reverse complement strand
TTCCTTTAATCGAAAACTTAAATCTAGAAAAGCAAGAAGGCGAAAAGCAAAATATCTTTGAGTCTAGACTTTTCTCAGGGTTATCTAAAATTTTGGGCGTAGAATTAAATTAAAATGTTATTAAAAAAATTATATATTGAAAATTTGAGAAGTTATGAAAAGCAAGAGGTAGTTTTTCCCAAGGGCTCAACCCTTCTTTCAGGAGATATAGGGTCTGGAAAGACAACTGTTTTACTTGCAATAGAGTTTGCTTTATTTGGGCTTCAACCAGGACAAAAAGGAGCTTCGCTTTTGAGAAGTAATTCAGAAGAGGCAAAAGTAGTTTTGGATTTCGAGGTAGAAGGAAAACAAGTAAGAATTGAAAGAACTTTAAAAAGATCAAAAAAATCTATTTCGCAGGATTATTCTTCAATAACTATTGATAATGAAAAATTTGAAGAAAGTGTAACTGAGGTAAAAAGCAAAATTTTGAAATTATTAAATTATCCTCAGGAATTTTCTAAAAAAACAAATCTTCTTTACAAGTTTACAGTTTATACTCCTCAGGAAGAAATGAAGCAAATTATTCTTGAACCTGATGAGATTAGGTTAAATACCCTAAGACATGTTTTTGGAATAGACAAGTACAAAAGAATAGAAGACAATTCAGCGCTTCTAACCTCAAGACTAAGAGAAAAAATAAGGATAAATGAAGGAATTATCTATAATCTGGATGAAATAAAAGAAATACTAAATCAAAAACAAAATCATTTAATAGAACTTAGGGAAAAACAAAAAGATATGCTTGCAATTTACAAAAGAACAATAGAAATAAGATCTGAAAAAGAGAGAATAATTAGTGAAATCCAGGAAAAAATAAATCAAAAAAAATCCCTTGAAAATGAGAAATCCAAGTCATTGGTTCTTATATCTGAAAAAAATCAGCAGGTAATGAGCCTCCAAAATAGTCAAAAAAGCATAACTCTCCAGATCGAAGAGGCAAAAAAGAGTTCTTTTAGCGAGGAAGAGTATAATTCATTAAATGAAAGAATAAAATTCCAGGAAAGCAAGGAAGAAGAGCTTCAAAAAGAATACATACAAATAATTGGAAAAGTAAATTCAGAAGAATCCAGAAAAAGGGAAATGCAAGTTCTCAAAATTAAAATTTCTGGCTTGCAAAAATGTCCTACTTGCCTTCAGGAGGTTCCTGAGGAGTACAAGAAAAATATTTTATACAAAACAACTGATGAATTGGACGGGACAGAAAAAATACTTTCAGAACTAAATCTAAAAAAGACTCAAATTTTGGATCAAATAAGCATGGTAAAAAAAGCAAAAGAGGAGTTTAAGACAAAAAAATCTGAGCTTGAATTATTAAAAATAAAACTTGGAGCTATTTTGGAAAAAGAGAAAAGAATTGTTGAAATAATTCAGCAAAAACAATCTATTGAAAAAGATATAGAGCTTCTAAAAAAGCATGTTGAATCAATTGATGCTTCGGTTCTGGAATATTCAAAATATGATTCTATCTTTGATATTGCAGGAAAGGAACTTAGGGAAGCAAAGATAGATGAAAATAATTTTGCAATAAAAACTGCTGAAGTTAACAAGGAAATACAGTTTTCAGAGTCCCAAATTAAGGAAAAGATACAGGAGATTGAAAAAAAAGAAGAGTTAAAAAGAAAAACTGAGAAAATTAGGGAACTTGAATACTGGGTATCTGAAAAATTTATGGAAATAGTTCTTTTTACAGAAAAACAGGTAATGCTTACTTTAAAAGAAGAATTTTCTGGATTGTTTTCGAAATGGTTTTCTATTTTAGTCTCTGAATCATTATCTGCAAAACTGGATGATAATTTTTCTCCTGTTATCGAGCAACAAGATTATGAACTGGATTATTCTTTCCTTTCAGGAGGAGAAAGAACTGCTATTGCTCTTGCATATCGTCTTTCATTAAATCAGGTCATTAATTCTTTACTTAGTAATATAAATACAAATGATTTGGTAATCCTTGATGAGCCAACAGATGGTTTTTCATCCCAGCAATTGGATAAAATGAGAGATGTCTTATCTCAGTTAAATGTCGAGCAGTTGATACTTGTTTCCCACGAACAAAAAATAGAGGGTTTTGTAGATAACATAATAAGGTTAAGTAAAGAAATGGGAATAACTAAAGTCGAAGATAATTAGAAATTATGGGGAATAAACTCCTTCTCCCGAAATATTTATAAACCCCATATTCTAACTATTTCTATAAATTCTAAAGAGATTATAGAAAATTCATAAGAATTTTATTAAAGTAACATGGATCAAGACTTAAAAAACAACATTCTAAAGTCAGGAACAACAATAATCGGAATTGTCTGTAAGGACGGAGTTATAATGGCCTCTGACAGAAGGTCAACTGCAGGAACAATTGTTATGAATAAAAATGTACAAAAAACTGTTCAAATAAACGATTATTTGGTAACTTCTGGAACAGGAAATGCTTCTGATATTGAAATGCAGAAGAAAATAATTGCAGCTCAATTAAAATTAAAAGAATTAAAATCTAAAAAAAGACCTAGTGTAAAAGAAGCAGCAAATCTTATAGGAATGATTACTTATCAAAATATCAGACAACCTGCAATGATTCCATCAATCGTTGGAACTTTGGTTGGAGGTATTAATGAAGATGGGACTGCAGAACTTTATACTGTTGAGCCTGCTGGAACTGCAATGAAAGTAGAGGACTATGATGCTAATTTTGGTTCTGGAATGCCTTATGTTATAGGATTTTTAGAAAGACAGTATAAAAAAGATATGTCTGTAAAAGACGGGGTTGATTTGCTTGTTGAAGCTTTAAAATCTTCAACTCAAAGAGATATTGGTAGTGGAAATGGAATCGATGTTATCACAATTACTAAAAAAGGAATAACTCATGAAGTGGCTCAAGAAATAGCTCCAGAGTATAAGGAAAGTAAGGGAAAAGCAAGAACAAATAGTTTTAACTAAATATATCTTGAAGAGGTGTATTAAGAAATAATTTTTTTTAGTAAAATAAAAACTAATATTAATATAATCAATAAAAATGGAAGAAATAAAAAATCTCATAGGATTTTTAGGCTCTCCCATTTGTAAATTATGGAGTAACAATAAATGGCAGATATTCTAAAGGATATACAAAAAGAATTAGGAGCGTCTATTACAAGTGCAAACTTTGAAGCAGCAAACATAGTTCTTTACACAGATGATTTGGAATTATTCCGGGATAATCAGGGAAAAATAAAAGAACTTGTAAACAAATTCAAAAAAAGAATTGAACTTCGAGTTGACCCTGAGTTAGTAAAATCAGAGGAAGATACAAAAAAAATAATAAAAGAAACAATTCCTGAAGAAGCAGAAGTTACAGATGTTCTTTTCGATCCCCAAAGAAGTATTGTTGTTGTAGAAGCTAAAAAACCAGGTCTTGTTATTGGAAAAGAAGGATCTATTTTAAGGGAAATAAAAGACAAGAGTCTTTGGATTCCACAGGTGCAAAGAAGTCCTGCAATAAAATCAAAAATTACCGAAAACATTCGTGCAGTTTTATACCAAAACAATAATTCAAGAAAGAAATTCCTAAATCAAGTTGGAAAAAAGATTTACAAGGAATGGAATCCTGAAAAGGTAGAAGAGTGGATAAGGGTGACTGTTTTAGGCGGAGGAAGACAAGTTGGAAGAAGCTGTCTTTTACTTTCAACACCTCAGACAAAAGTTCTTTTGGACTGTGGAATTAATGTTGCTGGAAAGGGAAAAGAGAAGTTTCCTTATCTTGATGTTTCAGAGTTTAAAATAAATGAGCTTGATGCAATTATTCTAAGTCATGCACACCTTGATCATTCAGGACTTGTTCCATATTTGTTTAAAATGGGTTATGATGGGCCGATTTATATGACTGCTCCGACAAGAGATATTTCTGCGCTTCTTGCGCTGGATTTTATTGGAGTTGCCTATAAACAAGCAGCCACCCCTCTGTTTTCATCAACTGATATTAAGGAAATGGTTAAGCATACTATTTGCCTGGAATATAATGAAGTAACTGATATTGCCCCTGATATGAGAATAACTCTTTACAATGCAGGTCATGCATTAGGTTCTGCCTTAGTTCACATAAATGTTGGAAATGGGGCTCATAATCTGGTTTATTCAGGAGACTTCAAGTTTGATAGAACAAGACTTCTTGATCGTGCAGTCTCTAATTTTCCAAGAATTGAAACTCTTATAATGGAATCAACTTATGGTGGAAAAAATAATCTTCTTCCATCAAGAAAAGAAGCAGAGGACCAATTAATCGCCACAATAAAAGAAACAATTGACAAAGGCGGAAAAATTTTAATTCCAGAACTTGGACTTGGAAGAGCCCAGGAAACAATGCTTATTTTAGAAGAAGCAATGAGAACAGACCGTCTTCCAAAAGTTCCAATTTACATTGATGGAATGATTTGGGATATTAATGGAATTCATACTGTTTATCCTGATTTTTTAAACTCAAATGTAAGAAGAGAGGTTTTTGCAGATAATAATCCATTTTCTTCAGAGATCTTTCAAAGAATTGGCTCTAGCCAGGAAAGAAAAGTAGTTGTTGAAGGAGGTCCTTGCGTTGTTCTTGCAACATCAGGAATGCTTCAAGGCGGAGCATCAGTGGAGTATTTTAGGCATTTTGCACAGAGTAAAAACAATAAGATTTGTTTTGTTTGTTATCAGGGCCAGGGTTCACTTGGAAGACTTATTCAGGAAGGAGTAAAGCAGGTAAAAATGAATGTAGAGGGAAGAGAAGAAGATATTGATGTCAATCTGGATATAGTTACAATCGATGGAATGTCTGCTCATGCAGGAAGAAAAGAGCTTTTAGATTTTGCAAATAGATGCCAGCCAAAACCTAATCGTATAATAATTGATCATGGCGAACAAAGCAGATGTTTGGATCTTGCATCATCAATATACAAGCTCCATCACATGGAGACTAACGTACCTAGAAATCTCGAAACTATTCGTCTAAGGTAAAAATAATAATTAATCTAAATATTTCTAACCCGTACAATATGTATTCAAGTTTATCCAAATATGTTGAAAGTATTGGCCTTATACAAAGAGCAGACTACAAGCATGATTACAAATCAAAGATAGATCCTCAAATCAATCATTTTTCTGGATCTGAAATTTCTGATAGAAATGAAAATGGGATTGATATTTCAGGTTATGATGGGTGGTTAAATCTTAATGAAATTTTTTTTAAAAATATAAGTTTTTAAACTACCTTCACTTATTCTAATTATAAATTTACACGAGTTTTTAGATAATGAAACATAACATAAAAATAACTGTGCTATTGGTTTTGATGTTTATAATAACTCAATTAATAGGGTTATTTGTAATCTCAGTTTATTCTCATCCTGGAAACTCTCTTCCTTATGGGGTCGAGCCTCCTCCTGAAGTACAAGCACAGTCTTCATTAATTTCAATACTTATTTCTTTTGTAATCGCAATAGGATTATTCCTTCTTTTAATAAGGCTTAATGCAGAGACTTTTATTAGGTTCTGGTTTTTTGCAGTAACTTCGCTTGCACTTGCAATTGCAATAAATGCTTTTTTATTTAAGACAAATTTATTTTATCCATCTATTATCTCTTTGGTTATTGCAGTAACTCTTGCTTATTTTAAAATATTTAAAAGAAATATCCAAATTCATAATCTGACTGAACTGTTCATTTATCCAGGAATTGCAGCAGTTCTAGTTCCTATATTGAATATTTTTGGAATAATTCTATTTTTGTTATTGATTTCCTTATATGACATTTGGGCTGTCTGGCATACGCAATTTATGCAAAAAATGGCAAACTACCAGATTAATAATCTAAGATTTTTTACAGGATTTTTTATTCCTTATGCAGATAAAAGACAAAAACAGAAAATAAACCTAATAAAGGAAAAATATATAGACAAATCAGATGAATTTTTAGAGAAAAAATTTAAAAAAGCAAAGATAAAAGTAAGTCTTGCAATTCTGGGTGGGGGAGATGTTGTTTTTCCAATAATTGCCACAGGAGTTTTCTATAAAACCTATCTTTCAATAATTCCATCACTAATAATTTCTTTATTCGCAACACTTGCTCTTTTATCTTTATTCTTGTTTGCAAGAAAAGGAAAGTTTTATCCAGCAATGCCTTTTTTAACAATTGGTATTTATCTTGGGATGATGATTGATTGGATGCTTATTGGATTTCACATAATTTAGTGATGAAATATTCCAAGAAGTCCGTTATCTCTCGCTTTGATAAAATCTTCTCGAGTTTTAGACTGATCTTTTAAAACAGGATACTCATCTATTTTTTCTCCAATTTCCTGAATAAATTCCTGAATCGAGTCCCAAAAATCATCTAATATTGATTTATAATTTATCAAACATAATTCACAACCTCTAACATGACTCCTTAAATAATTCATTATTTCATTTTCATTTTTCCCATAGCCATAGTTTAAAACTTCTGAAACAGCGGTTTGCGACTCCGCATGTTTTTTAACAAGTTCTCCATATACCTCCCATGCAGTATATTCTTTTCCAGCCCGTATCAAGAAATCTGCCAATTTTTTAGCATCATCCATATTAGGTTCTGTAGAAGCATCTTTAAAACTCATGCCACAGGCAATACGTAGAATATATTCTAAACTCTCTCCTGGACATTTATTCTCTTCCATCTTTTACCATAAAATTCCTACTGTCAAATATCTTATATTTTTAAACCTTATCTTTCCATCATTAATGCTGTTATTATCTCCTTTTGTTATAAAATAAGTTCCATTCTGATCATTTCCTATTTCAATTACTCTATGAATTATAAGGCTATTATCTTGTTCAAATGTGATTATATCTCCCAAATGTATGTCTTTTTCTGATTTAGGAATAATTCTTATTCCATTGCTATTTTCATCAAGTGTAGGTTTCATACTTCCTGTTGGAGCATATCTGCTAATACTTGCTCCATCAACATTAATTATAATTTTGTCAGGATATACTTCCACCTGGTTTTCATGAATAAAATCGCTTGGAGCATGGTTTTCGACGCTTGCAAAACCAAGACTAGGAAAAGGTTTTTCAAGACCATAAACAAGATAAAAACTAAGAAGGTTTGCACTAAAAAAGCCAAGTAAAAATATCATTATGAATACAAAAACTTTATCAAGCTTCATTTTAGTTTTATAAAGTCCAATCCTTTTAAACTTTTGGGATTTGTTTTAATTGTGTAGTGACAACAAACACAAGATTTATAAACCCCTTTTTTCATATATTTTGAGTAGTTAAAATGATAATCAAACCAGAGCTCGTCAACCAGATTAAGGAGTATTTTGGACTTAATATTTATGAAACAAAAGTTTGGTTAGCTTTGCTTGGAAAAGGAGTTGCTAGTGCAGGTGAAATAGCAGAAATTTCAAGAGTTCCAAGATCAAGAACTTATGATGTTTTAGAGAGCTTGGAAAAACAAGGTTTTGCTTTAATGAAACTTGGAAAACCTGTTAAATATATTGCAGTAAAACCAAAGATAATAATTGAAAAACTAAAAACAAATGCCCAAAAAGATGCAGAGGAAAAAGTTAAAACTCTTCTAAAATTAAAAGATACTAAAGAATACTCAGAACTAGAAGACCTTTATACAGTTGGAATACAACCAGTAAGGCATGAAGATATTTCAGGTTCAATAAAAGGAAGACTCACAATTTATAATCACCTAAAAGAAGTTTTAGAAAACGCAAAGAAAGAAGTAATAATCTGTACCTCTGCTGCTGAAATACAGGCAAAATCAAGATTCTTTTCATCACTATTTGATAGGCTTAAAAAAGCAGATATCTCAATGAAGATAGCACTTTCAGGAGATGAAAAAGATATTAAAAAAATCAACAATAAGTTTAAGATAAAAGCAAAAGCAATAACAATCGATGCTAAGTTTTTTGTTGCAGATAATGAGCAGGTTTTATTTATAATTTCAAAGGGAGCAATGCCAGATGAAGAAATAGCTGTTTGGCTTAATACTCCTTTCTTTACAACAGCTCTTGCCTTCTTATTTGATCAAGCTACAAGAGAGTAAATTTAAATAATTTTAAAATGACCTCCAAAATGGATAATTCTTTTGAATGGGAAATGCCATTTTTTATAAGATATCTTCCTTTTGGAAGTCTTCTTAACTATACCTATGAGGGTCTTAGAAAAGATGAGAATAACGGTGATTCTGACAAAGCCTTTCTTAAATTACTTGGCCATACTACTTATGCAGCATTTGCTGCATGTACTTTATTTTTTGGAGGAGTAAAATGCTATTTGGCAATGGAAGGTAGTTCGCCAGTTATAAATCAACCTCAACAAATAAAGAAGGTAATGGAACAAACAGATCCTAAAAAGCCAAGTGAATTAGAAATACCTGATCAAAGTGGGTATTATGGAGATTTATATAGTAAGTTATTTGAGCCCGATGGAATAGCAGATATTAATTTAGATGGTAAGGTAAGTTTTATTGAAAAAGCAGAAATGTTTAAAAGGATGGGACTCGAAAATGAAGTTGTATTTCCAAAACCTACTACACAGGATTTGGAAAGATGTTTAACTTATTACGAAAGGAAAAAATAAAATGGCATACAATACTACAAGAGTTCCGGGAACTGATATTTTGGCATTAAATACAACAATAAAAAGTGCTTTTTACTCAGAAATTAAAATTAATGATCTTTCAACTAAAGTATGTGTAGAGGGTTTTAGAAGTTTTGATAATGTTATTACACTTGGAACTCGGGAGACTCGTGATTTTGTCGGATGCGATTCGCCTGAAAGTCTTATGAATACTCCGGTTATTGCTTATTATAAGAATGGAAAGCTTATTGGATTACAAAGAAGAACCGAAGTTGATCATACAGGATTTTTAAGGGCAAATAAACTTATCTGATTAACTTTCTTAAATCCGCTTCTAAATTATCTGACTTAGTCAAAATAATTTTTCTTAAGGGTATCTTGAAAAGGTTTTATTCGAGTATATGCCAATTTCATTCAACTAGTTTTATCTCTTTTATGGCCATCTCTTCAGTTATTTTTTTATACTTTTCAAGAAAATATTTAAGCCAGGATTCAAAGCTCTTCTTGTGTGAAGCATGAGCATAGGCTACGCCTTCTTTTACAAATGCATCAGGGTGAGCGGCTTTAAATGCAGCTAAATGTTCCAACTTTATTAATGGAGGTCCGCGAATAACTTCCTCAGATTTTTTATCAAGTATTAGATAATAATACGCAATATTTTTGTTCTCATCATAATCAAAGCCTGATTTCTTTACAATAAAGTCTTTCGAAATATGGGAAATAAAAAAATCAAAAAATTTCTTTGACTTTGTTCCAGAAATATCTCCGCTTTGTTTGGTAGTTTTGACACTTACAACTCTCATGCCCCCAGTATCTTTAAATTCACAATAAACACTTTTTTTCTTAAAAAATTCAGAGTCAGGTTTTTCTAAAAACTCCTTACTTGCTCTTTTAAATTCACTAAATGTATCAAATGAAAGCCCTGAGAGCGCATTTCTTTCCTTAAATGTTGGATCAATAAGTATTATCGGACTTTGTAATTTTGATTCATTTACTTCAACTAGTATTTCTTTTTTATTCCTGAAGAACTTTTCATCATCAATTATTATTTTTTCTTTGCCTGATTTTGCCATTTCTTTTATAAAATTTATAAAACTTTTATAATGCAAAATCAAGAGTTCTATTGAGTATCCTGAAAAACCATGAATATAACTTTCTGCACCATAACAGTTTTGAGAATGGCAGAAAGCCTTTGCAACTACGATCTCATCTGAGAGTTTTTTGTTTCTTTTTATTTTTTTTAATAAGTACTTTACATGGAAATAACTAAGGTCTGTAACATTTCTTGCCTGTTCTGGTTTTGAAATCTTTATTACTGGAATTACTTCGAGGATTATATTATCGAAAGTTACTTGATAATAGTCTCTTGACCCATGTACTTTCTTTGCTTTCCCAATTACTTTTCCAAGAAGGGTTGATATCTCGCAATCTTTATATTTTTCATCAAATCTTACAAAAATATCTACATCATATAAATTGTCATTAGTTTTTACCAGGGTATTTTTTGCAAGACTTCCTCCGATAAAAACATCTGCCTTTATTTTTTTCTGTTTTAATCTTTTTTTAAGTTCAACAGTGAATTTATCAGAAATATCCTTAATTTTTTTAATTTCTTTTTTTTCAGGTTTTATAAGTTTGATCTGGGCATTTATCACTTTTTTTGCTTTACTGATATTTAGCATTTTTTATCCTCTTCTTTTTTCATGTCCTTATATGCAGAATAAGCTGCAATAGCCCCATCTGAAGCTGCAGTAATTATTTGTTTTAATGGATTATTTGTAACATCTCCTGCAGCATAAATTCCCTTTGAATTTGTCCTTTGAGATTTATCTGCGAGAATATATCCCTTCTCATCTAATTTTACTCCAAGGCTTTTGATAAGTTGTGTTTCAGGAATACTTCCAGTTTCAATAAAAACCCCCTCAATTTTCAGATTTTTTCCAGACTTTAGTGAAATTTCCTCTACACTTTCCTTGCCTTTTATTTCAAGTATTTCTTCATTAAAAATAGAATCTATTTTTCTTTCTTTTTCAATCAAATGAATCCAGTAAGGTTCTGCTTTTTCAAATTTAGATTTTCTATAAATAATATAAACTTTTGAAGCAAATTCTGAAAGCAATAGCGCAGAAGAAAGTGCTGCATCACTTCCGCCAATAACTGCAACATTTTTATTTTTATAAAACGAAGCATCGCAAGTAGCGCAATAACTAACTCCTCTTCCTAAAAACTTTGCTTCACCTGCAACACCAAGCCTTATCCTTTCAGTTCCGGCAGCGTAAATTAGCTTATTACATTCATAACTTTTTTTGTTTGCAAAAACTGAAAAACCCTTTTTTGTTTTTTCAATATTTTCAACAGTCTCATAAACAATTTCAATTCCCAGTTCTGTTGCCTGGTTTGTTATCTTTTGCATCAATTCAAATCCTTTAATTGTATTATAAGAAGGAAAATTACATATTTTATATGCTGTTGCAGCAGTCCCTCCGATGTTTTTGGAAATAACCAGTGATTTTAGTTTATATCTTGCACAATATATTGCAGCAGTAAGTCCTGCAGGACCTCCGCCAATAATTATAACATCATAAGATTTCATAGAGTATAATAATTTTTAATATTTAAAAATTCTCCTATATTAAGAATATTTAAGCAAAAAATTTTATTAGTTTAAATCTTCTTTTTAAGAAATTATTGATCTCAGATATTATTTAAAATTCCATTGATTTTCTCTTTTAGAGAGTCTTCTTGCATAAATCCGACAATCCGGTTTACTTCCTTTCCATTTTTAGTAATTATCAAACATGGAATTCCCTGAACACTAAATTTAGTTGCAAGCTCAGGATCATTTTCAGTATTAATTTTTGAGAATTTGAGTCTGCCCTTGTAACTTTCACTTAATTTTTCAAAGACTGGCTTCATCATTTGGCAGGGTCCACACCAATCAGCGAAAAAATCAATTATAACCGGTATTTTGGATTTAGCAACTTCTTTTTCAAAATTTTCTTGATTTATTTCAATTACCATACAAAGCCTTATAGCTTCTCTAGTTTTTAAATATTTTCAATGGACTTCATAATTTTTTCCAGTTCATATATATTTCTTATAGTAAAGTCTGCATTTGGATTTTCTTTTTCACCAACCAGGATTGTTATTGCACCTAGTTTTTTTGGTATCTCAAGATCCTTTCTAAAGCTGTTTCCAACACAAATATCTCTGCTTTCAACCATAAAAAAGCATTCTTCATTGGGTTTTTGGTTTTCGAAGTTCTCCCCATGATAGTATTTATTTATCAACTGAATTATGCCTAGTTTAGTCAGTACTTCTCTTACGCAAAATTCAGAGCTGTTGCTGAGTACTATCAATTCATAATTTTTTCCGATTTTTTCAAGTATCTTTATCAATTTTTCATCTTTTTTAATCTCAATAGGAACATTATCCATAATATCAAAAAATTGTTTTTTATTTACCCCCAAAATGTTTAGTGACTCTATTGTTCCGTGGTTTTTCTTTAACTCAAGGTATTTTTCCTTTTTACAATCAAGAAAATTAAGAATTGCCTTTTCCCTTTCCAATCTTAATTCATTCCTGTATAAGGTGTCATCTAAATCAAATATTATTTTTTTCATAGGCTTTTTTCCATTATATTTAATATTTGATCGTCAATTGTAAGCATGTTTATGCAAAGTTTCTTTAAAACCGACTTCTCTGTTGTTTTAGTATTAAATCCTAAAAAAGAAAGAAAAGATTCGCCAACATAATATTTTGCGCGTTTAAGTGTAGGTTCATCAAAACTCTTTAAAAAAGAACCTGCAATTTCAATAGAATGTGATTTATTATTTCCAAAATAATCATAATTATTAAAAAAGCAAGAAGCACAGTATCTCCCAATATCTCTTGCAACATCATCATAACCTTCTTCGCTAGGATCAATTAGTTTTATATCCCCATTATAAATCAAATTAGCAGCATTCAGATCATTATGACTAGGTTTATTTGGAACAGTCTTGAAGATATTAAAGTATCCTTCACAAAGCCTGAGTTCGTCCTCATCAAAGTATTGTTTCCTTTTTTCCCTGTATCTTAAAAATCCATTCCTTACCTGAATGCTTATATCTGTTTGTCCTGATTCTTCACTAAAATACGCTTCATTTAATACTTTTCCTGCAAGCCCTATTTTTTCAACCTTTTCATCTTCATTTAAATTAAAGAAAGACTTTCCACGAATATAATTCATAGTATAGCAGTCTGTTCCCTCAATAATAAATAATTTAGGGGTTATGGCTGGATAAGTTTTTCTCATGAGTTTGACTCGATTAATCTCTCCATTTGCCTCCCCACTATTTATTTTCTTGACAACATAATCTTCCCATTCACAAGTTGCCTTTAAGACCAAATTATTTTGTCTCCATATTGATGGAAGCCTTTCTGTTTCTTTAATATTTTGAGACTCCAAAAACTGGTAAGTTCTTGGGAAAATACCCTCTTCAAATCCAAACTCTCCATATGTTCCATTTAATTTCATCACCTCTTTTAGTTTTATTTTCTTTCTAGAACAATTTTAGTAAGAACACATCCTCCCTTATTGCAATAATTTTTTCCAAACGAGATCTCACTGGCAACTAACTTTCTTGATATATCAAATGGACAGATTATTTTTTCACCATCCGGAAATATGTTGCCAAATCTGCACTTGTTTATGTGATTTGATTGTTTTTTTGTTTCAATTACACCTCTTCTTGCAATATGCAGACTGGAAATACCTCCTTCATATTCATTGACAAATTTTTGAACAAGTTGGTAATATTCTTTTAAGGGAATTGTTTCAGGAGTATCTTTCCAATAATCTTGAGTTATTGTAATATCTCTTATACTTGAAATGTAAAATGCCTTGCAATCAAATCGGCTTTCAGCCATTGTTGCAGCCTCGTTTAATTCTGTTATATTGTCTTTCCTTAGCATATAAACTACTGTAACTGGTATATTTGGTGAAGGAATTTTATATAGAGGTTTTTCGCTGTTAAAAGAACCATAAACTCCTATTCTTATCTGGGTTTTAGACAAATCAGCATTTTCAAGTCTTTTTAAGTTATGCCCGTTGGTATAGATTGTTGTACGAAGATCCTGCGAATTATTAAACTGAATCATTTCCTCAAGATTTGGATGCAGTGTTGGTTCTCCACCAAGAATTATAACTTTTTTAATCGTTTTGCTATTATCAAAAACATGTTTTTTATACTCTTCAATAGACATCTCTCCCTTACCAAGTTTGTGTGAATAAAAACATCCCTTGCACCGAAGATTGCACTTGTTTGTGATAAATAGCTGGAGGGTATTTACAGGTTCAGCTACAAATTCTTCCCATTTTTTATTGTCATATTCTAATAAATATCTTTCATGATTCATTTTGTTTTCTTTCTTTGGACCCTTTTTTTGCTTTAAGAATTAATTCCTCAAAAAGATATTATTAACCTGATGTTTAAAAAAAAGTAAACCAAAAAGTTTATAAATTAAACTTAATTTTATCACCTGCAAGAATAAAAAGAGAGATATATGGCACTAAACTTAATTATACCTGAGATTAATAATAAACCTGGTAGTACTAAGGATGCAGTAATCAGTATTTTGACTATTGAATGGCCATTATCCCTTAGAAATATATTCTATAAAATAAAAAAGCAATACGGTTATTCTTCAACTTATCAGTCCGTATATAAAGCCGTAAAAGAACTTTGCGAATTAGGAGTCCTCAAAGAAAAGGATAAAAGATATGAGATTGATATTGAATGGATAAAGCGAGTTCAGTCATTTACAGACATAGTTGAAACAAATTATTATGCTAAAGAAAGAGTCCAGAACTTATCAGGGGTTAGTGAGTCAAAAGCAGGAGAAGACCTAATAATCTTAAATTTTGACACAATATTCGACGCTGAAAAGTATTTGTATTATTTCATGAAAACAGAACTTTTTAAGAAAAAAGGGGATAATATTTGTTTTCAATTAAGTAATGAATGGAGGCCGATATTTTACTTAAGAGCTGAATATAATTACTATAGAAGATTAAAAGAAAAGGGCCATGAATTTTATTTTCTTTGTTCTGGAGACTCTTATCTTGAAGAAGTTTCAAAAAAATTCTATAAATCCTTGGATATCCATTATAAGACAGTTAAATCCTCTTCTCCAAGTGATACAATTGTTTTTGGTAACTATTTTATTCAGATATTTATTCCAGAGAATTTAAGGATTAAGATGAAAAATTATTTGGAAAATAAGGACATTTTAAAGCTTCTTGAAGAAGTCTTGCAAAAAAAAGCACACATAAAAATCGTTATAAATAAAGATCCAGCTCTTTCAGAAGAAATAAAAAAGCAGATAATCAGGAAATTTTAGTCTTCTTCTGATTCTTCTTCACTATCCTCTTCATCTTCTTCGTTTTCTTCTTCTATTTCATCTTCTTCACTTGTTTTTTCTTTCACTAAATCAGGATTTCTTATTTTTTTGTCCACTTCAGATTTGTCCACATTTAGTGAAGAAGTAAGATCTATGATATATTTTCCTTCTTCAAGCCTATAAATCAAAGGTCTTTTTTTAGAAAAGAGGTTAATAATATCTATTTCAAATTTTCCAGGCTTTATTACTCTTACTGATTCAATATTAAGAATTACTGGTTTATCTGGCTCTTCATCAAGTCCAGTTATTTCTCTTATGTCTTTTTCTATCTGAGTTTTATCTGCTTTATTTAGCTCCTCTATAGTTTCCTGTATTTCTTGATTGTTAATTCTGTTAAGTTCATCAAATCTTTCTTGGCGAATATAATAAAAGAATTTGCTTCCGCATGTGCACCCAGCAAGTAGCTCAGGAGCTGCATCAGGGAATACTTCTCCGCACTTAGTACATTGATGTGGCATTATTAATTATTCGGTTTACCGCTTTTTATATAGAACTAAAAGAAAATCAAGTATTTATAAATATTGTTTACTACTTTGTCATAAACCTATTAATAGAATCAGCGCATCATAACTTCAAGTTTACGTGGATCCTTTTTCATCTCTTTAATCACTGTTGCAGGCCCAATAATCGTCATTGCATCTTGCTGGCCAACAAGGGCTTTTGCAAGGCCTGATTTAAGTTTATCAAACATTGTTTTATCTCCACCTTCTTGAGAAATGACTTCAAGTTCAACTCCTTTAAATCCCTTGATTTTACCAATCATAATCATAGTGTCTTCAATAAGTCTACTTTCCTCTTCAGGTCTAAGCCTTCCTTGCAGTATAACTACCTTGTTATCAAGAATAATTTTTAGAAGTTTTTTTATTCTTTCAACAGTTTCAAGTTTTGCAATTTCACTATAAGGCATAAAATGTAATGTAAGTCCCTTTAGCTTTTTTGATTTTGCCATTTCTTCTCCTCTTTTTATTATATTATCAAATGTATATATTTAAATGTTTATTTTTATTACTCTTTATGGATGAAATTAAACTTTTTTTGCAAGTTTAAATATAGATTCGTAGAACTCCTCCATATTTTTTCCATATTTAGCAGATATTCCTACTACATCATATTCTGGAAATGCAGCCTGTATCTTTTTTATATCTGATTTTGGAAGATCAACTTTATTTGCAACAACCAGTACAGGAATATTTCTTGATATTAAATTTCCAACAATTGTTATATTCACCTGTGTGTAAGGATTTTTTGTAGAGTCAAGAACTACGACTACTGCATCCATGTCATCTAACCACTTTATTGCTTCTATAATGCCCTGGGTTGCTTCTTTTGCCCTTTTCTGAGCATCTCTTCTCTTTATCTTCATTTTAATAAAATCTTCATAATCTACCTTTGTTGCAATTCCAGGAGTATCAATTAGCTTGAATTTCAATGTTTTTTCCTTATATTTTATTTCAACTTCTTCTCTAAACTGTACTTGTCTTGTCTCATGCGGTATTTTTGAAACTTTTCCAATTTCTTCTCCAGTCCAATCTTTACATATTCTATTTGCAAGACAGGTTTTTCCAGCATTAGGTGGTCCATAAAAACCAAGACTTATATCTTTCTTCTTTTTAAAGAATATATTAAACATCCTCTTTGTGAAGTTTGCTAGTATTTTAATTGCCATTGTTTTCTCCCCTTTCTGCAATTATAATGCTCAAAAATTTGCAAAAATTTTTGTTGTATTTTAATTGCCATTGTTTTTCTCCATCTTTTTTTATTTTTTTAGAATATATATTAAAATTTTCTAGTGTTTTTAAACTTTAATGTTCTCTAAAACTCCTTTTATAACCAAATTATTTACTTTTTAGGTTGAGGTCTTGTCGGAGGATTTTGACCAAAGCCAGGTTTTATTACAGTTGGACCCAGTTTTCTTTTATCTAATTCAGTTTTCACTTTTTTATTCTCCAACCATTTGAAAATAGGTAATTCCCACATTCCAGTTCTTTGTCCTTTTAGTTTTCTCCAGGCAAACTCTAGTTGTTCATTTGTCCATTTATACTCTTTTAGTTTTGTAAATATCTGGATTTTTGTCTGATTTTGCCTGCATGCATTATCCATATAGTTAATAAGATTAAACAGTTGATTTCTATCCTTGAATAAATAAGATTCATATCTTCTTTTATACCATTCCTGAAGTACAATATATAGGGTTAATGCAACAATAATTAATATTATTAAAAAGAAAAGAGTAATTCCCCAAGGTTTACAATCCTGTCTGCAATTAGTAGAATCTTCTCCACTATCACATACGCCATTATTATTACATTTTCCAATATCAGTTACTATTTCAATCTCTTTAAGATCAGGAGAAATAAAAAAAGGCAGGGCTGTTGCGCTTATTTTTCCAGGATAAAGAAATTCTATTTTTTTAGCCTCTGCTCCCACTTCTGTAAATGTAACTACAGTTGAATCCTCTCCAACTTGTTTAGTTTTAAGATTTGACTCATCATTAAGTTTTACTTTATCTGGATTTCCATTGATAATTAGATAAAGATCTTGTATATCTTCTTTTGGAGACAGGTTAACTGTAACATAAGATAATATATCCTCGGAGTTTCCATCTCTGTAATAAGCACCATAAGTTTTTGTTTCAAATGTTGTATCAAGATTTTTGCTCATCCAATTGTTAAGTGAATTAAAATACTTGTCTACTACTTCTTCGCTATCACTATCTGCAATTGTTTCTCCTTGAGCATCTTCTAATTTTTTAACACTGAACTGATCTCTATTTGGAATATATGCAAGAGTATTTACTTTTTGACTTACTTTTAAATCATAGGGAATTTTTATAGTAAGAGTATCTTGCATTACTTTGGTATACTCATCTCCAATTGCTTCCTTGTAATTATTTTCCTGGATTTTTAATTTTGCATCTAGATCGTCTATATCTATTTTTTTCTTTATCTCGGGTTTAATCCATTCTGGAAGACTTGAAATCGCATAACTCACATTTTTTAAGTCATCCCTATACTGCTTTAATACTTCTCCAACTCCTTCTTTTGGAGGCACAACATTAATTTTTATAGATTTAGTTGACTCTCCAACTCCTTCTTTTATAACTTTTACACTAACATCATAAGATCCAATCTTAGAATAAGTATGTTTTGCAGTTCTATCGTTTGTTGTTTGTTTATCTCCGTCTCCAAAATCCCAATCAAATTTAATAGTAGCATTTATACTAGATATATTTTCCATATAAACAATAAAAGTAGTCGGAATAAGAGTGGATGCAGTAGTATGCAAGATATCATAAATTCTAGGGACCTTTTTAATAGACATATTCTGATTTACTATTTCCTTACTGCCAAGCATAATTGAAATAGAGCTCTGTCCATAATCTGAAGGTGTAAGAAAGTTTGCCTTTGAAATATCTAATTTTTTAAAATTAAAGCTTAGTTTTGGTTGTGTCTGGGAAACTTCATAAAATTTATTTTTTGTACTTGAAAGAGACTGTGAAACATAATCTAATTTTAAGTTATCTATAGTAATCCTCTGATTTATTCCAGAAGTTATCTTTATTGGAATGATACATTCAGGAGTGCAGTTTTTATTATATTTACTAGAAATATAATCACTTAACTTAGTGCTGATTACTATATCATTTCCAACTCTGTCTTGATCTAGCTTGAAATTACTCTCTGTGCTATATTTACGCGGGTATACAAAAACTTCAAAATCATGAGCACTAGGTCCATTTGGTTCGAGTTGAGAATAACCACAAGGCGAGTGATCTTCATAACTTATATTATATGCAGTACTTACGTCTTCATCTGTCTGCAAACATATCTCTGCATCTGTAAATTTGGTGAGTTCATCGTCTATCTGAACAACACAGCTAATTTCTCCAGATTGATTTGCAATAACTGGCTCATCACAACTTTTTTCAGCACCACTTGTTTTAATTGACAGTTTAAAAGCAGTAGTTCCACTTCCAGTTACTTTTGACCCTATTCTAAACCATTTAACAGGAGGAACCTTTGTTTTTTCACAGTAAACTGCCTTTGGAAGAATTGGTGTTGAGTTTTTATTTGCATTAACTTCAAAACATCCATAAGGTTTTTCAATATAGCAATTTTCACTTGAAACCCCATCAGATTTCCATTCAGTAAGTCCATCATCTAAAAGATCTATTTTTAACGGATATATACACGAGCTTGCAGCATCTGTAGAGACATTAAATGAAAATCCAGTTATACTATCTATCTGACCAGTTAATTTTAAACCGATTGTTTTTGAATAGCCTTCATTAATTGTTAGTACTCTGGATTCTGATTCAGTTCCATTGGCAATATAAGTTAGTTGACAGTCAGTTGGAAAACACGTATAAGAAACTCCATTTCTATCTAAGAATTCTTTTAGAGTTATGCTTTGGTTTAAATAAGATAAAGTTAAGTTAGCAAGCTCTTCTTTTACGCTAATATTAACCCACCCACTTATTTTCTGCAAAGGACCATAGCTAGTATCTATACTGTAAGATTCATTTGAAATGCTAATCTCTGCAACAACTTGATTAATTAAAATCCCAAATATAAGAATTAGAAATATTAATAATATATTTTTATTTTTCATAATCGCTAAACTAGTTATATTTTCTTGTATCTTTAATTTGATAAAAAGAATATAGGACTATTAAGCAAATAATTACTGAAATAATATTGAACATACTAAAAAATCCAAGTTTTGCAATACTTCCACATGAAATTTTTGATTCCATTTCAATACAATCAGAAGGTTTTGGTTCAAGAGGATTAGTTGGATCTGGATTCCATTTTGCACCTATTTTATAAATAATATAACCATCTG
>CABMGE010000020.1 GCA_902385625.1 uncultured archaeon | reverse complement strand
TGACTGATCTAATTCACCATCAGGTCTTCTGAAGTGATCCATAATATTCGAGCCGTAAAATCCTCCGAACTTTTCACCATCAAGTACTCTTACTGCATCATCAAGAGTTCCTGGAATTAGAATAGGTCTATGTTTTCTTAATGCTTTTCTAGCTTTTTCATAATTTTGTTCATTTCTAGTGTATATGTTACTTCCTGAAAAATATCCTGTACATGATCCGCCTCTAAAAAATGTTTCACTTTCAACAACTTTTCTTAAAGTTTCATGTCTTTCAAATAATTCCTTGAAGACTCCATTTGCATATTTAGATAATTTTGGAACTAACCAGTTAGGATATACTAATTCTCTGTTTGATTCTTGTGTTTGTCCTGTAAAACGCATAAATCCTCTGTAATTTAATTTATCTATTGCCTTTAATTTTAATTCATCCCATAATATTGCTCTATGTGAAGTATCAAATCCCACTTGATTTTTTGCTCCTAGATATGCAAATAATGGGAAAGGGTCTCCTGATGCAGAAACAAGAAGCATGTCTCTTCCAGTAAGGTCTAGATGAAGTTCATCTTTTAAATTACACATTGCCTCGTTTGTCCATAAATATGCACGAGAACCAATTGGAAATGATCTTGAGTCTCTGCCTTCGTGAGGTGTGTCTACCTGTATTCTTTCTTTTGTAACCAGATCATAAATTTGATCATAGCTCATTTTTTTTAATTCGTTAAATTTCATTTTTTCTCCGATATTTTTTGTAACAAAACTGGCTTTATAAAGCTTTCTATTTTGTAACTACTAAATAGATACGACAATTAAAGACATAGAAAAATATCGTCGGGAATTTTATTTCAAAAATTTAGAAATAATTTTAATAATTATTATGCTGCTACAAGTTCTTTTTCTGAAGGTTCTACATCTTTGTATGTAACTGCTGCAGTTCCTTCGATGTATCTTCTTTCAGCTTCGTTAAATAAAGTTTGAGGATATAATGTGCTTACTATTCTTTCTACAATTCCTTCTCCAGATTTTGGATTTGGAAATGCATATGTTGTCAATTCTAATTCTGAAATTGTTTGATTTAATTTTTCAAGATAAGCAAGTCCAGTGTGTAAATGATTTAAATAATCATTTTTTGTTGGAAATATTTCTCTTATAACTTCTGACTGAACTTGTGGATCAAGTATTTTTTCAAGTCCTTCTTCTTTTGCAATTTCTGCAAGTCTTTCTACTATTGAATCGTTTATTCTTCCATATTCAAGAAGAGGTTCATATCCTAAATGAGTTGAGTTTTTTGAATCAAGATTTAACTTGTACAACATTTTTTTAACTTGTGCATAAGACATTAATTGATTTCTTGCAAAACCTTTTACTTTTGGAAAGAAAATATTTTTTGCAGTTAGGTTTGGTGAAACTTCTCTATAAAATTCTCCTATTAATTGTGCTTTACTATTTGGACTTATTTGGAGTTCTGTTAAATCTGCGGCAATACTATCTTCTAAACTTAGTGTTTGTTTTTCTAATTGTGGAGTTACTTCTCGTGCAAATTCTCTTAACAATATTGCTTTTGTTTCATCTCTTACATTTAGACTCAGTAGATTTTCAACTGTTGAATCTCCAAGTGCAAGTGCTACAGAATATTGATATAATTCATTTGCTCTCTGATTTATCAGAGCGTTTTTTACATTTTGTAAATTTGTTTCCATCTTGTATTTGGGAATTTTATATATTATTCTCAATTTATAAACCTTTCTATTTTGTAACTACTCTATAGTTATGATATTATCTTAGTCTTGAAGCTGTTAAAAACTTTAGTTTTTGATTTGTCAATTGTTTTTAAACAAAAATTAGGTATTTTTTCAAAACCTTTAAATAGTTTATTTTTCCTCATTTATATATGAAAAAGAGGGATGTAAATAGAAAAGCGCAGGTTACTGTGTTTATTATTCTTGCAATTGTACTTGTTTCTGCAGGAGGAATTGCATATTTTTTAACTAAAAATACATCTCCTACTGATAAATATTTTTTACAGTCTGATATAAAACCTGGATTTGACAATATAAAAAACTCGGTATATGAATGCATGAAAATGACTTCACAGGATTCTCTTGATGTAGCAGGAGTTCAGGGAGGATATTACAAACAACCCAAAGAATTTTTTGATTTGGGATGGGCATTTATTCCCTACTATTACAAAGAAGGAACTCTTTTAATGCCGACTAATCTTCAAATACAGGATCAACTCTCTCTTTATGTTGATGATAATTTAAATTCTTGTATTGAAAGTATTAATGTTAGTGATTTTGGTTTATCTTATACAAAGCCTAGAACAAAAACAATAATTAACAAAGGAGAAGTTAAATTCACAATGGATATGCCTATCACTGTTCGAAAAGGAGATAAAACCACCCAACTCCAATTGAAGGATAATCCAATATCAATAGATTCTAAGTTATATGAAATGCTTGAAATAGCAAAATTTATTACTGAAAATCATGGAAAAGATGAATCTGTTTGTTTAAGCTGTATTGAAGATATGGCTAGTGAAAGAGATTTATTAATTGACATGGTTAATTTTGATACTTCATCTACTCTATTTGTTATATCTACAAATAAAACTTTGTCAAGTCCTCCAGATTTTGAATTTTTAAATAGATATAAACCCTTAACCAACTTAAATGATATTACTATTTAAATAAAATTATAAAGTTTTTATACTAACTATGATAATCCAAAAGAGGCGGGAATATTGGTGTTTATTTTTTCTATTAGTTATTATTTTTATATTGCCTATTGTATTTGCAGCAGAAATTGATTGTGCTCAGTTAATTAAGAATAAAGACAGTGCAAGTAAGCAGGATTTAACTTATTGTTATGGAAAGAACATAGATGATTTTGTTAAATTACCTCACGCAACTCAGGAATCTTATTTTAAAAAAAATCCTGAACAATTTTTAAAAGGTCTTTCTGAATCAATTGATGAAAATAAAGTTGGAAAACAAGAAGCAAAAAAAAATCTAGATAAATTTGCTGATTCTTGGATAAAAAAAGATGATAAGGGTAATGTACTAAGCGATGATGTTAAAAATAAAGTATGGAAACATTTCTCTGAAGGAGGAAAGCAAAATGATTTTTTTAAATCTGTTGCAAACAAATTATTCTGGCAAAAGTATGACTCTGTTTCAAAGAGTGAGAAATGGAAAGATCCTAGTAAAGTTGGAATAGATAGTGTTAATTTAAATGACAAGGATGGAAAACTTGTTTGGAAGGGAAATAAACTGGGTCTTGTTGACTCTAAGGGTGAATTTAATGGATGGGTTGACCTTGAAAATCCTGCAAGATGGCTTGATAAAGTTGAATTTAATGATGGAAAATTTAATCTTGGTTTTGATACTGGTTTTGGCAAAAAAGACAGGTCATTTTCCCAGGGAACAATTGGAAAAATGGGAGAACTAATTGGTCCTGATGGAAAAGAAATAGGAGCCAGGATGAACGAGGGTTTGACTAGTGTTGAGTTTAAAGATAATAAATTTGTTTGCACTTATAAAACCGGTGAAAAAGAAAAAACAATTAGCATTGGGCCTAATGATTTGGGAGACCAGTTATTTAATAATATCAAGGATGCAATTAAAGAAGGTGCGAAAAATAATCCTTCACTTAAAATCGATACCAGTAACTTAGATTCTATTACAAAAGATCAAATAAGCGAGGCATTAAAAGGAGTTGGACAAATTGGTGTTGATTTTAGATCTGCTGACTCTTCAAGCCAATCAGCATTTCCTACTAATAATAGGCTTAATGTATTATGGGGAAAGGGAGATAATAAAATGGATATTTCTTATGACTCTAAAGGAAATCCTGAATTAAAAGCCTATGATGGTGCTATGGCTGTTACAACTACTATTAAAGGAGGCACAAATGTTGTTGCAAAGCAATGGTCTCTTAATGATAATAATGCTCCTGAAGCAGGAGTTTTTAGATTTAATAAATATGGGGAATTTGTTGCAGGACAAAATACTATTTTTTCATTATATAATAAAGATAATAGCCAGTTTGGAACTACTTATTTATCTCGTGCAGAGTTAATTGGAGTTAATATTGTTGATAACAGTTTTGCAAATGCACTTGCACGAGGAGATCCAAAAGCTGCTGCAGAAGCTGTTTTAAAAGATAGTGATATAATTAAGAGAACTCTTTCAAGTCCCGGGGGTTTTGATACTAAAGCTGAATTACTTAGTTATATAAAAGAACAGTTAAAGAGTCCTGAAACTTCTGTTGAATTAAAAAATAGACTTAGTGATGCTCTTGCTTCTTTTGAAAAAAATTATGATATTGGTGCTGGAAACCTTATGACTTATGCTATTTCTGGAAATGCTGAACTTTCTCCTCAAGATAAAGCAACTGTTGATGCTGCTTCAAGAACTGCTGTTGATGCCCTGAAAGCAGGAGCAAATCAATTTTTTTCAGATCCTTCTAATGCAGAAGCTTTGCTCAGAGGAGACAAAGGCAGTTTGAATAAATTCTTAAATGCATATTTAGGGGACAGGCTTGCAGACCCAAGTCTCTCTGGAATAATTAGTAATGATTTTAGTGAAAGCGTTGCAAAAATTGCTTCTAAGGGAAAAACTACTTCTCAATTATTAAGTGAGATAAATGGTGGAATTGATTTTGAATCTTTGATTGATCAGTCTGGTCAAACAGCAGGAGATCCTGCCAAACTTGTTGCAGAAAATATTGATAAGAGATTAAGAGACCTTCAAGAGACTGGTTATAAAGTTGATGATCAAACTTCAGTTAAAATTCCAATTAGCGATAATGATCGTCAAGCTATTACTAATGCAGTAACTTCTATTGTTTCTGAAGCAGAGTCAAAGATAAGTCAGGAGAGACAAGCATTTAGAGAAAGAATGAAACAAGATATGGAATTAAGTTCTCCTTATAAAAATCAAATTACAATTGATCAGCAGTTAAAAGAAGTCAAGGTCGAAAGTGATAAAGTTGTTTATTATGATGCAAAAACTCCTCTTAATGAATTTAGTGGAAAGAGCACTAAAACTGCACAAAGCGATTCAGGTTCTGTAATTAATTTGTGGAGTAATGGGAGGCCTGTACTTACTTTTGATGGAGATAAAACCTATGCTCCTGGACTTGTTGCACAAGAAAATTATTATCCTATTGGTTCAATGGTTAATGCAGCAATACCTGGAAAATCCTGGACTTTAATGAATCTTGGAGAGGGTTATAATATTTATGACTCTAAACAAGTTGTTGAAAAATTTGCAGACTGGGGTACTGCCACTGTGGTTGCAAAAGGATTTGAAATTCCATTTTCAACTACTTATAATGTTATTCGAGGAAATATAAAAGGAGATATTGGAGCTGATCCTAATGCAGCAGTTTCTATTACTTATCAACCAAATTCTGATTGGGGAGGACCTCTTCCTGGAAGATTTTTTATTGGAAGAATTGTAAATAATTATGCAAATAATAAAGCAAATGAAGAAGCTCAAAAAGAGTCTTTTAAAATATCTGAATTTACTTCGAAAATATCTTCTGATCTTGACAAGCAATATGGTGAAAAAATGGCTGCTTATGGTGGAGAGGCAAATTTAGTTAAATTACTTGAAAATTCCAAATCTCAATTAGAGTTTGCAGATAAATGGAATGTGAATATTCCAAATAGACTTGAACTTGAAGATAATCTTTATTTGGGTTCAAAATTATTGCAAGGAAAAGAGGCGTTTAAAGCTGAATTTAATAAAGTTTTAACTCCTATGTCACAGCAAAGTATAAAATGGGGTGAAGGCTTTCAAATAACTAATAATGCAGTTTATGTTGGACAGAATAAAGTGGTTGATGGAAGTGGTGATCCTGGAACACAAGTAGTATTGCGTACTCTTGTAAGACAAATATCTGCTAATCCAAGTAGACTTACAGCTCATCAGACAAGGGTGAAATAAAAAATGAGGAATAACAATATCAATTTAAAAAAAACATTTGTATTCTTAATTTTATTTATTTTAATTTTTAATTTAATTGCATTTATTTCTGCTGATTCTACAACTGATAAAAAATTAGAGGATTATCTAACTGAAAATCAGGGAAATAAAGACAGTCCTGGAACTAGTAAATTCATGGAACTTGATGGTGAAGCAAGAAACAATGCGTTTAACAGCGCAGATGATCCTGAAAGCAGAAATGCAATGGCCCAACAGGTTTCCCTTAAAGCAAATGAAGCAATGATAAAAAATGTAGAGGGATCTAACTTAATGAGCATTGTTCTTGAACAAAAGTTTAATGATCTTTACAAAAGATTGCAAGACAGCAAATTTGATTTTGCTAAAATAAAAGATGTGGCAAGCCTTCAAGAAGCTGCAAAATCAGTTGGAGTTCCTTGGAAGAGTGTTGAGGAAAGACTTCATTCACAACTTGATAAAAATCTTATTGATTTTGAAGAAAATAAAGACCATAAACTTGAGTGGTCTAAACTTAAGGATGCTAATGGAAAACCAAGAAATATAATTGGTGATGGAAAAGTCTGGCTTGATATGGATAATCTTCCTTTAATGACAAAAGGAATTCAATATAGAGATGGAAAGTTTACTTTAACTCTTGAAAAAGGCGGAAAACTAGTTCTTGGAGATGGTTCTACAAATGAAAAAGGTGAAATTAATTTTATAACAAACCTTCCTGAAAAAGGAGTTAGAAAGTTTACTGGAGAAGATGGAAAAGAGAAATATATTGCTGGACTTCGCCAGTTTGTATCTAATGATCCTAACTTTGTTCCTGATCTTAAAAATTTTAGATCCTCATCTGACAATGGGGAAGTTGAAATTACTAAAGAAGGTTTTCTTCTTAAAGGAGATGGAGCAAAAATTCAATATGGTGAATTTTCATTTGGAAGAAAAGAAGGGGAAACTTCGCCTGAAAGTTATGCCAAGTTTTATGAAGAGGGAATGAATTTAAAAGGAACTGAAATGAAATATGATTCTGAAGTAAAAGTTGGATCAACAAAAACTGATTTTATATTCAGGCCAAATGGTGATCTTCCTGCAAGTGTAATTTCTTTTACTGATAAAGATGGCAAAACAGTTTGGGGAAACTTTGATGAAACTGGAAGACTTACCAGTATTTCAAAAGAAGGAGTAAAAACAGGTTCTAAGGATGATTGGGTTGATTTAAAAGATAATAAAGCTGGATTTTTAAAAACTATTTATGATTCTTCAGGAGATACTGTTAAGGGTCTTATTGATGATTCTGTTGCTGGAAAAAGAGTTACATTGTCTCAAGTCAAAGAAAAATTTTATTCTGATTCAGACCTTAAAAAAGAAGGTAAGGATATTATTGTTGGCTCTACTCATTCTGATTTTTTAGTTATAAATGCAAAGAATTATGATGTTGGTGGAAGCGGAACAATCCAGCCTATGCATGACCTGACTTCGATGAGAGCATATGATACTAAGGATTTCTATGTAAGATCTGGAGATTATTATTTTCATCTTGAAAATGATGAACTAAAAGTTCCTGGAAATCCTGACTCTAAACCTGAAATAAGTATTGATAAAATAAATTTACTTAGTGATAATCAGGTTATTTCAGGACAAAAGTGGAAACTTTCTGCTGATGCAACTGATGGAAAATTTGTTAGTGCATCAAATAGGGTAATTGAAGGAATTACTTCAGGAGTTGTTAGTGAACTTACTTTGCCTAGCGGAGTTAAAATTAACAAGCCTGTTAGTGTTGGAGTTACAATTGATATTAATGAGGATGATTTTAACAAAAATGTCAAGGGTGGAGTTGAAGGAGTATGGTTTAGTGATTCTCAAAGAGATGCTGCTATTTTAGGATCTTTAAAATCTGAAATGACTCTTCGAGCAGATGTTATAGTTCCCTTGGATGGGGTTAGTATTAATGGTCCTGAATCTGCGGATTTTATTGATAAAAATGTTGGGCCTGCTGTTATTCGGGGATTATTTCCTGAAGAAGGGGTTCCTATTGAAGGAGTTAATCGCGTAATAATGCCTGAAGTTGCAGATGCTTTAAAGAGTGCTCTTGTAAAATCTGCTGGAAGTATTGATTATATTGAACTTAATAAAATTGCAGTAGAACTTCAAAATGATCCAACTACTAATACTGTTTCTTTAGTATTTATTTCAGGAGATAAAAAAGGAACTGCTGTTCCTCTTGACCAGAAATTCGGAGATAGTACTCAAACACTTGGAAAGGACCTTCTTGAAGCAAGTTTAAGAGCTCCTGATCCAACAAAAGGTAAAATAGATCAGTATACTGCATATTCAATGTCTTCTGATAGTGGATGGTTTAATGGAAAATATTGGACAGGAAAACCTGAGCAATATTCAGGACCGCAGATTAGGTATTTATTTGAGAGCAATCTTGGTAGTGGAAGAAATGGAATGAGTTCAGACAAATGGATAAGAATGGTTAGTGAAGGTGATGGTGCATTTTTTAAAGGAACTCCTGCAGGAAGAATTTATGGTAGTGCAAAAAATGGATTTTTGGATAATTATTTTATTAAGGTAAAACCTAAGAATTAATATCTTTATTTTTTGACTCGACTATTACATTCGTCATAATAGTTTTGACCTAAATCTTCCATTCTTGTACTTTTCAGGTTAGGATGATTTTTTAATGTATATTGCCCAAATTGATTATTCCAACCATGGGCTGTTTCAAGATAAGCTTGCTGTTCTAAAGTTCTTTGTTCAACAGGTATTTTTGTTATTATATCTGCTTTATCTTGTATTGGTTTTAAAACAAGTTTTTCATATCCAAGCAGTCCGCCTAGAGTTCCTGCTCCTAAAAGAGGAATTCCTATAACTGTTCCAAGAGCTATTTTTTTAAGCATAGACATTTTTCTTCTTGGTGTTTGTTCTTCGGTATTTTGTGGTTGTGTATTATAGTTTGTCATCTTATTTTGTAGCACCTTTTTTGTGCTTATTATCATAGGTGAAGGTAGTATATAAATGTTTCGTTTTGTAACTACTGCATAATAACAATAATCTATATAGAAACTTATTTATATTTTAAATACCTTTGCTTTTAATGAAAACCTTGGAAAAATTAGCAGGTATCATTGTACTTTCATCTTCATTTATAATTCCTTCATATTCCGAGGCTGGAGAAACAAATCAGGCTCCTTCTGGATGTTATTATTGTTCTAAATGCGGCAATTATCATAGGTATGAAAGACTTCAAAATTTAAGGCAAAAAAGAACTGAGAAAACTATTGGAAATCAAATATCTGATACTACTTCGACAAATATGGCAAACTCAGTTAATGCTTCTCAAGTTTATGATAATATAGGAAACTCTGCAAAAGCTGCAGAAGGTTTGAAGCCCTTGAATGATTTTTTAAATGTTTGGGGCGCTTTATTTGGAAACAGTTCAGAAAAAGATAAGAAAACCAAGGCGGATAATTATTCTGCACCCAAAAAGTAAAATTTGATTTTCTATCGGCAAATATTTATAAACTCGATTTTATAAGATACTTATATGGAAAAGAGGGTGTCAAAACGTTCGCAAGTAACTATTTTTATTATTATTGCAATTGTACTTGTTTCTGCTGCAGGAGTTGCATATTTTATGACCAAGCATACAACACCGACTGATAAATATTTTTTACAATCTGATATAAAACCTGGATTTGATAGCATAAAAAATTCTGTATATGAATGCATGAAAATGACTTCAACTGATTCTCTTGATCTTACTGGAATTCAGGGAGGATATTACAAAGAGCCTAAAGAATTTTTTGATTTAGGATGGTCATTTATACCTTATTATTACAAGGATGCAACAATTTTAATGCCGACTAATATCCAAATACAAGATCAACTTTCTCTTTATGTCGATGATAATTTGAATTCCTGCCTTGAAACTATTAAAGTTAATGATTTTACTTTGTCTTATACAAAGCCTCAAACAAAAACAATAATTAACAAAGGAGAGGTTAAATTTAATATTGATATGCCTGTGACTGTAAAAAAAGCAGATAAAATAACTCAACTTCAACTAAAGGACAATCCCATATCAATAGATTCTAAGTTATATGAGATGCTTGAAATAGCAAAGTTTATCAGTGATTCACACAAGGAAGATCCAAGTATGATTTGCATAAGCTGTACTCTTGATCTTGCTAAGGAAAGAGAACTCTATGTAGATATGCTTAATTTTAATGCTGAGGATTCATCAAACCTTATTGTTATATCAACAAATAAAACCAGTTATCCTAAGGTTTTTGAATTTTTAAACAAGTATAATAAAAATTCTACAAATAGCGTTACTGACTTTACAGAATAATCCCATGAAAAGCAAAAAAGCATTTTATTTTATACTGGCTTTTTTTATAATTATTAATTTAATCTTATTTTGTGTGAATGCAGAAGAGCAAAAGAAATTTGACCCAAATGATGCTAGAACCTGGGAATATGGGAGCGATAGTCAACTAAAGACAATAAGTGCACAAGATTTATTTTTACATTACAAAGGTTATCCTGATGTAATTGAAAATTTGTGGACTAAATTTGATGAGGGTGCAAAAAATGATTTTCTCGAGACTCAAATCTTTAAAGAGACAAAATTAAAAATAGCTTCCCAAAATCTTGGGAATAAGGATCTTAAGTTAAAAGATGGAAAACTTACAAGTCCTCTCGGAGCTGTATTTGATATGAATAATTTTCCAAAGGATCTTACAAAAATAAGTTATGACTCTAAAGCAGGTTTTATTTATGAATATTCTGATGGAAAAAAAGCAACTCTTGATAATGGGGGTATTGATCGTGAAGGAAAAACTTATGGAACAAAGGACTCAAAAAACGATGGTGTATTAATTGCATCTGGAGAAATAACTATTAGTGGAAGGAAAATCAATCTTAATAATGATAAATCAAGTGTTTTAATTGATGGAAGAACTTATTCATTTGGAAGTTCAAAAGATCTTCCAAGCTTTGTGATTGTTGCTGATAAAGGAATTATTGGAGCAAATAACATAAGGATGGCTTCTTCTGATGCTATAATAAATGTTCCTTCAAAAGATACTTATTTAATATTTAAGGAAGGAGACTTTTCTAGTGTAAAAGGAGTTGGTGAACAATATTTTCAATTATATGGAAAAACACTGCACGGAGCAGGAGAGGGAACTGTGAATATACTAAAGTCTTTTGATGAAGTTTCTATAAAGGGCACAATTGAAAAGGGAATTACAATTTATAATGGTGAAACAGATGGTTTTGCAATTAAATTTAAAGGAGATAAAACTGAGGTTTCAAGATCTTTTAAGGATGCTCCATATAATATTGATTATATAGATAATCTCCTTGATAGCAAGAGATATTATTCCTTAAAGCAAGATGAAAATGGGGCAAGATATCTAACTGATAATCAAAAAACAGGTATTTTTGGAAAAGCATATGTAAGTTATTTTGGAAAAGAACAAACAAAAGAAAATTCTTTAATGAAGGTTCCAAATCCTGCAACTGCTATATCTGCTTCTTTTAGTTTGGGTCTTGAAGACCAGGAAAATATTCCTCCTGGACTTACAAAAGAGGAATATTCTGCTTATCTTGCAAGTTCCAGGGATAAATCCGTAGAGATTAAATTAAATGAATTAAACGATTATATGATAAGTAAGGGAATTTCAAAAACTGCAAGGGATATTGCTGGAAAAGAATTTTTAGATAATTTAAAGACAATTGCCGATACTGCTGCAGAATATGGATTTATCCAACCAATGGATCAGAAAACATTTGATGAAAAATTAGATAAGGCAACTTCTGAAAATGCACTTAAAATCCTGGGCATGATGGATAGTGCAGTAAAAGATCGTCCAATAGCTCAGTTTAGAGAAACTAGTTCTAGTTTGCCTGCAATTGAATTAATTGACACTGTTCTTGGGAATGATATTTTAAAGGCAAATTTTCCTCAAACCCAGACTGCAGAAGATGCAGTAGCAAGTGCTAAGGGAGTTGCATACGGAGCTGCTACTTATGCTCAACTTTCTGATGCATTACAGAGTGTATATGATAATTATGGGAAAATACCCAAAGACACTAAAATTAAAATGGTTGAGGCAGGAGATACTAATTATTGGGTAATTTCTACGCCTGAGGCCAAAATAAAAAGAGGGGAAGAATGGGTAAATGTTAAAATGGATCCTATAAAATTTTCAGTAAACACTAATACAAATAAACTTGTAATGGGTTCAATACTTGGTAGTTCAGACAGACTTAATGGTTGGAATAAATATCAAGAAAAACAAAAGTAATCTTATTTTTTTGGATCTATAACAATTTCTTCAAATTTTTTGTCTTCATAATATTGCCATAATCTTCTTGAAAGAGTATAACTGTCAGTTGCCTTAGGGTTATAGACTGTTTTTGAATCTGATTTCCATGGAAATCTTTTTTTAAGAGCATCATTTAAAATTCCTTCTAAATAACTTCTTTCTTCTTTTGACATTTTTTCAAGGCCCATATTAAAATAAGCTTCAAAATCTCTTTGTTCTTCTTTTTTAAAAGCTCTTTTTAAATATTCTTTTGGATCTGAGAAAATTTCTTTAAACTTTACTTTTTCTTCTGGTTTTAGTAATTCAAAATACTTTCTTGTATCTTTTTTTTCTTCATCTGACATTTCCTTTGGCAGATTTGGAAACTGTTGTTCTTTTTGTGAATAACTCGGTATTGCATCTGGAAATGGTCTAGGTTGCTCTGCAGAATATAGTGGACTTGCCAGTGCTAATGAAGTTGTTAATGCATATGCTGTGTTTTTTAAAATATCAGTTAAGCTCATGTTATTTATAGTGCATAGATACTTATAAATCTTTCTATTTTGTAACTACTAGGCAATAACAAATAAATGTTAGATTGTATCTTTTCTTTTATTTTAATTCAAAGCTCCAAATCTTTATATAGTTTATTTTATTTGAGATCAAATGGAAAAGAGGGTATTTGAAAAGAAGATTTTTAGAAATTTGACTATATTTCTATGTTTTATTATAATGTCTATATTTATTATTTCAGTTATTCATGCAGAAGATAATCCTGATCTTAAAAAGAAAGTTGAGGATGCATTAAAAGATATTCAGACCAAGGGAGAGAACTATAAGTATTCTGATTTTAAATCTCTTGATAGTGCTGTTCAAACCAAGATTGTCCAGGAACATTTGAAAGATTTAGTTCCTACACTCAAGAAATCAGATGCAGCTTCAGATAGAAAGGATTTTTTTAGCAAACATTCAGATGACCTTGTTAAAGGATTTAATAGTGAGCAATTTGGCTCTGAAAAAAGATCAGAATTATTTTATGATAAGGATGATAAAAAACAATTGCTTTTAGATGATGATATCAGAAACAAATTGTGGAAGTCTGTAAACAGCGATAAAATGAGGGGCCAACTTTTTTTAGATGTTGTAAATCGAGCTTATAAATCTGGGAAATATGAAGGAACTCCTGAATTAAAAAGTGTAGATTTAAAAAACAGTGATAAACTTAACTGGAAAGGACTCAAGGTTATTGGTGAAAAAGGTGGTTCTCAAAATCTTGATACTGAAAATATTGATCCTTCTAAACCAAGTGATTCTCCTCATCCAGGTATGAAATCATTTAGTTATGATAATGGAAAGATAAAAGAGGCATTTAGCACTGGAAGAGAAATAGGTTTTCAAGAAGGAAGTTTGCAATGGAAAAAAGAAGTAATTGACAAGGAGACAGGTGCAACTGGAAGACTGATTTATTATGCTGGTAAGGACGGAAATATTGTTGGTGAGAAAAAAGGGCTTAGTCTTGGGTTTGGTGCTGTTGATAGTTCTAAGGGAGAGAAAAGTTCTATTGATGTAAGTTATAGTCCTAAAGGGGATATTGATTTTAAACTTTCTGGAAAAGCAGATGAAACTTATCTTGCTGCAAATGATCAGTTTGGTTATAGATATAAAATTGGAATGTCTGATAGAGTTGATAAAGAGGGGATTTCTAAGGAAGGGACAGTTGAAGTAAGAAGACTTAATGGAGAAGATTTTCTTGCTATTTCTGGAAATGCAAAAGCCATGACTAATGGGCTTGGAGAAATAAAAGCAAGAGGCAATACTCCTGTTGTTTTAGGCGGAACTTATTTTGACAATCCTGGTGCAGGTGCGATGAAAATAAATGATAAAATAGAAGCACAAAAAACAAAGGCTGTTCTTGGTGTTGCTGGAGAAGCAACAAAAACTGCTGCAACTAATCTCTTGTCTTATTTTACAGGAGATAAAACAAAGTCTATCTCTGAGACAACCACTGAGTCAACTGAAAAACAAACTAAAGAAGCATTTGACAGGCTAATTTCAAGAACTCCTGCTGCCATGAGGTCAGGAGAAAGTTATGCTGATGTTAATTTTTTTATTGATGAGTATACCCAAGCTGCAATGGATGCAAAAAAGCAAGGACAATCTGTTCCATATATGGAATATTCTATGGGTGGAAAATCAGTTGAAATGGATGTTACCAATGCTTATATGAAAGTTAATCGAGTATATGCTTCTAGTACTGGTTAAATTGATGGAGATGATCTTGTTTTAAAAGATGGTGATTCTTATGTTACATTAAGAGCATATAAAACTTTTGTTAATAATCCTGATATTGGTTCAAGTACTAATTTTGCAGG
>CABMGE010000019.1 GCA_902385625.1 uncultured archaeon | reverse complement strand
TGATTCTTGATAGGTTTAATTCAATGAGCGTTCGGGAATTTGTAGGATATATAAGTAATCCCTTAACTTCTCAAGAAAAAGGAATGGCTTACAAATATCTTTTTGAATTATTGGATGATAATAATAGAATAGACCAGATACTTGACTGTGCAGAAGGAAAAGGTATGATGGGCGATAAAAAGGATTATGAATAATTTAAGTTGTTTTTAAATTGGATAAAAATGGAATACAATAAATTAAAAATAAAAGTTTTTGACAATTGGGATTTATTTTTACATGAAAATCAGTACCCTTTTTTAGGCAGATCTTATGCATGGGCTAGAAGGGAAGATGCGCGTACTGCTCTTGATATGTCTAGAAGCGAGAGGGATGAATTATTTGAAGAAGTTATTCCCAAATGGGAATCTGCAATTAAGAAGTTATTTTCAAATGATCTGTCTAATATTTGTTCTCTTGGAAACACAACTACTCATTTGCATTGGCATCTTATTCCGAGATATAATAATCCCAGATCTTTTTTTGGAATAGATTTTGCTGATCCTAATCCAAAGGGTAATTATTCTCCTTATCCTAAAAAGGATCTGGATGAAAGTCTGTTATTTGATATAAGAGACAGAATAAATGAATTATTATCTTAATTTTTCTCTTATCTCTTCAGCTATTTTATCAATTTCTTGATCGCCATTAACTGATACCAGGACTGATTTGTATTTTTGTAGTATAGGGGAAGTTTCATTGTGATATGTTTCAAGTCTTTTTTTAATTGCATCAGGGTTATCATCTGCTCTTCTGTATAATTCTGTTTGACAATTATCACAAATCTCTTTTCTTTTCGGAGGATTTGTTACTAGATTATAAACTGTTCCACATTTTTTACACGAGATTCTTGAGGATATTCTTTGAATTGCAAGTTTGTCATCAAGAGTTATTTCTACAACTTTGTTTATTTTTGTTATTTTTTCAAGAAGTCCTGCTTGGTTTAAATTTCTTGGAAAGCCGTCTAATATATATCCATTTTTACAATCCTGTTTTGATATTCTCTCTTTTAATATTTTAGTTGTAAGTTCATCAGGAACAAGACTTCCTTGATTAATATAAGAATCAACTTCATTTTTTAGTTCTCCAGCAAGTCCTCTGAACAGATCTCCTGTTGAAATATGTGGTATTTTAAGTTCTTCTGCAAGTATTTTTGCTTGAGTTCCTTTTCCTGATCCTTGAGGGCCAATAAAGATTATGTTCATGAACTAGGAATAGGAAATTGGGTTTTTAAGGTTTTTTATGATAATTTCCCAGCTTAATCAAAGCTTCGTAAGAATATAAACTCGCTATAAATTCCAAAGTAAATTCACAATTTATATAACCTAATAATTGATTAGTATTACAGGTTTTCAATACAAATGTTTTTAATTGGTTTATTTCTTTTTTATTAATGGAGAAATCTGAATATACTAAGGAAACTTTTGAAAAATTAGAAGATCTTGATTTTTCAGACAAAACATTTGATGAATGTCAATTTTTATCCTGTGATTTTTCCTCCAAGGACCTGACTAACTCGAAATTTATTGATTGCAGGTTTACTCGCTGTAATATGAGTCTTATTAAAATAAATAAAACAAGATTTCAGAATGTAGTTTTTGATAGTTGCAAGATACTCGGAGTTAATTTTGGAGAAGTAGATAATTTTTTACTTAGACTCAAGTTCAATGAATGTTTGATTACAAATTCTTATTTTACTGAACTTAAAATCCCAAAAACTGATTTTACTGGCTCTGAAATAACTGATTGTGAATTTTCTTCTGTTGATTTATCTGGTTCTGATTTTTCAAAAACTAACCTGAAAAATAGTTATTTTAGAAAGTGTAATCTTAGTAATTCTAATTTTCTAACTTCTAAAAATTATTCAATAAGTCCTGTAGAAAATGAAGTTTCAGGTTCTAAGTTTGCAGTTCCTGAGGTTCTTGGACTTCTTGAAGATTTTGATATAAGTATAGAGTAATTTATTCTTGGTAAGCATAAATTAGGTTGATAGCGATTTTATCTGAAGAGACATCTAATTCGCGAAGCGAATTATTTTTAAATATGTCCTGGAGCAAGAAAACTATAATCCAGGTGCTTTAATTTGTTTACTGAATCTGCCATTTTTTCTGGAATTGATTCTCTAAGGTCAGTTCTTCCAATTCCATTATGAAATAGGGTGTCTCCTGAAAATAAAATATCTTTATAGAGGAAAGCTAATGAATCTTTGGTGTGTCCTGGAACTTTTATTGTTCTTATCATTATAAGTGCAAGTTCATTTATGTTGCTTTCATCGTAGACTTTTGCATTTGGAAACAGGTAGATATTTCCAATATGATCATAATGCCTGTGAGTTAGAAGTATTATATGAACATCTCTTGGATTTATTTTTAATTTTTCAAGACCATCTAAAAGTTCTTGTCCGTTTTCTTCAGAAGAAGTATCTATTAAGATATTGTCTTTTCCTATCTTTATTACATATACACATGATCCGAATTTTTTAAAATAAATTTGAAATACATTTTCTGATAGTTTATTTGTTGGCATTATTATATCTCCTCTATTATCTTTTTAATTATATCTATATCTTCTTGTGTTTTTTCCAAATTTGCTATGGTTTCAAGAGTTATATTTGCATTTCTTGGAATTATTTTTAATACTTTTTTTAAATCGAAATCTGATTCTTTTAATGATAAATGCGTTTTTCCTTCTTTTATTTTCTGCCCTCCCAAGTGATAGTGGGCGGGTTTTAATTTTATGAATTCTTTTAGAAATCCTATATAATCTTTATCATAATAAATCGCTGCTTCAATTGCATGATTTATATCAAGGCAAAGTCCTTTATTTGTTTGCTTTAGAAAACCTTTTGTTTCCTGCGGATAGGAGCACAGTTCATTTCCAGATGGCATATTTTCCACAATAACTCTTTTATCATTAATATTTCTTATAAATTCAATTGATTGTTCAACTGAAGGTCCATTGTACCATAATTCTCCTGGATGGACTATTATTCTTTTGGCATTTGCAAGGTCTGCTAATTTTCTTGCAAAATTTATAGAGCTTAAATTAATCTTATTTTTTAATTTGTCTGCATTGTTTATATTAAACGACTGATGTTGTGCATGTATAATTATTGGTTGCGAGAATTTTTTTAAAAAATTATAGTCATTGGATTCAATTGCCATAATCTCAAAGAAATCTGCATTTTCTTTGAAATATTCCAGAAACTTTTCACTGCTATATGTTTTAATTCCTATCTTCATATAAATCAGAATAAAACTACAGTTTTTAAATTATTCTGCAATTATTTAATATATTTTTTAGAATTACCTAAATCTTTATAATGGGTTTTGAACCTATAATCTATACTCTGTATAAATTAGTTATCTGTACTTATTTTTGCCAAAGTGAATTTGATCAAAAATATTTTATTTACTCGCCTAGTATTTTGATTAGAACTCTTTTAGGTCTTTTTCCATCAAATTCTCCGTAAAAAATCTGTTCCCATGGACCAAAATCAAGTTCTCCTCTTGTTACTGCTACAACAACTTCCCTTCCCATTATAGTTCTTTTAAGATGAGCATCTGCATTTACTTCTCCAGTCCTGTGATGCTGATAATCTGGTTTCATCGGAGCAATTTCTTCAAGCCACCTTAAAAAATCTTGTTTGAGTCCATATTCTTCATCATTAATAAAGACTGAAGATGTTATATGCATTGAATTTACAAGACATAATCCCTCTTTTACTCCTGATTTTTTAATTGCTTTTTCTACTAGGGTAGTTATATTTACTATCTCTTTTTCCTTTGATGTTTGAAGTGTTAAATACTCTGTGTAGACTTTCATATATTGTAAAATATAATGAAATTTATAAATCATTGGTATTATTAATTTATATCCTCAGATATGAATTAGATTAAGAGCGGTTTTTATCTTGAATAAATCAAGCTAAAATCTGATCTTTTTACAAGACTCAAATATTCTGATAGATAAATATTCAAATTTTTGCAGATATGCAAAGATTAATTCATTATGATAAAAATAGGTTGCGTTAATTGTAGTAATAGTTGCTGTAAAAATCCTCATCTTACCCCCATACTACTTCCGTTTGAAGAAGATTTATTCCAAGATGATTCAGAACCTGTCAAAACACCATTTAGGGACATGAGGGTTTTAAAAAAATTAGAAGGAAGATGCATTTTTTTAGATGGAAACAATAAATGCAGAGATTATAATAACCGGCCTGCTGAATGTAAATTATATCCCTTTTTATTGGAGTTTGGAAACGGAGAAACAACATTTAAACTTGACTCTAGATTTTGTCCAAACATTTCTGATTTGTCTTATGATAAAAATGAAATTTTAGAATTTGTTAAAAGATTTCAATTAGATTCTCCATGGATTCAAGGATATAAATTTCTTGAAGATTATTGATTATTTTAGAAAATGTTCTCTTATTGAACTAGATAGTGATAATAGAATTATAACAACTCCAATTAATGAGATTATTGGCTGGAGAATGAAATATGGTACCATTATTATCTGAACATCGATCCAGACTATTAGGATTATTCCATAATAGATGATAAATGAAAACTGCCATTTTTCATCTTTATATATATTAAATATCTCAAGGAAGTCTAAGGAATTTTTTATTATTCCATAAATTATAAGTAGTGGGAAAATTCCAATTATTGTAAATAAGATTATTCCTGGAAAAAAATAATCTTGAAAAATTGTATTTTTTAAATAGTTATCTGGAAATTGCAGGCTCTTCCCAGTGGGATCTTTAATTAAATTCCATCCTCCAAAAATTCCGCAAACAGAAACAAATAATATCAGGATTATTAAAAAATAAAGAACTAATGGTTTTTTCATTTTATTAACAGTTTAGAAGATTTTAAATATGTTTTTATGTTTTAGAAATCGATGAAAATAATTTATTCTCCAAAATCTGTTGAATACTCAAAGGAAGGAGAGCCTGAAGCACCTTTTAGAGTTAGTAAAACTTATGAATTATTAAAAGAAAATGACCCTGAAGGGAAAAAATTTGAATTTATTACTCCTAATCCTTGTAGTGAAGAAGATATTTTGAGAGTTCATTCAAAAGAATTTTTAAATGCTATTAAAAGTGGTGGCAAGGAAAACCGTGAATTACTGGATAACGATCTTGTCATGTATGATAATATTTTTTATTATGCTTCTTTATCTGCAGGAGCTGCAATCGCAGCTATAGAGAGCTGCCTTAATGATTCTGAAAACGTATTCTCTTTAATGAGGCCTCCTGGTCATCATGCTGGAAAGGTTGCAGAAGGATTTTGTTATTTTAATAATATGGCTATTGCAGTTTTAAAAGCACTTGAATCTGGAAAGGTAAAAAAAATTGCAATAATTGATTTGGATTTACATCATGGAAATGGGACTCAGGATATTTTTTTTGGTGATAATAGGGTTTTATTTATTTCATTACATCAGTCTCCAGAATATCCTGGAACTGGTCTTAAATCTGTTGGGAACTGTATTAATTTTCCATTAAGTGTTAAAACTGATGAGAAATTATATCTTGAAAAACTTGAAGAAGCAATTAGCGAAATTAAAAAATTCAATCCGGATTTAATTGGGGTTAGTGCAGGTTTTGATACTTATAAAAAAGATCCTATTGTTGAATATGGAAATTTTGATTTGGATATTAAAAGTTATGAAAAAATAGCGCAGATGATAAAGTCGGTTGAAAAGCCTTTTTTTTCAATTCTTGAAGGAGGATATTCCTCAGATGTTCCAAGTCTTATTGAGAGTTACTTAAATGGTCTTGAAAAATGATACTCAAAGTTAAGGTTTATCCCAGTTCAGGAAGAGAAGAGATTATTAAGATTTCTAATGATGAATATAAGGTTTATTTAAAAAAACCTGCTGAAGACAATAAGGCAAATATTGAACTTTTGAAATTGTTTAAGAAAAAGTTTAAAAAACCTGCCCGTATATCTAAGGGACTTAAATCAAGGGATAAAATAGTTGAGATAATCGATTAATTAACATGAGGATTTATTATGGTCATGACCCTCGCGGACGATCGGTCTTGTATGTTCCGGGTTTATTGTTTGGTATTGAAAGGGATTCATTTTGGGATGATGATCTTGACCTTGATTTTGACCCTGAAAATTTAAGAATTATTGGGAGTTATATTAAGAGAAATAAGATAGCCTGCCAGGGATTGTCTGAAAGATATTGGGATATAACCTCTATAAATTTGCCTGAATTTCATATTGACAAACTTATGAAATTAGTACATACAAATTTGACTTTTGCAAATTTAGAGTCACTCGAGATACTGGATTATGCCAAGGATATAGCAAAAAAGATATTATAAATTATTGAACTTTATTATAATTAATCTTATAAATCCGGGTTTTTGCTTTATTATTATGAAAGCATATTATTGTATTAACAAAAGAGATGTAGAATTTTTGTATGTTCCATTTGCGCTTATTTCTTATCTTCCAACAATTTCAAAGGATCCAGTACATATCTGGGATGAAAACATTCTCTCTAAACTTACTCTCGATATTAAAGAGGGAAGATTGTCTAAACGAAATCTTGAAAAAAAAGGTTGGCAGATAGAAGAAATTGATATTCCTTATAGAATGGTGGAATTGTTTAATGATTTTTGTTTTAGGAAAAAATCTGACAAAAAAATTACGAATAAGGCAAATAGGATTTTTAATCTTGCAAGACGTCTTATAGATTATGAATATGAAGGCTCTTTAAGCAGTTCCAGTGATAATCATACTCCTCATGCATACAAAGATAGTTATGATGGCATGTATGATCAAGAAGATTATGAACAAGATTGGTGGAAGCGAGGAGAAGAGTGGGAAGAGGGTTGGGATCTTTGACAAAGTAATTTTTTGCAAAGCAAAAAATGACTTTGGAGTGCTTGCTCAAAAGTTGCAATTATTATCCAAAGTAAATTTGCATAATAATTGTTTTTTATGAATTTACTTCACTAAAAAACAACTACTTAGGACTATTTTATGCGAAAGTATAAAATATATACCCTAAATTCTTAAAAACCATTAGAAGTTTTAATCTAGAGTAAATCTGGCTTAAAATCCCTATTTATACGGATTCTTTTAATTATTTATCAATTAATACACTCATTTATAAGTTTACATTAATAGGTATATGGAAGTGAATTAACACAATGGGTATTCGTTATGAACTAGCTCAAGATATACAAAAACAGGTTAATGAAATAGCTCGTATGCTATTTCCCCATGTTAAATTGGATTCGGTTGTTTGTATCAGGAGTTTTGGAAGTTCTTCAAGAGGGACAATCGCGAGGTGTCATGCACTTGGGAAGGCAATGCAACTTGCACTTGGGAGAAGAGGATTTTATGTTATTGAAGTTATTTCAAAAAGGTTTGATCGGATGAGTGAGGAAGAAAAAACAAAAACTTTAATTCATGAGCTTATGCATATTCCAAAGAGTTTTGGAGGAGGATTTATACATCATAATATTGTTCATGAAAGAAATGTAAATAAGATGTATGATCATTATATGAATCTAATGAAAAGAAATATTATTCGTGATGTCAATGGATCTCCAACAAATATTCAAAATGATTTTGATAGAGTAATTTATAATGAACCTGATAACTCTTTAACAAGGGGACAGAAGATTGAAAGAGAATTTTTTGTTGTTCTGGATAAACCTGAAAAAGAATTAGTTGTGAAAAAGAAAAAAAATTGGTGGTTTTAAGTTAATTCTTCTGCTTTATAAATTTTGCACTAAGATTTATTAATGATTGATCTTTAAGAGTAATAAGATGGTGAAATTTTCATTTAATTATCTGGGAAAAAGTTTCAATATTGAAGCAAAAGAATGTAGAAGTTTTTTATCACAGGGAACTGGTCTGATGTTTAGAAAAAAGAGCAAACCTCTCCTCTTTCTTTTTAATAAGAAAAATAGAAATTCTATTCATTCTTTTTTTTGTTCTGATTTTATTATTGTTTGGTTTGATGGCAATACTCTTATTGATATAAAATATGTAAAACCCTGGAAAATTAATATAAAACCAATTAAGAGATTTGATAAATTTCTTGAAATTCCCGAGACTGATATTAATTTTAAAAAGTTGAAATTATTAATTATTAAGTAACAACCGACGATAAGGAATTTACCGTCGGGAATTAGAAAGGTTTAAATAGTGGAATTTTATTATATATAATATAATCGTTATAAAAGGAGGTCAAAATGGGATCAGTTATTGCAAAAAACGTTGTTAAAAGAAAGCCAGGTTATCTTTACTATGTTGACGGAAAAGGAAACGTATGTGAAGCTAAGATGGCTAGAGGCGGAAAAAAGAAAAAAAGATAAAGAACGCTAATATTTTTTAACTCTTTTGGGTAAAAGAGAGGTGATGTGATATTTTTTATTTTTTTTATATGATTTTTATTTTAATATTTTTTTAATGTGTTTTTGGGCATAAGGATTATGTGCCCTTTTTTATAATAATCTTTATATATCTAAAGTTCCTTGTTTTATTATGGATCCTGTGATTACAGAGGATAAAAAAGAGACTAGTAAGAGGGGAAGCAAGATACATTTGTATTATATGGCTGTGATGATAATCGTTTTGGTCGCTATTCTAATTGTCGTTAGTGTTATTAAGGAAAATGAAATTTCTGGTTTAAAGAAACAAATAGATAAATTAAATGAGGATAATAAGAATCTTGATTTTAAAATTACTGGATTTTCTCTGAAATTTGATTCTTTTAAAAATTTCAGCGAAAGTGTTAGAGATGGTAATGTTCCTTTTTGGGAAGAAAATGGGGAAGATATGCTTATCGCAAGAGTTCCTCTAAATCCTTATAGTGCAAGAAAACTTGCTGAAACTGTTGTTTCAAATTATTCTGATAATTTTATTTTTAAAAGTATAATTAAAAATGGGGATAAATGGGAAGTTCTTTTTGTTTGTAAGAATTCGTCTGATACTAATAGTTCTTGTAGTGAGCAAGTTGTAATTGACGAGGGTAAAAAAATTTACAGCTTGGGCAAATAGTTAAGGCCTAACCATAAATTAATAAAATAAGTTTTTCTTAATTATTTATGGCAATAATACTCGGAATAGAGTCTACAGCACACACATTTAAATTAATTTTTGTACAACAAAAATTAGATAAATTAGCTATTTTTAACAAAGTAAATTTGATTAAAAATAGATTTATAAAATGATACTAGGTATTGAATCAACTGCACACACATTTGGAATTGGAATTGTATCAAAAGGTAAAATTCTTTGCAATGTTCGCGATATGTATACAACTGAGAAGGGTGGAATAATTCCTGTTGATAGTGCAAAACATCATGCAAGAGTTAGTGATGAAATTTATAAGAAGGCAATTGATCTTGCAAAGATTAAAGAAAGAGATATTGATGCAATTGCTATTTCTCAAGCACCAGGTCTTGCTCCATGTCTTCTCGAAGGAATGAGATTTGCAAAAAGAAAAGCAAAAGAACTTGGAGTTCCGATTGTACCTGTGAATCATTGTGTTGCTCATCTTGAGATTGGAAGAATTACTGGAGCTTCTGATCCTGTTCTTTTATATGCCTCTGGGGCAAACACTCAGATAATTGCTTATGCTGCTGGAAAATATAGAGTATTTGGCGAAACTCTTGATATTGGAATTGGAAATTTTATTGATACTTTTGCAAGACATTGTGGGATGGGTTTTCCTGGAGGGCCAAAGATTATGGAACATGCGAAATCCGGGAAATATATTGAAGTTCCGTATACTATAAAGGGAATGGATGTTGCTTTCTCAGGGCTTTTAACTAATTTGAAGCAAAAATTTGACAAAGGAGAAAAAATTGAGGATTTGAGTTATAGTTTACAGGAAACTGCATTTGCAATGCTTGTAGAGGCAAGTGAGAGAGCGCTTGCCCATACTGGAAAAAAGGAGTTATTACTTGGAGGAGGAGTTGGTTGCAATACTCGATTGCAAGAGATGTGTAAAATAATGTGTGAAGAAAGAGGATGTAAATTTTTTGTTCCTGAAAGAGAATATCTGGTTGATAATGCTGCAATGATTGCATATCTTGGAGAGATAATTTATGATTCAAATAATCTAAAAAATAATAAATCTCTGAAAAGATTTGATGCAGATGAAAATACATACGGTATGTTGGTTTATTTTGAAAAAGATTTTAATAAACTTGATATAAATCCTCGCGAAAGGACAGATGATGTAAATGTTAGGTGGAAGTAAGATTTATAAACCACCTTTTTCTTTGTTTTTTATAACCAATGACCTAATATTAGGGAGGCTCAAAATTGTTCTCTCTTTTAATTATTTCAGTTGGTAAATTAAATAAACTAAAAACTAAATAAAAAAACAAAATGGTTTCTGTATACGAACTAGTCGAAAAAGCTAGAAAAACTGGAAAGGTTGAAAAAGGAACTAATGAAGTTACAAAAGCGATCGAGAGAGGAACTGCAAAATTAGTTGTATATGCAACTGATGTGGAACCTAAGGAAGTTGTCCAACATATTCCTATTTTGTGCAAGGAAAAAAGTATTGCTTGCGCTGAAGCTGATAAAAAGGAAAAATTAGGAATTTCAGTAGGACTTGGAGTGAAATGCGCTTCTGTAGCAATCATTAATGCAGGTGATGCTGAAAAAGACCTTGAAAGTTTTATAAAAAGCATGAAGAAATAATTATCTAACTGATAATTATTGATTTTCGCAGAAGCTAATATTAATTATAAAAATGGCAAAACAGCAAAAAACAAAAGAACAACAGCAACAAAGTCAAGTTCCTTCAAAAGGAGCAGAAGGAATTTTGTCAGAAACAGCAGTGCCTGCAGTTGTTGAGGGAATTATTGGAAGAACTGGTGCCAGAGGAGAGGTAACTCAGGTGAAAGCAAGAGTATTACAAGGTTATGATAAAGGAAAAGTTATGAGAAGAAATGTTAAAGGGCCGGTTAGAAAAAAAGATATTTTAATGCTCAGAGAAACTCAAATTGAGGCGAGAAGAATTAAAACTAAAGTTGTAAAAGGAGCTTTTAGCTAATTAGGAGAAAAAAATGCCAACATGTTCATATTGCAGGAAAAGTTTTAAGGAACCAAGGGGCCTTACTGTATTTACTTTTGATGGAAGATCATTACATTACTGTTCTGGTAAATGCATAAGAAACCAGAATCTTGGACGTGATGCAAGAAAACTTAACTGGGTTCGAAGAAGAACCGGTTTTTTAGAGGCAAGCAAGGCGAATATTGAAGAGAATTCTGTAAAGGTTGAAAAAACAACTGAAAAGGAAGAAAAAAAATAATTTTTCCTTAATTTTTTTACGAGGACAAAAATAGCAAATTTACCGTCGGTAAAATTGATTTTTTGATAGAAAGGTTTTTAAAGCCATGTTCATTAAAAATCATATAAAATAGATGAGAAATAATAAATATCATCGGATTTTATGGCTAAAACTTAAACATTCATTAATTTTTAGTCAAGACTTTAATAACAAAAAATGAGGAATTTTTAAAAAATGGCAGATGGTAAAGAATACAAGGCAGAGAGTATAAAAGTTCTAGAAGGTCTCGAAGGAGTAAGAAAAAGACCTGCAATGTATATTGGAAGTACTGGTAAAGATGGACTACATCATTGTGTTTATGAGGTAGTTGATAACTCTATTGATGAAGTAATGGCAGGACATGCTACTTATGTAAAAATTATAATAAACAAAGATGGAAGTTGCACTGTTATTGATGATGGGCGTGGAATTCCAGTTGGTAAACATCCTATTTACAAAGTATCTGCCATGGAAGTAGCACTTACTAAACTTCATGCTGGTGGAAAATTCGATAAAGATTCATATCAAATTTCCGGAGGACTTCATGGAGTTGGAGTTTCTTGTGTAAATGCCCTTTCTATAAAACTTATTGCAACAGTTAAACAAGATGGCAATATTTTTCAGCAAACTTACAAAATTGGAATTCCTCAAACTGAACTTAAAAATGTAGGGAAGACTGATAAAAAGGATAGAGGAACAACTATTCAATTTTATCCTGATTCTGAAATTTTTTCTACTGTTGAATTTGATTTTGCAGTTCTTAAAAAAAGACTTCAGGAAATAGCTTTTCTAAATCCGAATGTCACTATAATTCTTATGGATGAACGATCTGGAAAAGAAGAAACATATCATTATTCTGGAGGGCTTATAGAATTTGTTGAACATATTAATAAAAACAAGGCTGTAATTAATAAACCAATTTATTTTAAGAAGCAACTAGATTCAAATTCTGTTGAGGTCGCTATTCAATACACAGACGGTTATAATGAAAATATTTTTGGGTTTGTAAATACAATTAATACTACTGAGGGCGGAACTCATATTTCTGGATTTAAAACTGCACTCACAAGAGCAATTAATGATTATGCTGAAAAAAAAGGAATGCTTAAAAATGAAAAACTTTCTGGAGACGATACTCGAGAAGGTCTTACTGCAATAATTAGTCTTAAGATGCGTGAACCTCAATTTGAAGGCCAGACTAAAACAAAACTTGGAAATTCTGAAATGAAAGGAGCTGTTGACTCTATGGTTTATATTGCTTTAACAGAATTTTTAGAAGAGAATCCAACAATTTCCAATAAAATTGCTCAAAAGGTTGTTGCAAGTGCAAAAGCTAGGGAAGCTGCTAAAAAGGCAAGAGATCTTGTTAGGCGTAAAAATGCAATGGGCGGTCTTGGCGGACTTCCTGGAAAACTTGCTGATTGCTCTTCTAAAAAAGTTGAGAAAACTGAGCTTTATATTGTTGAGGGAGATTCTGCTGCAGGAAGCAGTAAAATGGCAAGGGACAAGGAGTTTCAAGCAATACTTCCTCTTAAGGGAAAAATACTTAATGTTGAAAAATCAAATCCTACAAAAGCTCTTAGTTCTGAAGAGATTATTAATTTGATTACTGCTATTGGCACAGGTGTCAAGGAAAATTTTGATATTGAAAAACTCCGATATAACAAGGTAATAATCATGACTGATGCAGATGTTGATGGAAGTCATATAAGGACATTGCTTTTGACTTTTTTTTATCGGTATGTTCCAGAACTAATTGAGAATGGAAATATTTATGTTGCTGTTTCTCCTCTTTTTAGGGTTAGAAAAGGAAAAGATTATTATGTTTATTCTGAAGAAGAAATGAAAAAAACTCTTGATAAATTAGGCGGAAAAGCAGATGTCCAGAGATTCAAGGGTCTTGGAGAGATGAATCCTACTCAATTATGGGATACTACAATGGATCCTGTAAGAAGAATACTTAAAAAAGTTACAGTCGATGATGCAGTTATTGCTGATGCAACATTTTCTATGCTTATGGGAGATGTTGTTGGTCCTCGTAGAAAATTCATTGAAGCAAATGCAAATATTGCAGAGGTTGATATATAAATAAAATCAAAAAAACAAAATGAAAATAGACAAGGCATTTTTTAAAACTTTGAAAATAAAAGTAATGGATGGAGACTTTTCCATATTTAAATCCAAGAAATTCTATCCTGATGCATTTGCAAATATAAAGGCAAGTGAATTATACACTGTGATGATAGAAAATTCTAAATTAAAGAAAAGTGATGCTAGCTCTCTTGCTAGAAGTTTTAAAATAATTCAATTTGAAACAATAATTCCTGTTAATCTTGTTGGATTTATTGCAGAAATTGCAAATACTCTTGCAAATGAGAATATTAGCATATTACTTTTGTCTTCATATTCTACTGATCATATTATTGTTAGAAAAAAAGATTTAGCCAAGACAATAAAAACTTTGGAGAAATTAGGAGTAAAAAAATAAAATGGTAAACCGATGTAAAAAATGTAATGTTCCTCTTGAGGGATTGGGCTATAAAATAATTGCAAGACCTCTTTTTGGGGTAAGACCTGGAAAAAATAAAAATGTTTGTAATAAATGCGAAAATAAGACAAGGGGGAAAAAATAATGGCAAAAAAAGACGAAGATTTTGAAGAAGAAAATGATGAAATGAATGAAGAAGATTTAGAAGAATCTGAAGATGGTGAAGTCGCTGAATCTGAAAATGGAAATGGGGATGCAGAACTTTTGGAAAAAGTAGATATTAATTTAAAAGATCTTGATGAAAATCGTGTAGTTCCTTCTGAAATTTCAACTGAAATGAAGAGGGCTTATATTGACTATGCAATGTCAGTTATTGTTTCAAGAGCTCTTCCTGCTGCTGAAGATGGGCTAAAACCTGTTCATAGAAGGATTCTTTGGGCAATGAAACTTATGGGCCTTGAAAAGGGAATGACAAAAAAATCCGCAAGAATTGTTGGAGACACTATGGGTAAATTCCACCCTCATGGTGATATGGCAATTTATGATTCAATGGTTAGAATGGCTCAGGATTTTAGTTTAAGATATCCTCTTGTACATGGTCAGGGAAATTTTGGAAGTATGGATGGAGATGGTGCTGCTGCATCAAGGTATACTGAAGCAAAACTCAATCCTCTTGCTGTTGAATTATTGCAGGATATTGAAAAAGATACTGTAAATATGCTTCCTAATTTTGATAATACTCTAAAAGAGCCGGTTGTTCTTCCAGGAAAACTTCCAAATTTACTCATTAATGGAAGCAGTGGAATTGCAGTTGGAATGACGACAAACATCCCTCCTCATAATTTAAGAGAGGTTTGTGACGGAACTATTGCTCTTATTGATAAACCTGAAATTACTATTGATGAACTTTGCGAGATAATCAAAGGGCCTGACTTTCCTACTGGAGGTCAAATTGTTGGAAATACTTTTAAAGAATTATATGAAAAAGGAAAAGCTGGATTTATTGTTCGTGGAAAAGTTACTACTGAGACAAAAAAAGATAGAGAGTATGTTGTTATAACTGAAGTTCCATATCAGACAAATAAATCTGAACTTGTTAAACAAATTGCAGAACTTGTGAGAGATAAAAAATTAATGGATGTTTCTGATATAAGAGATGAGTCAAAAGGACTTGGAAGTATAAGAATAGTTATTGAAATGAAAAAAGGAGCAAATGCACAATTTGCAATAAACCGACTTTATAAATCAACCAAACTACAAAATAAATTTGATGCAGTTATGGTAGCACTTGTTGCAGGTATTCCTAAAACTTTGAATTTAAAGGAAATTCTTTCTTGTTATGTTGATTTTAGGAGAAAAATTGTTAGAAAAAGAACTGATTTTGATTTAAAAAAAGCAGAAGAAAGAGAGCATATTGTAAAAGGTCTTTTGATTGCACTTAAAAATTTGGATGCAGTTATTGAGACTATTAAAAAATCAAGGGAAGATGCACTTGATAATTTAATGAAGAAGTTTGGATTTACAAAAAAACAAGCAGAAGCAATTCTTGAAACAAAACTTAGACAACTTACTGCTATGGAGCAGGATAAGCTTAAAAAAGAAGAGCAGGATTTACTTGAGTTAATTGATAAACTAAAGAAAATACTTTCTGATGAAAAGGAAATCTTGAAAATAATCAAGAAAGAACTTGGAGAACTTAAGGAAAAATATGGCGATGACAGAAGAAGTAAGATTATTAGGACTGTAAAAGAAATTGAAGAAAAAGATCTAGTACAGCAAAAGGAAGTAATTATTACTATCACTGATAAAGGTTATATTAAAAGAATGCCTTACAAGGCTTATCATGAACAAAGAAGAGGCGGAAAAGGAGTAATTGGTGCTGAACTAAGTTCAGAGGATTTTGTAAAACAAATGATTTCTTGTTCTACACATGATCAATTATTATTATTTACTGCAAGAGGAAGGTTATTTTGGTTAAAAGCATATAGAGTTCCTGAAACGCAGAGATATGGAAAAGGACAGGCAGTTGTTAATTTGTTAAATATTAAAGATGATTCTATAACAAATGTAATTGCTGTGAAAGACTTTAAGGATTATTTGTTTATGGTGACAAAGAAAGGAATGGTCAAGAAAATAAGAATGGAAATGTTTGCAAAACCAAGAAATTCAGGGGTTAGAATAATTAATCTTCCACTCGACAATACTGATAGTGTTGTTGATGTAAAAAGAATCGCAGATAAGCAAGAGATAATGATATTTAGCAAGGATGGACAAGGTATTAGATTTAATTTTGATGAAGTAAGGGACATGGGAAGAGCTTCATATGGAGTTACTGGAATTAAACTTGATGGAAAAGATGAAGTTGTAAGTATGGAAATTGCAGATAATCCAAAATCTACAATCCTGACTGTAGCTGAACATGGATATGGAAAAAGAAGCTATGTTGAAGATTATAGACTCACTGGAAGAGCAGGAAAAGGAGTAATTAACCTTAATGTTACTGATAAAACTGGAAAAGTTGTAAGTACAATACAAGTTGATGATAAGGATAAATTTGTAGTTTCCACAAAAAAAGGAATAATAATTAGAACTGGAGTAAAAGATATAAGGGTTATGGGAAGAGCTACTCAGGGAGTTCGAGTTATTAAACTTCAAGACGGAGACAAAGTTGTAGATATTGCAAAACTCGCAGGTGATGATGATGATGCTTCTGAGGACGAAGTACCTCAGGCTTCTGAGTAAATTAAACTTTAAAACAATTTAATACTCGATTTACTTTAGGATTAAATTGCTAAATCATCCAAGGGATCAAGTCATTTTTTACAAAGTAAAAAATTACCTTGTTATTCTAACTGTCTTTTATAAGCTTTTATTCTGCTTCTAACTTGATTTACATATGTTTTAGAATTTCTCATATTAAAGTGTCTTGCCTGGTTTGACAAAGCTCTAAGTTCAATTTTTGCATTTTCAATTTTTATGTCTTTCGCATTGTTGAGTCTTGCTGCAAGAGTTATTCCTTCAAAATTTTCCTTTGCATGAAGTCCTTCATGATATATTACTGAAGCACAAAAGTCATGAATATTGGGATATAATAATTGCGAAAATGCGAGAGGATATATTAAAATCCTGGATCTTTTTCTTTTTATGCCTTTTATACTTGCAGACATTGGGTAAATTGTTGTCATTTCTGTTCTTTCTTTTTGATATGGATTGTACTCTAGTTTTAGTACATATCTTGATAAATCTCCAAGTTCAATTTGTTCAATAAATTCAGGCCTAAATCCAGGTTCTTTTATTGCTTTTTCATAATCTTTATTTGTTAACATGAGAATTGGGGAAATTTTTCATTTTTAAATCTATCTTTTATTCTTTTGCCAAGGAATTATAAATGTTTTATTTAACTTTTAACTTTCATACAGAGCATTTTATGTAATTTTTCAGGTATAATTATATTTATAAAAGAAGTTAAAATTAGATTTTAATGAATGAAACAGATTTAGTTAAGAAGATAATGGAAGAGAGCGTTTCTGCAAAAAAAGATTTTTTAAATCAAGCAGAGAATATTTATCGTGCTGCTTGTTTAATTACAAATTCCTTTAAATGCGGCAATAAACTTTTAGTTTTTGGCAATGGTGGAAGTGCTGCAGACAGTCAGCATATTGCAGGAGAACTTGTTGGAAGATATAAACTTGAAAGAAAGGGTTTACCTGCTGTTGCATTAACTACTGATACTTCAGTTTTAACTGCATGGTCTAATGATTATAATTTTACAGGAGTTTTTGAAAGACAGGTTGAAGCACTTGCAAAAAAAGGAGATGTTTTAATGGGGCTTTCAACCTCTGGAAACTCTGAAAATGTTTATCGCGCATTTAAGTGCGGAAGGGATATTGGAACCTTAAATATTTCATTAACCGGAAATACTGGCGGAAAGATTAGAGAGCTCTCAGATATTAATATTAACTCTTATTCAGGTGAGACTCCGAGAATACAGGAGTGTCATGTTTTGGCATATCATATTATTTGTGAGCTGGTTGAAAAAGAGATGTTTAGATAACTTTCATTAAAGGTTCTATTTTTCTTTCTTTTTTTGAAGATAGTTGTTAATTATTAGAGCAACTACTAACACTGATACAAGATGGCCTACAAATGTAGTCAATATAGAAACTATTCTTTCAAGTCCCATTGGACAAATATCTCCATAACCTACTGTAAAAAAAGTCATTGTTGAGAAATAAAAGAAATCTCTTGATATTTGAGGATCAGCTGAAATCATTGAAGGATCAAATTTCGAAGAACAGGTTCCATATTTTATATAGCCTAATTTTGCAGTTTCTACAATGTTAAACAGGGTTGAGAATAACAAGATTATTCCGAGTATAAACAGAGCATAGGTTAAAATTAGTACAAAGATATTTTCCGGATTTATGAGCCTTTTTATGGATTTTCTTATTAGATATATAATCACTGCTATAAAATATATTGAAATTAGTATTCCTATTATATTAATTATTGTTCTTATGTAATATTCTTCACTAAAATATCCTTCAACATTTGTTAGAATTAAGTAGATGACTACAAAAATCAAGAATTTAATTATTGGATTTTTGAAAAGAAACTTTCCAAATCCATGAAGCTCCTTTATTCTTCTAATATGATATTTATCTTCCTCTTTTCCCATATTCATATAAGAAGTTTAATGTTTAAAAAGTTAACTTAGACTTCTTATGCTAATTCCACTAGAATTCTTTTGATTTTTTATATATCTAAATAAGCCAATTAAAAGAGCTGCTAAAACAATTGTAGTTATTATTGAGGTGATTATTAACCACATTTTTGAGCTGTTGTTTTCAGAACCAATTACTGCTCCGGTTATTCCACTTGTTTTAGAGCTCATATTTGTTTCGTTTATTTTCTTAGTTATATTCTGGGTAGTAGTATTGGTTTTTGTTTGATTGGTTTTAGTCTGATTTGTTGTTTTAGTCGAAGTAGTTGTGCTTGAACTTCCTCCTCCGCCACCTCCACCTCCACTGCTTTCTGAGGCAGGCGATGGGTTTGATTGTACTGGATTTTGTGTTTGTGTAGTTGTATTAGTATTGGTATTTGTAGTTGAATTTTGTGTAGTAGAATTATTATTTGTAGTATTTGTTTTAGGAACTGTTGAATTTGTCTTTGGTAGAGTTGTATTTGTAGGAGTCGTAGTATTTGTTTTAGGAACTGTTGAATTTGTGGTATTAGTTTTAGTTCCAGGTTTTATACTTCCTCCTATTCCTGATGAAACTGAAATTGCAGAAACAGATATAACTAATGTTGCAATTAAGAAGATTAATAGAAATGCAATAATTATATGTTTTTTTACCATCATTTTACTTTTCATTTATTCTCGTTTAATCTATATAAATATTGGTTACCACCTAAAATAAATGAACTCTATAGAGATCTAATAAGTTTTACTTTCCAAAGAGTGTTTTTTCTAATTCAGGGAATTTTTTTTGAATATCCTCTCCTCTTAAATATAATGTTATTGCAGATCTTCCAAGATAGTCTTTATACGGGTTTAATTTTGTATTAGTTAGCCTATCTTCTTTATCGGAACTATGTATTGTTCTGTAGGGTAGTCCTGAAGACAAATAAATTCCAACGTGCCTTGGATGGCATGTTTGCAATGATACATCCCATTTTTCCAGATAAGCAGTTCGTGCAATTAAGTAAATAAAACCTATTATTCCTAGTCTGGATTTGTCATTTCCACATAAACCTCCTATTTCATAGAAAGTTTTTGAACCCTCAAATTCTTCGATTAAACTGGTTAATTTTTCCTTTGAATTTTCACTCATTGTAGAATCTGATATTTTATTTTCGCAAATTCCTTTTCTTTTGCAGATTTCAATTAATTTATCTTGTTTATGCAATGATAGTTCTGAAGGAAGAATTCCTAGTTGATTCCTGTTTACAGTTCGCAGTATTAGATATGGTTTTGGAAAATCATGTCCTCCTTTTAGAAGGAAAAACCTGGCATCTTTATCAAAAGCGTCCATGAAATCCGTCATAGTTTTTGTTTCTTTTGATTCATTTGCATTTGTTACGTTTCTATTTTCGTAGTGTTCACTTCTTAGGAAACATGCACCTGCTTTCTCCATAGGGTCTTCACCTAATTCCATAAAATACCTTTTTGGTTGATGTAAGTCTTTTAGAATTCCATAAAGCCTATTATTCTTATTTTTTATAGTATCCATCTAATAATCTTAAAATCTTGCCTTATAAATTTTATTTCCTTGCAATTTTCCACATTAATTCAAAATAAGACCTATAAGCATCTGCAATTTCTTTATTTTTTATTACAATTGCAATTGGATCTTTCGCCCATACAATTATAGCAGTTTTATTCTCATAAATATTTACCGAAACAGGGCTAGTGTATTTTTCTGGAAGATATTTTATTTCTGCTAAGGGGATATTTGATATTTTTTTATCTGATGCAATTATCCTTGATTTTATCTTTTTTTGTTTTCTTGTTTTATCATACCACTTGAAGTAGAATTGAAGTATTTCATATGCTTTTGGAGAAGCTCCAAGAATTAAAATTTCTTTTGAATCTAGCTGCTCTTCAAAAACTGTTTTGAGTCCCTCTTTTCCCTTGTAGAAATTTGTTTCCTCTTTTTCTTTTGTTGAATTATATTTTTGCTGAATTGATTCTACAAATGGCAAAAGCAAGTTTTGTTTTTCCTGAATAATTTCAATGAGTCTGTTTGGGTTTGATGCCTGAAATATTCTCCTATTGTTTTTTAGAATATATCCAACAAGTCCTTTTTGAATAAGCATTTCAGTTGTGTCATAAACAGTTCTTCTATGGAGACCTGTTTTTCTAGCTACCCCTCCTGCAAGACTTGGGCCTAATTCTATGAGTCCCAAATATACCTTTGATTCATTTTCAGTAAGTCCAGCTTGTTTTAATTCTTCCATTTTATAATTAATAATTTAATCTTTTTAAATATTTGTGTTTGTGGTGATAATAATCCCCACATAATATTAAGTATTATTTTTATTTTTGAAAATTATGAAAACAAAAATATTCACACCACTAGAACCTATGAATCCAATTGATCTTGGAGCCGCAGGAGATGAACTTTATAATCAAATATTCGAAGAACATAATGGAACTACTTTTGGAGAGATAAAAGAAGATGGTTATAGAATGCAAGTTCATAAAAAAGGGAATAAAATAAAGGCCTATACAAGAAGTATGAATGAAGTGATTCTATGCCTTTTTCCAGAATTAAACTCTTCACTTCAAAGATTGCCTGATTGTATTATTGATTGTGAAATTGTTGGAGATAAAAAAATAGGTCATGATGGTTTTAATGTTATTCAGAAAAGATTCAGGTCTAACATAAGTAAAAAAGGAATAGAGGAGTATCTCGCATCAGGAATAGTTTCTGAAATGCCTGTTGCATTGAGAGTTTTTGATACTATGTATTGGGATAATGGCCTGCTTATTCATGAACCTCTGAGTGAAAGGAGAAAATATACTGAAGGCATTTTGGAGAAAAAAATTTCACCAAGTACACAACGTCTTATTTGCAGTAAAGAAGAACTAGGTAACTGGTTTAACGAGCTGGTAAATGATAATTATGAGGGGTTGGTATGTAAAAATCCTGATTCATTATATATTTCTGGAAAAAAACCAAGGGATTGGATAAAAGTTAAGAGAAAAGAAAATTTGGATCTTACTATTTTAGGATTATTCATAAATGAAAAAGGATTATATGAACTTTTACTAGGTACTTATTCGACTAAAGAAAATAGATACGAAAGCTTATGCAAGGTGAATGCAAAAACTGGCGGGCTTAATAAGATTATTTATCCAATAGTAAAAGATAATCTTCTTTTGGAATGTCCTTCTGATGTTTTTCTTAATCCTAACATGATTCGTGGAGTCAAATATTCAAAACCCGACTATTTTGTAAATCCTTCCATTGTTGTTGAAGTTTCTGCAATTAATTATCAAAAGGGAAGTGATAAACATTCTTGCGGATATGAAAATGGCAAATCCTATTCTCTTAGGAGTGCAGTTTTAAAGCGAATAAGGGATGACAAACCTTTATCACAAATTTCTACAACTGAACATGTAAAAGAGGCATATTTCAGGCAAGAAAGGAGTAAAATTCATGTTAACTAAAGTACAAATTGGAAAAAATAAACGAAATATCTTAGATCTGTTTTCTAATGTAAATCGTCTTGGAGTTAGTAATCTTGTGGATTTTATCTGTGATGGGAATTTTTTTACCTCTCCTGCAAGCACAAGGTTTCACTCTAATTATCCAGGCGGGCTTGCAGAACATTCTTATGATGTTTATAAACAGTTTTCAAAGCGAGTTAGTGATTATAATCTTAATGTTCCTTTTGAAAGTGTAATTTTGACTGGGATCTGCCATGATCTTTGTAAAATTGGAGTCTATTTTGAGAATTCATTGAAAGATGGGAATCGTTCAGAATCAAAACCTTACAAATTTCAAGATAGTTTTCCATATGGACATGGAGAAAAGTCAGTTTTTATTCTTAGTCAGTATATTCATCCAACTCCTCAAGAAGCATTAATCATAAGATGGCATATGGGCAATGATGATCCTGCTTGGAAAGATTATCAAGAAGATGTTTCAAAATCTTTTCCAGAGGTAGTTTTCTTTCAAAATGTTGATCGGGAGGCATCATTGATGCGTAAAGTCGGATAGACTTTTTATAAATGATTGTAAGGAGGTAAACAAAAAATGGAAAATAATATTGAAAGTAGAATAGTTGATTTGGTTGCAATAGACAGAATATCTATTCCTATCAAAAGCATGGCTGGAAAAATTGACAGACAAAGATCCAAGATTGCAAAGTCACTTGACTTATCAGAATATGATAATTTTTTTCTTGGAGACAGAGTTTATGCAAATGTTGAATATGAAGACAAAATGAAAGCTCGTGGAATGAGGCAGGGAATTCAACTTTTTTGCAAGGAGTTTCCATCATATGGTCAAATTCTTAATGGAATGATTCAGGAACAAAGAGCTTTATCTGAAACACATTTATACTTTGGAATGAATCCTGAATGCAGAATAACTAGGGAAGATTATATGAATGTGATGAGAAACCTTAAGTTTTCAGAGTCAACTTCACAGAGCCTTTATCCGGTTCTAATGGATGTATCAAGAAAGTTATCTCGTGCAAGAAATGAAGATCGCGGCATACTTATTGGTTAAAGTATAGGTTTTTTTATTTTTTTTGTGGTTATATTTATCACCTCTTAATTATAAATAGATTATTTAACTTTGGATTATATTAAATAAAATGGCAAATATGAAAAAAGTATTTTTTGAAGAAAGCACTGCGGCTCAAATAAAGAAAAAGACACTTGTAGAAACAAGTCAGATTACTGATGCCCTAGAACTAGAGTCTGGCCAGTATATGATAGTTCCGGAATTTTTACCAAGAGGATTTGAGTCTGCAAGAAAATTTATGAAGCATGGTTTTGAAGTTAAGCCAAAAAGATTTTACAGTCAAAAACAGGCTATTTATGACGGGAGAGTTCCTGTTGTTTTAAGGGAAGAGGCTTTTAACTCTCTTAAGGGCCATAATTATTGTGGTTATAGTTTCTTACCTTTAAGCAAGGATCAAAGAAAAAGAAAGGTTTCTTTAATTGAATGTTTGGAGGGAGCAAGAATTTTTGCATATGCTAATCAAAATCCTGGAACTTTCATAAAGGTAAAACCTTATGCAGATGCAAAACGAGTAAGAATAGATGGTGCTGAAGTTGTTATTGAAGTTCCTTCCAGAACTGAAGGAGAAAGAAGAATTCAATTTAAATTAACTTCTGTTCCAATTATTGATAGCCCTGAAAAATATGGAATTTCTTTAAACATTGGAAGTGATCATTCTTGTGGTTCTAAGAGATTTAACATAAGATATCGATATAGTGATGATAAGGAAAGTTCAGGAGTAGTAAATATTTGCGCTCATGAAATTGCAGGATATTTGCAGTTAATCCAGGATGAAATCAGTGAAAATAAAAATCTTATACCTCTTCAGATGTGCCAATTTGCAATACCTAGCCAGGAAACTGTCAATTATTATCTAAGGCTTGAAAATAATGTACTTGCTCGTGATGAGTCTTTGGAGTCTAGAGATAAATTGAGAAAACTTAATCGAGCTGAAAAAGAGATTGCTCTTTGGGCATTAGTCGAGGCCTATGGCCATGATAGAACTTTTTATGCTGGAAGAAGCAAGGATGGCAATGTCAGGGATTATGATTGGGATTTAAACCAATAATCTTTATAAGAATTAATTCTATTTTTCTATTATGGTAGATTTTTATCAGGAGATTACAAGAGAGAACATAGAAAAAATACTTGGAAAAGATGTTGAAGAGTTTAAACTAACTCTAAAAGATTTTCCATTTAACTCTTGTTCACTTGCTTCAAGAAGATTATGCAAAAAATATTGTGGAGAAGATGGATTTAGATTAGTTTATGGGAAATATTGCGGACCAATAAGCTCGGATTACTTAAATAAAACTCAGAGTATTTCTGAAAATAATTTTTCTACTCGTATTTCAATTTCCCATAATTTTGTATATGATCCCAAGACTAAGTTATTTATTGATGTTACAGCAAATCAATTTCATTCTGTTAATCCTGAAATACTTTTGATCCCTGAGGGAGATCTTAGGATTTGCTATCGGAGGAGCAAGATTAATGAAAAGACTACTCACTATGTAGATAACTCTATATTTGCAGAGCTTGTTTCATATGAAGAGTTAAATTTAGTTTAACAATTTGCTTTGCAAAAAATTACTTTGTCTGCGCCTTTAAACTTTAAAATATTTCTTATTTTTTCATCTTCATCAATAATTAGGGGTAAATAAAAATAAGACCTTAATCGATTAAAGTTAAGAATGACAAAAAACTCTTGATTGGCATTATGATCCTTATTATAAGAAGATATTTAAAACATCAAATTTTGGTTTTTTAATGAATGGTAAAGTCTTAGGTTTAGAAGGACAGTTTAGAACTTCCGCAGATAGCTTAGATTATGAACTAATTAATTATCATAATAATATACATTCTTATTCTCCGGATTATCTTTTTTGGGAGTATGATTTTTTCAATGATTTTTTGGAAATGCTTAATTCTCAAAACGAGGAATATCTTGAGCTTACTTGTAACAATACTACTCATCCTGATTTTGAAAACGCAAGGACTAAAACCGGGCTTATACTTCATATGATTGATCGTGAAATTTGGAGAAGAGGCACTTTAAGAAATCTTTAAAAACCCTTTATATTTAATAAAATGACCTGTGCGGGAGAATTCTGGTGAAGAAAATAAAATGGCAAAGTATACAAGTGAAGATTCGTTTGAAAGATTCAGACAAGCGAGAACTGCTGCTGGAGCTTCTCAATTAGATGCAGATATCAGAGCAGATGCTTTGAGTCGACAACAGGCAAGTGCTCCAAAGCCAGACCCTGTTATACTGGAGTATGTTAGATCTAGTTCAGAAACTTCAAAGGGCTATAGAATTGTAATTTATGAATCTGGCAAAGTTACAAGAAACAATATTGATCCAAATGATTCTAAATCTCATGTTGCGGTTAAACAGATTTCAGACTTCAAAGTTAGAACTCTTATTGAAAAAATAACAGGTTATAAATTTCAAAAGGTTGGAGAAAAATTTAAACTTAATGTTCCTGAAAAAACTGAGGCTATTGAATTAAAGGTTAACTATGGGGATAATAATCAGATTAGTTATGTAACTCGTGATGCAGCACCTCATTCTCCTTATGTTGGACTTAAAGAACTTGAAGCTTTGTTTTTGGGAAACTAAACAAACAATTTAAATATATTATATTCTTTGTTTTTGTATTGAAAAGAGATGGTAAATTTTTTAATCCTTAACTGGGCAGCAGGACTTATTAGTGCGCTTATTCTTTTACTTGGAGCTTTTTATATTTCTTCTGCAGTTGATAAATTTAAGGGTGCTATGAAGAGGGCCTTAATACTTGTTGTTATTTCCACTTTTTGGTTTGCAATTCTAGGTTTTGTATTAAGCATTAAAGCGCTTTTAACAATTTCTACCACTTCTCCAGAGAGTTATATTATAGAACCTTATATCTTCTTTTTTGGATCTATATTTTTCACACTTGGAGCAATGAAATTTCGTCATGAATTAAAACTTCTTGAAGATTTTTTTGGAATAGAAAGAAATGCCAAAACTTTTGATTAGTTAACAATATCTTATTTTATTTGAAGTAAATTCGGCTAAAATGGGTTTTAACAAGATTCACTCTTGGCAAAAATAACTAACTTTGCTAAAGCACTCGAAGTCATCTGCAAAGGAGATTATCTTATTCTAGTTTTATCATTAAAGTCAGATGAGAAAGATCTGCTGCTTCTTCAATTATCTTTACAATGTGCCTGATAAATCTTGTTGTAAACTTGTCTGCTGAAAGATTCATTGAAGACTCCCTTACTTTGTCTCTCAGCAGGGTTATTTCTTCTGATTTTTTTGTATTGAACTGATAATAAAACTCAAATGCTTTTTCAAGTCCTTCTTTTGATTGTTCTGTTAATTTCTTTAGTTCTTTTGATTTTTTTACCTTATACTTTATGTTTGTTCTCCATAATCTTTGTATTTCATCTCCTATTTTTTCAATTTCAAATGAATAAGTAAAGAGTATTCTTCCTTTAATTGGATCATGATAAGACATTTTATTAATTGCTCTTTGAAGATATAGTGAGAATTTGTTTATTTCAAGATCTCTTGCAATTAGAGTGTCCAAGGTTTCTTTTTCTTTTCCGAAAATATCCTCTATTGCAGATTCATAAAAAGAAAGTATCATCTGAAAGACTCTTTTAAATATTTCATCAAGGTCAGAATAGTTTGCACTTCCTAAATCTTTTATTATAAATTTGTTATCTTTTTGAGAAACAAGTGCATATCCAATAACATCATGAAGGTGTTTTATTATTGATGAAGATATGTTTTCATTTGATTCAAGTTCAATTTCATCTACTCCATTTGCGTATAATGCTTTTATTATTCTGGATATATTTCTGTCATTTAGGCCTTCTACATTAAGTTTTATTCTTTTATGTTCTATTTGGCCAAAGTTTGTTATTATCAGGGATTTTTCTGAAATATTTATATCCAGTTCAGAGTCCTTTGAAATATTGTTTTGTCTTACCCATTCTATTGGAAGAGTTATTGTATATGCCTGACTTGCTTGTTTTATTACTTTTCTTTTCATTTTACTTGTAGGATTATTTTGTCTTAAATAAATTAAGCTTTTTATATTATTTATATAAATTATATAGGAAATATATAAATGTTTCTTTTGATTACTTACAGTATGAAAGACACAAAAAGATACATTGACCTGCATTCCCATACTAATTACTCTGATGGACTTTATGTCCAGCCAAGAGAAAATGTGGCTCTTGCTGCACTCAAGGGAATTAATATATTCGCAGTAACCGACCATGATAATACTGCAGGTTACTATGAAGCAAAAACTGAAGCAGACAAGCTCGGGATAACTCTTATTCCGGGAGTTGAAATAACTACTCCTAAATATCATTTGCTTGGTCTTAATTTTGATCCGGGCAATAAAAAGTTCCAAGACTTTTTAGCATATTCAAAGAATATTCAGAATAATAAATGCAAGGAAAGAATAAATTTAATTCGGGAATATGGGTTTCCAATAACATTTGATGAAGTTTTAAAAGAATTCCCAAATTCAAGACTTGCAAAATATAATATATTTGCTGCAATGATGAAAAATCCTGGATGCAGAGAGATCATGGAAAGGGAGTTTCCAGAACAAAGTCCACTTGAAAGATTTCGAACTTATTTTAGCAAGGGCGGTTTAGTTGATGGTCTGGAAGATGTTGGAGTTGAAGTAACTGATGCAGTGAATGAAACTCATAATGCAGGAGGAGTTATAATCTGGGCTCATCCTCCAAAAGATGCAAAAGATATAACTGAAGCAGAGGAATTATTTGCCAAAGGAATAGACGGACTTGAGGAACAACCTAAATTTGTTGACAAATTTAACTATGCATTATTTAGAAAATTTGCAGAAGGCAATTCCCTTCCTATAAGTTATGGTTCTGATTATCATGGGCCTACATTTGACAGAAAAATACTTGGAATGGATGAGAATATATTAAGTCCTGAACTTGAAGAATTACTTAACCAGGGATATGTTAAGATTCCTTCAATTAAACTTGAAGAGGTATTGAAATGTCCTTAACAGTTCTTATCAATGAAGCAATTGAAAATGGGAAAGATGTTGATGGAAAATACATTGTCATTGGTGTAGACAAGTTTAGCGGAGATGATTTTATTGAAGGGACTTATGAGGATTCTGAAGAAGCATTGAAAATCGCAATTGGAAAGACACAAGAGGCAGTTAAATGTGCAAGCGACTCTTCAATAACAATTTATTATGTTTATGAGTTTAAAGCAAGAAATTTGAGATATCTTGGTGGAGATATTTGTAATGAAGAATTTTTATAATAGTTATGAAATGTAGAATTACAAAATCTCTTCTCAATATCGCGATTAATTATTTTTATATTTTCTTAATCACAATATTTCTCCAAAACCTATAAGTCTCCAGTGATTTGCAATGTTTCTTGCAATTCCAATGGTGTCTCCTTTTATTGGAACAACTGGTATTTTTAGGGTAAACTCTGCTTCAGAATTTCTTATTTTTGTTATTTTTCCAACTGTTGTAGTTGTGTTAATTGAAAGCATTATCATTTCACTTAGTTTAAGATCTTCTGTTTTTATTTTTTCACTGGTTCCCAAAACTTCTGGAAATAGACTATATTTTAGTTTAAGACTGTTTGAAATTTCTGGAAGTCCTCCTGGAATTGATGCAATACATCCGGATAATGAATCTGCTCTTGTTAAAATATTATCAAGTTCTGTTTCAAAAGCAAGACTTCCTCCTGGTGTTGCTTCATTTATCTGATGAGTTCCCCTGTATATTGAGACGATTTTTGTTTTTATTGGTTTATAAAAAAATTGATTTGCTTGTTTTTCCATTATTCCTGGTTTTATTTCAATTTCATCTCCTACTTTTAATTTTCCTTTTTTAAGTATTCCTGCGATTACTCCTCCATGTAGACTCTCGATTTTTGTTCCTGGACGATTTATATCAAAACTTCTTGCGATTAAGAATTCTGGTTTTGAACTTATGTCTCTTTTTGGAATTTCTATTTCAAGTAACATTTCTTTTATTTTTTCAATGTTAATATCTTGTTGAGCTGAAACAGGAATAATCGGAGCATTTTCTGCAATTGTTCCTTTTACAAATTCTTTTATTTTTTTATAAGACTCAAGTGCTTGTTCTTTTGTAATTAGGTCTATTTTGTTTTGGAGAATAATTATTTTATTTATTTTTTTAGCTTGGAGTGCTACCAAGTGTTCTTTGGTTTGAGGTTTTATTCCTTCATTTGCAGCAATTACAAGAATTGCAGCATCAATTAAAGCTGCTCCCGAAAGCATTGTTGCCATTAACATTTCATGACCTGGGCAATCAACAAAACTCACATATCTTTTTTTACCTGCTTTTTCAATTACTGTATCTGCATAACCCAGTTTTATTGTTATTCCTCTTTTTAGTTCTTCTGAATGAGTGTCTGCAAATTTTCCTGTTATTTTATAAAGAAGAGTTGTTTTTCCATGATCAATATGACCTACCATTCCAATATTAATCATTTCAATTCCTTCTATATCTTCTTTTGAATTAGCTGTTTTAACCATAAATATTAGAAAGACATAGGGTTTAAAAATCTATATACTTAACTTCGAACTTTTAGTGTCGAGTTTTTAACAAATATTTCTGATTGATCTTTTTTTCTTAAGCAGCATTTATATGTCTGATACAAAGATCTTTTTGTACTTGATCTCCATTAAACTGTTCGCAAAGTGAAAGATCTCTTTGTGAACCTCTGTTGTTTAGGGTTTCATATTGGTTTTTTGTTGCGTAATAGCAAAGATTTTTTGATGCAGGGTTTTCAATGCTATTACAACGGTCATTTGCTGAACCCGTATAACTGCTAGAGGTTTGTTCTTCAACTGCTTTTGTACAGATTCTGCTTTCTTCACTATCATTTATCAGTTTACAAAATTCAACTGCATTAAATGAAGTATTTTTTTCTTCAACTTCTTTTTCTGGATTTACCGAATAGTTTTCTTTTTTTGGATCAGTTTTTTTTACAGGTCTTGAATAAAATGTCAGATTGGTATTGAGATTTATAGGAGTACAATTTCCAACTACGCATGAAATTGTAACTAACTCATCAAGAAAATCTTTTTGAATTTTTATATCAACTTTTCCATTGACAACTTCAATACAGTAAGGGTTTTTTGATTTTGTTAATTTTGCCATATCTAAGTGCTTTATTTTTTGAGCAGGCATTTCACAGGCTTTTTCTTTTGGATAAAAAAACATGTTCGCGTCTACTCCTCCTTGAAAAAATTCCAGTTCATCTAAAATTCTTCTATTCTCTCCTCTTAAATTATCTGATAGGTCTGCAAAACATACATATTCTATTCCTGATGGAAGTACTTTTTTTAGTTCATAATCTGCTTTTTGGGAGTTCCACGCTTCTGTTGTTTTTGTCTGAAATTCTCCGACAAAATCCCCTATTTGGGTACATGCCTGAAGTTTTAGAAAATATCTTATTGCCATAAATGCAACTATTACAAAAAATATTATTAGAATAATTGAAAATATCATTGAAAATGACATTCCCATTGGGCCTTCTGCCTTTTTATTTTGCACCATCTTTTTATATTTATTCTATAGATTAATAATTTTTAAATGTGGTGGTTTTAAGATGAAAACAGAGAATAACTTATAAACTGTCAAATCTTTGTAAAATTATAAAGAGAGTTAATATGCTATCACAAATTTTTACAAGTCCGGTGGATTTCATTTTGCACGTAGATAGATATGTAGGACAAATTATTCAGAATTATGGCGTTTTATCTTATTTTATCTTATTTTTAGTAATTTTTTTAGAAACTGGACTTGTCATAACTCCGTTTCTTCCAGGAGACTCTCTTCTTTTTATAACTGGAGCATTTGCTTCAAGTGGTTATCTTAATATCTTTATTGTTTTCTTTGTTTTTCTTTTTGCAGCAGTTTTAGGTGATAGTGTTAATTACTTAATTGGAAGTTATTTTGGGGAAAAACTATTTTCTGGAAATAGATTTTTTAAAAAGGAGCATTTAGAAAAGACAAAAGGATTTTATAAAAAACATGGTGGAAAGACGATAATTCTCGCGAGATTTGTTCCAATTGTTCGAACTTTTGCACCATTTGTTGCAGGTATTGGAAAAATGGAGTACAAAAGGTTTTTGAGTTTTAACTTACTTGGGGGGCTTTTATGGGTAAGTCTGTTTACATTTGCAGGTTATTATTTTGGTAAGATTCCTGTTGTTCAGGAGAATTTAACTCTTGTAATTATGTCAATTATTGTAATTTCACTTATACCTATTTTTATTGAATTTTTAAGAAACAGAAAAAAGAGATAGGTTTTTAAACTACTTATTCTTGGCATAATAAAGAGTTCTGAGATTAATTATAAATTAAATAATAAGGACAGTATGTATTATGCAAACAAAAATTTCAAAACCAATTTATGCACAATGTCATGTTTGTTTTAAGAAATATGATATGGCAGAATGGGGAGTCAGTTGCCCTAGTTGTACTAAAGGTCGAGATAAAAGCAAGAAAAGATAAATCTTATCTATCTATGATGACTAATGAAGATCTGGATGATGTTAGTGAAGAGTTGTTACTTGAAGTAAACCGTGCCAGAAGAGAGAAGGCAGGAAGTGGAAATTCTGCAGTTTATTTAAGGAGAAAATTGTTTTAATATATGTGTCAATGTGCTGAAGAAATTAGTGCTGATTCTCACAAGAAAACTCAATATGAATTTCTTGGAGCAAGGTTTAATGGAAAATGGCCTGAATGCTTTAAACCGGGTGTTTTTGAAAAAAAGATTTTTCAGGATATAATTAGTTCTTATTTTCCAGAAATTTACGCGAAAACTAATGATATAGAATTTCCTTATCTTAAGCGAGTTGCAGTTAGACTTATGTGCAGTTGTTATTATCCTGATTATTTATCTGTAAATCAAAATTAAGAAATATTCTCTATAATCCACTATTCAGCTTTTTCTTCTTTTTTTGTAAGTTCGCTGAATTTCTTTGATCCTTCTTTTTTTACTATTGTGTTAATCTGAATTGTTTTTGGGGAAATTTCTTCTCCTCTTAATGTTTTTTTGAGTCTCATTCCTTTTCTTCTATCTTTCATTCCAAATCCTAAAGTTAATAATTTTCTATGATATGTAGCTCCTTCAAGTCCTTTTTTTCCTGGAATTCCTGAAATATCACTTGTACCAGTTATTTCTAATGTATAACCTTTTAAGTCTTCGGAAAGATCAGATCCCTCAAGAGTTTCTCCTATTTTCTTTCCAATTAAAACTTCATTTTCTGATTCTAATTTGTAAGTTTTCCCTTTGCTTGATACATTAATTTTAAATGCCATTTTATTATCTTAATAAATGATAGTCTGGGTTTTTAAAGCTTTTTAATTGCTTTTTTTGTCTGAAATTGTACAATTTTAGCCAGATAAATTTTGCATTTATTCAAAAGTGAATTTCGAATAAAAATGATTATCTATAAACTGAAACTCGATTTCGGACAGAACAAAATTGCCAAAAATTTACAGTCAATACTAAATTACTTTGATTTTCCAACTGTTTTATCTTTTATCCATTTAGCTGTTGTTCCAACTAAAAATCCTGTTATAACATAACCAAGAATTGTTCCAGTTGAATAATCTCCATGGGAACTATTCGCTTGATCGTTTACAAAAGGAATTGAATCAATTCTATTTACAATATAAGGTAATGAAGTTGCAGTTGCTGCTGCTATGTAACCTCTTGCCCCTTTTACATGTCCCCCTAATGCAGATAATGCTAAAACTGTGTAAAGTGTTAAATCAGGATTTGGCCCTGTTTCTGTTAAAAATTTAGATACAGTATAAGCTATATTTTCTAATCCTTGAGTTTTTAGACTTGGTAGTGAAGAAATTTTTCTTGCTGTCTCGTGAAGAGCAAATAATCCTGTTCCTGTTCCAGCTGCTGCTGCATAATTCTTTGTTTCTGCTGTAACTGTTTGTGCAAGTCCCATTTTTATTTTCTAGAAATTAGGATATTTAAATCTTTTTATTTAGTTACCACTGGCAAGTTTATGCAGGGTCATGACATAGAGGTTTTTAAATCTTTTTGCACAGGATTTTTAATTATATTCTTTTATATCTAAATCTTTATAATCTATTTTAATTTTAAACAATAAACTAAGGAGGTTGATATGACTAAGTACATAATTGTTGTCGGAGGTGTAATATCTGGTGTTGGAAAAGGTGTTACTACCGCATCAATTGCAAGAATGATGCAGGAGAGAGGTTTTGAAGTTGATGTTATTAAAATTGATCCTTATATCAACTGTGATGCAGGAACTCTAAGGCCTACTGAACATGGGGAGGTTTGGGTTACTGATGATGGAGGTGAAATTGATCAGGATTTAGGAAATTATGAAAGATTTTTAGGAAAATCTTTATCTAAACTAAACAATATTACAACTGGACAAGTTTATCGCGCACTTATTGAAAAAGAAAGAAGAGGAGATTTTTTAGGAGAAACAGTTCAGTTTATTCCACATGTTCCAAATGAGATAAAATCCCGGATAAAAAAAGTTTCTGAGGGCAAAGATATTGTTCTTATTGAGATTGGAGGAACAGTTGGAGACTATGAAAATATACCTTTTTTATTTGCTATGAAGAGCCTTGAAAATGAAATAGGAAGCGAAAATATTGCTTACATTCTTGTTACTTATATGCCTATTCCTTCGCATATTGAAGAAATGAAATCAAAACCTACCCAACTTGCTGTTAAATTACTCCGGGAGAATGGAATACAACCTGATTTTATTTTGTGCAGAGGTAAAAAGAGACTTGATGAGATAAGAAAAAACAAGCTTGAGCTTTCTGCAAATGTTAAATCTGAAAATATTATTTCAATGCCTGATGTAGTTGGTCCTGGAACTGCAAATACTATTTATGTAATTCCACTAGACCTGGAAAAAGAACAACTTGGTGAAAAAATTCTAAAAAGACTCAAACTTGAGAAGAAAAAAGAGCCTGATTGGAGAGATTGGGAAGAAGCAGTAAAAAGGATTTTAGTTCCTGAAAGAGTCATTAGGGTTGCAATGGTTGGCAAATATCTGGATATTGGAGATTATCAATTAACAGACTCTTATATCTCTGTAAATGAGGCATTAAAACATGCAGCAGTTTCAAACAATGTTAAACTTGAACTCGAATGGATTGATTCTAAGGAGTTTGAAAAAGATAAATCCAGTGTTGAAAAATTAAAAATGTTTAATGGGATTATTGTTCCTGGAGGTTTTGGTGGAAGCGGTGTTGAAGGGAAGATTTATGCAATAAAGTTTGCAAGAGAAAATAATATTCCTTATTTAGGGTTATGTTTTGGTTTGCAACTTGCTGTTGTTGAATTTGCAAGAAATAAATGCGGTCTTTCTTCTGCCCATACAACTGAAATAAATCCTGTTACTCCTTATCCTGTAATTGATATTTTACCTGAACAAAGAAATATTAATAGTAAGGGTGGAACAATGAGGCTCGGAGCTTATGCTGCAATTTTAAAACCTGAAAGCCGCGTTGGTAACTTATATTGTTCTGTTGAACTTAATAACTGCGATAAAAAGTTTCATAATCCTTTAGAGGTTTATGAAAGGCATAGGCATAGATATGAAGTTAATCCTGGTTATCATAAAGTACTTCAAGAAAACGGGCTTGTTTTAAGTGGTCTTAGTCCTGATGGAAGACTTGTTGAATTTATTGAACTTCCGGATCATAAATTTTTTGTTGCAACACAATCTCATCCTGAATTTAAAAGTTCACTTCTTAAACCCGCCCCACTATTTGATGGATTTGTAAAGGGATGTTTAAATTAAAAAGCGTTTTTAGTAATTTAATTAAGATACTAAAGAAGGATCTATCAGCATTTTATTTCTTTTACATATAATATTGATTAAACGATCAAGACTATATTGATTGAAGAATTTTGGGTCTTCTAATTTTTTTTCAACTTCTTTTGCATATTCTGAACTTGGGAAAAACTTTTTGTATAGTCCTAAAAGCGCAGTTATTCCATTAAAAGATTCGTTTAACATAACAACTCCGCAATAGAATTCTTCGAGTGTATCAAGGGACTTTTTTATTTCTGAATTGGATTTTAGATCAGTTTTATTTTGTATAATATTTTCTATTTCGCTTTGAGAATGCTGGAGCGAGGAAGTATCTTCATATAAATCACGGTATGCTACTAGTTCTGCGTCAATTTCCTCTCTTAGTTGATCTTCTTTTATTGCTTTTCTTAAAAATCCTGCCATCTCTCTTCTTAAGACTCTACTAACCTGCAATTTAAAAACATTTGTGGGGTGAACTCGTGGATTTATTTTAATTTTTTAAAAATAATATTTCGGATTGTTTAAAAAAGACTGCATTTATTTTTATAATTATAATCTTTGATTAATTAATGTCAAAAGAAGTAAAAGGAAGAGCTTATGGGTTTCTTGATACTCCTATAGGAATGCAAAAATTAAATGAATTACTTGGAGAATATTCTGTTTCCCTTGGAGTTGATTTACATATTAAAGAGTTAAGAGATGCTAATAGTGCAAATCCCTATATTAGCAAATTAATGGAAAATCTTAGGCTTGAGGGGATGAATAAATTCATAGAACTCCGAAGTTATCAAGGCGATAATAAAGAGGCATATGAAACTCTTATTCAAATTCTTTTTGATGCTCCTATACTGACTACTGGAAGTAAAAGATCTATTATTATTTGTGGTCTTGATAATGATCTGACTCTGAAATTTTTATAATTGTTTAAATCCTAGAGGTTTACAATTTTTTTATACGCCCCAACCAGGATTCTTTTTTCTTTTGATTTGTGCTATTTTTTGAAGAACTTGCATTTCTTGCGCAGTCAAAAGATCCTTGTTGTCCTTGAATTTTTTAAATTGCGAATCAGACATATCTGAAAAAAGATAGTTTGTTTCATTTAACTGGCGTTCAAAGTTTACTCCTGGAAGAGATATTGCAACTTCCATTCCTTCTGTTGCTTCATCTAATTGTTTTTGATTTTCTTGTATTCCTTTTATATTTGCTATCTGAATCCCTTCTTCATTCATCAATGGAAGATGGGGTTTTATTTTCCCTATCTCAACTGCCACTCCAAAAACAGCAGGATTCGAGTTTCTGAAAACATAATTACTAAGTACTTTTACCTGACAAATTGTTGCAAGATCCATCATTCTGTCTCTTTTTACTTCATTTCTTTTTTCATTTTGGAATTTTAAAAGTTCTTCTATTAATTTGTAGATGACTTCATGCTTTAATATCTTAATTTTTCCTTTATCCATGGTTTCAGCTTCTTCATCCTCTTTTACATTGAACCCAAGGATTATTGCATCTACAGGATTATTTTTCAGGTTTGTTTGTGCTGAGATAATATCTTTTTTGTTTATCATACCAATTCCAGCACTTACGATATTTATTTTTTCTTGTTTTAACAATGTAATCAAAGCCTCTAAACTACCTAGTGAGTCTGCTTTTATTATTATTCCTTCTTCATCGGTTTTTATTTTTTCTCCCATCTCTTTTTTGAATTCTTCTTTTATTTCTTCTAGATTATTTTTAAAGATCGTAAACGGCATTCCTGGAAGAAGTCCTGAAGACTCAATTAGCTGCATTCTTATTCCATTTGCAGCAGAAGCCTCTAGAACTGGTTTGAATTTATTTGAAATAGGCTGGATTTCCTCGAGTACTCTAATTTTTGTTATAACTGGTTCATTAAAACTTGCCACTGCAATTTCATCCTTGGATGAAAGAATTCCGTCATAAAGAATTGCTTCGGTGTATTGCATTGCCTTTTCTTTTTTTATTTCCAGTATAACTCCTCTTGCTGTTTTTCCAAGTTTTAAGTTTTCTTTTAAAAATTTCTGGGATAATCCGCATAACATCATGATTAGTTCATTAATTCCTTCTCCTGTTTTTGCAGAACATGGAACAAGTGCAAGTTGAGACGAAAAATCTGTTACTTCATAAAAAGGTTTTGCATTAAAACCATGATGATGCAATGAACCTTCTATTGTAAGAAGTTTTTCCTGGAATTGTAATGCTGTATTTGTGGACTGAAGATCAATATTTTCTTTTAATTCTTCAGATTGTTTTCTCCATCCAGAGATATTATCTATTTTATTTAATGCTATTATAAATGGAGTTTTATTTAGCCTTAAAAGTTCTATTACCTCTGCTGTCTGTGGCATTATTCCTTCGTTAATATCCATTACTAAAATCGCAAGATCTGCTAGACTTCCTCCTCTTTTTCTAAGATGCGAAAATGCAGCATGACCTGGCGTATCTATGAATAAAAATCCAGGAAAATCTAATTTTATATTGCTCTTCTCAATTAAAGGGCATCTTTTTTTAATATCTGCAATTGGAACTTTTGTAAAAGAAATTTTTTGAGTAATTCCTCCTGCTTCTGTTTCATAGACTGCAGTTTTTCTTATATTATCCAATAAAGAAGTTTTTCCGTGGTCGACATGACCTGCAACAGTAACGATTGGTTGTCTTGTAGATGTCATATTTATTTTATGATAAGATCATTTAAAAATTTATCATCTTCTTTTCGAGGCAATTTTATTGTTTTTTTACAATGGAAATCCTTCGGAAGGTTTTTAAAGGATCTTTTTTAATAAAGAATATTCAATTTTATTATTTATAATCTATTTTAACATGGGATTTGAATATCTAACATTACCTGAATTGTATGGTCCAACTATTGGCGACCTTAGAGTTAACTGGGCTACGCCTCTTGATGTTATAGCTGCAGCTTCAGAAGAATCTCTGAAAAGAGAAATCTCTCCGTTTATCTTTGTAAGTGATATAAGAGGAATAAATGAATATTTTTATCAGTTAAAATTAGAAGATGAAAAAAAAGAGTCTGGAGTCAAATTATTTAATGATTCATTATTTTTTGAACGTGGAAGAAGAAAATATCTTAATTCGCCATATGTTTTTTCTGCTTTAAGCTCTGAATACTTAAGGAGAGTTGAAAATCACCGCAATAAACCTTCTTATCATGTAACTGATCCAAGGATTTCTGAGAGACTTTCAGATCTCACAGATTCAACAAGGGAATTGTTAGTTCCTACAGGGATTAGTTTCTTTGAGAGATTTGCATGCAATAGAGAGGGCAAACTTTTATGCATTAAAGATGGAATCAACAAATTTTCCGGATAAAGAACAACTTCCAGTACATACTAGATGGATGATTAGACGCGATATGCCTGAAGTTCTTAATATTGAAGGAGAGAGTTTTGAATTTCCCTGGCTTGAAGAGGATTTTTTATCCCATTTAAAAAATAGGAATCGTATTGGCATGGTTGCAGAATATGACAATCGTGTTGCTGGATATGCAGTTTATGAACTTCATAAAACTCGATTACATTTACTAAACTTTGCTGTTTCTGGAGATTATCGCAGAACAGGAGTAGGCACTCAAATGGTAAATAAACTCACTGGAAAACTTTCATTTCAAAGAAGAAGCAAAATTCTTCTCGAAGTACGAGAGAGAAATCTTACTGCTCAATTATTTTTTAGGGAGAATGGTTTTCGGGCAGTTGGGATTCTTCATGATTATTATACTGAAACTTCTGAAGATGCTTATCTAATGGAATATCAATTCAGGTCTTGCCTCCAAAAGCCTGTGGAAGAATCAAAGGGATATTTTTCTAAACTCCTAAATTTTTTAAGGGCTGGATAAGAGATTTAAATTTTCCCCTAAAAAATTATTTTCTTGATTTATTATAGAAATTTATAAATTCATTTATTTTTGTTAGTGCATTATAAGTAGTTTCTTGTTCTTCTTTTTTTTCAGCTAAAACTTCTAGTTTTACTCTGTAAATTCTTTGCATTTCATCAACTGTTTCAAAACTTAAATCTACATAACCTCTATATGCATTTTGCAACATTATTTTTAGGCCTTTTTGTATTATTCTGCACTGATCTTTGTTTTCCTGGCCTCTTCTTTTATAAGTTAGTGTAAGCCCATTTATCGCGGGATCTGTAATTAATCTGGTTGCTTTTAATGAATTTGTCAACTCATATTTTAAGCTTTCTAGCTTTACTTCTAAGTTTGTACTAGATTTTTTAGTTTCCATTTAAAAATAGTTGTTAGAATTCTGGAATTCTTTATTTATCACTGATTACTTTAATAATTAGGTTTTGTAACTATATATAACTTTTTATTTTAGTTAGCTGAATTAATCATAAAATATAAAAGCGTTATTTAATTGATTTAATTATGAAAGAAAAAACTCTTAATGAGATAAATGAAATTTATGATCTTGAAATTACAAGAGTAGTTAAAACTATAAAAAGGAATAAGGCAAAAAAAGTATTATTACAGTTTCCAGAGGGAATGAAACGCTATTCCCAGGTTATTTGTGAAGAAATTGAAAATCAAACAAATGCAGAGTGCTTTATATGGCTTGGAACCTGTTTTGGTGCATGTGATATTCCGGTTGAAGTTGAAAACTTGGGTGTTGATTTAATTGTTCAGTTTGGACATAGTAAATGGAAATATGGGAATAATAAGGATATTAGGGTTTTGAAGTAAGAATAATTGGGAGTATAATTGAAAAGGTATAAAAAGTCACTAAGGTTCTAATTTAAGAAATTACTGGAGATATAATGTCTACTAATTTAATTGCAGGAGAATTAGATGAGGGAGTATATACTGTTCCTCCTATTCTTGAAGGCATATTAATTAAGAATTCTAGAAAACCTCTTGTTCATGCTATTCGAGAACATAAACATTATTTAAGTGAGAAAGCTGGAATTGATATAGGCTGGCTTGCTGCCAAAAAACATTTTATTGAAAATGATTGTATAAATTATTGGGAATATGGATTTAAATATGGATATCGGGCAAAAGCTTCTTTAAATGTAAATCCTTCTTTAGTTGTAAATAAATGCCAGGATTTTGATCATTTTATTAAAACTCAAATAAAAGCTGCAGAACTTAGTATGCTTGAAATCAGCAGAAGAGCATATTCTCTTGATTCTGATACTGAAAGAAAATTATTTAATGAATACCAGGCCAGATATTGGAGCGGAGGTTTTCGCGAGGGATTTTGTGGTTTTGTTTGTCCTTGTCATGGACATTGTAAAAATTCCTTAAAAATTATTTTAATGAGCGAACCTGAGGTTGTTAAGAAAAAGATATTTGGGGAACTCGAAAGATTTACTTCTGTTTGATTAACCTGCTAGATATTTTGCAGACAATAATAAAAGAAGGCCTAAGATTATTGCGATTATGTTAATTATTAGTTTTATCTTATTTTTCTCTTCTAGAACCTCGGGAATTAAGTCAAAGAAAACCAAATATAAGAAACCGCCTGCTGCTAGTGGGAGAAGAATTGCAACATATTTATTCAGGTTTAGGAAGAAATATCCTGCCAGACCTCCTAAAATTGCTGTAAGCTGGATTAAGAAATCTGCAAGTACTGCTTTTCCTCTTTTCATTCCTCCATGGACAAGAACTCCGAAGTTTCCTATTTCATGAGGAATTTCATGGACAATTATTAAGACACTAGTTACAACTCCAAGAGGTATTGAAATTATAAATGATCCTGCAATAAGGAGTCCATCTATAAAATTATGAATTGAACTTCCTATTAAAAGAAGATAAACATAAGGGTGTTCATGATCATGACAGTGACCTTCATTTCTGCAATAATGCCAGTGAAGTAATTTTTCAACAAGGAAAAACGTACAAAAACCTGCTATAGTTAGTATAAGGGTAATAGCTAGTGATAATTTTTCAATTGACTCGGGAATTAAATGAAAAAAAGCTCCTCCGAGAAGTGCACCTGCTGCAAAAGCCACTAAAATAAGAATAATCTTGTTTAGATATTTTTTTGAAACAAAAAATGAGAAAACTCCTACAAGTCCTAAAAGCCCATCAATAAATGTCATGAGTAAAATCCACTGAAGAGTTGAGAGTATCATAAAATATTTAAGAATAAACAGGTATTTAAATTAATCCAGTTAGAATTGCAATTCCAAGTCCAACAAGTATTATTCCTGCTGCAAGGTGAATCTTTTTTATGTTTCTATCTCTCCATTCACTAACTTTTTCAGCGCTTGAAAATCCTAAGTAAGTTACTATTGTTATAATTATCATTGGAATTACAAATATCGCATTGTATAACAAAAGATATGGAATTGCAGATAAAAGGCTTGGAGCACCTTGTTCTGATAAATTTCCAAGAGCAATTAGATAAGGCCCCATTGTACAAGGTAATAGGAATAGCGTTACAAGCAGTCCTGCGACAAATGCTCCTTTAGGGCTTGTAATTGTTTTTATTATTTGTTTTAATCTTGGTCTAAATCTAAGTGGCATTTCTGTTGCAATTCCTCCTGGGTTGTATCTTATATAATCTTTAATATTAAATAATCCTAAAATAATTGCACCGATTGCAAGAGCACTTTTAACATATACTGCAATTGAAGAAGTAAAGTCTGCAAAACTTCTGAATAATTGAAGTATTACAACACCATAAATAAAATATCCAATAAATACTGCAAGGATAAACATGAGTCCTCCAAGGAGCACTTTATACTTTTTTTCTTCATTTGCAATAAGTATTGATATTAATACCATTACAAGTGCTGCAAGTGCACATGGATTCATTGCATTGACTATTGCAAGAAGCACTATTGAAACTATTGTAAATGGTTTTTTATTTTCTTGTGAAGGAGCTATTTCTGACTTGGCCTGGGTTTGATTTGACGAGCAAGTTTGTTCAATAGGTTTTAAACATGATTCAGTAGTATTTCCGCAAGTTCCAGTGTCAGTTTTAGCTGTGTTGTTTGTTTCATTTATATCACATCCTTCGCAATTTGTAAGCGCTTTTAATTCAGTTATTGATCTTACTCCTGGATATAATTTGCCATTTACAACCCAGGTTGGATACTGGCTTACTCCTGCTTCATCGCATTTCTGAGGATTATCAAGACAATCTATATTTTTAAATAAACTAAGATAGCTTCCAAGAATTTCTTTTTGATTTTGACAGTGTGGACAGTATTTAGAACTATAAAGAGTTGCTTTTGATGCAATACAACTCATTAGTTTTATTTCTGGTGTTTCTTTTGTATAGTTTTTATATATAAAAATTCCTGAAATAATCAATATAACAATCACTACTAATGCCAAATAAAGTTTTGTATCTTTTCGCATGTTTTTTATAATAAATGTGAGTTTTAAAACCTTGTGAATTAGAAACAAAACATTCTTAAACTCATGTTATTTTATTTTGTCATGGAAAAAGAAATTGGAAGAATAAAAAAGAATGAAACTACTGATATTATTGTAAGAGTTGATGAGTATAAAGGAAAAAAAGGCCTTACTATACGAGAGTTTGTTACTTCTGAAAGATATACTGGATTTACAAAAGCAGGAACAAGAATAGGTCCTGAAGATTTTTTGAAATTTAGGGAAATGATTAATAGCATTGATATTAATGAAATCATGAGTCCTGCTGAAAAACCTGCAAAGGCAGCAAAATCTGCAACTTCAGAAGCTAAGCCAAAGAAAGATAAAAAGCCAAAAGTAGAAGAAACTGAAGAAGAAACTGAAGACGAAGATGTTGATGAGTCTGAACTGGCTGAAGAATAGTTCTAAATTAATTCGCTTTGCTCATTAGTTGTCCTTTCTGATATTTAGCATTTTTAATCCAGAGTAAATCTGTCTTAAAAAATGATTATCTATAACTAGTCTATACAAGGATATAAACTATATACATAAGTTAAATTTAAAACCTGCTGTTTTTTGTTTATTTTATGCATTACCATATACTACTCTCTGAAACATGCAATTCTGAATGTAGATACTGCTATAAAAAATCACTTGAGGAGTTTGATAATGGACTTGATAAAAAATTCAAGTTTGATTTTTCATCTCCTGAAGACTCTATTGTTGATGTAAAAAAATTAAAGAAGTTTTTGGAAAAAGACAAAAATGCAGTTCTTATTTTTTATGGTGGAGAACCGCTTCTTAGAATCGATAAAATAAAAGAAATAATGGATGCAATAGATGTTCCGTTTAGGATGCAAACAAATGCAAAACTTATTGATAAACTTCCAAAGGAATATGTCAATAGAATAACAAAACTTCTTGTTTCACTTGATGGAAGCTGTGAGAGGACTGATTATAACAGGGGAGAGGGAACTTATGATCGTGTAATGGAAAATATAAGGCTTATTAAGAAAAATGGATATAATGGGGAAATAGTCGCAAGAATGACAATATCCCAGGAAAACCCTGATTTATATGAACAAGTTGTTAGTTTAATTAGGGCAGGTTTTGACTCTGTACACTGGCAGATTGATGCTGGATTTTTTAAGTTTGATTATAACAAAGAAAAATTTTCCAAGTTTGCAGATGAATACAATAAATCAGTTTCAAAATTGATTGACTACTGGATAAATGGAATGAAAAAAGGAAAGGTATTGAAATTATATCCATTTTTGGCGATTATTGACTCTTTAATAAAAAATGAAAAAACAAAACTAAGATGCGGAGCAGGTTATGCTGGTTATGCAATTTCCACTGATGGAAAAGTTGTTGCTTGCCCTATTATGAACTGCATTGAAGATTTCTGCGCAGGAAACCTTGATAGTGATCCTGGTAAATTAAAGAAATTTGATGTCTCTGGAGATTGCACTAATTGTAAATATCTTGATTTATGTGGTGGAAGATGTTTGTATTGGAACCAGGCACAACTTTGGCCAAAAGAAGGAAATGACTTAATATGCAGTACGATTAAGCATTTGATTGATGAACTTAAAGCAAAGCTTCCTGAAATTAATAGTTTAATTAAGGAAGGCAAGATATCAAAACAGCAATTTGAATATGAAAAGTATTTTGGGCCTGAGATTATTCCGTAAATGATTTTAATTCACATACCAGAGATTATACCTTGGATATATATCTACTGGAATAGGGTAAAAGTTAAATACCCTTTAAGATGTCTTATTCGATAATTTTATAAAGGATTTATTTTATATTCGCATCATGATTAGACACAGGCACAAACCTCTTAGATTTGAAAAGAAAAGTCTTGATGATAATCTGGAAGGAATAGTAGAACTTACACATTTTCTTCCTGAGAGTCTTGAACTTAACAATATAACAGATTATCTTGCTGATAAAAAATATTGGATTGTTGCAGCAAGAGACCCTGAAACCAATAAAGAAGTTGGTTCTGCAATCTGGTATGAAGTAGAGCCTGGAAAAGTGGAATATTGGCTTTCTATGGTTGATCCTGCTTATTCTGGAAGAAAACTTGGAGCAAGATTACTTGATCTTGCAATGGGAATTTCCAGCCAACAAGGTTATGCTAAAATTGTACTGACTACTTTTAATAAATGCAAGGGAATGTTAAAATTATGTAAGCGAAGAAATTTTTTACCTCAGGGAAGCAGAAAACTTGAAGTTCCTTATGGATCAAATGATTTTGCAATAGATTTCGAATATGATTTTGGAATAGATAATCAAAGAAAATTGTCTTATGTAGTTAATGAAAGTTCTAATGGCAAGAAATCAAACGATTCTTTATCTCATGGGACTCCTTTAACCCCTCCTATAAACGAATCTTGTTTTAATGAGTACCCTCTTTAGATAATAGTTCTTGATTAGATAACTTTTAGTCCTTAAAAAAATTAGTTAAACTTATAAACTTATTTTGCTTTTTTTTTCTTATGGAAACAAAAGAGGAGTTAAGAGAAGATGTAATTGAGGAATCACTTAAAGTAAGAGAAGGTAATATAAGCCTTGTTCTTGATTCTTATGATGATCTTTTTTCTGATTTTGATCCAAGACCCTATGCCTCAAGAGGACTTTCTGATGATTTTATTTTTGAATGTAAAAAGGCTGTGAGAGACAAGGGCGGAATTACAGAGTTAAGACTTCTTATACCTGCAAATAAGAGAAATATGCGTGAAGAAGGAATTATTAAAAAAAGATTAAAAGAGCATTTTAAAAAACATTTCAGAGAAGAACATAAGATAATTAAAAGAATAAAACGAGAGGGTTTACTTTGGTTTTTTATAGGATCTATTATTCTTGTAATAAGCACTTTTTTGTTTGAATTCAAGGGTAATTTAACTAACACTTATCTCAGAGTCTTTTTTGATTTTTTATTTATAATTTCCCAGCCTGCAGGATGGTTTACTTTTTGGGAAGGCCTTGGGAAGATTTTTATTGTAGCAAGAGAAGAATCTCCTGATTATGAATTCTATAAAAAAATGATGGATTGTAATGTTTATTTTTTGAATTATTAAAAGCTTTTAAACCCAATTTTCTATTGCTTATTATAAAAGGTGAATAATAAAAGAGGATATGGAATTTTGTGCACTTGCATCTGGATCATCTGGAAACTGCTTTTATGTTGAGAATAGCGGAAATGCAGTTCTTATTGATGCAGGAATTTCTGCAAAACAGATTTTTGAAAGATTATCTTCTATTGGAAAAAAACCTGAAAATGTAAAGGCCATATTTATTACTCATGAGCATTCAGATCACATAAGGGGTGCTGATGTTTTTACAAGAAAGTTTAATGTTCCTATTTTTGCAACAAAGAAAACTTCTGAAAGTTGTAATTTATGCTCTGACTCTGATATGATAAATATTATAAAAAATGACGAATCTTTTAGCATTGGTGGAATGAGGGTGGAGGCTTTTTCAAAGTCTCATAAAGCAAGTGATCCTGTTTCTTTTAATGTTTCAAATGGAAAGAAAATATCAATAATTACTGATGTTGGTTTTGCATGTGAAAATGTAATTGCCAATGTAAGTGACTCAGATGCTTTATTTTTGGAATCAAATTATGATGAAACCATGCTTGAAAACGGACCTTATCCGTATTTTTTGAAAAAATGGATAAAAAGTGATATAGGGCATCTTTCAAACAGCCAATCTGCATTGTGTGTTCTTGAAAATGCAAATTCAAAACTCAGGTATCTTATTCTTTCACACCTTAGTAAGAATAATAATACTCCTCAGGCTGCACTTGAAAGTTTTAATATTTTAAAAGAGAAGAAAAATTTTAGTCCAAGGATTTTAGTTTCTGAAAGAGAAAGTCCTAGCTCTCTTATGAGATTGTAGATACAGGCCAAAAATCTAACCACATCCTTCATAGTGTGGCAAGCTCTCGCTTGGATTTTAGTCCTGTCTCATCAAATCCAAAACAAACTCCACACTAAAGTGCGGAGTACAAATCCGAAGGATTTGATGATTTAATAAGTGAAACACGGTTTACTGTTCAGGAATAGAGAAGAATCTTTTATCTTCTATAGTTCAATAATTTTTATATAGTATTCAAGCTTTATCTTATTTAATGGGAAATATTCGAGAAATTTGGAAAAAAGCAGCAATTGGGTTTCCAGAACCAATAGGGTTTGAAGAAACTCAGGAATTAATTGATTATATATGCAAAAATCTTCCTGGAAGAGCAAATTATCATGCAGGTTATCATCAGAGTGTTGGCGAGTCTTTAGTTAAAAAAGGAGAATTTTTTAATCAAAGAGGAACTGTTGATTTAGCAGGAATGATAACCAGAAGTGACAATAGTGCTTTTGATGGTTTTAATTGTCTTATTTCAAGACAAGAGGATACTTCTAATTTTGAGGCTCTTGCATTTCAGGTTATTCCTGGCTATGATGAATCAGATTATAATCCTGAGGTACTAAGATTGTGGGATGATGTTAGGAGATATGTGGGGAATTATTTTAAGCAAAGATAAATGTGAAGATACCCAATAATCTATGTTCTCTAAAATATTCTTAACAGTATATATATAGTTTAAAAGTGGGGCTTTTTGTATATTTTACAGAGGTCATAATAATAAAATGGGGTTATTTTCAATATTTAAAAGAAGCAACACGCTTTATTATCCTGGAGACTATACTTATTTTAAGCATAGGGATAGTTTTCTTGTTTATCAAAAGATATTTTCAAGACTTGGGATTGATTTTAAGATAATTGACAAGAATATTAATTCAGGTATTGAATCACTGGAAGCAGGATATGATTCTGAAGCAAGAAAACTTGCAAGAAGGAATTTTGAGATATTTAAAGAACAGCAAATTACAAGCATTATAACTAATTCTCCTTCTTCTTATAAAATGTTTTTATATGAATATCCTGAAATGCTTCCGGACTGGAATATTGAGCCTAAAAATGTTTGGAGAATGATTCTTTCAAAACTTGAAAACGATCCTGATTTAATAAAAAACAAGTTTGATGAAATTGTAACCTTTCAAGATTCCTGCTATCTTGGAAGACATTGTGAGATATATGATGAACCTAGAAAAATAATTAAATTAATGGGGTATAAAATTAATGAGATGTATAACTCTAAGGCTGAGAGTATTTGCTCTGGAAGTTGCGGAGGACTTACCAGAACTAATCCTGAACTCGCAGATAAAATTGCCAAAGAAAAACTTTTACAAGCAAAAAGAACTGGTGCAAAAAAACTAATTGTATGTTCTTTTGAAGAATATGATCTTATTCGTAAAAATTCAAATGAATCTGGTATTGAAGTACTTGAACTTGGAGAAGCTTTGGGAATTGCACTTGGAATTACAGAAAAATTACAAGAAGCTGTAGAGAATGTTTCAGAAGATTCTGAAGAAGAAGATTCTGAGGAAGTTTTGATTGAGACTGAGGCAAATATTAAAATGGAAGAAGAAATTGAAGATGATTCAGAAGAGGATTATGAAGATTCTGAGGAGGATGAATAATGGTAACAAAAAAAGAATTAGTTAGCTATAGTACTGATGCATCAAGAATAAAGGGAATTGCTGAGAGAGTTGTATTTCCAAAAGATGTTCGGGAAGTAGAGGATATTATCAAGACTCCTGCAACTGATATTGTTCCAAGAGGGGCTGGAAGCGGGCTTGTTGGAGGTGTTGTTCCAAATAACTCAGTTGTTGTTGATATGACTAAGATGAACAAGGTACTAGAATTTAACTCTGGAAAAAGAGTGGTTAAAGTTGAAGCTGGAATAACTATTCGGGAACTTAATGAAAAATTAAGTTCTAGGGGATATGAATTTCCAATTGATGTTTATAATCAAGGAATATCTACTATTGGCGGAATGATTGCCACTAACTCTACAGGTGACAGAAGCATGAAATATGGGACAATGAAAGACTGGGTTGATGGAGTAGAATATATTGATGGAAAGGGTGAATTTATTAAAGCAACCAAAGCAGATATTGGAGAGGTTTGTGGAATGGAGGGAATTACTGGAATTATTGTTTCTGCTAAACTTAGGGTTATTCCTTTAGTAAAACGAAGTATTTCTGTTTATCAATCTGATAATATTGATGAAGTATTGTCTGTTGCAAGAAGATTAAAAGCAGAAAAAGAAGTTATTAAATTAAAGCTATTTTCCAAGTATACTTCTAAACTACTTGGACTTCCTGAAAAATATAATCTTATAATTGAATTTGATTCAGAGAAGAGAGGAAAAGTAACTGGAGCAGAATATGAAAAAGTTTTGAATCTGGAAAAAAGAGCATATTATGGTCTGGCTTCTGAAGGATATTATAACATGGAAGACCCAAAATTCTTTTTTGATAAGATAAGAGAATTTTTGAATTTCCTTGAGGCGTCAGATATTCCTTATATTGGTAATCTTGGTTCTGGAATAATTCATCCTTTTTTTCGCGATGATGAAAAATCAAAAAGAGAGAGGGTAGTTGATTTTATTCGCACTTCTCAGGGAAAACCTGGAAAATTTGGAATTGGTATTGTAAGAAAGTATTTTGTTGATCCTTTTGATATGACTATAATTCAGAGGGTAAAGTTGAGACATGATCCTTATGCCAGGATGAATCGTGGAAAACTCATTGGCGAAATGTCTTCTGGCAAAAGGTATTCTATGACTCCAGGAGTTAAAGAAAAAATAATGGAAATAAAACCTAGCCCTTTAGAAGAAAAAAGCGCCCGTGAACTTGTAAAAAATACTGTAGAGATAAGTACTCCAAAATCCAATGGATTTGAAAATTCTGACAGTCCTGAAGAAAAAATGCATGCTTTTATAAAAGAAGTTTCAAAAGAAAATATTACTGAAACAAAAAAAGAAGAATTTTATAAACCTGAAGTAAAGGAGACAGTTAAAACTGATCCTATTGAGGAAAGGCCCAGGCCAAAATCTTCAGTTGATTATAATTTGATAAATAAAATTATGAATAATAAGTATAATCCCTCTGATAAGCAGGGATTAAGTAAAGAACCACCTGCAAGTATTGATAAAAAAACTGAGAATAGATTTAGTGATAATTCAAATAAGCCCAGAACCAGTGAATCTGACAGGGACGCGATAAATAAGATTATGACAAACCGTTTTGGAAAAGGATTTTCTAATAACAATAGCAATAAGGAGGGAAGATCAAATGATTGAATCTGAAAATGCAAAAGAAGAGATAAGAGAAATAGTTGGAGGATGCATAAAATGCGGTTTATGCAGAAGTTTATGTCCTGTTTTAAGGGAGTTAAAAGAAGAGCAATACTCTCCTAGAGGAAAGGCAATGATGCTCTCAGACGAATCCATTGAAAAAATTATTTATGATTGTACCTTATGCAAAGCATGTGAAAAACAGTGTCCTGCTAATTTGAAATTATGCAAGGCATTTATTCATGCGAGAGCAGTTCTTGTAAAACAAAAAAAAGAGATTCCTGAAAATCGAGAGATGATAAAAAATCTTGAAAAAAGCGGAAATATGTTTGGAACTCTTGAAGAAGAAAATTAGGGAGACATTTTTCTTTTGTAATACTCTTTTTGAATTTCCTCAAGAGACTCGTATTTGCAGAATGATATTTCATCTTTTTTCATTTCAGTTAAAATTCCTTTTTCTTTTTTTGAATAGGAGTGAATATTTAATCTGAATAATTCAGTTACTGGAATCATTAACAAAGGGGTTAATCTTTGAGTGCTTATTGCAATCGTTAGTGAAAGAGAATCTGAAATATTACACAGGCTATTTACTGCAATATCTGTGTATTTTCTTGTTGTTAGGATCTGGTTATAATATTCCTGGCTTTTTTGTTGAAGAATTCTTTTAAAAAAATATTATATCCTCTGCAAAACTTTATATCTCCAAAGTCTGTTATGTATGCAAATAGTCTTGAAGCTAAATTATTCTCTTTCATTTAAGAAATATTATTTCTTATTGTTTATAAGTTTTTATAGAATAAAAAGTATACTCAATTGAAATTATTCTTTCATCTCAATCTTGATTGTAACATCTCTTGGAACATATAATCTCATTATTGCATGAAGAACTCGATCATCTGATGGAAGGTCAATGACTCTTGAGTGAATTCTCATTTCAAAGTTATCAAAAGTAGCTGTTCCGTTACCACAAGGTGATTTTCTTGTTGTTATTTTAAGTTTTTTAGTTGGAAGAGGAATAGGTCCTGAAATAGGTATGCCTGCTTTACTAGCTATGTCTTTAATTTGATCGCAGATTTTGTTTAATTCTTCGATCTTCATACTTCTTAATTTTATTCTTACTTTTGATGCCATTTTCGTTATAAGATAAGTTAGTTAATTTGTGCAGATTTTTCTGCCTCCCCTAACCTACCTAGCGTTTTAACAAAATATTATTACAAAGTATGTTTAAAAAGCTTACTATAGCAAGATTTTTAATTAAAAGTAGAATTAATCTGATATGGGCCTCATAAAAAGACTTGGAATATTGTTGCTCATAGTTATTTTACTTGCTTTGCTTTCTATTTACTGGCCTTCTTTAACTGGGAAAGTAAGTCAATTATCCAATAATAATGAAAATTCTAACTTTGTAAAAGAAACTGTTTTTGTAACCCGTGTTGTAGATGGAGACACTATTCATGCTCGCGTTAATGGGGCTGATGAAACAATACGTCTTCTTGGGATAAATACTCCTGAGAAGAATAAACCTTATTATAATGAAGCTAAGAATTTTTTAATCCATGAAATTGAAAATAAAAGTGTTGAAATACTAAAAGATAAAGAGGATGTTGATAAATATGGCAGAAAGCTTAGGTATATTTTTTATGGGGATAGGATGATTAATGTGGAAATTGTTGAGAATGGATTTGCAACTACATTTATGCTTGATGATTTGGATTATAAGGACAAATTTGAAACTGCTGAAAAATTTGCAAGACAAAATGGAATTGGATTATGGATGAAAAGTTCTGATAAATGCGCTTTTTGCATCAGTCTTGTTAAACTCGAGTTTAATGCTCCTGAATATTTTATTATAAAAAATAACTGTGATTTTGAGTGTAATTTAGATGGCTGGCTTGTGAAAGATGATGCAAATCATTTTTTTAATTTAGATAATCTTTTGGCTGGAGAAATTAAAGAGTATAAGACTAAAACTGGTACTGAAGTATGGAATGATCTTGGGGATAGGTTTTTTATGAGGGATAATTATGGCAGACTTGTTGTTTTTTATCAGTATTAAAATCGCTTTGCGAGAAAAAATAGTAAAATTATGAAGATTTATCTAGAAAATGGCTCTACAAAACCTTTAAATAGTTACTAAAGGTTATTTATAGTAACCTAAAGTAACTTATATAATTGAATTTATATATGATTAATTTTATATAATTATAGAAAAGATGGTGAATAAACTAAAAGAGGCAGGAACTGTTGTAAAAATAGATACAAAACTACTTCGTGAGGTAGAGGATTTTATTGGAAAAGAAGAGAATCGATTAAAATTTACAAATAAAAAACAATTTATTGATATTGCTGTTTTTGATTTTTTGAGAAAAATGGAAAAAGGGGTGAAAGAATGATAAATATGGGAAAAAAGAGATGCAGTAAAAATAGTAAACTTACGGTACTTATTTTGGCAGGAATTATTCTTGGAATAGTTTGGGTTCTTTTAGTGTATGCTGCTCCTAGTTTTATTGTTGAACAGACAATTTCTCGTCTTAGTGAGGATCAGTCGCCATTATTTTTATATAACTTTAGTTCAAATGTAACAAATGGAACTTCAAATGAAATATGGACTTTTTCAATTGAATACGTAAACTCAAGCATGTATCCAACAAAGGCAAATATCTCCTATTATACTTGGATAAACTTAAATTCTTCCACAGGGCTACTTACTATAAATGCTACTAATGATAATCAAACTGGAGCGTTTAATCTTTCTATTAAGGTAGTTGACCAGACTACTCAAGGATCAATAAGACTTTTTTATTTTATTGTAAATGCTACAAATGATGCTCCTGTATTCACATCTATAAACAGCTCTTATAATTTTACACAAGGTCAGAATTCAATAGTTTATGTAAATGCCTCTGATGAAGAAATGCATTATCCATTGTATTTTAATGCAAGTTTTCTTAACTGTTCTCTTGCACCTTGGAGCACTAGGACAAACTGTACACTTTTTATGTTTTTGAATGTTACAAATACTTCATCAATGATTAATCTGAATGCATCTAGAAATGATGTAGGGTTTTATTATATTGCAAATATATCTGTAACTGATAATGGAGCAAATTATACCTGTATTTCTGGTTTTTGTGAAACAAATTATAACAGGAACCGAACAACTTATTATGCAAGTCTTGTTAACTTCACTGTTTTTGCTGCACTTGATATTAATGTTTCTGATTGTCAAAATAAAATATTTCAGCAAAATCAATCTGGAACCTGTATTATCAATATAACCACCCGAGATATTCAAGATAATTATAATGTTTCTTCAAGCGGATTTTTAAGAAATTATGCTGCAACTGTTGCTAATTCAAGCTGGTTTTATTATTTTAACCAGTCAACTTCTGTTAATTACAGTACCAGTATTATGATAAACACTACTCCCCAGGTAACTGAAGTTGGAAATTGGACAATTAATTTTACTCTATGGGATATTAATTTTAGCCAGAGCCTTATGATTCCAATTAATGTGTATGTTAATAAAACAATTAACTTTGCTCCAATAATTTCTCCTATTTCAAATCAGACCACTTCAATAAACTCTTCAATTTCGATTCCTGTAAATGTTTATGATGATGATATGTTAATTCCAGATAAAAATATGATTGCTGGAGGCTATAATGAGACTTTAAATTTTAGTGCAGGAATATTTAATCAGTCAAACTTAAATCAAAATCTCACTATAAATGGATTTTATAATCTTTCAGTACGGATAACTAATATGCCTGTTTTAGGATCAAATCTGACAACTGCTTTAATTTTATTTACTCCAAACATGACTTCATATGGGAATTTTACAATAAATTTAAGCGCAACAGACCGAAGAGGAATTAGCGATTCAAGGTTATTTAATATTTCAATTCTTAATAATCGTCCTCCGAACTGGACTGATGTTAATACAAATATTATTCTTCATGAGCATATTGCTGCTTATTTTAATTTTTCCATGAATGTAACTTCTCCTGATGGAAATCAGATTAATTTTAGTTATAGCAGTGATACTTCATTTCCTTCTTTTAGCATTGGAGCTTCTACAGGAGTTGTTAGTTTTACTCCACTTGACACTGATGTTGGCCAACATCTTGTAACAATTACTGCAAAAGATCCTTATTATTCTGTTCTCAGAACATTTAATTTTACAGTTTATAATGTGAATGAAACTCCCTATATTGAAAGACCGATTCAGCAGTCAGATGTAATTAATGCTATTGTTGACTCTAATTCAAATATCAACACTGTTGAAGATGATCCTATTATGGTTAATTTATGGATTCAGGATTCTGATTTAGCCATACCTTCTGGACAAAAAATATTTTATGATGAACGAGTGAATATAAATCTTTTAATTCAAGGAGCAAATACAACTCTTTTTAATTTTGTAAGAGATAATTCTTTTCCTACTCCTGGAAACAATCGGTCTAAGTTTTATGCTTCTTTTACTCCAAGAAAGGCTGATATTGGAAGTTATAATATAACTATAACTGCAGTTGATAATTCGGGACTTTCAAGTTCAATAGGATTTAATCTTACTGTAAGCGAGATAGCACATGTTCCTGTTATTATGAACTTAACAAATATTACAACTGCAGTAGATAGAAGCATTTATTATATGATAAATGCAACAGATGTTGAAGATGGAAATTCTGGAACTCCTGGAAATACAAACTTTCTTTTTAGGTATAATTTTCTCAATGGCTCTGATTTTATAAATAATAATCAGAGTATTTTTAATACTACTACGGGAGAACTTAATATTACTTTTAATAGTCTTCAGGGAGGATCTTATAGAATAAATATAAGTGTAAATGATTCAACTAATCGGATTGATTCAAAGACTTTTTGGATTTATGTATATGACTTTCCTTCTTTAATTTCTCCTCCAAGTTCTTTTAAGTTTAATTTCTTTGAGAATGTTAGTTATAATATAACGTTTAAGGTTAATCATAGCATGGCAAATAATTTAACTTATTTGATTCTTATAAAAAATCAGACTCTTAATAATGCATCAAATACTGTTCTTTATAATAGAAGTTTTTATGGAAATAGTTCTAATCTGACAATTAATTTTAATCCTGATTTTATGAACGAGACTTATAGCACTAAGAATTTAACACTAATTGCTTATCCATCCGATAATCTTTTAGAAAATGCAACTGATATGAATTTAACAGTTGATTTTGAACTTAATATAAATCACACTGATTATCCCTTGACTTTTTTTAGTAATATTGGGGGATCAAAGGCAATAATCAGCGGGGGTTCTCCTCAGACAATAATTTTATCTGATTTCTTTTCAGATATTGATGCTTCTGATTCATTCTATAATCAGCCAGTAAGGTTTGGCTATAATTTGATAAGTTCAAGTGGAAGTCCAATTACTGTTGAGATTGTTAATTGGTTAAACGGCACAATTCCTACAATGACTTTTTCTTCAGCGAGCGATGCCTCTTCAACTTATACTGTTACAGGTTATGAATATAATCAGTCTAATTCATCACAAATAATAAGAAATGTAACAAGTAATTCCTTTGGAATAAACCTTAGTTTTTCAACAGTTCTTGTTCCTGTTCCACAAAGTGGAGGTGGTGGAGGTGGGGGTGGAGGAACTCCGATTATTCTTAAAATAATAACTCCTGGAATTGTTTCTGCATATCAAAAGCAAAAGGTATCAGTTCCAATTACTCTTGCTAATAATGGTAAAACAAGTTTGCATGGAATTAAAATTTCTAGTATTGGATTTAAAGATGGAAAAGCAGATCAGGTTGTTCAAACTTCGCTTGACCGCGATAGTTTTGATTCTCTTGATATTGGGAAAAAAGAACAATTTACACTTACCTTTATGATAAATTCAAATAAAACTGGAAATTATGAAATATTATTAAATGCAAGTTCAGACAGGCCTGCTTACAGTGACTGGGCTAAGATTTATGTTAATTTACAAAGAATAAATGATAGTGATATTAAAAAATATATTTTATTTACAGAAGAATTTATAGTTCAAAATCCAAATTGCCTGGAATTAAAAGAAGAGGTTGATCAGGCAAAATCGTATTTTGAAGATGGTGATTATTTAAATGCAAGACTCAAGGCTGAAGAAGTTGTTAATGCTTGTAAAGACCATGTTTCGCAGGTTTCTTTACCAAGACCAGAATCTCCTTTAAAAAAGGGTTTTAATAACTATTATTTCTTTGCTGCTTGTATTGTAGCGTTTTTACTAGGTCTTGTCTATTATTATATGAGAAGAAGAAGGATAAGGGAGGCCTCTTTAAAGTTTTACAGTTAGGGAAAGCTTTAATAATAAAAAATTCTTTTTGAATTTAAGTATTTTTTGTTAAATTAATAGAGAGGTGAAAATGCTCGATCATAAAAAAATAAGTGAAGATGAAAAAGAGTTGGTGAGAAGACTTAAGATTCTTGAGAATAGTTATAAACAAGGACTTTTTTCAGTCAAGGGAAAACCTTATATTGAACTTAAAATGGACGGCGGTCCTGGAAGTGAGGTAAAGAAAATTCCAAGTGAACTAAATATAAATGCCAAGATTCAAGATGATTCTCCTAAAAAACAATTACCCGTTATAAAAAAGGATATTCAAAAAGAGGCTAAACCTGATCTTGTTTTAAGGGCTCCTGAAAAAATTTTAAAAACTCCTGTTAAACTTGAAACCTCTATAAAAATTCAGTCTCAACGTTTAAAAAAAGGTTTAATTACAAAAAAATTCGATAAAGATTTAAAGAGTCCTGAAAAGAAAACTTTTAATGAAAAACCTGCGGAGCACTCTGAAGATATTCATCCTGAAGACTTTAAAATAAGCCAGGAAGTGCAGGATATAAATCCAGACATTAAAAAATTTGCAGATATGATACATAAATTAAAAAGAGAAATGGCAAGAGTAATAGTTGGACAGGAAAAAGTTATAAATGGGCTTATAAGAGGGCTTATTTGCAATGGGCATGTACTTCTTGAAGGAGTTCCAGGAATTGCAAAAACTCTTACTATCAGAGCTCTTGGAGAGGCAAGCGGGTGTGCTGTAAAGAGAATCCAGTTTACTGTAGATCTTCTTCCTACAGATATCATTGGAATAACTTCTTATACTCCTCAAAAAGGTTTTGAAATAGTCAAAGGACCAATATTTGCAAATTTTCTTATTGCTGATGAGATAAACAGAAGTCCTCCAAAAACACAGTCTGCATTAATTGAAGCGATGCAGGAGAAGCAGGTAACAATTGGAAAGACTAACTTTCCTTTGCCAAATCCTTTTTTTGTAATGGCCACAAAAAACCCACTTGAGAGCACAGGAGTTTATTCTCTTCCTGAGGCACAGATGGACAGGTTCTTATTTAATCTTATAATGGAATATCCTAATGAAGATGAAGAAAGGAAAATTATGGAAGATAATGCAACTCTTAACAGGTTTGAGGATTTTCATATAAAGTCGGTTATAACTCCTCAAGATATTATCGAGATGCAAAAACTTGTTAAAAAAATTTATCTTAGTGATCATATAAAATCTTATATAATTGGAATTGTCAAGAAAACAAGAGATAAAAATTTTAAGTATTCTGATTGTATTGCATATGGGGCTTCTCCTAGAGCTTCTATTGCCCTTTTTATTGCTTCAAAAGCAAGAGCTCTTAGCGAAGGAAGAAGCTTTGTTCTTCCTGAAGATGTAAAAGAAGTTTTATTTGATGTTTTAAGGCATAGAATAATTCTGACCTATAAGGCAACTATCAGAGGGGTTAGTGTTGAAGATGTAATTAAATCCCTTATTGAGGAAGTTAAAGTATAAAAATTGCTTCGCAAAATAAGAAAAGCGCTTGAATCTTGAAGTGAATCAAAATTCAAAGAAGTATAAATAAACATGATAAATTCAATTGAATAAAAGAGAATGGCAGGAAGATTAAATGTTGATATTCCGAAAAGCATTGCTGAATTTGAAGCTTTAATAAATAAAGTTCTTCCAAAGAGAATATTTTATAAACTTCTTTTAAGGGGCAAGGGACTTGAATTTGACAGTTATAGAAATTTTGGCGGTGATGAAGATGCAACTGCTATTGACTGGAAGGCCAGTGTAAGATCAAATACTCTTTTAACCCGGCAGTATGTTGAAGAGCGAGATATGAAAATAGTTTTTATCATTGATGTTTCTGATAATATGATATTTGGTTCGCAGGAAAAATTAAAATGCGAGTATTCTGCTGAACTTGCTGCTGCATTTGCACATGTTCTTATTAATGCAGGAGATAAGGTAGGTTTTATTCTTTTTAATAGCCATATTGTAAATATAAGCCCTCCAACTCCTGGTAAAAAACAATTTGATATTTTTGTATACAATCTTGAGAATTCTGAAACTTACGGAGGAGTTTCTGATTTGGGAGGATGTCTTGAAAGTATTCTTGAAAGACTTGATCCTTCTATTTCCCTTGTGGTTTTGATTTCAGATTTTATAAGGCTTGATGCATCTTCTTCAAAAAGATTTGAAGAACTTGGAAATGTTTTTGAAACTATTGCTATAATGGTTAGAGATCCATTGGATCTTACCTTGCCTGATATTAATAAGGAAATTGTTATAAAAGATCCTGGAACTGGAGAAGAACTTATTGTAAATCCCAAAATTGCAAGGAAAGTCTATGAAATGAATTCCCAAAATCAGATAAATGCAGTAAAAAATCTTATGATAAATTCAAATATAGATCTTCTTGAATTAAACACAAAAGATGAATTTGCATTTAATCTTGCCACTTTTTTAAAGGGCAGGGTTGACAGGAGGGATTAAATGTACTTTAATTTTACTTACCCTGAATATCTTTATCTTCTTTTTTCAATACCTTTTTTGATATTTTTTTATTTTTATAATATAAAAAATGTTGGAGGCAGATCAGTAAAATTTGCAAATTATGAGGCAATAGCAAGAGTTAAGGGAATAGATCTTTATTCCAAAAATATAAATGTTTTAATCCTTGATATCATCATTGTTGTAGCACTTATTTTTTCACTATCAGGTCTTACACTCTATAAAGAAATGACAGTTAGTTCTTTTTCTTTTGTTATTGCAGTTGATTCCTCGGAAAGTATGGGTGCAACAGATATTCTTCCAAGCAGAATTTCTGCTGCAAAAGACACTGCAACTAATTTTATTAACCTGCTTCCAGAGGGTTCTCGAGCAGGAGTTATTTCTTTTTCAGGAAATAGTTATGTTGAACAGGAAGTTACAGATAATAAACAAATAATAAAAACTGCACTTAATAAAATTGAGCTTACGACTACTGGTGGAACTGATCTTTATGAAGCTCTTTCAACATCATCTTTTTTACTTAAAAATGAAGATAATAAAGCAGTGATACTGCTTAGTGATGGTCAGATAAATATAGGTAACCTTGACGAAGTTATACAAGATGCTCTTAAAAAAGGAATTACTATTCATACAATTGCCATGGGAACTGTTGAGGGTGGAAGCACTGGTTTTGGAATTTCAAAAGTTGATGAAGATACTTTAAAGAGCCTTGCTTATAGTACTGGCGGCAAATTTTTTGCAGTTAATTCAAAAGAAAAAATGGGACAGTCATTTAATGAAATAATTCCATTGACCACTAAACTTGGGGCTGTAAACCTTTCTTTTATTTTAATAATCGCAACTCTTGTACTTTTTATATTAAGACAATTTTTGATCAGTGTTATAAGAATTTCTATTTAAGGTAATTGCTTCGCAAGAAAGTAGAATACTGCCCTAAATTTAGTATATAGTAACGAGTTAATCTAGCTTCGCTAGATGGCCTTTTAGTCGAATTCACTTCGAATAAAATATATACATTTGACTAATCCCTGATTACCATAAAGTTTAAAACACCAATATATTTGTAAAATTTATGTTAGTTCCATATAAAGCAAATGAAGTAGACGCGCAAATTGAAAGACTCAGAAGATGGGATATGGTAGAAATAACCAGTGAAAGACTAAGTTTAAACCCTTTTGGTGGAAACTTTTTAAAAACTGAAACATACTCAAAAGTTGCTTATTTTATAGAGTCAGATGATGACAAAATAAAAATAGGTAACAACTATGATCCTTGTTATCTAAGGCTTTTTGGAAGAAAAACTATTCCGATAAACAGAATATCGAGTATAAGACCTTTGGATGAAAGAGTTGAGTCTAAATAGAAACCAAACATCTTAAAAACTGTTTTTCTTTATTATTTTTATGAAATCCAAATTTGAACTTTTAGCTCCTGCAGGAGATTTTGAATGCTTAGTAGCAGCTATAAATGCAGGATGTGATGCAGTTTATTTTGGACTCCAGGATTTTAATATGCGTGCAAGGGCGAAAAACTTTAAGATCTCTGACTTGCCAAAAATAAAAAAGATTTGTGAACAAAAAAATAAGAAAATTAAAAGATACCTAACATTAAATACAATAATTTATGATAGCGAATTAAAAAGTGTTGAAAAAATAATAAAAAAAGTAAAACCTTTTGTAAATGCAGTAATATGTTCAGATATCTCTGTTATGCTTTTATGTAAAAAGCACAAGCTGCCATTTCATGTTTCAACCCAGGTTTCTATTTCAAATTCAGAGACAGCCAGATTTTACAAAAAGCTCGGAGCAGAAAGAATAGTTCTTGCAAGAGAATTAAATTTAAATCAGATTAAAAAAATATCCAAAATAATTCCGATTGAAATATTTATACATGGTGCAATGTGTGTCTCAGAATCAGGAAGATGTTTTACCTCCCAGTTTTTATTTAATGAATCAGCAAACAGAGGAGCTTGCATTCATCCTTGCAGAAGAGCCTACACTGTAAAAGACAGTGAAGGAAACGAGTTAAAAATAGAAAATCATTATATTTTTTCAGCAAAAGACCTGTGCACCCTTCCTTTTTTTGAAAAATTGAAAAAATCAGGGGCAGTTGCGTTTAAAATAGAAGGAAGAAACAGAGAACCTGAATATGTTGATACGATCGTAAGGATCTATAGAAAAGCACTGGATAAAAAATTAAACAAAAAAGAAATAGAAGAAAGTTTTGAAGAATTAAATAAAGCATATAATAAGGGATTTTCTTCAGGTTTTTTTATAAAATCTCCGACAAAAGATGATTTTTCAAAAACAGAAAATAGTTCTGCAACAAGAACAAAAGAATTTATTGGAAAGATAATTCATTACTATCCAAAAATAGAAGTTGGCCTGTTAAAAATTAACACGGGAAAATTAAAAACCGGAGATGAAATTATAATACTTGGAAAAACAACAGGAGTAGTAAGATCAGTTGTAGAAACAATGGAAATTGAACATAAAAAAATAAGCGAGGCAAAAAAAGGAGAGATAATTGGTATTAAATTGCCTCTTTGCAGAAAAGGTGATGAGCTTTACCGAGTTATAAAAAAATAGCAATCCACAACCAGTTTATACAGTGTATAAACATATGTTGCAAGATAAAAGATTTTTTAAACAAGTGTATTCTTATAAAATTATGAATATTCAGAGAGTAAAACAAGGAGCAAGGCTAACTCTATATAATGGGGTCTATGCTTCCTTAGTTGGATTATTCTTTCTTATCTTTATGAAGTTAAACATGAAGTTGACTTTTAACTCAATAACTCAGCTATGGGGATTTTTCACAAAATACAATGCAAATATTGCACAGATCTTCTATCTGTTTAATGCACTGGTAGGATTACTATTAATTTCCAATGGATTGACAATTATATTTTTGTCATATTTCATAATTAAGAGAAAAGACAAAATGGCCTGGATAATATTATTCCTTTCAGGAATAACCATGTGGGCAGGAATGCTTATAATTTCTTTTTTCCTATGGAATCTATTACTAATAACTCTAAGTTTGATTGGTTGGACTTCATTTTTAATTGGAATGCTTCTTCCAATAAGGTATTATATTGAAAAAAACTATAGGGAATACTAAAAATCAGGACTATTTGATAATGCCTTTAAAGATAGGTTTTTAAAACTCAGATTCCTTTAGTTTATTAAAAGAGTGGAAGTCAACATGTTAATCCTAAATATCATATCAATTCTACTAGTAATAGTAATCCTAATTGTAATAATCTCTGTACTTCTAAACATAAATAGAAGACTTGATGAAAAAATCCAGTTAGAAAAAAGCAGAATAGAGTTTTATGAAAGAGAAATAAAAAATATAAAAAAAACACCTGCAAGCGAAGATTCAGTAAAATCACTTAATGATATAGCAAAGGAGTTTTTCAGGGAAAAATTCAATATCAACTCAAATAAGACCTACCTGGAACTTGAAACAATGTTTAAAAAAGAAGGAAAAGATAAAGAAGAAAGATTTTGCAGCCTAATGAATGCGATGATGTATGCAGATAGAACAGTCAGTTCAAGGGAAATGAATGAAGCAACAGGATTATTTGCAGATATAGTTGAAGATTATAATAATTTTAAATAATATTTGTACATTTTATACTTTCGTATAAAATAGTCACGATAGCTATTTTATTCGAAGTGAATTCGACTAGTGCTATTACAAAACTATTTAAGTCTAGTTTTTTATAATATTATCAGATTTTATATCTAGACATTTCAAGGTAATTCAACTTTAAATTAAATAAAAACAAGAAAAATGCAACAATTTATTAGAAAAAGGCAACCAAGAGATACTAATATAGAACCTTATTGGGATCTTATTAAAAGGATTATTACTGAGTCTGATCTGGTTCTTGAAGTAATTGATGCAAGACTAGTTGAACTTTCAAGAAATGAAGAGCTTGAAAAATTAATTGAGGAAATTGGAAGGCCTTTTATTTTTGTTGTAAACAAGAGCGACCTTGTAAATCGCGATAAACTAGGCGAGCAAATTAAACCTCTTCTTGGAAAAGCTCCTGTTATTTTTGTTTCTAATAGAAATAAAATGTCTTATAAAATACTTCTTAGTGAAATAAAGAAAGTGTTTTCTGAGTTTGGAAAACGAGAGATTATTGAAAGAAAAGTGGGAGACCCGAAAGTAAAATTTAGAGAAGCAAAAGCTGATATTGTTGTTGGAGTTTTGGGATATCCTAATGTTGGAAAATCCTCAATTATTAATGGACTTACACATAAGAAAAAAATGAAAGTCAGTAAAAAAGCAGGAACAACCCATGGAATTCACTGGATTAATCTCGGGGATGATATTAAACTAATAGATAGTCCTGGAGTTATTCCTTTAAATCGTGATGACGAAGTTAGATATGGACTTATTGGTGCAAGAGATAATGAATCCTTAAAACATCCTGAAGTTGTAAGTCATGCAATTATTAAACTATTTTTAAAACAGAACAAGAGAAAGTTTGAAGATTTTTATGAAATTGATATTGGCGATGAAGAAGAAAGCGATACTTATTCAATAATTGAAAAAATTGCAATCAAAAGAAGTTTTTTACTTAAAGGCGGTGTTCCAGATGAAAATCGTGCAAATACCCTTATTATCCGAGACTGGCAGGATGGAAGACTCAGGCTCTAAAAATTTAATTTTTTGACAGGCAAAATTAGATATAGCATGTAATTTTTATACAAGGTAAATCTGTCTAAAAATTATTTTATATAAACTAAAACAAAATTTAAAAATATTATTTTATAATAATAAAAATGAAAATTGCATATCTTGGTCCAAAAGGAACTTATACTGGAGAGGTAGCAAGAAATTTATTTCCAGATAAAGAACTTGTTTCTTTAAATTCAATAAGAAGTGTTGTAATTGCTGTTGAAGAAGGAAAAGTTGATTATGGTGTTGTTCCTCTGGAAAATTTTTATAATGGAGAAGTTCGCGAAACTTTTGACTCTTTAATTGAGTGCAGTAAAACAAGGATAGTTCAGGAAAGTTCCCTTGAAATTATTCATTGTATCGGGGCTTTGAAAGGTCATGGAGATATTAAAAATATTTTTTCAAAAGATCAGGCTCTTGAACAGTCAGGCAAATATCTGCTCAAATTCTATCCAAATTCTCAAACAATTGCAGTTTCAAGTACTTCTGAAGCAGCAAGTAAGATTCGCGAAGGAAATATTTTGGATAGTGCTGCAATAGCTTCTGAAAAATCTTTAAAAGAGTTTGGACTTGAGATACTTGACTCTGACATATGTCCTAATAATAAAACAAGGTTTGCGGTTCTTGGAAGAGACTCTCCTTTAGCAACTGGCAAGGATAAAACTTTTTTAGTTATTCATCCTCCTTATCGGGATAGGCCTGGAATTCTCAATAATATTCTTAGTTTTTTTGCTGGATTTGGAATAAATCTTGAATCCATTCAATCAAGACCTGATGGAAAAAATGGATATTATTTTTATGTTGAACTCAATGGTCATGAACAAGAACCTAAAATACAAAAGTCTATTGATGCAATAAGATTTTCTTTAGATCCTGAATTTAAACATAATGATACTATTAGGATCCTTGGAAGTTTTAAAGATACTAACTGGAAAGGATAGTCTTTAGTAAATATTTGAGTTTTTTCTCGAAGTAAATTTGACTCAGAACAATTTTTAGTGAAATTTATTTTTGATAAAAATTGCTAAAGATCTGATCTGAATAATGAGCTTGAGCGAATTAAACTTTAGAAAATATCGTCTCCACGACTTTTTCTATAGACATAATAGCCTACTACTCCAATAGAGACTACTAATCCCAGGTATGCAAATGGACCTACTTGAACTGTTTCATTACTCACAGGAGTTAATTTGCTTACTGGATCTGTAACAGTATTATTAAATGGTCCTGCATAAAGATCATTTCCTAATGGTGTAAGTGTTAATGCACCTGCAACTGTTAATTTTTTTAAAAGTCCTGAATTGTTTTTCATGAAAAATAGATTAATAATAGGTTTAAAAATCTTATTCCTGGCCTGGACTTATAAAAACCAGAAGAATAATATTAAATAAAGTATTGGAACAATTATAAGCATTGTATATTCTGTTTTTTTATGAATTTTTTCTGCAATACCTGCCTTTTCTTTTTTTGTCAGCTCCATTATTGCTATATTTATACTAAAACTTACAAGAATTACAAAATAAGTAAGAACCATGAACTTATCCATAAATGTTAAATAACTTAGAGGAGGTATTTGGTTTGAAAGTGATACATGAAACATTACTGATGCCACAAGAGCTGAACTTACCATTCCGATTCTTGTTGAAACTTTATCAATATCCAGTATAAAACTAGAGAGCATTACAATTATTATAAAGACTACTGGAATAATTGTTTTAATTGTTGAGTTTATTACTATTTTTGATATTGGAATTGTGAAAACATATTGCGAGTAAGTTTCATCATAAGCTTCATAATAGTGTTCTTCTGCTGTTTGGTTATAAGTTCCTATTATCCAGCCTGTAAAAGTAACAGAACTATCTATTCCTGCTCCACTATCATCTGGAATATATCTTACTTTGTCTATTGTATTTTTCTTATCTTCAATTACAATCTGAACTTTTTGCTTATCATATGGAAATTTTTTAAGATCTATTGGAGAGTTAAGATTTGCCTGGATTCTGTAGAATTTTTCATCTGGATTATCGATTATTTTATCTATACTTGTTGCTCTTCCATTCATAAATTCAAAATCCTCTTCAGGACAAGTTCCATTACATTTTAGAGAAAGATAAAAGTCTGCTGTAAATGATCCTGTTGAAATGTCAAACTTTCCAAGATTTAGTATGTAAATGCCAACTTTAATTTCAGGATTGGTTAGGTTATTTGAAGAATTTGTTGTCAGTTTTGGAGGAGCAGCTGCTATAAGTGATAAACTCATAATTAGTATTGAACTAAATATTATTAACAGTATAATTTTTTTCATAAGTTCATATAAAAATTGTGTTTTTTAAGGCTTTTGGTTGTTAGTGAACAAAATTTATAAACCCTTTAATTATGAGCTAAATTATGGTAAAAGCAATGTATGCATTTTCGGGAGATCCAATAACATTTGGGCATGTTGATATAATTGAAAGAGGGGCAAATGTATTTGAAAATCTGGTTGTTGGAATTGGAGTTAATCCTGATAAGAAATATACTTTTACACTTGAAGAAAGAACTGAGATGGCAAGAAAAGCTACATCGCATTTAGATAATGTTGAGGTCTTATCTTTTTCTGGAATGCTTGTTGATTATGCTTATGAGAATGGAATTGAAGTTATTATAAAAGGGGTAAGGAATTCAGCAGATTTTAATTATGAAAGTGTTCTACATTCAGTTGGAGAAAGCCAAAAACTTGGCATTGATACTCATATATTATTTGCAAATCCTAATCTTAGTCATATAAGTTCAAGCATTGTTAAATCAATTCAAAAAGAACAAGGGCTTATTCATGAATATGTTCCTTTTAATG
>CABMGE010000018.1 GCA_902385625.1 uncultured archaeon | reverse complement strand
ATTTTAAATGTTCTTAGAATAATTAAAGAAAAACAAGGAAAAGATGGAGAAAAGGTTTATTTGTATGTCATGCCTTTTGAACTTTCAGGGTACAATGAAGAGAATTTAACTAAAAGACTTCAAAAACCAGTTAAAGTTTTTGCTGTAAATGATAAAAACAAATATGATCCTGAAGGAAAAGCTTCAAAAGCAAAGCCTGGAAAACCTGGAATATTTATTGAATAATTAATTTAAAACAAAATTTTCTTTTAAAGAAATCTATTTACAATTAGATCTTTTAACTACAAAATAATAAATTAATGATCCAATTATTCCTGCAAGAACTATTACAATTATCCAGACTACTTTTTCTGTATCGTCTTTAAACTTTCTTGTTGCACAGTCAACAATCATCATTATCCAAAAAACAAATGCACAAATTGCTATTGCAATTATAAGTATAAATAAAAAGACTATTCCAAATCCTAATGCAATTAATTCTCCTGGCATGTTTAATTAAGAAAAACCTGATTTATAAAATTATTTATTACTTTTACTCTAACACTGCTTTTATTATTCTGACTCCTGATGAACTGGACTCTTCTTTTTGGATTTTGAAGTTCCCTAGTTCACTTGTATTATCTGCATGAGGTCCTGCACAAATTTCTTTTGAAAATGTTCCTGCACTGTAAACTGTTACTTTATCTCCATATTTGTCATCAAAAACTCCTGTTGCACCTTGCTTTTTTGCTTGTTCTGGAGACATTGTCTCACATGCAATTGGAATTGACTCCACTATTTTTTGATTTACAATTTTTTCCACTTCTTTTATTTCAGCATCTGTTAATTTTCTTGGAAAATTAAAATCAAATCTAAGCCTTTCAGGAGTTATATTTGAACCTTTTTGACTTATTTCTGTTTTAAGAACTCTTTTTAGTGCTGCTAGAAGCAAGTGTGTTGCTGTATGGAGTTTTTTTGTTTGCTCTGAATTATCTGCAAGTCCTGATTTGAATTTTCCTGCTGTTGCAGTTCTTGAAAGTTCTTGGTGAATTTCTAGTTCTTTATTAAATTCTTTTTCATTTACTATTATTTTTTTCTCGCTTGCCAGTTCTTTTGTTATTTCCAATGGAAAACCATATGACTGATATAATAAGAAAGCTTGTTTTCCTGAAATCTCCTTGGGTTTATTTTTAATTATTTTTTCCACTTCTTTTATTCCTTGTTCAAGGGTTTCATCGAACTTATTTTCTTCTTTTTCCAGTTCTTCGTATATTTTCTTTTGGTTTCTTTTTAATATATCATAGTCATCGTAGATTTCAAAAACTTTTCTTGCAATTGGATTTATAAGACCTGTTCCAACAAAACCTAATTTTCTTAGATTCATAATTGCCCTTCTAATAAGCCTTCTTAATACATAACCTTGTTCAGTATTACTTGGAGATACTCCGTCTGCAATAATAAAAACCGAGGCTTTAATGTGATCTGCAATTATTCTCATTGTTTTTTCATTTCCTTTATAGGTTTTACTTGAGAGATGTTCTATTTCTTCAATTATTGGCAGAAATGCTGATGAAAGATAATTATCTTCAAGGCCTGAGAGAACTGTTATTGTTCTTTCGACTCCTCCGCCAAAATCAATATTTTTTTGTTTTGCTTCCTTATAATTTCCGCTTTTATCTTTTTCATATTGCATTAAAACATCATTCCCTATTTCAACCCAATTTTTATTCTTTGGATCAAACTTTTTTGGAGCAGGTTCATTATTGAGTTTCCAATAAAATATCTCTGTATCAGGTCCGCATGGGCCTGGGCCAGGTGTTTCCCACCAGTTATCTTCTTTTGGCAAAAATGCTATCCTGTCTTTTGATATTCCTAATTTTCCCCAGGTTTCTGCTGCTTCATTATCTTTTGGAGAATCTTTATCTCCGATAAAACAGGTTACTCCAAGTCTTTCAATTGGAATTTTCAAAATTTTTGTATAAAACTCAAAAGTAAATCCAATTGCTTCTTTTTTGAAATAGTCTCCAACACTCCATTTTCCAAGCATTTCAAAGAAAGTATGATGATAAGTATCTCCAATGTTTTCAAAATCAACTGTTCTTATACATCTTTGTACATTTGTTAATCTCTTTCCCAATGGATGTGGCTGTCCTAGAAGATATGGTACAATTGGATGCATTCCTGCTGTTGTAAATAATACAGTAGGGTCATTTGCAGGAATTAAACTTGCATTTTGAATTTCTTTATGTCCTTTTGATTTGTAAAAATCAAGGAATTCTTTGATAAGTTGTTTTCTGTCCATCATAATAGGATAAAAATAGATTATTTAAAATTTGGGATTAGGCAAGTTTTATTGGTTTTATGCCATATTCTTCAAATTCTTTTTCAATTGATTTTATAATTTCAGTATTAGGTTTATATTTTTTAACTGCAAGTTCGAGAAGTTCTTCTGCGCTGCTCATGGATTCATATCTTATATCTAATAGGGACATTGCATTTTTAACAGAGGTTTTTTCAATAACTATTCCAGGAGACTCTTTATAACCTGTTATTTCCATCCGGTCTGTTAGTCCTACTGCACAAATTATTAATCTGTTAGATTTTAATTCAAGTAAACCTTGGCATGATTTAATAAGGGAATTTCCTGTTGTTGTAACATCCTCTAAGCAAACTATTTTTCCACGAGGTTCTCCTACAAAATATCTGTCTTTTGGATCTCCATGTTCTTTTGGTTTTGCCCTTCCCATTGGAAGAGAGTGGCTTCCTTTATCATAAAAATCAGACTGCTTTGCCCATTTAAATTGGGTTATAATTCCAAGTTTTGTTGCTCCTTCTGGAACACCATAAAAACAATTAGGTTTTAGGCCTCTTGAAGTAACAAAATTTATAACATAATCTGAAAGTTCATCCATTAAAAAAACATCATTGGATATTTTTCTCCAGTTAACATACCAATGAGAAGATCTTCCAGAAGCAAGTGTAACTTCTTTATCAAAAAAACCAACTACATCATTATCAATTATAAAATTATTGAACTCTTTTTGGTTGAATCTCATTAATACAGATAACAAGAGCAATTTAAAAATTTATATCATCAATTAATAGTGGTAATTATCCTAATTTTGCAAGCTTTGCCTTTATTTCGTCAAGTTCATTTTGAAAATCATTTTTTTCTTCAGTTTTCAATTTGACTTCGACTTTTTTAATTCTCGATTCTATTTTTGGAGCAGCTCCCTTTGGAAGAGTTGATTTTAAAAGGGTTAATTTTTGCCTTAATGAAGAGATGTTTAGTTTTATTTTATTATTAATTGCAGTTTCCTTTTTTCTTAAAATAGAATAATTCTTCATATGCCTCAATAAATGAAGAAGATTCAGTTCAGAAGAAAGCAGTTGTTTTTTTGAATCAAGAGCTTCTCCATGATCAATTTTAATATGCCAGTTTTCCATTGTTTTTAATCAAGATCCTTAAAAATAGCTTTATCAATAGATTCGAGTCTTGACTTTATTATCTGAATTTCTTTTTCCCATTCTTCAAGTTCTTTTTCTTCCTGGGCTTTTATGTCTCTTGTCTTTGCAAGCAGCCTTTCTATTTCAGTTATTTTATCTCTTACTTCATCAAATGCCTGGACAGTTGTCTCAAATTTATCTAGCTTAACATAAATTGGTTCTGTTTTTTTAGAAGACGGCCTAGATGATCTTTCAACTTGATAGCCTCTTGATGCTGGTGGCTCTTCTATTTTCATTTTTACTGGAGCAGGTTTAATTTCAGGAGATTTTGGCTCATATTCTCTTGGAGGTGGAAGCGGAGCAAATTTGGATTTCTGCAATTCGTTTTCAGGTTTATTGATGGCCTGTTTTATTTGATCTTGACCTTGAGATCCTGGAAGAGGTGGAAGCGGCGTAGTTTCTATATGAGAAATTTCTGGTTCTAATGACTTTTCTCCAAAAATAGCTTTATCATTTGATCCTGGAATTTCTGGAAGATCAGGCAGTTCTGGAAGAGTAGTTTCTTCACCTTTTTTATTAAACCATGGCATTTGTAATCTCCTCTTATTTATAGTCGAGACATATGATTATTTATCTATAAAATCTCTTATATTACATATATGATTAATAATATATATTTAAATCTTTGTTTGGATTATTAAATTAACCCTTATTTTCCATTTAGTTAAATTTTTAAGTAACAATAACTATAGAAAGATATTAAAAGAGCAGTTTCGATTAATGTCTTAAAATGTTCATGGTCTTTAACAAATGCAAGTAAAATTTCTAAAATCCTTGGTTGAAACACTGGTTAACAAACAGGCAGTTCCAATTATAGATTTACTTATCGGAAAAAAACATGTTAATGAATTTTTAATTGCAAAAAAATTAAAATTAACTATAAACCAGACAAGAAATATATTATATAAATTGTCTGATTATGGGCTTGTTTCTTTTATTCGAAAAAAAGACAAGAGAAAAGGATGGTATATTTATTTTTGGACTCTAAATATATATCAGTCTTTAAATCTTTTAGAACAAAATCTTGAGAAGGAACTTGAGCAGTTGGAATCACAGCTTAAAAACAGAAAAGAAAAAAGATATTATCTTTGCAAAACCTGCTCTATAGAGGTTGCAGAAGAGACTGCTCTTATAAATGATTTTGTTTGCCCTGAGTGCGAACAGGTTTATGAATTATCCCAAAATCAGGATACTATCACTGATCTTGAAAAAAATATCGCAAAACTAAAAAAAGAAATGGAATTTGTTATTTCTGAGAGAAAGATTGAAGGAGAAAAACTTGAAAAGAAAAAAGATATTAAAATCAAAAAAGCAGAAACCAAAAAGAAAGAAGAAAGAATGAAGAAGAGGGAGATTCGAAAAAAAGAAAAAATGGATGAGATTAAAAAATCTGGAAAAAAAGCTCCAAGTCCAAAACCTGCAAAATCAAAACCTAAATCCAAGAAAAAGAAGATCTGATTTTTCTTGTTTCTAAATAATCGGAGACTTACATGGCAAGATGGTTCGAGACTAAATCTGAAGATAATAATCTTAGAAAATATTCCAAAAGGAGACTTGGGGATAATTCTATTCGCCAATTTTTTAGAAAGTTTAGTATTACTAATTGGATAATATTTGTTAATGTTATTGTTTATCTGTTTATTCTTTTTTTAATTCCTGTTTTTGGTCTTGAAAAAATAGTTTCTGTAGTCGGGCTTGAGGCAGATAAGTTCTTTTCTGGAAGCTACTGGACTGTTTTTACCAGCATGTTTGTTCATATTGAAGCATGGCACATACTTGCGAATATGGTTTCATTATTTTTTATTGGAAATTTTGTTGAGAAATTAATTGGAAGAAAAAGATTCTTTTGGCTGTATATTTTATCAGGCTTATTTGCAGGATTATTATATGTATTTTTATCTTATTATTTTGGAGCAAGTATAATCGGAGCTAAATTGTTTGGAAGCCCAAGTATTTTTGCAGTAGGAGCATCAGGAGCTATTTTTTCTTTACTTGGAATTCTTGCTTTTTTAACTCCTTATACAAAAGTTTATCTTATTGCAGGGCCTGTAATTGCATTAATTTTGCAGTCAGTGTTTTCAAGTATTTTTCCAAATTCAAGTATTCTTCCTATACTTGATACTATCCTGACTGTTTATGTTTTTATCTCAATATTTTCTATGTTTTCATTTAATTCCAAAATGATGAAAATCGCACTTCCGTTAAAAATGCCATTTTGGCTTCTTCCTATTATTGCGATAGTTCCATTAGTTCTAATTGGCCTTTTTGTTGATTTGCCAATTGGAAATAGCGCTCATTTTGGAGGCCTTATTGCAGGACTTTGTTATGGATTTTATTTGAGAAAAAAATACAAACAAAAAACTGACATGATGAGAAGGTATTTTAGTAATTAAAAGAAATTTCTTTTTGACAACTAACATTTAAAAATATAGTTCTTGTTAATATTAATATGGCAAAAAAAAGAGTGAATTATGCAAAAAGCAAAAATGAAAAAAAATCCAGTTTAAATGATTTTTTTTATGGTAATTTTAAACTTGCGCTTAAATCCTTGGCACAATTTAAAACCTATATTATTTTCTCCTTTATTTTGTTTTTTGCATTGGCTGTTTTTGGATTTGCTTTTCCAAAATTATTTGAAAAACAGGTGCTGGATTTAGTTAAGCAGTTAATTGAACAAACAAAAGGATTAACTGGTTTTCAACTGATTGCTTATATTATTGCAAATAATATAAAAAGTGCGTTTGTAGGGCTTTTATTTGGAGTGCTTTTTGCAATTCCGCCTATAATAATTCTGGTTGTTAATGGATATGTCTTGGGATTTGTTGCAAGTAAAGCAGCTGCAAGCCAAAGCATATTTGTTTTATGGAAGTTATTTCCACACGGAATTTTTGAGATTCCTGCAATCATGATAAGTGTTGCTATAGGAATAAGACTCGGACTCTTTTTGTTTATTTATCATGGAAAACATAAGTGGAGAGAATTTTCTTCTTGGATAGTTGATGCAGTAAGAGTTTTTGTTTTTATTGTAATTCCACTCCTGGTTGTTGCGGGAATAATTGAAGGTGCACTTATTTCTTGGCTTGGTTAAAACCACTCCTTAAGTCTTTTTTGTTTTCCAAATTCTTTTAGAAGAATTGATTCTTTTGTCCAGGTTGAGATAGGAATTCTAAGTCTTGTTTGCGATTTGTCTAATGCTTCATTTATTGTTGAGAATTTTTCAGGCTCTTTATCTAGTGCGGCTCTTGTGATCTCTCGAAGAATTCCAACTCCGAGTGGCGCATAATACTCAGGTCCAACTTCTCTTATAAAAATTGCTGTTGCCTGACGTTTTATTTTTTCAAGATATTCACAAAGACCAAGCCGATTTGCATAATATGCTCCTGTAACCTCATAGGCATATTCGTGTCTTCCACCAAATAATTCATAATCTTTCATAACTGAGACATGTCCTGTTTGATTCCAGAGAGAGCCTGAAATTTCAGCTTCTAAAACTTCAAATGAAAATTTATCTGGAAGCAATAGTATTTCATAATGATTTCCATTATATTCACTGTTAAATAACAAGATCTCTGATATTTCAGGGTAATATTTTATTTTTTTTAAAAGATTTTTTGAAATTGTATCGTCTACTGCTGTTATTGACCATCTTGTTGGAACTAGTCTTCTTTGAGTCTTTAGGCCAAGTAATCCTGCAGATAATATTTTATTTATATTAGTAATTTCTATTTGCGATTTGTAAAGTTCCAGAATCGAATTTACTGCCTTTGCGTCTGTATCTGAAACCAGGTAATCTACTTTAGGTTTTACTTTTGGATTTTCTTCAAGCCTTACACTTTCAAGAGGGGCAGGATTTCCAATTATTGGGAGATGTTTGTTTATTTCTAGCCTGTAATTTGGAGCTCTTTTAAGAAAGAATTCAGTTGAAACTGATTTGTATGCCATTGAGACTTCTTGCATTGTTTTTAATAGTTTATCATTAAGTTTTGCTTTTTTTACCTGTGTTTTAAATTTTCCATAAACCAGTTTTGATCGGTTTGTCAGAATTGTATCAATTGAGAATTTATTCTTGTGCCAGATTTCTGGCATGCTATATTCTTGGGACTCTTCATGACTCTCAGGGGTTAGAATTCCTGCACTTATATTAGGGTAGTCAAATCTTCCAACAAATATTTCAGGAGGTGAAGAACCTGAAAAATGTGTCTTTGTTTTTGTAGTAAAATCTTTTATTTTTGAATAAATTCTACAAGGCTTTTTACAAAATCCTCTTCCTCTACATCTTGCACAAAGTTCTGAATCAAATAGTTGAGTTGAGGACATTAGATCACCTGCCTTGTCTTAAATATTATCTATTTATATTTATTATTGTAAAATACTATTTATCTAAAAATTGGGTATAACTATTTACAAGTAAGAAGTCTATTCTTGTTTTCTTATTATTTTTATTCTTTTAAGTCACTTATACCTAACAAAAGGAATAATAGTCCAATTAATACTACAAACCAGACAATTCCTCCCTTAAGCACTGTTAGTGCTGCCTGACCCCATGAACTAAATGTCAGGAAGACATATACTGCAGCCACTATTAGGATAAGACCTATTAAAATTTCTAGCCACTTGTTCATACTTTTAGAAAAAGGATTCTAATTTATAAAGATTATGGTAAAAATATACTTATTATTTAATACCTGATATGTCATTCTAATTCTCAATTTGCATAATTTCTATCTCTCTTAATGACTCGGCATTCAAGTAATGCCTTTTTTGACTTCAAATGAAATTGAACTCTTCGAGATGTTTATATACTATTTTTTGTTTTAGATTTTATGATCGAAACAATTTCATTTATTATGGATAACATTCGAGGCTTAATTTCCGAGGAAATAGTAGAACTTGTAGGACTGGTCGTAATTGTATTTCTGTTTTCTATTATAATTAATAAACCTAAATCCGGAGGTAGGTTCAAAACCTATTGAAGTCTTCGCTTCATTTAAATATAGGTTTTATCTAATAACCATATGTCTGATCCAAAAAATCAAAGATTTTTAGTCTCGTACATTTTTACGAGAGGAGAAAAAAATGTCTGATGATAAATTCATTTTAATGGATATGGATGATGAGAGATCCAAAAAAATTGCAGAAGTACTTGGAAATAAAACTTGTAAGAAGATAATTGATTATTTATCTGAGGTAAAGGAGGCAAGTGAGAAAGATATTGCGACTGCACTTTCTATTCCTATTAATACAGTTGAATATAATTTAAAAAAATTAATTGAATCAGGTCTTGTAGAAAAGACAAAGAATTTTTTTTGGAGTGTTAAAGGAAGAAAAATCGATATGTTTAAATTAGCTAAAAAGCATATTATCATATCTCCTAAATCAAAAAGAGTTGATATGACAAAGTTAAAGACTATTTTGCCAGTAATATTTATTGCAGCAGTTTTAGTTGCTTTAATATTAATTTTTAGTTCTAATCCCGGTATTGAAAAAAATAAAGCAACTAATGAGATTAAACAATTTAGTTCTATTGATGAACTCAAGAATTTCTTAAAAGCAAGTTCTTCTAATATGGGCTATAGTAGTTATTCTCAAGATAGAATGGCAAATGGCATGATGGCTCCTACTGCAGGACTTGCAAAAGCAGAGTCTGTTGCTGATTCTTCGGGAGCAGGGTCAGGTGCTGCAACATACTCTCATACAAACATTCAGGTAGAGGGTGTTGATGAAGCAGATATTGTAAAAAATGACGGAAAGTATATCTACACTTTAAGCGGAGATAATATAATAATTGTAAATGCTTATCCTGCAGGTGATATGAAAATACTTAGCAAGATTAATGCTTCTAGTGCTCAAAATCTATTTATTAATGGGGACAGACTCGTTGTATTTGGAAATAGTTATGTTACTATTCCTTATTCTAAAGAGTCTGCTAGTTCTGTTCGATGTCTAGGATGCGGTTATGGAGAACAAAGAACATTTGTTTATATTTATAATATCAAGGACCGTGAAAATCCTATACTTGAAAAAAATATGAGTTTTGATGGCAGTTACACTGATTCAAGAATGATTAATGATTATGTCTATCTTATAAGTTCAAAATATGCAAATTATGATCAACCTATTCCCTATTATAGTATAAATGGAGTTTCAAAGTCTATCCCACTTTCTAGTGTGTATTATTTTGATTATCCTGATAATAATTATGCATTTAGCACAATAAGTGCAATAAATGTTAATAGCAATGAAGTAAATAGTGAAGTTTATCTTTTAGGTTCAAGCCAGACTCAATATGTTTCACTTAATAATATTTATATTACCTATCAAAAAAGACTCAGTTGGGAAGACAATTTTAATCTTCAGGTTAATGATGTTTATTTGCCAATTGTTCCAGATTTTTTAAAAGAAAAAATAAATGAAATTTTAGTTTCTGGAATATCTGGTTATGAAAAACAAATTAAGATACAGGAAGCTATTGTTGATTATTCAAATTCCCTTAAGGGAGAAGAAAAATCTAACTTTGATAGCAAGTTACAGAAAGCTCTTGAAGATTTTCAATTAAAACTTGCAAAAGAAAGTGAAAAGACTGTTGTTCATAAGATTAATATTGACAAAGATAAAATAACTTATTTGGGTTCAGGAGATTTTCCTGGACATTTGTTAAATCAGTTTTCGATGGATGAATATAATGGATATTTCAGGGCTGCAACAACAACTGGGGAGAGTTGGCAAGGAAATAGTGGAAATAATGTTTATGTTTTAGATTCTGATTTAAAAGTTGTTGGAACTGTTGAAAATCTTGCTCCTGGAGAAAAGATTTACTCTGTAAGATTTTTGGGAGATAGAGCTTATATAGTTACTTTTAAAAGTATTGATCCTTTATTTGTAATTGATTTAACTAGTCCTCAAAATCCTAAGGTTTTAGGCTATTTAAAAATTCCAGGATATTCTGATTACTTACATCCTTATGATGAGACCCATATTATTGGAATTGGAAAAGATGTTAATGAGAGTATTGATGCTGACAAGGTTCATAGTGCTGGAGCTGTTTATTATACTGCAATACTTGGACTTAAGATCTCTATGTTTGATGTAAGTGATTTTGAAAATCCTAAGGAAGTGTCAAAAGTAATAATTGGAGAGAGGGGAACAGATAGTCCTGCTTTATATGATCACAAGGCATTTTTATTTGACAAGGAAAAGGGCATAATTGTAATTCCTGTGTCAGAAACAAGAGTTGTCAATAGGACTTATCAGTGGGGAAGTTATGAAGAAAGCGAGCAAATTTGGCAGGGTGCTTATGTATTAAATGTCAATGCAAATGAAATAAGTGTTAGGGGAAAGATAACTCATAATAACGAGACTGGCTTTGAGAAACTAGGTCCTGCTAAGGATGAACCTTTAGGTGCTGAAAGAAAAGATAGCTCTGGAAATATATGGATTAAATTTAATGTACTAAATGGGCTTTCTCAGTGGAGAACAAATGCAACGGGCTATGGTGGAGTTGTTTATTCAGATTATGAAATAGATAGTTTTCCAGGTGGAACTTCTTTTAGACCTTATTTTGATTACAGCTCTCAAATACAGAGAAGTTTGTTTATGGATAATGTTTTATATACTATTTCACAGACCAATATAAAGGCAAATGATCTTGTAAATTTGAGCCAACTCAATAGTCTTGATTTGGGTTATCCTAGGAGTGTTAATTATCCTATTTTATATTCTAGCAAATCCGGCGGGGTTGCTGTTCCTGCTGCTATTGACTAAAGTTTTTAGTAGAGTTTTTTTATGAATTTAATCAAATTTAGTATATATTTTATACTCTGTATAAAATAGTTGAATCTAGTTGTTTTTTCCTTAAGTAAATTAAGTAAAAAACAATTTTTTAACAAGATTTACTCTTTGTAAAGATTATTATCTAACTAGTGTCTCGGAAAGACATTAACTTAATCGTTTTAACCTTAAATATTTGGTTTTGTCAAACGACACGACTGGTTATATAAAGCATTTGGTTTAATTTGTAAGTTACAAACTCAAAAAATTAACAGTTTATTGCAGTTCATAAAAATTTAAATATGGTATTTGCTAATTTTAGTGCATAATAAAAGAGGTTATATGGTTAACGGATTTGAAAACGGTTATCTAAATGAGAACGGTATAATTGAGGTTCCAAAGATAAAAGTAAAAGAGAGTGAAAACGAGAAGACAATAACAAAGGCAGATATTTTAAGGAAGCTAAGTTCTGGAACAGGGCTTCGTGAGGCATTGAATGATATTGTTGTAAGTGGTATGGGAGGACTCATTGTTATTAGCAATTCAAATACATTTAATGTATTTAAAGGAGGATTTTATGTTAATTGCAAGTTCAGTTCTAAAAAATTATTTGAACTTGCCAAAATGGATGGAGCAATAATTCTTTCTGAAGATTTTAGAAAAATACTCCATGCAAACACTCTTCTTGTTCCAAGTATGGAGTTTGAATCTTCTGAAACTGGAACCAGACATCAGGCTGCTGAAAGAACTGCAAAACAAATCAATGGTCTTGTAATTGCAGTTTCTGAAAGAAGAGGAACTATCAGCATATATTATGGGAACTCAAGATATGTTCTTCAAAGCACACATGAACTTTTAAGAAGAGCAACTGAGACACTTCAGATTCTTGAAAAACAAATAGAAGTTTTTAATGAACTTATAACAAACCTAAATGTACTAGAAGTTACTAATCTTGTTTCTATTGCAGATGTTTGTACTATTCTTGAAAGACTTGAAATGATTAGGAAAATGACAAATATAATTAATGAGTATCTGGTTGAACTTGGAAAAGATGGAATAATTTTAAGAATGAGAATGAGAGAACTTACTCGCGGAATTGAAGAAAAAGAAGATTTCATAATAAGGGATTATATAACAAGGCCATCAAGAGTAAGGCCTTTTTTTGACAGCCTGAATTTTGACGAACTTTTGGATTTAGATAATATTGCAAGAGTTTTATTTGCAAGGTCCCTTGATACAGGAGTTACTCCTAGAGGTTATCGTTTACTAAATAAAACTCATTTGGCGAAAAGCGAAATTGAGAGTTTAATAAAACATTTTAAGAATCTTGATGGGGTATTTAATTCAGATAAGGATGCACTTGAGAGAGTTGTTAAGGAAGATGCAGGTTATTTAATAAAAGAACTTAATACCTTAAGAGAACATATAATGGTTGGGAAGAAGATTTAATTCTATAATTTATCCTCTTGTTTAAACTCGAAAAAATAGTAATTTTAGATTAAAGTGGATTTGTTCCAAAGCTGTAGAAGATAAAAATTTATATATTGTTCAATCCTGGTTTTTATCTATGTTAACTGTAAAACAGATTGAGGAAATAAGAGAACATCTTGAAAAGGCACAGAATCCTTTGTTTTTCTTTGATAATGATAATGATGGTCTTACTAGTTATCTTTTACTCTCTAGGTTTATTGGTCGTGGCAAGGGAGTAATTATAAGGTCTTTTCCTGAACTCAATCCTAGTTATTATCGGAAAGTCCTTGAATTAAAATCGGATTATATATTTATTTTAGATAAGCCTGCTGTTTCAAAAGAATTTTTAGAGAAAGCAAAAAAAGACAATATTCCTGTTGTATGGATTGATCACCATCAGGTTGATCCTCCTGAGGATTCTGATGTTTATTATTATAATCCTTTTTTAAATGATAAGACTAATGAACCTGTTTCTTATTTATCTTATAAAATCGCAAACCGAAAAGAAGATGCATGGCTTGCAGTTATTGGAAATATAAGCGATTGTTATATTCCTGATTTTTACCCTGAATTTTACAAGACTTATCCTGACCTTGCAAAAGAAAGTCCTAAATCTGCATTTGATTTATTATATAAATCTGAGATAGGCAGAATTGCAAGAATACTTGATTTTTCGCTTAAAGATACTCTTACTAATGTTGTTAGCATGACTAAGTTTATGATGAAAGCCAGTGGTCCTATGGACATACTCGAAGAAAATCTAAAAACAAAACAGATTTTGAAGAGATACAATGAGATTAATTCAAAATATCAGGCTTTAATGGAAAAGGCAAGGGAGCTTGCAGGAAAAAAGCTGATTTATTTTCAGTATGGAGGTAATTTAAGTTTAAGCGGGAATCTTGCAAATCAACTTATTTATGAGTATCCAGACAAGACTGCAATTGTTGTTGTATATATTAACGGAGACATTGCAAATATTTCTCTTCGTGGAAAAGGAAATATAAGAAAACTTACTCTTGATGCTCTCTCTGGAATTGAGGGCGCTAGTGGTGGCGGACATGAGAAAGCAACAGGAGCTAAGATGTCTGTTTCAGATCTTCCAAGATTTAAGGAAAATATTGACAGATTACTTGGAGAATAGAAATCCTTAATTTTATAGATTCGCTTATTTTTTATCTCTATTTTCCAGCAGCATATTTTGCACAGGAGATTTTTATACTTTTTTTCATTTAAAAGAAAAATAGATGATAAGGATCTTATTCAGAGATATTGTTTTAAAAGAAGATAGTTTTTTATATGGTTGTTTTCTTTGAATTTCTATGAAAACGCAAAAAAATAACAAAAATACAGAAGAATCAGCAAGAGAAAATGTACTTTTTGATTCAGAAGAAGTAGAAGGACTTTCTATCAAAGGTTATGACTTTGATAATGGGATTAATTATGATAAACTTCTTGAAAGTTTTGGATCAACTGGATTTCAGGCAACACATTTTGCACGTGCAGTTAAGATTATTGAAAAAATGATTAGCGATAACGCAGTTATTTATCTTGGATACACTTCTAATTTAGTAACTTCTGGTCTTCGCGATATTTTTAGGTATCTTGCAAAGCATAAAAAAGTTCAGGTCATTGTTACAACTGCAGGAGGTATTGAAGAAGATATAATAAAATGCCTTGGTGACTTTAAACTTGGGGAGTTTAGTGCTTCTGGAGAACTGCTCAATAAAAAAGGAGTGAACAGAGCAGGAAATATTTACATTCCAAATGCAAGATATTGCGAGTTTGAAGAATTTATGACTCCAATTCTTGAAAAATTATATGAAGAACAGAAAAAAACCGGAAAAATAATTAGTGTGTCTGAATTTATCAAGGTTTTAGGAAAAGAGATTAATAATGAAAACAGTATTTATTACTGGTGCTATAAAAATGATATGAGGGTTTACTGTCCTGCAATAATTGATGGAAGTATTGGAGATATGATTCATTTTTTTATGTATAAGCATCCTGATTTTAAACTTGATATTGCAGGAGACGTTCATGATATGAATGAATTTACTATTGTTCAAAAGAAAACAGGAATTATAATTCTTGGAGGAGGAGTTGTAAAACATCATATAAATAATGCAAATATGATGAGAAACGGAACTGATTATGCAGTTTATATTAACTCTGGGCAGGAGTGGGATGGAAGTGATGCTGGGGCTCGGCCTGATGAGGCTGTTTCTTGGGGAAAAATAAAACCTGATTCAGAGTCGATAAAAGTATTTGGCGATGCAACAATACTTTTTCCGTTGATTGTTGCAAAGACTTTTGCAAAGGATAAAATTTAATAATATCTTCTATATTTTAATTATGGTTAACAAAATTAAATCATGTCGGTCAAATATTTCTGGAAAAGGACTTTTTGCTCAAAAAGAAATAAAAAAAGGAGAGACAATTTGTTTTATGGAAGGAGATTTAATTGATATCGATGAAATGATTGGAAGAATTGATAATGGATTTGAAAAAGGATCAGATCCCTTGGGAGTTGATCATGAAATGTATATTGATCTTGATGAACCTTACAGAAGTGCTAATCACTCTTGTGATCCTAATTCATTTTTAAGGGGCAGGAATGAGCTTATTGCTTTAAAAGATATAAAACCTGGAGAAGAGATAACTTTTGATTATTCAACTACTATGGATGATAACCGTAAAAAAATAGAAGATTCCGGAGGGATTCTTTGGACAATGAAATGTAAATGCGGCAGTAAGAATTGCAGAAAAATAGTGGACCAGTTTAGAACTTTACCTCTTGAAAGACAGAGGTATTATATTAAAAATAAGTCTGCTCCTGATTTTATCTTGAAGAAATTCGCTATTTTATAAAATAAAACTTTATAAACAAGTTTTTATTAATTTAAACATCAAGAAATATTTAGTTTCTGGCTGTTAAAAATGCCATGCAACTAAAAAAACATTTAAACATGATAAAGAGGCCACTTAAAATTGCTGCTTATGCAGGACTTGCACTATTAATAATTGCAATAGTTTCAAATATAATTTCTCAGGTTACTACTTATTATAATGTTGAGAGTACTTTTTTAAATGGTTTTTTTGTTTTGATTGGCTGGATAGAATTAGTTTTATCAATATTTTTCACATATGGATTTATTATACTTGGAAGAAAATATAAGTCGAAATTACTTGTTGTTATGTCTTGGATAACTATTGTACTCATAGTTCTTTTACTTTTATCTTCTTTTGTTGGAACTATTCTCAAAATGATTAAACCAGTATCTGCTGCAGATTCTTCTATTAATACAATTATTTCAAGTGCAGATTCAAGTAATCCTAATCTTTTGAGTAATCTTACTCCTGAACAAGAAAAACTGGTAGTCATAGCTTTTATTATAACCTGGATTGCGATTTCAATAATTCTTGGAATACTTTCTATTTTATGGGGAATAGGTCTTTTAAATTTGGGTAAAAATGTAAAATATGCAAAAACTTCTGGAATTCTTAATATAGTTGCAGGAGCAACTTATATTGCTTTTATAGGTTTTTTAATTCAGTTAATTGCATTTATTTTTGAAATAGTCTTATTATTCAAGATATCAAAAAAGCTGGAAAAATAGTTTTATAACTAATATTTAATTTCCAGAGAATAATCTTCCAAATATGTCTCTTGAATTGTAGTGATTTCTAGATCTTTCTAATTCTTTATATGCAGGATCTAGATCTTCAATAAAAAGGTATTCTGGAAGTCCTTTTTGCTGTAGTTCTTCAATTGTTGGCTCTATATAATTTAGTTCATTTCCAAGTGTTCCAATTTTAAAGTTTTTGGATATCATTTTTATTAATTTATATCTGGAGATGTAGAATATTTAAGTTTTGTTGTTTTTTAAATAAATCCAAAAACAATTATCTTGTTTTTCTGTTTATACAACATCTTTTATCAGTGCTATCACAAAATCCCATTTGTCTTAAGATCTCATCTGAATCTGGTTCTTCAATATCAGATAATAATTCAAGTGCTTCTGATTTTAATTGTGAAAAAGATTTTTCCCTTAAAAATAAATTTTCATCAGAGGTATTTAATCTTCTCAATATCCTTAAATCTGCATAAGTTTGTTCTTTTAACAGCGGAAATTCATAGTCTCCATTAAGATATAGGCTTGCTATTTCAATTGTAGAAAGTTCCCTATAATTTGTCATCGAGAATTTTACTTTTTAAGATATATAAATCTTTGTGAAAACTTCTTGTAATCAATGAGAAAATTAATAGGTTTTTCCTGCATAAATAAAATAAGCAGCAGGTTTATTACAAATTATACATTTTTCGTTTTTTATTTTATCTTTTTCAGAGATGAAAAGAGCTTTTGCACCCTTTGTTTCTGATTTCATAGAGTCTTCACATTCTGGATTTTTACAAAGGGGTACAATTCCCACTTTTTTATTTTCAATTATTTTTTTTAGAGCTTCTAAACTGTTTGCTTTTTCAATTTTACTTTCAAATAATTTTTTAGATTTTTCAAGCAAATTCTTTTGCATCTCCTCTAAAATCTTTGGAACTTGTTTTTTTATTTCAGAAATTTTTATAGATTCTTTTTTTCCAGTGTCTCTTCTTGCAATTATTACTTCTTTTTTTGCCAAGTCTTTTGGGCCTATTTCAAGCCTTAATGGAATTCCCTTTAATTCATACTCATTGAATTTAAATCCCGGACGTTTTTCTTCATCAAGATCGAGTATCGGAGAGTAATCTTCTAAGTCTTTTGCTATTTTTTTTGCTTCTTTTATTACTTCTTCTTTATCTCCTGAAAATATAGGAATTATTACTAGTTTATTTATAGCAAGTTTTGGTGGAACAACTAAACCCTTTTCATCAGCATGAGTTGCAAACATTGTTCCAAGCATTCGAGTTGTAATTGCATAGGTACATTGATATCCGTATTCTTCTTTTCCTTCTTTATTTAAAAATTTTATATCATAAGCTTTTGCAAAATTTTGACCGTCATAATGAAAACAAGGACCTTCTATTACTCTTCCGCTTGGAAGGATATAATGAAGTTTTGTTGAAGCAACTCCTCCTGCAAATTTTTCACTTTCTGTTTTCTTGCCTGCTAGTCCATATAATGCAAGATTTTCCCTGCATACTTTATCATATATTTCAAGAATTTCTTTTCCCTCTTCCAAGGCTTCTTTTTCTGATGACAAAACTGTATGAAGTTCATTCCATAAGAATTCTCTTGTTCTGAAAAATGGAACTGGATGAGAAAATTCCCATCTTACTACATTGTTCCATTGATTTAATTTTAAGGGCAAATCTCTCCAGGATCTTATCCATTTTGAATAAGAAGGGTACATTATTGTTTCTGATGTTGGCCTTACTGCTAATTTTTCATTTAGTTGCGTATCTCCTGCTTGTGTTACCCATGCAACTTCGGGTGAAAAACCTTCAACATGTTCTTTTTCCTTGTTTAGATATTTTTCAGGAATAAATAATGGAAAGTAGGAATTTCTTACCCCTACTTTTTTAAATTCAATATCTACAAGATTTTTTATTTTCTCCCAGATTTCATAAGAGCTTGGCTTAAAGACAATACAGCCTGAAACTTCGGTATAATCTGCGAGATCTGCTTTTAACATAATTTGAGAGAACCATTCTGAAAAATCATCTTTTTCAGCTGTTATTCCCAGTTCTTTTTTTCCCTTTGTTTTTTTATCTGTCATTTTTATAATAATACAGGTAATTTATTCTTTTTAAATCTTTTAGGATAAGGATTTACAATAGGATCCTATATAATATTTGACACAAATAATTATAAACAAAAAACTTTAAGATTTTAGATGGCTAATCCCCAGATAGATAAGCTGCTTAATTCAGCAATTGAAAGAAATGCTTCTGATTTGCATTTAAAAGTTGGCTACAAACCTATTTTAAGGATTGGCGGAAGACTTGTTCGTTTAAATGAAACTGTTGAATTAGATGCTGAGGGAATTAGTTTAATTGCAAGAAACCTTATGGGTGATGCAAAGTCTGTAAAATTTAGTGAGACTAATAATTCTGATTTTTCTATTGAATATAAATCTCAAAATGGGGAAACCAGGAGATTTAGGGCAAATGCTGCAATGGCTGATGGACATCCTTATTTAGCATTAAGAGTTGTTCCAAGGGAAATAAGGAATGTAGAGACAATTGGATTTCCTTATGAGGTTTGGAATGATATAATTAATCTTAAACGAGGACTTGTTTTAGTTACTGGAGTTACTGGTTCTGGAAAAACAACAACTCTTGCTTCGCTTATACAAAAAATAAATGAGACAAGAGGAGACCATATAATCACAATTGAAGATCCTGTTGAATACAAATATTCCCCTGTAAAGAGCATGATTTCTCAAAGAGAAGTTGGGATTGATGTTTTAAGTTTTGGGGATGGAGTTAAATATTGTCTAAGGCAGGATCCTGATGTAATTCTCATTGGAGAAATAAGGGATATTGAAACTGCTGAAAAAGCACTTGAAGCTGCTGCTACTGGACATTTAGTTTTTTCAACACTTCACACAAAAAGTGCTGAAGAAACTGTTATGAGATATGTAAATATGTTTCCTGCAAATGATCATGATAATATTCGAGATTCACTTTCAGCTAATTTAGAGTATGTTCTTTCACAACAACTTTTGCCTTATGAAAAAGGTGGGGAAAGAACTCTTGCAATGGAAGTGATGAATGTAGGGTATTCTGCAGCTATAAGAAATCATTTGAGAAAAGGAGAATATCATCAGTTGACAAGTGATATTCAGACTGGAAGAGCAGGAAAAATGATAACCATGGATGCAAGACTCCAGCAATTAGTTGGAGCTGGCAAGATAAGTAAAGAAATGGCAATTGCTTATGCTTATAAGTCTGATGAAATGAGGAAAAGTTTCAACAGAAATCAAGATTAGGAAGTTTTAGTAGTAACCCATAATCTTATTAATTCTAATTTTTTACTTTATTTGAAATAGGGGCCTGTAGTTCAATGGATAGAACACTTGGTTTCGGCCCAGGTGATCTAGGTTCAATTCCTAGCAGGCTCGTTATAATGAACTAGGAATTGAAAGTGCTCAGAGATTTTTCTTAAATCCCTGGCAACTTCACTTCTTACGAAGATGAAGTGTTCAATTCCTAGCAGGCTCGTTTAATTTTAATATATCTCTTGATTACAGTCATGTTTATTAAGTTAAATTTTTTTTAATTTTCATGGCACTTCAAAGAATAATCTGGGAGGAACATAAAGAAAGATTTGTCGACTTTCATAATATCAGCAGAGTAGTTTTTCCAACGCCAATTGGTTTTCCAACTGGTTTTTTAGTTTGCAATCTGGAAAGGGATGGAATTAAGGATGAACAAGCAATAGAAGAACATGCACCAAGAGGGGCTAACGCTTATTGTGCAGGAAATGTTCATGCTCCAAATATTACAGATTCTCCACAAAGAAGTTCTTACGAAGTTCAATATTATAGATTATAATATCTTGAACTTATAATACTCTTTAAAAACTTGTTATATCTTGTTTTTTTATGTTTATAGACTCTCACTGCCACTTGGAACTTTTGAAAGATATTCCCGCTGTAATGGGAATGGCAAGAAAAGCAGAAGTTGGGATAATTGTTTATAATTCTGTTAATTTTGATACAATGAAACTTGCATTAAAACTAAGTGAGGAGTATCCTGAAATTAAGGTTGCTCTTGGAATTTATCCTATTGATATGTTAAAACTTGAAGAAAATGAAATAAAAGAACAGATGGATTTTATTCGTAAAAATAAAAAGAAGATAATTGCAATTGGAGAGGTTGGAATTGATTTAATGGAATCATCTGACTTTGAAGGTCAAAAGAAAAACCTTGAATTGTTTATTTTACTTTCCAAAGAACTTGATTTGCCTTTATTTATTCATTCAAGAAAGGCAGAAGAAAAAGTTATTGAAATACTTGAGGAAAATAAATGCCAAAAAGTAATCATGCATTGTTTTAATGGGAATTTTAAACTAGTTGAGAGGATTATTAAGAATAATTGGATGATTACAATTCCAACTAATGTTACTAATTCAGAACATTTTCAAAAAATAATTGAGAAAGTTCCTTTATCTAATCTTTTATGTGAGACAGACAGTCCATTTTTACATCCTGTAAGGGGAATGCATAATAATGAACCTGCAAATATAGTTGAAAGTTATAAGATGATTGCAAAAATAAAGAAGATGAGTTTAGGTGAAGTTGAAATGGAGATTGAAGATAATTTTAATAAAGCTTTTTAATGACCTGATTTATTTTTACTTTCCAATTAATGAGGCAAAGATCACACAAGCTACTATAACCACTGCAGAAATCACTTCTTTTTTGGTTATTTTTTCTTTTAAAAATATCTTTGCAAATACAAATACTAGTATTGGAGATAGTATTGAAAGCACTATTGTGGTATAAATTATTCCCAGATTTTCATAACCCCAATAAAGTATTGATCTTTGAAATATCCAAATAAATGCTGTTATCCAGGTAAAATAATGTGTTTGCTTATCTATTTTTTTAAAACTTGGTCTAAAAATTAGAGTAGCAATTATTAGTATGACAACACATCTTAGAAAATAAAAGGTCCATGATGAATAGTATTCAAGAATCATTTTTGAGAGTACTAGTTCTACTGCAAAAAGGAAACCACCAATAAGCGCTGAAATTATATACTTGTCAAATTTCAGGTGATGTTTTTTCATATGGGTAATTATTAGAGTTACGCTTGCAATTAGTGCCAAGACGAGTATTGCTGGATTATTCTCATTTGAGTAAACTTTTAAAAAAAAGCTTAAAATAAATGCAAGAAGTATTGTAAATAACGGCTGCATTAATGCAATTGGTTCAAATTCTCCAAGACTCTCTCTTTTGAGTGAGTAAAAAATAAGAAGGTTTGCGATTAGTGCAATTATAGATATTGAAAGAAAAATGAGTATATTTTTTATTTCAAATGCTCCAGGGTCTAACTTCCAAAAGAAGAACAGAAATGGGATCATTACAATAACAATTGCTAAAAAACTGTAAATTGTATAATTCTTATAATTTATATTCTTTTTTTTAAGTGTCTTTTTTTCTATTATCATTCCTGATGCTTCTAAAAAAGCTCCTAAAATTGGTATGTAAAACATTTTTTCCCTCTTTTATTTAAAAAGAAAATTTCTATTAATAAACCTTGGTATCTACAGGAAAGTCAAGTAAGCAACTTATTAGCATTCTTGTGTGGTAAGTCAAATTTATAAAATCAAGACATTATCTTGGACTTATGGATAATCAGTATCTTAAAAATATAAAAAAAGGCATGGATGTTGAGATTCTGACTAGTAGTAATAAAATTTCTAAGGGAATTATTGAAGATCTTGCCTCAAGAACTGAGTTTCATGAAAAGGGAATTATGGTGAGACTTAAAAATGGGGAAATTGGAAGAGTTCAAAAAATACTTAAGATTAACAAGGACTCAACTAAAGAATCAAACGAAATTGAAGAGTGGATAAATAAGGGAGAGAGCTTTAATTTTGAATTTAAATCAAGTTCTCTTTGGAGCCTTAATTATACTGATAATGAAATAAGGGAATCAAAATCACTTGATTTGCACACATTTAAACAAAAAGCATCAAAAGTTATAATTGCGAGATCTATTGCCGCTTTTCTCAATGCTGATGGTGGAAATCTTTTAATAGGAGTTAAGGAGAAAAAAGGCACGAATGAAATTGAAATTGTCGGAGTTAATGAAGATATGAAAAAACTCAAAAATACTGGAAAAGACAGTTCCAAGGATGGTTATAAGAGAATGATAATCGATGATATTATAAGACCTTATTTCCCTTCAAGAATATACAATCATTTGAATAACTATGTTATTATAGGTTTTATGGATTCTGGAGACAAAATAATCTGCAATATTAAAATAAAGCCTAGTGATTTTAGAGTATTTATAGAACTTGCAGGAAAAAAAACTTTTATTATAAGGACTGAAACTGAAAACCGAGTTTTAGAAGCTGAAGAGCTGGTTGATTATTGCATGAGAAGATTCAAATAAATGCCTTATTTTATTTATTCCTAACCTTTAAAAATCTCTCTCAACTTTAATTTGTATGATATACAATATTTTTAATGATCTTACGCTATTATTACAAACCCATCCCTATATTATCACTTTTTTAGTTGCCCTTGTAAGTGAAGAGATGCTTGTTTTTTTTGCAATACTTTCTGGAAGGGGAATTATAAATTTCTGGATTGTATTTTCAGTTGGAGTCTTTGCAGTTTTAATTTTTGATTCTGTTGTTTTTATTATTGGAAAATCCAAGTTTGGGAAATATATTGAAACCAGATTTTTTCCAGAAAATAAAATGGATCAAAAAATCAAGCTTATTCATAAAAAAAGATCTCTTGTCTATTTGATAATTACTAAATTTGTTTGGGGAACAAGAATTCCAAGTATATTTTATTATAGTGTTAGTGGAATGAGATACAAAAAATTTATTCTTTATGATTTTATTTCTTTAATTATCTGGGGCTCTTTAATGCTTACTTCTGGATGGCTTGCTGGAAGAGGATTTGCTGAACTTTTAAAAATAATGAGGGGAAGTGAAAGACTTCTTGCAATGATTTTAGTTGGGGCATTAATTATTTATCTTATACATCTGTTGATCAAGAGACTCATCTCAAAAGATTACAAATACATTGAAAAAATAAATAAGCTTTAATTCTTTAGTTCTATTGTGCAGTTCTACTATATTGCTCCTACAAGTCAATTAACTATTATCTTATTTTCTCTTTCTCCCCCTCAATAATTAGGGGGAGCAAATAAAAATAAGGGATTTTTCTATAAGTTAAAATCTCATATCATTTAATTCTTGACACTGCACAACTCTAGGAAGATTTATAAATGATTTTCTCTGACTCAAGTTTCATGGCTAAAAAATCTTATAAACGAAATCAAGTTATTGGAAAAAATCTTAGCAGACCTGATCTTGATCAAATCGCTGCAAATGATGGTTATCCTGTTTTCATTCAAGGACTTGGACTTGGAAACAGCTTGTATGCTAATAAAAATGAAGACAAAATGAGAATATATTCAAAAACAGGAGATGTTATTGTTCGGGAATATACTCCAAAAGGACGTTTGCAAAATACTTTTGATTTTCAGAATCCTATTGCATGTTTGCCTGCAAATCTTTCTAATTATGGATTTAGACAATACACTGGCAATGGAAGAGTTTTAAGTGTAAAAAAATCTTAGATTTTTTAACAAAGGTTTAAATAAACCTTTTAGCTATTCTTATAAAGGAGGTGCTAAAATGTGTGAATGTTGTAACTCAAGGATGTGGGCTTTAAAATTGTTAATTGTAGGTATAGTTTTTATCATAAATCAAGTTTATTTGAAATATGATATCTGGGTAGTTATTGCAGTATTATTAATAATTAAAGCAATAATTTTATTTATTGTTCCTGGTCACTGTACTTGTGAATCTGATAAGCCTAAGAAAAAGAAATAATTTTTTATTATTTTTTTATTTTTATTTCAATTTTTTTTCTAATATTTTTTTAATTGTCACAAAATCTGCACGCTTGTTTGTTGCAGTCATTACCTGGCCGATTAAAAAGTTGAGGGCTTTTATCTCTCCTGCTTTAAAATCGTTTACTGATTTTTCGTTCTTTTTCAAAACTTCATCTATTACCTTGTTTAATTCAGTTTCATTTGTTATTGATGATTGTGACTCTGCCTCTTGCTTGGGACTATAAGATTTTGGTATAAATTTTCTTAAGATATCTTTTGCTTTTAAAGGAGTTATTTTATTTTTTTCAATTAAAGTTAAGAGTTCTATTATGTGGTCTGGATTTATTTCAACATCATCCATTGTTTTTTTATTATAATTGAGAACTGAAAGCCATTCAACTGTAATCCATGACAATGCAATTTGGGGAGATATTTTTTCAATAACTTTTTCAAATAATTCTGCTATTTCTAGATTTTTAATTAAGACCTCTGCATCAATTTTATTGATTTTATGTTTTTTTATTATTTTTTCTAATTTTTGCATAGGAGACTCTGGCAGGGATTTTTTAATTTCCTCCACTCTTTTTTTAGTTATTTTTATTCCCGGAAGATCTGGATCTGGGATAAATCTGTAGTCTGCAGCATTTTCTTTTGATCTCATTAGCTCTGTTTTGCCTTTCTCTGAATTCCATCTCCTTGTTTCTTGTGTATTTGGCTTTTCCAGTGTATGTCTTGCAAGTTCAGAATTAATTGCACGTACTATTTCAGTTATAGAGTTAACATTTTTTATTTCTGCTCTTTTTGAGACTCCTTTGATATTAACGTTTACATCTGCCTTTATTCCAGCATCTTTATTTAATGCCTTTATATACGATAGTGTTAAAACAAGCTGCCTTAGCCAGGTCTCTACTTCTTGTGCTGATGTAAAGTCTGGTTCAGTTACTATTTCAACTAGAGGGGCTCCTGCACGATTATAGTCTATTTTTCCTGTTTCAGGATTCCATGCTGCAGGATCTTCTTCTAAATGCGCTTCTGTAATTCTTATTCCTAAAAAATTTCCATTTTCTACACAGGGCGTTGAATGTGCTCCTGAGATGGTTTTTTGATAACCTGTTGGCATGTCTGGCCAGTTATAATGTTTTCTTTGAAAAATCAACGGTTTCTTGTTTTCAATAAGGTTTGGTTTGCAATTCAACATCAAACCTATTTCTAAAATTTTATCTATTGCTTCTTTATTTGGTAGCATTGGTTTTGAACCTGGCTGGCCTGTACAAATAGGGCAGATATTTGTGTTTGGTTTAATTTGCTTCATATCATGGAAATTTTTGCATCTGCAGAATAACTTTTCTTTTGTTTCCAAATAGCCATGAATCTCAAGACCTATCATTGCGTTTTTTATTTGTTCTGCCATTAAAACTAAAGAAAAAGCAGATTTAATAAGGTTTCTGGAGGTTATTTAAATCTGGGGATTGATTGTTAAAAAATTATATTTTTTTCCTTGAATTGATTTAGAATCCAATTAATTTTGATTTGAAACTTTATTTTTTCCTTATTCATCAAGCCCTAGTAATTACAATAAAGATATGTTTAACTCCAATAATCTTTAAATAACTTCCAGGTTTATTTTACCCATGGTAGAAAGAGGAAAAAAGAAGGTTAATTTGAGCGACTTTTTTGATGAAGATTTAAAAGCTGAACTTAAAAAAGAAATTAAAGAAGAATTAAAAAAGGAACTTAAGGAAGATGCTTTAAAAGAAAGTTCCAGAGAAGAAGTTAAGAAAGAAGAAATTTTTGAAAAGCCAGCTAAAAAAAATCTAAAAGTAAAAAATAAATACACTCGAGTTCTTGTAATTCTTGTTATACTTATTTTAGTTTTAGATTTGTTTTCCTTATATTTTTACTATAAACCTCATTTTAATTTGAATTTTTTAGGTTCAATGAAATCAAAAATTTCTGAAGGGTATTCTAGCATTACTACTCACAAATGTAATGATGGAACTCCTTATGATCAGTGCTCTGTCAAAAAACCCTATTATTGTTATGATGGAGAGCTTTTAAAAAAAGCAGCCACTTGTGGTTGTCCTGAAGGTTATAAACTTTCTTTCCAAGACTGTAGAAAAATATAACTAGGTAATTTATAGTATATATTTTATACTTTCGTATAAAATAGTCATGATAGCCATTTTATTCGAAGTGAATTCGACTAAAATAGGTAATTTTAAGCCAGATTCACTCTGGATTAAAATTGCTAATTTTCTGATAAGACTAAAAAGCTATCTCGCGAAGCAAGATTAACTTGTACTCTGTATAAATTAGTTACAGATACTTGTTTTTGGGATTATAGAAGAACATAAATAGTTAATTTATACAATTGAGAACTTAAGGTTTTATACTTTTTAATATGCTCTTATATCTCCTAAATGTTTAAAAATAATTTAAGGTTAAATTTCAGGATGAGCTTAATTGATATAGTTAGGAATTTTGAGGGACTCTCTAATTTTGCCAGATTTGAAATGGTTTGTGATTATCTTGAAAGATTTGATTTGGGTTTTGAAGTTCAAATATACTCTAGTGGAAGAAATGTAATTGTGAATTCTGGATCTAAAAAAGAGATAGGAGTTTCAAGTCATTTTGATGCTGTCCCTGGAAGTCCTGGTGCAAATGATAATGCTACTGCCGTTGCAGTTACACTTGATATTTTAAAAAGGTTTAATAATGATCCTTTAAAAAACATTGGCGTTCGCGGATTATTTTTTGATGAAGAAGAAAAAGGACTTGTTGGTTCTAGAGCTTATGTTCGAGCAAAAGGTACTGAGGGTCTTATAGGAGTCTATAATATGGAAATGGTTGGTTTGGGAGATAAAATCGCTTTATGGTCTGATGATTTATTATCTGAAGGACTATTAATAAAAACTTTTGAATGTGTTTGTAAACAAGATATGATTCCTTGTTTTAGATTTCCAGATATAAGGAAAATACTTAATAATTCAGGGGACCATTATAGTTTTAATCAAGCTGGCATCAAAGATGCTTTTTGTATTACTACTATTAGTGATGAGGATATAAAAGTAGCTGCAAAATATCTTTCCTTGCCAAATTCAAATCTTTCTTTAATCTCTAGACAGGCTTATTCTGAAGCTCCACTATTTTCAAATTATCATAAGTCAAGTGATAATGCTGAACATTTAAATGAAAAATCACTAAAAATGGTTTCTAATCTAATTTATAATTCTATTAGAAAATTGGATTCTGAATTAAAAATATAATTGTATAATTTCGACAAGTAATTTATTTATATCCAGTTTTCTTTTAATTGCCTATGGTACGAGATGATATTCATATTTTAAGTATTGAGGAGATTAATGAGAGACTTGAGAAACTTCCTGGATGGGATTATAAGGATAATAAAATCAGTAAGGAATTTAAGTTTCCTGGATTTTTAGAGGTTGTTGATTTTCTTGTGAAAATTGCCCCATTTTTTGAAAAAAATGATCATCATCCAGATATAAAGATAAATTATTCAAAAGTTTTATTTGAACTTACTCGCTGGGATTTAGATGGAAAAGTAACTGATATGGATTTTATAACTGCGATTGAGATTGAAAGAGTCTTTAAAGAAATTAGTAAACCCGAAGCTTAGGCTTTTCTCTTTTTCCATCTTTCATATTCAAAAATGTCAATATTTAATTTTTGAAGGTTTTTGTAAATATTATATATTGGAAATCCCATGACATTGAAGTAGCATCCTTCTATTTTTTTCACAAAAATTGAACTTAAATCTTGTATTCCATATGCTCCTGCTTTATCCATTGCTTCTCCTGTTTTTATATAACCCTGTATTTCTTTTTCTGATAATTCATTAAAATGAACTTTAGTTATTTCAAGGTCTATAATTTCTTGTTTAGTTTCCAGATCTATTATTGCTGTTCCGGTATAAACATAATGAGTTTTTCCTGAGAGCATTTTTAGCATATCATAAGCATCTTTCTCTGATTTTGGTTTTCCAAGAATTTTATCATTGTAGACCACTATTGTATCTGCACCAATAATTATACCTTCATTTAATCTTTTTGCCACATCTTTGGCTTTTCCATAAGCTAATTCCTTCACAAGTTTTTTTGGATCTAATTTCAAGGTCATATCTTCTTTATAATTACTTGGAATTATTTCAAAATCAAGACCCATTGATTTTGCTAGTTCGTGCCTTCTTGGAGAGGTTGATGCTAAAATTATCTTTTTCATTTTATAATTTTATAATGGAGATAGTTTTTTATATATATCTAATCTGTTTTATTTATACAGAACTTAAAAATTTCTGTGTTGTTTAAATTAATTTGAATTAAATTTCAGATATGGTATCAAAAAAACCCTTTAAAGCACCTGAACCTGGAGATAAGATAGAGGTTATTATTAATGGTAAATCTGAAATCGGGATTTTACTAGATTCTCATGATGTTGGTGTTTTGTTACTCAAACTCGGAAGCGGTTACAATATTGGACTAAAAAAAGAAGATATAAAAGAAATTAAAGTTCTTGAGAAGAAGAAAGATGAGAAAAAGGATGAGAAAAAATTTGAATTATCCCATATAAAACCAGTTATTGATTTTATTATTACTGGAGGGACAATTTCCTCTAAACTTGATCCTAAAACCGGTGGTGTGAAAAGTTTAATTGAGCCAAAAGAGTTCTTTTCAACTTATCCTGAAATTTTTGATATTGCAGATATAAAAATAACAAGTCCTTTTATGAAGTTTAGCGAGAATATGAACTATTTAGACTGGATAAGAATCGCAAAACTTGTTTCTAAGTCACTTAGTGATCCTAATGTTCGCGGAATTATAATCAGCCATGGAACAGATACCTTACACTACACCTCTGCAGTTTTATCTTTTATGCTTGGAAAAATAAACAAACCAGTTGTTCTTACTTATTCCCAGAGATCTAGTGATCGTGGAAGTGCAGATTCGAGACTTAATTTAATGTGCAGTGCACATGCAGCTCTTTCTGAAATTTCTGAAGTAATTTTGGTTGGACATGCAAACCTTGATGATGAGTATTGTTATGCTTTACGTGGAACAAAGGTTAGGAAAATGCATAGTTCTAGAAGAGATACTTTTAGGCCAATAAATACAAAACCAATTGCAAAGATATTTCCTAATGGAAAAATTGAGACAATTTCAGAGTATAACCAGAGAGGCAAGGCAAATGAAAAAATTCAGGTTGATGCTGTTTATGACAATAGGGTTGCTTTGATTAAATTTTATCCTGGACAAGATCCTGGAATATTAGATTATTACAAGAAAAAAGGGTATCGCGGACTTATTATTGAATTTACTGGTCTTGGCCAAATTGCAAATGAAGGAAAATTTAATTGGATTCCTAAGATACAGGAACTAATTAAAAAAGGAATGTTTATTTATGCTGCTCCACAGACCTTGTTTGGCAGGCTTGATCCTTATGTATATGCTCCTGCAAGGAAATTTCAGGAGATAGGGGTTGTTTATCTTGAAGATATCTTACCTGAGACTGCTCTAGTTAAACTCGGATGGGTTCTTGCACATAAAGAATGGAGAGGATCTGTTGCTACAAAGAATAAAATGCTTGAAAATTTAAGAGGAGAATTTAATCCTCGGCTTGGAGAAGAGTTTTTGAGTTAGATTCAGGGCGAGTAAATATAAATAGCAAAAACTTTGGACAAGAGTATATTCTTAATATTTATATAGCTTCAAATACTTATTTAATTTATGATTCGAACTAAGAAATCAGGCAGGATTTATTGGATTATATTAATTGGAGTTATATTTTTTATTCTAATCGGGTTATTTGTCTTTTTTAGGAGTAATGAAGATACTTGGACTCTTGATTCTCAGGGTGTTTATGTGAAACACGGAAATCCTGCAGTAATTCCTGCAAAGGTTTTAGAACAACAAGAAGCTCTTTTTTGCGCAGATAATAAATATAGAATAGCTCAAGATGATAGGCTTGAATTTAATAGTCAGTGTCTTGGAAGATGTGGAAATTATAGTGTTGATATTGTTCATGTTCCAAGAACTGCTGATGATGACCTTTCTCAAAATCAGTGTGAAGACTATAAAAACCAGGTGACAAGCCATTTTATTGAACTTAATAATAAGGGTATTATTGTAAGGGTTGTTTAGTCTTATTTTTTCTTTAAAAATGACTTTGTCAGTTGTGCATAAATGCAATATAGCAATTTTTAGCTTGACTAAATCAAGCTAAAAATTAGATTTTTTTAATGAATTCTTTTACTTTTCAAGATAATGGATATCTTGCCTAATTTAGTCTTATTTTTTCTTTAAAAATAGGGTTATTTTTTATCTAGATTTTGATCTAGAGGTTAGTTTAGAGGAATGTTTTTAAAGGGTTTTTCCCTTTGTTTTACTAGTGTTTTAGTTACACCACAAAAAGAGGTAAATGGTATTTAGAAGATACATAAAAAGAGGCGGGAAGAGGTTTGGACCTTATTATTATGAGAGTTTTAGGGATGAAAAAGGAGTTGTAAGAAAAAGATATATTGGCACTTCTTTACCTAATAATAACTCTAAAGAAAACTTAGTTATTACACCACGCTCTAATACCTCTAAAGCGAGTCCTAAAACTTACTTCTTTTTGCTATTATTTTGCATTGGAGTAATTCTTATTATAGGTTTCTTATTATTTAATGCGCCTTCTAAAATGGGTTTTACTGGATTTGCAGTTTCATCAATTAGTGGTCTTGAAAATGAGCCTGTACTGGATCATATTGATACTAATTCAGTTGATCTTGAAATTAAAGAACCTGTTAAAATTGCAGGACAGGTTGCTTCACAAAACAAAAATAAGAGAATGGATTTTGATACTTCTGGCGGGCAGATAAGACTTTATTTTGATCTTTTAAATTATTCTGAATTTGTTGAAAATCTGGCAGTTGAAGTTAATGCAACTGTTAATATTACTACTCTTGAAAATTTAACTGAAGAAAACATAACTCAAACAAATATTAGTGAAACAAATATAACTCGAGAAATAAATGTTACAACTAATTTAACTGTTAACTTTACAGTTCCTGAAGCTACTCCTATAAATCAGAGTGTTAATATTAGTCTTGGAAATGAAACCTCTCATACTTTAGGCAATGTTAGTCTTGAAAATAATACTATAACTAATAATACTAGTGAAACCAGTGAAAATCAAACTGAGGTTAGTCAAAATTCAACTGAAGTGGATAATTCTATAGAACCTCAAAACCAGACAACTGATGAATCAGTTTCACAAGAACCAGTACAGCCTAGCCAATCTGAAGTTGAAACTCCTGCAACAGATTCTCAAGTAAGTTCAGAACCTGAATCACAAACTTCACAAGAAAGTACTGATACTCAATCTTCATCTGAAACTACTTCTCCTGATACTCCTAATCCTGAAACTGATTCTAACTCTGGATCTGGAATAACTGGAAATATTATCAGAATATTTGGAGCTCCATTTAGACTTGTACAAAGTTTTTTTAGTTTTACAGGAAGAGTAATTGGAATTGATAACAGTGAAATAAATCTTACATTTAATGACGCTCAATTAAATCAAACATCAATTATTTCAGAGATAAATATAACTGAGGTAAAGGAGAAAGCTGAAAATTTAAGTTCTGAAAGACTTGGTATTATTGCTGATAACTCAGTTGTTAGTGCTGAAAATTTTGATATTAATGTAAGTGAAACTCCTGCAACAGGTTCTAAGTATAAATGGGGATATAAAGTTAGATTAAATGATTTAAAGTTTATGGCAAAGATTGAGGTTAGTGCCAATCAGACTATTTCGAAATATGATGATTACAGTCTTCAGATTGGAGACAATATTCTTTCATTTAGGGATTTAGTTCTTAGAGGATATAATGTTACAATTGAAATGCCTGCAATTTCAATGGATCTCAATTCAAGTATAATTAGTAATACAAATGATTCTATTGTTGAAGTTAATAATACTATAAATAATACTGAAATAGTTCATGAAATAAATAATACTGAGAATTATGAAAATGTATCAAATGTTTTAGTTAATAATACTGAAGAAATAAGTAATTCTTCTTCTGAATTAATTATTGAAAATCCTAATCAGTCTTTAGAAAGTAATTTTGCTACTAATAATTCTGAAGAACAAACTTCTGAAAATATTTCAGATTCACAAAAAGATTATGGAATAACTGGAAATATTATTCGCGGAATTACTGGTTTTGCTGTTGGAATCTTAGAAATTTCTTCAGGAGAAAATTCAGATAATCTTGTAATTCCTAATCTGGAGTATGAAAACTCGGTAACTATATATATTGAAAGAGATTTTTCAAATTATTCTCTTGCGAGTTTAAATGTTTCTGAAAATATTTCAGAAATAAATGAAACTGAAATTATTTTGGATGAGAATGCAAGTGAAACTCTTAATTTTTCTGTGGGGGTAACTGGAAATGTTATTGCAAATGAAGAAGAAATCTCAGGAATGTCTAAACAAATAAGTTCTATTCTTCTTCCAGAAGTAGATTTTGAAGATATTGATTCTGATGGTCAGATAAGTATTGGAGATATTATTTATCTTGATCCCACACTTACTACTATTAGTTATTCAGATGTTTCAATTGATGCACTAATTGTTAATGTAACTGCTGAAAATAATTTTACACATCTTTCTTTAGTTGGAGATGCAAGTAGTCCTTGGAGTGGATTTAATTATTCACTTGCTGGAAGAACTCCTTATACTCCTTATTTTTCAGATGATGATAATAGCTATGCAGAGTTTAATGGTTTTGGCTATATTCGTATTAATGAACAATCAAGATCGCTTAACTTTACAAAAAATATTTCTTATGGTGCATGGATAAATACTCCTACAACCTCTCAAACTGCAGGAGTTATTTCAAGAGATCATCAATATGGTTATTATACTGAACAATATGGTTTATGGGTTGTAGGTACTACTGCTTATTGTATTCGTGGAAATGGGACAAATGATGATTTAGCAAACGGTATTGTTTCTGTACCCATTACTATAAACACTTGGACTCATATTTTTTGTACTATAAATGATACTGATCTTGCAATTTATGTTAATGGAATTTATCGTGGAAAAGATGCAATAGGAACAGGCCCTGGAAATTATAATCAGTGGAATCCTTATACTAAAATAGGTTCACTTAGTGGATCTGGTAATTATTTTAATGGTTCTATTGACAATGCTTTATTTTTAAACAGGACTTTAAGTGCTGCTGAAATAACTTCGCTATATAATCTTGGAAGAAAGGATACAAGTTATACTGATACAAATTTAGTAGGTGCTTGGAGATTTGATAATTCTAATCTATCTGTTGCTTTTGATTCTCTTGGAAGAAATAATGGAACATTTTATGGAAGTGCTTCTTATGGTCTTGATAACTCTGGGCTTATTGCATATTATCCTTTTGATGTAAATAATAATTCTGCTGGAAAAACTTATGACTATTCTCGAAATCATTTTGATGCAACAGTTTCCGGAGGAGCTTTATGGAATGCAAGTGGAAAATATGGTGGTGCTTATAGTTTTATTAATACAAACCAGATACTTACTTTTGGTCCTATTCCTACTCCACAATATTATACAATAAGCTCATGGGTATATTTTCCATTGGCTGTATCTGGAAGTTGGAGAACACTTATTGCACATAATGGGGGAACTTATCATCATATATTATGGAATGTTAGTGGAGATCTTGGACTATATAATGCTGCTTGGTATCCTTGCGGATATAATAGCAATTCTCTTTCTGGTTGGCATTTAGTAACTTCTGTTAAAAATGATTCTGGACTAACTGCATTTTATATTGATTCATCTTATGTTGGATCTTCAAGCGCGCAGATAAATATTTCAGATATTTCTGCTATTGGAACTTGTTCATCTGGATGTGGCCAGCAAGTTGGAACAGTTGATGAAGTAATGATATTTAATAGTGCCCTTAATTCTTCACAAATTTCAGATATTTATAATAATCAATCAAGAAGATTTGCAAGTTCTGGATCTCAAACAATAGTTCAGGAGAATATTTCAGCAGGTTATAATCAGGTTAATTTAACTTCAAGTTTTTTTAATTTGTTTAGTTCAAATATCTCTGCAAGAGTTGGACAGTGGAATATTAATCAGAATGTTTCAGGAAGTGCATATAAGGATTATGATCTTGGAACTCACTGGGCAGAGTTTAATACAAGCAGTTATGTTTCAGCACCTGCAATTACAAACTTGGCTACTGGAACTCCATTTACTTTGAGTGCATGGGTCAATCCCAGGACAAATGCTGATGGTTACAGAACTATTATGGGATATGATGGTGCTCATAGGTTACTTATAACTTCTAATGGTCAGATGTTATCTCAACAAAGCGGGAATTTCTTTAGTGCTGGGGCTGGAGATGTTCCAAATGGAGTATGGACTCAAGTAATTTATTGGAATAACGGATCCACTGAAAGATGGTATATAAATGGGAAACAGTCTGGAAGCGATAATAATATGACTGTTGCAGAGTGGAATGCTGCATTTAAAATAGGACAGTATGATGTTATAAACTATAAATTCAACGGCTCAATCGACGAAGTAATGATATGGAATAAGTCACTATCTAGTGTAGAGATTGCAAGATTATATTCTCTTGGACAAGATATTGATTATTATGATGATCCTTCACTTGTTTCATGGTATGGATTTGATAATGCAAATTCCAGCGATAAGGAAGGGAAAAATCCTGGAACTGCTACTTCAATTGTTTATAATCAATCAAATAGTTTGAATAATGGACTTGTTAGTTATTGGCATTTTGATGAACTTTCTTGGACTACTGTTGCTGGACAAGTAAAAGATGCTATGGGAATAAATAATGGAACTTCTTATAGCAGTGCAAATACTGTCAGTGATGGCGTTTATTACCGTGCAGGAACTTTTGACGGAATTGATGATGGGGTTAATATTCCTAATCGGAATTTTTCAGGATTTACTAATTTTACAATGGTTGCATGGGTGAAACCAAGAGGCAATCATTTACACTATGATGGAGCAATAATTTCTTCTGGAGATTGGAATACTGCTTTTTGGGCACTTTCACTTTCTCAAACAAATACTGCAGTAAGTGTTAGGGGTTCTGCAACTGGAGCAGTGTCTAAAGCATACCCCTTTGTTTTAAATAATTGGTATCAAGTAGTTTATATTCGGGATAATGCTACACTTCACTTTTATGTTAATGGGTTGTATCTTGGAAATACTACTTCAAATGCAATTCCATTAAATACTACTGCAACTAATACTATGATTGGAAGAGAGACTTATGCATCAGGTTATTTTTCATTTAATGGTTCAATTGATGAAGTAATGATATTTAACAGAAGTTTATCATTTCAGGAAGTAAAAGAACTTTATGTAAAAGGAAGGGCAAATTTTAATTATACTGATTATCAAAATCTTACAAGTTCTGGAGGAGTACAATCTTTTAATATAACTCCAACAACTACAAATATTCTTCCTGATTTCAAGTTTATTTCAAGTAATGGAAATACTAATAATTTTTACTCTCCTACTCTTTGGAGTTCAAGCATAAATCCTCTTGAACTCGATATTGGTGACACCGGATATCCTGGCAATTTATCAATTGTGTATCCTTTAAATAATTCCAATTTTAATACTAATGTCAGTATTCAATTAAACTTTAGTTTAAAAAATACTGATGTTAATTCTTGTTGGTGGACAGTAAATCGTGGAGTTACAAACAATACGATTTCTTGTTCTAACACTACTATAAATGTTTCTCAGGGATATAAAGATTTAATACTTTATTCAAGAGATCTTGGAGGAGATAGTGATAGTGCTGCAGTTAGTTTCCTTGCAGACAATATTTATCCTGTGTTTAATTTCCTTCCTTTAAATAACAGTTATTATTATGACTCTTTTTTAATTAATGCAAGTGTTAATGATTCTACAAATCAGACATTTGGATTTGTAAATGATGGAGTTGTTTCATGGTTTAGAATGGATGACCTTAATTCATCTGGAGGAGTTTTAGATTATTTTGGAAGAAATAATGGAACAAATGTTGGAGGAGCAATTCAGATTGTTAATGGAAAGTTTGGAGATGCAATGAGCTTTGATGGAAGTAATGATTATATTAATTTAGGAAATATTTTCAGCTCATTGAATCAATCCACAATCTCTACATGGGTGTATATGAATTCAAATACTTCCCAAGCAGTTGTTGGTAAATATAACTCTGCAACCAATTCAAGAAGTATTGGATTATTTTATGAACCTACTAATGGTTTTAATTTTGTTGTTTCTCCAACAGGTTCCTACAGCAGTAGTTATGTAGCAATTTCTTCAAGTGGAAATTATATTGGTAAGTGGGTTCATGTTGTCGGAGTTTGGAATGGAACTAATACTACTGTATACTTAAATGGGGTTCAAAGTGGAACTATTGGAGGGGTCAATTCAATGTATTCTTCTAATGTTCCAATCGAGATTGGAAGACTTAATAATCCTACTTATTATTTTAATGGTTCAATTGATGAAGTAATGATTTTTAACCGAAGTCTTTCTTCTTTGGAAATTCTTGCACTTTACAATTCATCTCAAAACAGGATTTCGAAAAATATAAGTGTTGAGGATTTAAATTATGGGCCAAATAATATTCAACTTTATGCAAGCGATGCTGCTGGAAATGTTAATTCCACAATCTTGACAATTAATTATGGTAATGCAACTTCTGGCTGTAAATCCCTTACTGTACCTAATTCAGTTTATTATCTTACCCAGGATATTAGTACTGCCCAGACTGCATCTTGTTTTAGTTTTACTGGTTCTGGAATTACTCTTGATTGTCAGGGACATAGTATAATTACAACTGCAAATACTGCTCCTTCTATTTTAATGAATGCTGCCTATGGTACTCTAAAGAATTGTAATATCACTGATTATGGTGATGATGCAATACGTCTTGGCGCAAATCATTTAAATGTTCTTAATAATACTGTTCAGGCTATTGGTGCTTCTAATAATGCTATGTATGTTTATCCTACTACTTCTGATAGTGTAACTTATAGCACTATTGCAAATAATACTCTTATTGCTTCTGGTGCTACAGGAGTTTATTTTACTACTTCTTCAACTTCTGGTTCTATAATTAGCAATAATTTTTCTGATAATAATATCAGTGGCGGGCTTAATTATGGTTTAGATATTTCGCCTGTATCTAGTTGGTGCGATGCATATGCTAATATTTTTAAGAATAATATTATAAGAAGTACATCGACTACTGCTAGTGATTATGGGCTTTATGATAATTGCGGAGGCAGTAGGGTCCACATTCCTGATGCTATTCCAAATACTTTTATAAATTGCACTATCTCTAGTACTGCTGATTCTGGAGTTTTTCTTTTAGGGGGTGCTTTGGAGACTTTTATTAATACTACTGGATTTTCTGATCAAGTTGCAAGGGTTGGAAGTGGATTTGAAATTACAGGTGTTGGTACTATCGCTCAGATTATTACTTCCAATGGGACAAGTAGAGATGGATATGGAATCTCAACTACAGGAACTAGCAGTGGGTATGCTACTTCTAATATTACAGATTCTTCATTTAAGGGATCTACTACTGATGTTTATGTTGGAGCTTATGGTCTTGAAATTTTCTTAAATTCTACCTATAATACTGCAGATCTTGCTACTGCAACTTCTCAACTTGAAAGAAAATGGTATTATAATGCTTATGTAAATAATAGTTCTGGAAGTCCTGTTTCAGGGGCAGGAGTTTCTGCTTATGATGTTTTCGGGTCATTTGAAACTTCTGCTATTACAAATTCATCTGGAAATACAGGTAAAATCGCTTTAACAGAATATTCGCAGGTTGGAGGGACTGGAGATCCTAAAACTTATGTGTCTAATTATACTATTTATGCGATTAAGGCTGGATATGCAACTGCAAGTCATAAATATAATGCAACAAATTCTTCAAATGATTTTTTTGATTTTTTTACTATTAGTTTAGATTCAATACGTCCGGCTGTAAATCTTACTTATCCATTAAATACAACTTATGATGTTAATGTTTCTCAATTAAATTATACTGTAAGCGATACTGGTGGAATAAGCAGATGTTGGTATTCAACTAATAATGGAGTGACAAATTCAACACCTCTTGTTGCTGGAATAAATTTTAGTTATGTTACTTCGGTTGAAGGTTCTAATCAATGGACTCTTTATTGTAATGATACTGCTGGAAATTTAAATAGTTCAAGTGTTACATTTTACAAAAGAATTCCTCATACAACTGTATCTGTTTTATATCCGAATGATTTAAGTACAACTATTGCTGTTTCTCAAAATAAATGGTTTAATGTTAGCTTGAATGTTACTTGCTCTGGATTTGTAAATTGTGGACCAATAAAAGTTTACTTAAATCCTTTTATGGGAACTATTGTTGATAATGGAAATTTTGAAGATGCAAATTTGGGTAACTGGACAACTGGAGGAAATGCAGTTTGGTATACCCAATCTTCGAATGTTGCAGAAGGTTTTTATTCTGCAAGAGGCGGAAATATAGCTGATAATGGGATTACCTGGATTAATCGAACCGTAGTATTATTTGGTCCTGCAAATATTACTTTTTATTGGAAAGTATATTCTGAAGCTTGTTGTGACTTTTTATATTTTTGTGATAATAATCCTTCATGTACTAAAGATTCAGGATATGTTAATAGAATTGGGGGAAATATAGATTGGACTTTTATTACTTATAATTTATCTGCAGGTGTTCACAATTTGTATTGGGCTTATGCTAAAGATGGTAGTATATCCTCTGGAACTGATACTGGTTGGATTGATAATGTAGCTATTATTGCAGCGAGTCCTGATGGAAGATTTGTCGGGCAAAGTGTGTTTGATGCTCCTTTTTATACAAATTCGTCAAATCCTTTAACATCCAGTTCACTTAATGCAGGGCAAAGTCAAACTATTACTTTTTGGCTTAATGCAACAGGAGCAATCGGAAGTAATTGGACATTTTTTTCAAATGTAAATTTATCTTCAAACCTGGATTATAAAAACATAACTACTACTTGGAATGTGACTATTATTGATGATTCTTATCCTATAGTTAATATTAGTTATCCTCTAAATACAACCTATACGATTAATGTTTCTCAATTAAATTATACTCTTTTTGAATCAAATCCTGGGAGATGCTGGTATTCAAATTCATCCGGACTATGGAATTCAACTTTTTCAATTCCATCTTCAGGAGTATCTAATTTTTCAGGAATTATTTCTAATGAAGGAAGCAACACTTGGACGGTTTATTGTAATGATACATCTGGAAATTTAAATTCTTCAACAGTAACTTTTTTTAAAGATACTTCTCTTCCAACTCTTACTATTTTTTCACCTTCTAATAATTCTTATTGGGGTAATGTAACTCCATTATTCAATGTGAGCTCTTCTGAAACAGGAACAATTATTCCAAATCTTGACAACAGCCTTCTTTTGTGGTTAAGAATGGAGAATAATGCTCGGGATAGTTCTTCATTTAATTGGTCTGCTACTGATGGAGGAGTTAGTTATACTGATGGTAAATTCGGCAAGGATTCTACTGGATTTTCTAGCACTAAAAAAATAACGGTTAACTCATCACTTGATTTTGCGAAAAATGATATGACAATTTCTTTTTGGATGAATGTTATTGGTTATGGTTCTCCTAACAGGCAAAATCCTTTTGATAAGGCATATGGCGGAGATGGAACATTTACACTTGAAACTAGTGGAGTAATTAATTTTTATTTTGGAAGTGCTGGAGGAAATGGAAACAATTATACTTCTCATAGTACTTCTGTTACTGTAACTCCTGGTGTTTGGGAGCATTGGGTTATTACTAGAAACAGAGTAACAAGACAAACTCAGTGGTATAAAAACGGAGTTGCATCAGGTTCTCCTTATACATATTCTTCAATATATGATCCTGTTCATAGTACGAATGCTTTAACTCTTGGAACTGGTTATACAGGTAACGCTTTAAATGGTTCACTTGATAATGTTATTATATTTAACAGAAGTCTTACTTCTGAGGAAATTTTAGGGCTTTATAATGCAACAAGGGTGCAGCATAATTCAATTAATTTAAGTCAAGGACAACATACATTGGTTGATTATGCCGAGGATCTTGCGGGAAATATAGATTCTGAAACAAGTATATTCACTATTGATACAACTTACCCTACAATTAATATTTCATCTCCTGTAAATTCTTCGTATTATAATACTTCGACTCCATTATTTAATGTGAGCTCTTCTGAAAGTTCTTTAGGAACAGGTTCGATCATTCCTAATTTGGATAACAGTCTTGTTTCATGGTGGAGAATGGATGATCTTAATTCTTCTGGAGGAATTGTAGACTATATGGGAAGAAATAATTTAACAAATACTGCATTCAATGCAGTTCAAGTTGACAATGGAAAGTTTGGGCATGCAATGAGTTTTAATGGAGGCAATACTGAACTTACTACTGGAGCAGGTAGATTTTCTCCTTCAATTGCTCAAGGAATGCCCTATAGTCATTCTCTTTGGATTTATCCTATTTCTTCTCAAACTAGATATATTATTGATGATGAGAATAATGCAGAACATAGCATCTGGATTGATACTTCTTATAGAATTAATTTTAGATTTTATAATTTGACTGGTGGAGTTCAATCGCCGATTGCTTTGACTTCTTCAAATACTGCTCCATTAAATACCTGGACGCATATTGTTGCTGTAAACAATGGGACTTATTTGTTTGTTTACCTCAATGGAATTTTAAATGCTTCTATTAGTACTGCTGGTTATACCCATAGGATTTTTGATGATGTTGTTATCGGATGCAGTGGTACTTGCACAGCTGGCTTTAATGGTTCAATTGATGATGTTATGACATTTAATAGAACACTTACTTCTGCAGAGATTTTAGGACTTTATAATGCAACTCGTTTGCAACATAATAATGTTTCTCTTGCAGATGGAAATCATACATTTACTGCATACACTCAAGACTTCGCAGGAAATGTTAATTTCTCTATTGTTCAATTATTTAGTATAGACACAAATTATCCTTTGATTAATGTTTCATCTCCAACAAACTCTTCATACTACAATACATCTAGTCCATTATTTAATATAAGTTCTAGTGAACAGGGAACAGGAACAATTATTCCAAACCTTGATAATAGTTTAGTTTCATGGCTTAGAATGGATGATCTTAATTCTTCTGGAGGAATTATAGATTATACTGGAAGAAATAATGGAACAAACTTTAATGTTACAATTCAGGATAATGGAAAGTTTGGAGATGCAATGAGTTTTAATGGAGCGAATAGTTGTATTGGTGTTGGAAATAATTTAGGAATTCCTGAAAATGGAAATGGTACTTTAAGCATGTGGATTTCACCTATTCAAAATGCTTCTTCAAAAGGAGATTCAATGGTTTTATTCCAAAATCAGAGTACATCCACTCTTCTTTATCAACATAATGCTAATAATTATATTTACCTTCCTGGAGCAGATTATTTTGCTGTTCGTCCTGTACTTAATGTTTGGCAGAATATAGTTCTTACTTGGAGTGGAAATACTTCTACTGCAAATCTTTATTATAATGGGGTTAGATATGGAGTGAATCTTCAATCAGGTGCTGACACTATGCCTTCTATTCTTAACTCAGCTTATATTTCTAGATGTACTGGCTCTGATTTTAATGGTTCAATTGATGATGTTATGATATTTAACAGAACACTAACTAGTCAAGAAATTGTTGGAATTTATAATGCAACAAGAGTTCAACATTCTTTAATTAATCTAAGTGATGGGAATCATACATTTAGTGCTTATACTCAGGATTTATCTGGAAATATTAATGCTGTTACAAACTCATTTGGCATTGATACTGTTTTTCCAAATGTCACAATTTATTCTCCTTCAAATGGATTTTATTCTAGCACTACAAGTCCATTATTTAATATAAGTTCTTCTGAAACTGGAGTTGGAACAATTGTTCCTAATCTTGATAATAGCCTAGTTTCATGGTGGAGAATGGATGATATTTCTGGAACTAACATTATTGATTATATGGGAGGAATAAGTAATGGAACAAATAACGGAGCTACACAAGTTGATAATGGAAAGTTTGGGCATGCAATGAGTTTTGATGGAAATGATTATATTAATGCAGGAAACAAAGTTAATATTTCAACTCAATCTACTGTTTCTGCATGGGTTTATTTTTACAGCCCTCCTGGAATTCCAACTATAATTGATAAGAATTATCAAAATACTAATGGTTGCTATTGGTTTCATATAAATGGAAATACTGTAAAATTGCAATATTCAAATGGAACTGCTTATAGTAATTTAATTGTAAATGTTCCTGCTTGGAGAATTAATCAATGGTATCAGGTTGTTATGGTACTTGATAATGATCACAAAAATATTAGTGTTTATGTAAATGGGACTTATATGGGAGGAGCTTCTTATACTGATAGTGCACTTAATATTACAACTGGAAACTTAGATATTGGTCGATATAATGGTGGAGGATCTTATTACTTGAATGGTTCAATTGATGATGTTATGATATTTAATCGAGTACTTACTTCTCAGGAAATTGTTGGAATTTATAATGCAACAAGAGTTCAACATAATTCAATTAATTTAAGTGAAGGAAGACATACTTTAGTTACTTATACACAAGACCTGGCTGCAAATCTTAATTTTACTGCACAAATTAACTTTTCTATTAATACTACTCAACCGAGTGTTAACATAACTTATCCTATAAATACTACTTATCTTAATTATGTTACAGATATTAATTACAGTCTTAATATTACAAACCCTGCTTCTTGCTGGTATTCAATTAATAATGGTGTTCGTAATTCATCTATTATCATTGCAGGTACAAACTGGACAAACTTGAATGGAAACTCCAGCAAGGGAACTAACACCTGGAAAGTTTGGTGCAATGATACAAATGGAAATTTAAACTCGAGTTCTGTTACTTTTATGGTTGATAATATTCTTCCATCAATTAGCATATTTTCCCCTTTAAATGGAACTTATTATAATAATGCAACACCTTTGTTTAATATGAGTTCTTCTGAACAAGGCAATGGAACTATTACTACTAACCTTGACAATACTTTAATTTCATGGTGGAGAATGGATGATGTAAACTCAACAGGAACTGGTGTAATTGATTATATGGGAAGAAATAATGGGACTGTTATAAATGGGGCAAGTCAAACTGATTCAGGCAAGTTTGGAAAGGCATTTAGTTTTGATGGAAGTAATAATAGGTATATTAATATTGGTTCAAGTCAATCATTTAATCTTACTACGTTTACATTAAGTTTATGGGCTAACATTCAAGGATCTAGAGATTATGATGGATTATTTAATAATCGTGTAACAAACCAAAAAGGATTTCAGTTTGTAAATGATGTTCAACAAGCTAATTTTGTTCCTCACCTAGTTATATGGAACGGATCTGCTGAAAGTGCGCATTATAAAATGAGTAGTGGAAGTTATAGTTTTCCATTTAATGGTTTAAAACATTTTGTCTGGACTTATAATGGGACTACTGCAAGATTATTTGTAGATGGAATTGAAAAAACCGTTTCTGTTTCAGGAGTAACAAATTATCCTGATAGCGGGGTTTTAATTGGTAAAAGTTATTCCTCTTTTAACGGAACAATAGACGATGTTCAAGTATACAACAGAACTTTATCTCCTACAGAGATTTTGGGAATTTATAATGCAACAAAGCAGGAGCATTATGAAATTGTACTTGATGAAGGAATTCATAGTTTTACAACTTATACTCAAGACCTGGCTGCAAATATTAATTCAAACAGCAGTTCATTTTTTACTATTGATACTCTGCTTCCTACAATTGTTATATCTTCTCCAATCAATGGATAT
>CABMGE010000017.1 GCA_902385625.1 uncultured archaeon | reverse complement strand
TTTATTGCAATGATAGTTCTGGAAATATCAACTCGACTAAGGTTACTTTCCTTAGAAATACTGCTCATCCTGGAATTATTTTTTCAGGAGGAACTGAAATTGATTATGCAAACTTCTCAAGAAACTGGATATTTGTAAATGTAAGTGTAAATGAATCAAATCCTGCAAATATTACATTCACATTATGGAATAATGGAATTGTTGTAAATGCAACAAATTTTTCAATGTTTGATCAATACTCAAACACAACAATAACCTGGACTGGACTTTCTGACAGCAAAAACTATACTTATCAGGTAAATGTTACAAATATTGTAAATAATTGGAACTCTACTTTAGTTCGGCATATTACTCTTGACACAACTCCTCCAAACATAACTATTGTTTATCCTAGAAATAACACAATGCATAATATTTCTTCAATTAATTTTAATGTTAGTGTTCTTGATAATGTAATTGGAACTGATTCTTGTCTATACTCTCTTGACAGCGATATAAATATTACAATGACTAAATTTAATGCTACTTATTTTAATTACACTTATAATATTTCGCATGGATTTCATAATATAACTTTTTCATGTAATGATAGCTTAAATAACTGGAACTTTGCATTTATGAATAATTTTTCAGTAAATTTAATGGATCTTAGCATTTCTAATGTAACTCTTCCTATTAAGTTTTATTCAAACATGACCTTGATTGTAATTAATGTATCAAATAATGGCCCTCCTAATGCAACAAATATTAATGTAAGCTGTTATTTGAACAATTTAATTTTTGATTCAAAGCTTATTCCAAATATTACTGGAAGAAATTCCTCTATTATAAATTGTACTAGAAATTTCACTTCAGGAGATAATCAAAATGTTAGTATAATTATTGATCCGAGTAACTTTATTTCAGAAAATAATAAGTCAAACAATTATTACAATTTCACTGTTAATATAACTCAACTAGGAGCACTTGAATCTTATGATCTTGAAAATGATTCTGAAGATAAATCAGGTTGGTTTATGAGTGAACAAGAAACTCTTCCTTTAGATATGACTTACTTCTTTACAAATTATACTATGAGCAGTTCATCTGCTGAAATAATTGGTGCAAATTGTACTATTGATTTTTCAGGAGGAACACAACTTGGAACTGGAACAAAGTTTAATATGAGTTATAATAATAGTGCAGGACTTTATTATTATAATAGGACATTTAGTTATTCTGGAAATTATTCCTGGGAGGTTAATTGTTCAAAAGACAAATATGAAAACAAATCTTTTACCAGTGATATAAAAATTAGAATTCCATTATACAATCCGACTTCAATTGGTTCTGTAAATGGAAAGAATAATGTTAATTATAATGAAAATGTTAATTTAAGTGTAAACATTCCTTCAAGTAATATTGATAATTCTTCTATAGGATATAATATAAGCAAGGTATGGGTTAGCATCAGACTTCCAAACTTAAGTTTTCAAAATATAAGTTTAAGTGGAAATGTTACTGGAGGAATTTGGAATGCAACTTATATTAACACTGGACTACTTGGAGATTATAATCTTGTTTATTATGCAAATCTTACAAATGGATTTAGCACAGTTTTATATTCTATTAATAACTTCAGTGTTCAGAATATTAGCATAAGCATAATTTCTCCTGCTGTTGTAAACACAACCGATAAAATTAATGTAAAAGGACTTATAAGAAGAACTAATGGAACTTCTTATTGGAATCTTTCAAATAATCCTATTTTAATTAAGATAAATAATATTCTTGTAAGTACTGATTTTGTCAACGGAACTAATTCATTTAGTCTTGGAAACTATTCTAATTTGACTTTTAATGACAATAAAAATATGACTCTTAATTTAAGTATAATTTCAAATGTTACTGCATTTAGGGATTTCTTTAATACTGATCCTGCTCTTGGAGTAAATGTAGTTGACAGCAATAGTAATGGTTATAACTTTGATAATCAAGTTATTTTTGACCAGGATTATATGATTTCTCCAACTGGAAATATAACTTACAAGTTTACTACTCCTACTAAACTATATGGGAATGCAACTATTTTAATGGGTGTTGGAGCAAGTGTAGGAAGTGGTGGAAATACTAGTATTTGGTATAGTTATAATTATGTTAACTGGACTTTACTTAATGCAACAAACCGAAATATTCAAAACAAAGTATTTAATAGGACTATTTCTGTTCAAGGAAATTCTACTTTTTATGTAAGAATGGTTTCAGATACCTCTCAGGGAGCAACTCCTGTTAATTTATTTACTGTTAACTTTACAAGTTATCTCTACAAGGATAATGGAATTTTTGTCTCTTCATCTATGAAACTTCCTAATGTTACTTATACAAATTTAGAAATTTTAAGTATTAATAATAATGGAAGCATAAATGTACAGCTGAGGGAAAGTGATAATAACTTGACCTGGAGTGAATGGAGTAGCATGCTTAATAATTCTGTTAATGATATTTCTAATTTTTCACAACAGTACTTGCAATACAGGGTTTTATTTTCAACACCTAATACAAATTTAACTCCTGTTTTACAAAATATTTTTATTGATTATTCAAATACTACAACAAATTCTACAGGAGGATATGACTATAACATAACTGTTCCTGCAACAGATCTGGGCCCTCGGACACTTGAAGTATCTGTTGTTCATTCAGATTCTGGAATTATTGGAAAGAACAGCACAAATATTGTTTTATGGGCAAGAACTAATTTGTCTTACTCTACAAATGTAAATTACAGCGCAAAAACAAATTATTCAGTATCTGTAAATTTTACAAGGTCTGACACTGGAGCTGCTATAAATGGGACAATAAATTTAGTATTATTTAATTCTAGTTATAGTTCAAGCAAAATCTGCAGTGGAAGTAATTGTATTAATTCATGGAAAATTCCAGGAGATCTTGGTTTTGGAAACTATACTGTCAATATAACTGGAAGCAATGAGACTGCTTATTTTTACAATTCTTCAATTTCATTTTCAGCAGATAATCTTGAAGAAACGACAACAACTGCAAACTTTTTTTCAGAAAATAAATCAATCTCAAATTATATGTATAGCCGCGAATATAGTTATTTATGGAATGTTACTATAAATAATACTGGATTTGGAAGTATTATTGATCCTAAAATCGTGCCTGCATTGCCTTACGAGGGTCGTATAAAAAATATCACTGAATTTGTAAATTCTTGCAGTAGAATTTACCCTGGCCAACTTTGTAATGTACTTATTAATGTTACACTTATTCAAGGAGCATCTTCAGGAGAAATTCTTCAAACACTTAAACTTAATTGGACAAACAATAATGGGACTTCTTCTCCAACACAAACCTATACAATGTCAATTTTTATTGAATCTAATTCATTTATTGATCTTTCACCAAGTCTTGTAAATTTAACTATGCAACATAATTCAAATAGCAGCTTTAATTTTACAGTCGGCCAAGGAGGATCCGAAGATCTTCAAAATGTAAGGCTTGATTTTTCAAGCTATAATGTGAGTTCACAATATACTATTCCCCAGAGCTGGATTAACCTTAGTAATTATCTATTCCCTGTTCTTTATCGTGGTGAATCAAGAGGTATCGAAGTGAATGTTTCTGTTCCAATCTTTAGTGATCCTGGAAATTATTCAGGAGTTATAAATGTAACAAGTGATAATGGTGGAGCAAATTTTGTCTATTTGACTATTGTTGTTCCTGTAAATGGGTCATGGTATTTTGTTCCTTCAAATAACATGTCTTGTAATGATTATAGCTGCAAGAATTATAGCTTTAATGGTTCTTCTGGATTTGATTTTCCAGGAGAAATTGCATCATATACGATTTTTAATATAGGAAATATTAATTTAACTCTTAATGTTACTTATGCTCCTACAACTGGTCCTGGACAAACAGATTATTCAAATCTTAGAAACTCCTCAAGTGCACCTTTGTTTGACTTGACTAATCCTGGAGATATAAATGTTGAAAAAGGAAAAAACTCTACACTTTCCATAAGACATACAGGCTCTAATATTCCTCTTGTTAATGTTGGAGTTATTACAAATTTTTACAATGAAAGTGCCACTCCAATTTCAGCTAGTGTTATGGATGCATTTAATGTAGCAAGTCAGCCTCCTTCAATAAATGATATTTTGTTTTCATATGATAATTTTGCAACTACAACCAATATTGCAGAAGTCTATAGAAATTTAACAATTAAAGTTGTTGCAGAAAGCAATGAGCAACTTAATTTAACCACAACTGTAATTAATATTACTCCTCCATTTGGTGCAGTTATTTCGCTTCAAGCAGTTCAAATTCCATCTGAAACTGTATATTCAAATGGAAAACCAAAAAAAGTAAATTATACTGCAACTTATGTTCCACAATATAATGGATTTTTGTATCTTGTACGCGCAATGGTTTTTAGTGCTCCATTATCTGATGTAGGTACTGTGAAATATAATTTGTCAAAAAATTATAATATAACTACTGTTGGAGCAACAGTTCTAAGAATTACTGAAAACTATTCACAAATAAATATCTCTAATGTTGACTTAAATAATAAGGGAATATTTTATATTAATTATACAATAAATAACAGTGGAGGGCTTGTTAGTGCATATAACCCTATAATTACTTTTTCAGGAAGCAGTGTTATTGAGTCTCCATTAATTAGGCTTGCTAATATTTCTGCTAATTCAACTGTAAACTCAGTTGTTCAGTTTAATATTTCCAAATTAACTCCTCCTGGAACATATAATCTTGCAGCTATTGTAAGATGGATTAATCCTGTTTCAATACTTACTCCATCTTATGTATCTTCCACTCCAGTAAACTTTAATATAACTGTATTTGAGAATAAATCAATTGTTCAATCTCCTGAATCACTTAGTTATTCATTTAGTTCTGGAAATGTTGAACAAAACAGCATTAGAATAAATAACACTGGAAATGCTCCTTTAACTAAGATTAATTTAAGCTGCTATAATGATTTTGATGGAAATCTCTGCAATAATTTCAGATTATCCCTTAGCAATAATAATTTTGATATGCCTGTTAACACATCAAAAGAGGTAAATATTACACTTTCTTATTCAGCAGGACTTGCAACTGGAACTTATACAGGACATATTAATATTTCAGAACAAAATGTATCTAAGAATTTCTATGTTTATGCAAATGTTCCTTCATCATATACCTGGTCAGTTTCAACTGTTTCTATTAATTCTACAAAAGGAACAGGCCAACGTGGAAACTTACAGGAAATCATAATTAATAACACTGGAAATAATATTCTTACACTTGACATTAATACTACAAATTCCTCAATTGTTTATGCAAATGTTAGTCAAATAGTTGTTCCTGTATTTAGTACTGTGAGATTCATGCTTAATTATTCTGCTCCTATGGAAGAGGGAAGCTATCCTGTAATAATCGGAATTGCAGCAGCATCAGGATCTATGGCAGATCCATTGCAAAGAGATATTTTAGTTAATTTAACTTCAACAAATATGATTATTAATATTTTAAGTCCGACTTCTCTTGCCAAGGAAACTGGAGTTCTCTCAGGACAATTTTTAGAAGATAAAATAAAAGTTAATGCTGCTTATTCAGGAGTTCCAATTATTGATAATTCTAATTGGAGTGTTAAAATTGGAAATTCTGATTGTACTAATTTAAGCTATAGATATGATGATACAGGACCATTCTGGATAATAAGTTGTAATGCTCCTAATTTGCCTGATGGTTTAACTTATGATCTTACTGTGATTATAGATAATTTGCAACATGGTATTACAAGTACTACTGAACCCGGGCTTATTGTTTACAAGGATATAACTCCTCCGAAGATTTATCCTATACAGAATAATATAAATAAAAATGAAAGTATTAATCTACAGGTAAATGTAACTGATAATGTTAATGTTACAAATGTTACTGCTTATATTACTTATCCGAATTTAACTGTTATTAATGTTTCACTAAGTCTATTTAATGGATATTATATTAATAATAGTTTTGTTTTAGATGTTGGAGGAGAGTATTTAGTTAATTATACTGCTGTTGATGCTTCTCGAAATCAGAATTCCAGTTCTGATTGGTTTGAAGTATATGACAAATATCCTTGGGTTATAAAACTCGTTGATTATAATTTTAACAACATCTCAAATGTTAATATAAGTCTTTATAGGCCTGAATCAATATTCTTATTAAATAATATTACTGATATAACTGGAGAGGCAACTTTACTTGTAAATACAAGATTCTATGATCTTCATTCAACAATTGAACAGGATAGTTTTGTTCTTCAAAATGTTAATTTAACAAATATTACTGACTCAAATATTAGTCTTAATTTCCATGAGGTAAATGGCGAAGATCTTGAAGAAATTGTTCCTTTGTATAAAGTATTTAGAGGGATTGCTTCAAATTCAACTGGCTTTGAAAAGAATAATATCTCAGTGACATTTAATTATAGCGGTCTTTCTTATGAAAGTTCTGTTAAATTATCCATTGTAAGATGTAATTTATGGAATTACACTTATAGAAAATGTTCTGGAGGATGGAGTGCTATTTCTTCTTTAAGAGACCTTAACAGTAAGAAAATAACTGGAAATTCCTCAGATCTTGGCACTTATTTTATTGCTGAGAGCAAATGTGGAAATGGTTTATGTGAGGTTGCTTATCTAGAAACAACTTCGAGTTGCCCTGATGATTGTAAAGAAGCTGGATCAGTAACTGTTATTTCTGGCGGAAGCAGTGGCGGGGGCGGCGGAGGAGGCGGCGGAGGAAGCAGCAGCGGCCTTAGCAATGCTGATCTTACAAAAATAGAAAATATTGTTAAAAGCTTTTTAGATATTGGAGGAATAAAACTTGAAACAACTTCAATATACAAGGAGATGTTTGCAGGAGAAACTACAACTATTAGAATAAGACTTAAGAATGCTATTAGTGATACAAAAGAAATTTATTTTACTGGAAGCGGAGACACTAAACAGTTCTTATTTTTTGAGTCAACTAATATTATTTTAGCTCCTAAGGAAGAGAGAGATGTTCTTGTAAAAATCGTTGCTCCAAAGACAGTTGATGCTGGAACTTATGAAGGAGACTTAGTACTTACTTCAGGCGAAGATCAGGGAAAAATACCTGTTACGATTAGAATACTTGCTCCAGAAGGAAAATTACTTGATGTAAAAATACAGCCTTTGGTTTCTTCTGTTGCTCCTGGAAAAGTCTTGAGACTTCAAACTGATTTGTTAAATTTAGGTAAATCAAAAAAAGTCGATGTTCAGTTTGATTTACAACTTATGGATATTAATACTGGAGAAATACTTGCAAGAAATGAAGAAGCATTTGCAGTTGAGACAACTATTTCAACTATTAAGAATATGACAATACCTGAAAATATAGCTCCTGGGAAGTATATGATAAAGGGAACTGCATATTATTCAAACCCTGAACAGACAAATATGCAGGCAAGTTCAATTACTTATATTACTGTTGAATATCCTTTAATGCAAAGAAAAGTACTTGGAATTCCTGTTTGGGGATATATAATATTTTTATTTGTAATTGCAATTATTTTAGGATTGTTATCTTATGTTCGATGGCTGCAATATAAAAAGAAAAGATTCAGAGTAAGTGTTGACCTCACAAAACTTCCAGAGCCTGGAGCAAACTCTGCATTTGTTGGAAAAGTTGCAGAAACAGGAATAAGAACTTTTGTAGATATGAATAAACTTCAGATGCACACTTTAATTGCTGGTTCTACTGGAAGTGGAAAAACTGTTGCTGCACAGGGAATAATTGAAGAAGCATTACTTCATAATAAAAGTGTCATTGTTTTTGATCCAACTGCTCAGTGGACTGGATTTTTGAGAAAGACTGATGACAAATCAATGGTAAGAAGATATCAGTATTTTGATATGAAAGAAAAAGAAGCAAGAGGCTTTAATGGAACAATTAAAACAATATCTGATCCTTATGAACTAATTAATATTAAAAAATATCTTAACAGGCCTGGTGAAATTACTATTTTTAATGTAAGCAGGCTTACTCCTAAAGAAATTGATGTTGTTGTTGCAAGTACCATTGAACAAATTTTCAAATCAGAACCTGAAGAAGCTAGAGAACTTAAGACTTTAATTGTATATGATGAGGTTCATAGGTTACTCCCTAAATTCGGTGGAAGTGGCCAAGGATTTGTACAACTTGAACGTGGAGCAAGAGAGTTTAGAAAATGGGGTATTGGTCTTTTCTTAATTTCACAAGTATTATCAGACTTTATTGGAGAGATTAAAGCAAACATAGGAACAGAGGTACAGATGGGAACAAGATATGAAGGAGATCTTGAGAGAGTTAATATGAAATATGGAGAAGATGTACTTAAATCAGTTGTAAAAGAGCCTATTGGAACTGGAATGGTTACAAATGCAGAATATAATAATGGAAGGCCTTATTTTGTTGCATTCAGGCCACTCTTACACAGTACAAAGAGACTTTCAAATGATGAACTTGCTAAATATGAGAAATACTTTGAAGAAGTAGAAGATTTGGAATATCAAATGCAAAAATTAGAAGAGTATGGGGTTGATGTGCTTGATCTTAAACTTGAAATTAAGCTTGCTAAAAATAAAGTAAAAGAAGGACAGTTCCAGATGGCAGATATGTATCTTGAGACTTTAAGGCCTGGAATTGAAGAACAATGGAAAAAAAGTGGCAAGAAAGTAGAACATGTTGTAAAAGAAAAAATAAGTAAGGAAGAGGTTGTAAAGGGAATTGAAAAAGCAAAACAAGAAAGAGAAAAGTTTTTGAAAAGCAATCCTCAAGAAGCACTTTCAATTGATTCTGAACTTAAGAAATTAAAAGATTTACTTGATACTAAGAAAAAGAGTGGAAAAAATACAATCATTAGCGAAAATAATTTTAATAATCTGCAAACCAGGCTCAAACCCTTAAATGGAAAGCCATTAAGTGCAAGTGATGTAGATAGTTTAAAGCTTGAGATAAAGAATCTTACTGATGAAATCAATAAGATTTAGTTATTAAAAACAAAGATATTTAAGGTAAACTCCATATAAAATATAAAAGGTGATAAAGTAAATGTTTAATTTTTTGAAAGGAAAAGGAGATGATTCTCCTCCTGATGTTGGAAAAGAGGCAAGCGAAGTTGTTACAGAGGTAACTGCTGATGATATTCCTGTTTATTCTGAACCAGAACCTAGTGGTCCTGCTAAAAATGTTAAGAACTTTGGCAATCGCCCTGTTTCAGGTGTTGTTGATGAAAGTATGAAGTTTGAAATTGAAAAAATAAATGCCAGACTTGAAGCGACTAATGAATTTATTAAAGGATTTAATGAAAGATTTTCAATTATGAATCAACAGCTTGGAGAAGTAAGAGGAATGGCTGTTGCAAATGAAAAAGAGATTTTAAAGTCTACAATGGAATCTCAAAAAGCTGTTGATATTGTAAAAGAGGTAAAACCAGAAGACTTAAGAATTGATTATCAAAAGGCAGACTTAAAGATGAGTTCTCTTGCTGAAAGAATTGAGTCAAATAAGCAGTTTATGGAGTCTGTTATGGACGAGTTAAAGGCACTCAAGAGAAAAGCAGGACTTTTTGAGGGAAGTGAAGCTATTTTAAAACTTAATGATGAGGTTAAACATGATTTAATGGAACTTCAGAAGATGTCTGCAAGAGTTAGGATGAATTCAGACAAATCTGAACAAATATTTATTGAACTTAGAAAAGGGTTTAGTGAGAATCAAAAGACTAATGAAACTGTAAATAATCTTAATAATCTCTATTCTGGAATTAGAACTGATATTGAAAAACTTAAAATAGATCATAGTGAAATTGTAAAAGATCAGGATTTTAATACTTATAAAAGAAGAATTGACAGTAAAATTTCACTTATTGAATCA
>CABMGE010000016.1 GCA_902385625.1 uncultured archaeon | reverse complement strand
TGAGTTATTCAGATAAGTGTAAACTGTTGCAGATGAATTAATAGAAACAGTGTAATACCAAGTCTGTGATTTATTGTAAAGATTATCAGTTCCATTTCCAAAGCTCCAATAATAATAGGTATAAGTTCCAACACCAAGAGTTGCAAATGTCTCGTTAAAGACATTTGATGAATTAGACATTGTATAGTTTGTTCCAGAAAATTCAATTCCAGCAGTTCCATTGGAGTTTATAATTGTAATATTAAATTGATAATTAATTCCAGAATTATATTGAGAACCATTTGAAATTGAAGTTAAATTATTTGAAAATATTGGATAAATATTGTCAAGAATGGTTGTTCCATTAACAATTGTTACATTCCAATTACTAGTTTTATTTGCAATACCTTGTCCAGAGGTTACATTTGCAAATGCAAATAATGTCCAGTTGCTGTCCAAGTTTCCAGTTGCATTCACAGAGAAAACAATTATCTGGCTTTGTCCAAGACTAAGTGATGAAGTGACAATCGGATTTGTACTATTAACATAAAAAGGAGAAGCTCCAGAAATATTTGAAATTAAACTTCTTATAGCTCCTGCAATGCAAGTTGAATTTGAACAAACATCTACGCTTTTATTGACAGTAACATTTCCAACAACAGTGCTTGCACATCCACTCTGGCTTCCAGGACCAATTATAGATCTCATTGTCTGATTCTTATAAGTAATTGTTAAATTAGCAGGACCACTTCCTCCCCCCCCACTATACCATCCAGCACGAAGAGAAATATTAAGCGAATCATTCCAAAGTCCAGCAGCTTTTGAACCATCTAAATCAATAATTACTGTTTCATATCCACCGCTCGCAGTATTGTCTCCTGAAAAATTAACATAAGGGCTGCTTCCTGCACAATAATATCCAAAAGTAGTGCCAAAAACATAGGTTCCTGAATCAAGATCATTTGGAACACCCCAACTATAAGTAATATTTAGAGTTCCATAAACAATAGGATTTAAACTAACATTTATTGTTCCACAACTTCCAGCAAGGCAACTTACATTTAAGGTTACATTAAAAAATTGATTTCGAGTAGCATTAGCAATCTGACTTATATTTGGATAAATAATCGAAAGTCCAATTACAGGAGTTGCATTAACAGTATAAGTTCTTGTAGCAGAGATATTAAATAAATTATCAGTTCCATTTCCATAAGCTGACCAATTATAACTATAAGTTCCATTAACAAGCCCAACAATAGAAACATTGTAAACATTTCCACCCAGATTAGTTGCAGTCCTGTTTGTTCCATTAATTGTAAGCCACACAACCCCATTTGTATTTATAACAGTTACATTAAACATTGCAACACCGGCTCGAGAAGTAATTGATGCATTATTATCCCAATAATTGGAGAACAATGGATATACTGTATCTGCTTCAGCAGGAACAATTGTAACATTCCAACTGCTAGTCCGGTTTCCAATCTTAAGGTCGCTTGTAGCATTTGCAAATGCAAATAATGTCCAGTTGCTTCTTATGTCTCCAGTTGCATTGACCCAGAATGTAATGACCTGGCTTTGTCCAGAACTAAACGAACTCGTATTAAATGGATTTCGTGTAGAGTTAGTATAAAATGGTGTTGCTCCAGTAGTTGTGTTAATAAGAAAACTAGATATAGAAGCATTAGTTATATTATTTGTAGTACAAGGTTGCATACTACAACCAGGCGCAGGAGTTAAATAATAAACATAATAACCATTACACATCGTAACATTAATGTTATCACTCTCCCATGCACAAGTGCTACCACTCCAATGATAACAGATTCTTCCCCCCGTAGTCTCGGCTGAAGAAGTAGGATGACTAAAATCTAAAAATCCTGCAGCATTTGTACCACATATATTAGGGCTATAAGATCCTTGTTCTGGAATCTCATTATAAGTACCATTGAGTCTATACCAACCAGAAATAAGACTTTGAGTACAAGCGCTCCCACTTCCCTGATTTACAGAATAAGCATCCCAATTAACAGAGGTATAATTAAAACACTGATTTGGATAATCATAAGGATAAGCAAGAGTGAGATTAATAATTCCGCAATCAACAGAGCTTAAACAACTTAAGTTCAATGTCACATTAAAAAACTGATTCTTGGTTGCATTAAACACCTGATTAAGATTTGTCGGAGAAATAACAGAAAGTCCAATCCTTCTTGTGTCCTTATAGAATGTAACATTATCTTTTACAATATTTCCAGAGCTGTCATTACAATAAACAGTCCAGTTATTCCATCCTTCTTTTGAAATAATACTGGTAAAATTAGTTCCAGCATTTACAGCAGGAGTAGAGTTCCATAGGCCAGATGAATTAGAATACCAACACTTATCAAGAGGCGAACCTGTAATTGTATAATTAATAGCTGAAATATTCATGTAATATGTTTGATTTGTCGGATAAATTATTGAAACAACAGAAGGTATAGAGGATAATTCTCCAATACTATAATTGCTCCAGGAACTTACATTAAATCTAACAGTTCCAGAGTTTAGTGAAGTGAAATTAAAGCAACGAGGATTTGTATCTGACCTGCATTCATAAATTCCATCACGAATTATCTTTGGATTTGCAAAAGTCGTTGGGATATTATAAAGGGTAATATTTGCACTAATATTAAGTCCCTTTTTCGAAGAATTCACATAAACTGAATTATTAATTATTCTTATATCTGCAGAGAAATTAGTTCCAGATCCGTTAACATAATTCAAAAATACTATTTCTCCAGATAATGAATTTTTAATATTAATTCTTTCTCCAAAACCATAAAATCCATAACTTTCAAAATACTGATCAACAAACCAGTTTCCATTTGTATCTTGTGAAGAAAAATTAAAATCCGAATAACTATAATTCCGATTAATAATTGAGTTATTAGTAAAATTATTATTATCTGAAGAATAATCAAAATAAATCCTGTCTGTTCCTGAGACATTGATTATGTTTAGGTTTATCAACTCATAATTTGAATAAACTAAATATAATCCGTAAGAAGAAGTTCCATTTGTAGAGATTCTGTTTGAAAACATTTTATTTGAATCTCCATAAATATAAAATCCATATGCAGAATTTCCTGTTGAAGTAATTGTATTATTTGTAACGAGATTTGAAGTGGAACCAGAATCAATATGAATTACATTTGAAGAACTTCCTTTTGTTGTGACATTATTGTAAGTTATATTAGAACCTGATGATGAAGCAAGATAAATTCCATATGCAGAATTTCCTGTAACTGAAATATTATTATAAGTTACATTTGAACCGAGTGAAGAAGCAAGAGTTATTCCATGTGAAGAATCTAAAGACGTTGAGATCTTATTTGAAACCATTTTATTTAAATTTCCATAAATATAAATGCCCTCAGAACCCGATCCTACGGAAGATACTATGTTATCTGAAATTGTATTTGAACCTGATAAAGAATCTAGTTTGATAGAATCTGACTGGCTAGTGATTGTAAAAAGACTATTGTTCTGTATTGTAGAATTTGATGAACCACTGAAATAAATTGCATAATTATAGCTTCCAGAAGAACTTCCTTCATAAATTTTTGCATTTTTTATTGTGACATTTTTGCGATTAAGAGCATAGACTCCATAGTTATAGCTCGTTCCACCAGTACTATAATTTATCTTATATCCGTTTGAATTAAGAGTTACATTATCTGCACTAATTATAAAACAAGTTCCAGTACTAGTTACATTTGTTAAAAGATTATAAGTTCCAGGTTGAGTAATCTCCTGACAGCCAATTAAACCATCAAGATACTCCCCAATTGAATAATTTGAAAATCCACTAACACCAAATTTTACATTCTGTGCAGTAAGAGAAGTATAATTAGTGCATCCTGCACAAGAATAACCATCTCTAAGTATTGAAGGACTTACGAGTCCGCGATTTCCAATTCCATATAAAGTAATATTTGCAGGAGAATCAAGGCCAGGATTAATAACAGTATTTACAGATACAGAATTATTTCCTATTCTAATGTCTCTTGAAAAGTTATTTCCAATTCCGCTAACAGCACTTGAGAATTTTATTTCACCATAATTTGAATCTTTTACATTTAGAGTATTTGAGCCAAGACTGTAGTTCTCAAATGGCTGGTCAATAAACCAGTTTTCATTAGAAGATGCAATATTTATATCATAATAATTATAACTTCTATTAATAATCGAGTTATTAGTGAAATTGTTATAATGAGCATAAGTATCAAATTTTATTCTATCTGCTTTTGAGATATTTAAAATATTTGAAGTAAAAAGGTTATAATATGTATAGTAATTAACATAAAGTCCGTAAGCAGAATCTCCTTTTGTAGTAATATTATTTGAAGTAATATTATTTGAATTAGAAAAGTAGTATAAATAAATTCCAAATGCAGAACTTTGATTTGTAAATATAGTATTATTTGAAATTCTATTTGAACTTGAATAAGAATCCAAGTCAATTCCAATAGAAGAACTACTTATTGTTGAAATGCTGTTATTTAAAATTGTTGAATTAACAGATCCAATAAGATAAATAGCATGTTTAGAACTTCCAGTAGTGTTTCCATCATAAATTTTTGCATTTTTTATTGTAAGATTATCATATCCATTAGTGTAGACTCCATACTTACTACTTGTACCATCTAACCCATAAGTAATACTAAAACCATTTGCATTAAGAGTTACATTATGTGCACTAATTATAAAACAAGTTCCTTGGCTCGAAACATTTGTTAAAAGATCATAAGTTCCAGGTTGAGTAATTTCTCCGCAACCTCCAAGTCCTGATGAAGCCTCTCCGATAGAATAATTTGAAAATCCACTAACACCAAATCTTACATTCTGTGCAGTAAGAGAAGTATAATTAGTGCATCCTGCACAACCATAGCCATCTCTAAGTATTGCAGGAATAGTAAGTCCACGATTTCCAATTCCATATAAAGTAATATTTGCAGGAGAATTAAGTCCAAGGTTAGTATTTGTATCAACAGATACAGAATTATTTCCTATTCTAATGTCTCTTGAAAAGTTATTTCCAGTTCCACTAACAGCACTTAAAAACTTTATTTCACCATAATTTGAGTCTTTAACATTTATAATATTTGAACCAAGACTGTAGTTCTCAAATGGCTGGTCAATAAACCAGCTCTCAGTGGAAGATGCAAGACTAATATCATAATAACTGTAATTTCTAGATATTATTGAGTTATTGGTAAAGTTGTTAGTTGAAGAAGAGCCAAGATAAATCCTATTTGCTCTTGAGACATTGAAGATGTTTGAAGTGATGAGATTATAAGAACAGTAAGTCTCAAGATAAAGCCCATATGCAGAATCTCCTTTTGTTGAGATGTTGTTTGAAGTCAGATTATTTGAATTCGAATAATAATAAATATAAATTCCATGTGCAGAGCTTTGATTTGTAAGTATTGTATTATTTGATAAACGATTAAAATTTGAATATGAATTTAAATAAATTCCAATTGAAGAATCGCTTATTGTTGAAATGCTATTATTGATAATTGTTGAATTAACAGATCCAATAAGATAAATAGCATGCTTAGAGCTTCCACTAGAGTTACCATCATAGATCTTGGCATTTTTTATTGTAAGATTATCATATCCATTTGTATAAACTCCATACTTACTGCTTGTTCCACCTATTCCATAAGTGATATTAAATCCATTTCCATTCAGAGTTACATTATTTGCGCTGATTATAAAACAAGTTCCCTGGCTCGAAACATTTGTTACAAGGTTATAAGTTCCAGGAACAGTTATTTCTCCACAACCTCCAAGCCCTGATGAAGCTTCTCCAATAGAATAATTACTAAAGTCACTTACTTTAAATCTTACATTCTGGGCAGTGAGAGCGGTGTAATTAACGCATCCAGGACATTGATAACTGTCTTTGAGCATTGCTGGAACAGTAAGTCCACGATTTCCGATCCCATAGAGAGTAATATTTGCAGGAGAATCAAGTCCAGGGTTAGTATTAGTATCAACAACAATAGAATTATTTCCTATTTTAATGTCTCTTGAAAAGTTATTTCCAGTTCCACTAACTGCACTTAAGAATTTTATTTCACCATAATTCGAGTCTTTTACATTTATAATATTTGAACCAAGACTGTAGTTCTCAAATGGCTGGTCAATAAACCAATTTCCACCAGAAGCTCCAGTAAAAGTAAAGTCATAATAATTATAACTTCGATTGATAATTAAATTATTTGTAAAATTATTTTCTGTTGCGTAGTAAGCATAAATCCTATCTGCCTTTGAAACATTAAATATATTTTGACTAATTAAATTGTAAGAAGGATAGGTATCTAAGTATAACCCATAAGCAGAATCTCCTTTTGTTGAAATATTATTTAGGGTTAGATTATTCGAGTCTGAATAATATATATAAATTCCATGTGCAGAACTTTGATTTGTAGATATACTATTATTGGATAAACGATTATAATCAGAATAAGAGTGTAAATTAATTCCATCTGCACTAATTCCTCTTGTTGAAATTATATTATTGAGTAAGCTATTTGAAACTGATGAAGAATACAAGTATATTCCATGCGAGGAAGAGTCCATTGTAAAAATACTATTATTCTGAATAGTTGAATTAACAGAACCACTAAAATAAATTGCATGATGAGATGTTCCAACAGAGCTTCCCTCATAAATTTTTAAATTTTTTATTGTAATATTCTTTATGTTAGTAGCATAAACCCCATAACCCAGATCTCCTTCACTGCTGTAATTTACAGAATATCCATTTCCATTAAGAGTTACATTATCTGCAGTAATTGTAAAACAACTTCCTTTTGAACTAACATTAGAGATTAAAAAATACGTTCCAGGAGTATCAAGTGCCTGGCAATCACTAATATTCCCAGGTATTGATTGGATAAAAATAAGACTGGGATCAAGATTAATTATATCTCCAGGATTATATTCAGACTCATTGAAATTTTTTTGTATATAAATAGAAACCTGATTATCAAACTTATTTTCTTCTCCAATAACAAGTCCTGAAAGTCCATTAAAACTTTTAGTAAAAACACCAGTTATTGATCTAACCAAACTAATTGTAACAGGAAGAGATTCAGAAGGTTGTTCCAGGTTATTTTCAGAATTATCCTCTTCTACAGGAGAGGGATTATCTTTCTCTACAGATGGAGGACTATCTTGAAGAGGAGTGTCTTCAATAGAAGAATCATTTAAATCATCTTCACTATTGTTGCTCAAATCATTAGGACCATTACCAATAGTTTCATTTATAATTGTATCATTAAAAGTCTGATTAATTTCAGGTTCATTAATAGTATCATTAAGAGTATTATTGGTAATATTAGTAAGATTGGTCTCAGGAATAGTTTGATTTATATTAGTCAAGTTAGAACTTAAATTACTTTCAATATCAGAACCAGTATTATTAATTAAACTAATGTTAACTTCAGTTTGATTAGTAATGTTTATATTAGTTAAATTTGCCTCAGTTAAATTAGTCAAGTTAATTTCAGTTAAATTCTCACTTACATTTAGTTCACGAATAACTACTGGTTGATTAATTGAAAGAGTATATCCTTGAGAAGCAAGGTCAGAAAAACTTAAATAACTATTTCCAACTTTTAAAGTTTGATTGTCAATTATAGTAATTGTCTCATTACTAAGTACATCAATTTTAGCCATAAAATTCAAGTCTTTTAGTTTAACATTATAACCCCACTTATACCTGTCCTTAGTTTCATTAACAGTTATATCAAAGTTTTCAAGACCCACTGCCTTTTCAGTATCTGTTTTTGCCCACTCACTATAATTCAACAAATCAAAATTAAGTTTAATTTTAGAATCTGGAGCATTAAACTCCATTATCTTACTATTTTCAAACAAAGGTTGGCTAATCTCCAGATTAACTACACTACCAACATTAACATTACTTTTCAAAGAATCATCTGCAATCTGTTCTGCGATTGCAGTTTCAGAATTATCCATTGCTCTAATATCTACAACATCTCCTGTAATTTTAATTTTAGAGAGGCTACTAATTGTTTTATTATCTAAACCAGGAGAACTAATAAAAAGACCTATAAATAAGAATGAAAAAGCCACCACTAAAAGAATTAGAAGCAATAATTTTAGATTACCAAGCTTTATTTTAGGTAAAAAGTTTGTGGGGGTAAATGAATGTTTCTTATCCGATATTTCCTTGCCTTTCCTAGAACCAAAAGAGAAAAAACTCTTCTTATCAGGATCTATTGTTCCAACATACTTTTTCTTTACCTTCCCAGTCTTGTCCCTATAACTTTCATAGTAATAGGGCCCGAACTTTTTCCCATTTTTATAAAAATATTTCTTATAAGCCATACCTCTTTTTAAAAACACCTTAATAAAACAAATAAACTTAATTTAAAAACCTTTTTGTGGGGGTAACTGATCAAAAACAGCGAATATAAAATGTAATTTTGAGAGTCTTAAATATGTGATAATTTGACTTTTAAAAAATATTTGGAATTAAAACTGATTTAAACCTAAAAAAGTACTAAAAAAATACAAAAAACCTACCCCTAAATAAGATCTTTTAATCTACCTATTTTTTTCCAAACCCTTTCGAGTTTATTATTAGATTCTAAAACAATGAGTTTTAAGAAGTTATCATCAACTAAAACCTTTCCATTAGAAGCTATAGGAAAACTAATACTTTCAGTACTATGAAGTTCAACCATATTTCGCTTGCCTCCAATTATTCCACTCCTTTGCCAACCTGCCTCTTTAGCCTTAGTTAAAATGATTTGAGCATCATTTAGAGTTAAACAAGCAATATGCAAAATACAGCAACTTTGTTGAAATTCAATCATTCCAGGATATACTAGAATTGCCTTTTCAAGTGCTCTTTTAAGTTCATTAAAGCTAATTTTATTATGGGTCCTGAAAAGAAAAGCATCTTCCTGTTTAACTTCACTATATTTTAAGAGAACAACTCTTCCAGCACATGAAGAAGTGGTATAATAGTTCTTTTTCTTATTTATTTTATTGCAAAGTCCTGAAATTTTAGAGTCCCAACTGCCAATACTTGATCTATCATCACGTAAAAGCTGTTTTTTCTTACCCTCTAAAAAAAGGTCTTTCATTTAAAAACAAGAATTACAGAGTTTAAATCTCTTTCTCTAAAATACTAGCACTAATACCCTTTTCCTTGCAAAGCTTGACAAAATTTTGTGCATCAGTAAGAGTTCCAATACTTGCTCCCCAATGCATTGGAATTGCAAGATCAGGATTTATTATACTGGCAGCCCTTGCAGCTTCATGAAAGTCCATGGTAAATTTACCTGAAATTGGCAAAAGTGCAACGTCAACTCGAATACTATTCATTTCAGGAATAATATCTGTATCTGCTGCATGATAAATAGTAGTTCCTGAAAAGTCAAGAATAAAACCAACAGAGTCCCCTTTAGAATGAAAAGGCTTGTTAACATTATAAGCATCAACACAGTTTATGTTTATCCCATTGAATTCAAAACTTTTTCCAGGCTCTGCAACCTCAAAATCAATTCCATCTTTTACTTGCCTTGTCTGCGATAAAACTTCAGAGGGTCCAATAATCTTGGTTTCTGCTTTTATTATGTTTTTTATATCCTGAACAGAACAATGATCCCAATGTCCATGGCTAATAAGAATTAAATCAGCTTTATTATTCGAATTAGTTAACTTAAGTGGATCTATATAAATGTTCATAGAATTAAACTGGATCAAAAAGCCAGAGTGACCTCCCCACTTTAAATCAATATTTTTATACCTCATAAATAAAAAATGTAGTTTAAGATATATAAATTTAATTAGTATAAATAATACGAGAATTATTTCTTTCTCTTCTTATTCTTTTTTCCATCAAAAAGATCATTAAGGTTTTTTCCAAGATTATATAATGCAAGTTTAAATTCCTCTCCGACATCATCCCATTCAACATTTTTATTTAACTTTCTATCCACATTATTAATTTTTCTTGTGAGTCTCTCTCTTTTTCTCTCAAGTCTTCTTCTAGTCCACTCTTCTGATTCCTCTTCCCAGTCTTTTCTTGGCATCCCATGTCTTGCAAGTATAGTTATATAGCCTATTATCAGAGTAAGGAGAACTACAAGAAAATAAATTGATTCAATAGGAATTATGATGTTTGAATGAATATATAAAGAATTTAAAAAATTCCATATCCTATAAATAAACATTACAATATATACTCCAAGAAATGAACCTGAGATTGGTGCAAGTATATTAAATGGAAAATAAAAATTCCAAAATATCTCATTAATCAGCCCTACAATCATGATAAGTAAAAGAAAAAATAAATTGATATTAAAGAATCCTACAATATTTGAATAAACTCCACTAGGAATACTTGGAACCAAGATATTTGCAATTGCAAGAAGTATTAGAAAGAAAACAAATCCCCCTAAATGCGATATAATTATTTTAGAAATTGACCTAGTCATTATAAAATAAAGAGTCTCTAGTATAAAAATGTTTTTGAGATTACTTCTTTCTTTGAATAGCCCCATAAAAAAGTATTGCGCTTACAAGAGCACTATCTTTATGTTTTCCAGAAAGTACCTCTTGAAGTACTTGTTCATAAGGCATTTTAACAAGTTCGCAAGTTTCTAAGGGATTATTCTCAGCATCAGAAGTTTTCTCCAAAGAATCAGCATAAAATATATCCAGTCTATTATCTAAACTTCCAGGCATTAGATAAATGGTATTTAAGTAATATAAATTGCAAGAATATCCAGTTTCTTCAAACAACTCCCTTTTAGCAGCATTAATAGAAGTTTCTCCTTTATCCACTCCGCCTTGAACAAGTTCTAGAATTTTCTCAGAAATAGGATGTCTATACTGATACTGTAATAACAAAGTCTCTTTATCAATAAAAGGTAAAATTGCAACACCGGAAGGAATCAACACCACATCATAATTATACTCGCTTTTAAGCCCGGGAATCTTTAAAGTATCTTGCCTTACTTTTAACCAACCATCATATGCAAGTTTAGAATCTACTACATCGGGTTTTTCTATCATCAAATATTCTAAAATAAAGATTATATAAACATATCTAAAAATCGTCTATGTATTAATCTACTTACTCAAATTTTTTAGCAACATCGAGTAATAAGTTATCATTTCCACATGCAGCAAGAATCTGAACACCTACAGGAACTTCATCTTTTCCTTCTTTAACAGTTCCAGCAGGAACTGAAATTCCAGGAATTTCAGCAATATTTGCAAGAACAGTCAGAGTATCATAATTATACATATCTTCAACACTTATATCTTCTCCAAATTTATGTGGAATTCTTGGAACAGTAGGCATCACAATAACATCAACTTTCTTAAAAGCATTTTCAAACTCTTTTGCAATTATTTTCTTTGCTTTAAGTGCTCTTCTATAATATTTTCCTTCAAATTCAGCCTTTGAAATTTCCTGGCCTCCGAGAATTCTTCTAAGAACTTCCTCGCCGCACGAGTCTTCTATTTTAAATCCATATTTTCTTCCATCAAATTTACGTGTTCCTGAAAAAAATTCAACATAAACAATAGGATAATAGGTTTGTATTCCAAGATCAATATGGCGAAGTTCAATATCTGATTTTTTCCAGCCTTGTTTTTTAGAGACTTCTTCAATTTTCTTGCTAATCAAGTTTAAAATTTCTTTATTTGCAGAAATTTTTGGAACTCCAATAATTATTTTCTTAATATCTTTATTTTCATCTAAAAAATCGCGGCTCACAGAATCTTTTTCATCTCGCCCTTTAATTATATTATAAATAACTTCACAATCTCCTACTGAGTTACCAATAGGTCCTATCTGATCAAGACTCATTCCAAGATCAATAAGCCCATATCTTGAAACAGCACCATAACTTGGTTTAAGTCCAGTTACACCACAATGTGAACTTGGATTTCGAATACTTCCTCCTGTATCACTTCCGAGTGCAAAATCACAAAAACCTGCAGCAACAGATGCAGCACTTCCTGAACTGCTTCCCCCAGGAATTCTGTCTAATGCACGAGGATTTTTACAAACTCCAAATGCAGAGGTTTCTCCAGAACCACCAGCAGCAAACTCATCCATGTTAGCCATTCCAAGAATTATTGCATCTTCTTTAAGAAGCTTTTGAATAACAGTTGCATTATAAGTTCCACGATAATTTTCAAGAGTTTTAGAAGCACAATTGCAAATAAGTCCCTTCACATTTATATTGCTTTTTATAATAAAACCAAGTCCGGCAAGCTTCCCGCACTTTTTCCCTTCTTTTATCTTTTTATCTACTTCCCTTGCCTCAGATATTGCATTTTCATTAATATGTAAAATAGCATTTATTTTCGGGTTTTCTTTCTTTATCTTATCTAAAAATCCTTTTATGTTTGCTTCTGCAGTTAATTTTCCTTCATTTAACAGTTTAAGTTTATCTGAAATCATTTATCCAACCCTCATTGTATCAATAAAATTTATAGGAAGATGAAATACAGGTTTTGCATAATCTTGATTACTCTTATGAGGGCCTAAACTGTCTTTATCTTTTTTCTCCTCTATTTTCCTTACATCAGTTCTAAGATCCGAAGTGAGAATATCCAGTTTTTTATCAATCATATCAAGTCCAGCCCTATATGGAGAACATCCATTTTCCCTTTCTTCCAAGTCAATTGCATCAAGTACTGCATCATATAAAAAAATAAAATTATTATTGTTAAAAACAAATTCTCCATCTTCTAGTTGTTCTTTGTCTTTTTTCTTTAAATTTCCGTTTATTAATTCTTCAAGAACTCCAATACTTCCTTCTACTGAAACTAATTTGTCTGCATATTTATCACGAAAATCAAGTTCCAAACTCTTTACATAAAATCTCATTATTTTTGAACCCTCCTTGATTCATTAATCATAAGCAAAAATAGTTTACTTGTAAATTCTTTAGATAATTTAGATTTAGAAACTCTATCCCTAATAATTTCTTTTTCCCTTTTTTTATCAATTATAGGAATTCCATTCTTTTTCTTATATTCCCCTAGTTTTCTTGCATGATAAAGTCTTGTTTCAATTAATTTCATTATTTTTTTATCAATTTTATCTATTTCTTTTCTATGAATGCTAAAAACTTTGTCAACCATTGTGTTTATTTCCAACTCCCTTTTTCAGCAATTATGAAATCATCATCCTTATTTGGAGCATTATCAAGAATTCTTTGTTTAAAAGTATTATCTGCACCAGTAGCAATTTTTGAATTTTCTGCTATTTTTGGAATCCTCGTTAGATTTATTTAATTGGCTTATTTCACTTCTTTCAAATTCATCTCGATCAACATAAGTATCTTCTTCATGCTCTTTTTCAACTTTTTCAAGTGCCAAAGCAAACTTATCCAGAATATCTTTTGCCTGCTTTTCTACTTTTTCTTTGTCTACATTTGCCATATAAAGACCAAATAAAAGGGATATTTAAAATTAATTAATCTAAAAGATTACTTCTTTTCAAATAAAATAACTGCCCAATTAGAATTAGATGGAAAACTATTTAGGCTAAGTTGAAATTTTAAAACCGAATACATAGAACTCTTATTAATCTTTTTTAAATCTTCAAGTCTACCCAAGCTAAACACAACTCCTTTTGAATTGATAAACCTAAATCCATTATTTTCAACCAGTTTTTTAAATCCACTATAATTCCATTCATTTAAATGTTCAGAAATAGAAAAAAACTTTCTAAATCCCAAAGATAATTCTAATTTATTAATAAGATTAGTGTTGATAGTAGGAAAACATAAGACAAGTTTTCCATTATTCTTCAAAATCCTTTTAAATTCTTTTATTACTTTATTAGGATGTAAAACATGTTCAATTGTTTCTACGCAAACAATTTTATCAAAAGATTTATCTGGAAAATTTAACTCTTCTAAATCCCCATATTTAAAAATACAATTTTTTGGGGCTCTTTTTTTGGCATTAAAAATAGCGGTTTTAGATATATCGACTCCATAAACTTTCAAAGAAGATTTAGCGATCTTCTTTGTTAGTTCACCATTTCCACATCCAGCATCCAAGATAATTTCATCTTTCTTAGGATTTAAAAGTTCTAAACTAATTTTCTGCCGGTTCTTGTGATAAATCCTGCTGATATTAACTCCAAAAAGTTTATACCCTCCCTTATAACCTCCATGATCATACTTAGAATTATAATAATTCTCCAGATCATTTTGAGATTTAAATTCAAGTTGTTCTTTTTTTAGTATGTCTCCAAAATCCTCTTTTTTCATTATAAAAAAAGCAATATAAAATTTATAAACTTATTTAATATCTAAACAAAAGCGAGTTCTCGTTTAACTCTTTTAACTTTCTTTTTTATTTTCTTAGTATCTTCTTTAGGACTGTTCCATTCAAAACCTATTTGAGGAAGAGGATCAGGATCAATAGAATCAAGATGCTTTTTATCAATTAATCCCTTTGAAGATAATAATTCAAGAGCATGATATATAATTCTTCTTCCAGTCCTTGGAGAAACGCAATAATCAGATGAAGCATATTTTCTTGCAATCTCACTTAAAGTTTTTCCAGCTAAAAAATCCTTTGCAAGTTTAGAAGACTTTTGAGCTAAAGATTCTCCCCTTATTCGGATAATATCTCTTGCCCAATCAGAAGAAATATCCATTGGCTCAGGAGCTTCTTTTTTTACATTTAAATATCCTCCAGGTAAAGGTTTTTGAACTCCAACAGGCCCGCGACGAACAAATCTATAACTAGCTTCTTCCCCATCAGCATTATAATATTCCATTTTATGACCTAACAATCTTGCTTTAAAAACCTTTCTTGTTGTCACTTGAAAGGTATAACAAAACGAAACATTTAAATACTAGTGTATACTATACATTAGTATAATTAATTTCACCTCTTTTCCCCAGAAGGAGAAAGACATTCGTTTTCGAATGAAACTGCTCCTTCAAAGGGTTTAATCCCCTCTAATTTAGAAATCTAAAACTTTAAATAAAAACTATAAATCAAATAACTAAAATGACATTCAACCTCTCTTACAGATTAAAAAGATTTTTTCAAGGAGAATCAGGAATAGTTGAAAAAGTTGAACCATTAGAGGGTCTAAGAAAAATTTTCTGGAAGGATGACTTTGGAAATACTCCTATGAGAGTAACTTTTAGAAATCCTTTAGGAGAACAAAAAATAAGATATACTCCTCTAGAAATAATATCTCACTTAGCAGGATTCTATGAAGAAGAAAAACCTAAAAAAATAAGATCATATAAACAATACCATCCAGGACAAAGTTTTCCTTAAAAAGTTTAAAATGTCACAATTCAATAATTCTTCTTCGCACTGTTTATTTATTGGAAAAAGAAATTTAGATGAAGTTATTTTAGAGGACACTCAAGAATTGCAAGAAATTAATGGAAGCTTTGATGCAATTGCAGAAAGAATGAATCAAATTGTTAGTTGGGCTGAATCAGTAAGAAAGGGAGATTATGATAATAAAGTAACAGTTCTTTCTTATAATACGTATAGAGGAATGCAAGAATGTCCATTTGATTCGAAATGTTTAGTAGGGCAATATAGAGGTTGGAATGAAGATGTTAAAATAAAAAGCAAAAAAACCGGAAAACAATTAGTTATTAACTCAGGCACTGCTCATTTAGCAAAAGTTCATCATTTACTTGAAAAAGACAATGAATATGGAATATCTGCGAGGGAATTTTATGAGAGTTTTATGTAAATTAAATAAACTTTAAAATGTCAATGGGATTATCACTCGGCTGTTATCAAATACAAGCACAAAAACAAACTCTTAGCCATGCGCAAAGACTTTGTTTAAAGCAAGTTCTAGAAGTATTACAAACACTAAAACATCCAGAATTTCCAAATGCAGCAAAAGGGCTTGATGGAATGTTAATCGCAGATAATATCTTAAAAAGCAGAAATGGAACAGGAGTCTTAATTGGAGGGCTTGCAGAAGAGGTCTGGAATAAAAGAACAAAGCTGCAAGATTTGTATAATCATAAAGATGTTGATGTTTTAGTCTTGAATAAGGATTTTGAATTAAAAGAAGATTTTGAAGGAGGAATTGACTGGTGGTTACCAAATCAAGGAAGAATAAAAATAAACTCAGGTTCAAACTATCTAGAAAAAAATTCAGAATGGAATGAAAACTTAAATACAGTAATCCTTGGATTTTATGCAGACACTTTTCACAAGCGCCCTACATTATTAAGGCCAGGATTATATATTCCAAGTTCAGATTTCGTTATTGAGATGAGAAGATATGAAGCATTCTCAAGAATTGATTTTCCAAAAGTCAATGTAGAAATAGATGATAACTTTGAAAATACATTTAATAATAGAATGAGACAAAAAATAAAAACCTCTTTACCCAAGTTTATTGTAGATAAATTCAAAGGCCAGATACTTTCTGATAAATATGAAAGGGATTATGGAAAAATAGATGAAATAAGACTTCAAGGACTTTCACTTGGAGAACTAAGAGGTATTAATGAATTCTTAGGAAATTATGAAAAGGCAAATCCAAATCCGTAAGAAGATATATTTATATAAATAATTATTTTTTAATCAGATTTACTCTGTTAAAAAAGAAAAATCTGTAACAAAGTTACAACTCGACACTTTAGTGTAGAATTTAATTTAAGGCGTAAGTCTATCACGGTCTCTTGGGAATAATACTGCTTCTCTTATGTTTGGAAGTCCGAGAATTAGCATTGTCATTCGCTCAACTCCCATTCCCCAACCAGCGTGAATAGGTGCTCCATATCTAAAACTGTCAATATAATCTTTGAAATTTTCTACTTTCATCCCTTTTGCTTTAAATCTTTGGGTTAAAAGTTCAGGAATATGAATTCTCTGTCCACCTGAAGAAATTTCCATTCCTTTGTAAATAGCATCAAATCCTTTTGAAAGTTGTTCTCCATTAGGACCTTTTTTGTCGCTAGGCATAATATAAAATGGTTTTCCAGAAAGTGGCCAGTCATGAACAAAAACAATCGTATCAGGATAAAGTTCTCCAAGTTTTCTTTCAGATTCAGGAGATAAATCATCTTTTCCAACATGACAGTTATGTTTTTTCATAAGTTCAGCTACCTCATGAAATGTCAGGTATTTAACATCAGGAACCTTGATCTTCACATCATACATTTCAAGTTCTTTAGAATGTTTTTCTAAAACTTTTTTTACCATATGTTGAACACATCTTGCAAGAACATCCATCACAATTTTATCATCAGCAAAAGCCATTTCAAAATCATACTGCCTTGATTCATTTAAATGTCTTATAGTGTTATGTTTCTCAGCTCTCCATACAGGAAAAACAGCATAAACTTTCTCCATTGAACATGCAAGCATTTGTTTGTAAAGTTGGCAGCTTTGAGATAATAATGCTTTTTTTTCAAAATATTGTACAGGATATACTTCTGTTCCACCTTCAGAAGAAGCTCCAATAATTGATGGAAATATTGCTTCAAAAGCACCTTCTTTTTCCATGAACTCTCGATAAGCCTGAAGTAGAGTGTTATTTACCTTGAAAATTGCCTGTGCTCTTTCACGATGTAAATCCAAAAATCTAAAGTCAAGTCTTTTCGGAAGTTCAGTTTTTGAGTGGTCTGATACATCAATTGGCAAAGGTTGTTCAGCAACAGATATAATTTCAATTTCAGTGGGATTAAGTTCTTTTCCTCCAGGAGCTTGTTTTGAGTCCTTTAAAGTACCTTTTATTTTAACAACACTCTCACGAGAAACATCATGCATTTTCTCAAAAATATCATCACTTGTTTCTCCTTTTATTCCAACAACTTGGAGTCTGCCAGTAATATCACGAAGTACTAAAAATCTTATCTTAGAAAGATCTCTTGTATCATGAACCCAGCCGTATAATTCAATTTCTCCGCTTTTACTAAAAGCATCTTTAATATAAGTCCTTTTAGTAGTGTCAATGTCGTAATTACTTACTTCCTTTGATTTCTTTTCTTTTACCATAAAAAATTAAAGAAAGACCTAGTTTAAAAATTCTCCTTTTTTAAGATTTTAAACAAGCTTTTGGATATAAACATCCATCCCTCTTTCTGAGTTAGGTCTGATAAATAAATCCAAGTTTTGAGGATCTCCACGGTCTCTGTATCTATTAAGCACAATAAGAGGAATTTCAATTGACCTTCCAAGATAATCACCACTCTTAAAATCATTTAAAGAATAATGTGAATACCAAACTTCTCCTCTTGGAAGACAAACATTTTTTTTAGTTGCCTTAACTCGGAGTGTTTCAGAACTGTCAGAAAGACAAATTCTTGATTCGGGAGTATCATTAACGCCATAAAATTTTAGGTTAGTTTCAGGATTATCCAAACGTTCTATTACGAGTTTTACAAGTTCATTATTCATTCTTATATCTCAGAAGCTTCTGAGGCGTTAACTATTAATACACCTCTAGAATCTCATAAAAAAAGAGTTTATAAGTTTTTCCCCATTGTCTAAATGAAAGGCATCCGCCAAATTTAAAAACCCTTTAATAAATTTATTAGATATGAAAAAAATATATCTTATAATAGTGATAATGATTTTAATTTCAATTGTTATTGCATCAATTCTGATCCTAAATACTTCAATAACTGGAAATGCAATACAAAACAGCCCTGATTTAGATAGCTACATGTACACAAAGGCAGTATGCAATGAGTCAAATTTCTGTCAGGATAATGAAATTACCTGCCAGGGAAATAAGATAGTTTCAATAATTCCAATAACAGGAGCAGTTGTCCAGCATTCAGATGATTGGCAGGATCCAAGATCAAAAGAACAGCAAGATAAAATTTGTTGATTACTTCTTAATAATTTTATTAATTATATCAGTGGCATCTTTTCCAGAAACTTTTCCCTTGAATTTTGCCATAACAAGACCCATATAACCGCCAATAGAAAGTCCAGGTTTCTCTTTTACAATTTTTGCAATCTCTCCTTCAATTTCAGATAAATCAAATTTCTCAATTTTTATTGCATCTTCAAATTTCTCGCCTTTTGCAATTTTTTCCATAACATGTTTTACATCATTTTGTTCAAGTTTCCCCTCATAAACCGCTCGAATAATACTTTCAATAACATCAACAGTAAGTATTTTATCAATATTTTCTATTTTTTCATGACTTGCAATTTCTTTTGGAATTAGAAGTAATACTTTTGCAATAAAGTTAGGGTCATTTATTATTTTAAGAAGTGCCTTAAACTCTTCAAACATTTCACCTTCTCCCATAAGTTTAATCATTTCTTCAGAAAGTCCACTCTGCCTCATTTCATCCCGAACATCACTTCTGAGTTTTGGAAGAGTCTGTTTTGCCTCATTAATAATCTCCCTGCTTATTCTAAGTAATGGAAGATCAGTCTCAGGATACATTCTAGCAGCTCCAGGCATTGGCCTTAAAAATTCAGTTGTCCCGTCTTCTCTTGCATTTCGAACCTCACTTCTCAGATTATCCATTTTCAGGTTTTCCTGCTGCCTTTTTATTTCATTTTCAATTACAGGAATAAACATTTTTACATCTTGAAATCCCTTAATCTCGACTCTTGGATGACCTGAAATTGATATGTTCACATCTTGCCTTATAGTCCCAATTCCACGCCGAACTTTGCAGCTACGAAGAACATCTCCAATAAAAAGAGCAACTTCTTTTGCTTGTTCAGGACTGCGAATATCAGGAGCAGTTCCAATTTCAACAAGAGGAATTCCAAGACGGTCCAGCCTATATACTGCAACCCCTTCTTTTTTTTCAACAATTCTTGCAGCATCTTCTTCAAGCCCAATACTGTCTATTCTAACTTTTCCAAATTTAGTTTCAACAAAGCCATTTCTGGCAATAATAACTGTTCTTTGAAAACCAGAAGTATTACTTCCATCAACAACAGTCTTCCTCATTATCTGGGCTATTGGAACTATCTCACAATTTAAATGAAGAGCAATATGAAGGCAGATTTTCAAAGCTTCAGTATTAATCAAATGTGGGGGCTCTTCATCAAGTTCAACAAGACAATTAGTATCATAAAATTGATATATAAATTCACGATCAAGACTTGCTTCATGTTTTGCAGCAAGATCCACTTCTCCTGATTCACCAGCAACAGCATGAAGTCTTCTTTTTGCACTTAACTTAGGTTCATCATTCCTTAAAATAGAAGGACAATCACAAAATAATTTATGAGTATCTAGCTGTTGATGTATTTCTATTCCACTTTTAATAACCCCAAATGAAGGTTTTATATCTGAATTTAGAGTCCCTAAAAATTCTTTAGAATTTTTTATGTCTGTCATGTAATAAACAAATAAAAGAGCATATATAAAATTAATTCTTTATTGGCCCTATTGCAATTTCGAAATTCTACTTACAAATTAGATCCATTATTGCCTTATTTTTCTTTCTCCCTCTCAATTAATAGGAGGGAGTAAATAAAAATAAGTTATTTTATAAGTTAAAAAAAGGATAATTAAATTCCGGAAATGATAGCATTTAGAATAGACTTAATTCCTAACCAAATGAGGATTATCTCCGTTTCTCTTAAGCTGTTTTCCATAATAAAGACCAGAAGCAATTCTGCCAATAATTTCATCTATCTCTTCTTCAGATATAAGACTGTCAAGCCTAACTCTTTCCCGAGGATTAAGGGTTAAAAGATCCAGTTCTCTTGGAAGATTAATAAAATCAATTAAGCCAATATTCCCCCTTCTTGATTTAGTAATAATTGAATATTTCTGAAATAACTTCATAGCTTTTTTAAGTTCTTTTTTTTCAAGAGGAGCCTTATGATGATGTTTGAGTTCAATAAAATTCTGATGAGCATCTACAAAATTACATCCCAAGTCAAGATAAATAATGCTGTCTGAATGTTCATCATAAAAATAATTATTCTTTCTGTCAACAATATCTGAGATCATTAACATATCTCGATAAAATTCATCTTCAATCATTAATTCATGTGCCCTTGTCAGATCTTCATTCTGAGGAGGAATTAAGAGTTCAGATGCAAAATAAAAGGGCTGTTTCGCGCGAATATCGCATTTCTGTTCACCAGTTGCAATAAAAGTAACATCATTTTTAGGATTTAAAAGAACATAAAAGTTAGGAGTTTCAAGACCGAGTCTTAGAGCCATTTCACAAGTAACAGCCTCATAAATAGGCTGATGAATATACATAAAAGAACTTTCTCCCTTATGTATTCTAGAACTGCTGCAATGTTTTATATAAAATGGTCTTGGAAGTCTGTCTCCAGGTTCTTTAACAATACATCTGCCTCCATGATTTGAACCTTTTGCTTCACTAACAACTTGAATTTCAAGTGACATTTTATTTTAGATATAAATTTACTCTAGATCAACCAGGGCCAATTTTAAACTATCTATAAAATCTCCTCGATCAACAGTTCTTCCACATCTTCTCATAGAATCAATAACTCCGCAGATATCATAAATATCTTTCTTAACCTTGTAACCCTGAACCTGATCAAAAATTTCCCTGTAACTAAGTCTTCCAAGATCCTCTACATTTTTTTGCCTTTCAGAAACAATATCATCAATATCTCTTCTAAACCTCTCAGTTTCAATACCATCTATAACTCCTTCTTTTAACAAAGACAAAAAAAGATTGGTCTCTGAATCAAATTCAAGCCCATTTCGATTAAGAGAGTTCATTCTTCTAACTTTATTGACAATTATATCAATTGGATGTTGATAATAAACATTAGACCCATTCACATCTGCAACTTCAGATCTTTCAAATTCTGCATCAAGCCTTTTTCTATGTCTCTTATAAAATTCAGGACCAAAACAATCCAAGTGAACTAAAAGATCATTCTGAAGACCTTCAAATCTAACTTCTCCACCATACCTGGATAAACCGCCTTTATTCGGAAGACCATCATCAGAAATTAATTTTGAAAGATATGAAGCCCACTGTCTTCTTTCAGGTTTTGCAACAGGACGATTAGATATAAAATCTATATCATTTGTAGGCCTAAGTAAATGAGTTTCATCAATCATAGTCAACTGAGTTGCAACTCCTCCAACAACCATTAGTCTCTTATTATCTAAAAGAGCCTGCGAACTATCTTGGGCCTTTCTTAAAGCATATTTGAAGATTGGCTGGTTTAGAGTATAGTTGTAATTCAAAATATTAAGTACCATAAAAAACAAATCAAAAATTAATATATAAACCTTTCTATTTTGTATCTACTATATAGTTACAACTAATCTAAGCTTGAGGGTTAATTTTCAAGGCAGGATTTTTCTTTCCAAGTTCTTTTTTAAGCCTGTAATATCTAAGTACCAGTTTTATTACGAAATACAATATTATGAGGAAAAGTACTATGAAAAAATAAATTAAAAGAGCTTTTGACGTCTGCTTTGGTATTTCAAAACATATTGGGCAAGGCCCTCCACAATCAATCCCATCTTCACCTTGATTTTTTACTCCATCAGAACAAGTTGGACAAGGAGCACAAACTCCTCCACAATCAACTAAAACTTCACAAGAACCATCATGACAATTTTTAATTCCATCACTACAAGTTGGATTTTCAGTATAATAACACTCTCGAAGAGTTCCTGGATTTGTCAAATTGGAATTGCACTTATTAATATCATTACAAGTCCTAAGTTGAAATCCGCAAAATTCAGATTTCCAATTAAGAGTAGAACATCTTCCTTTTATAAGTGAAGTAAGTGAATAACTTAATGAATTCTCAGAATTATCCAAAAGCCTGCATATCTCCCAATCTGAACAAGCCCATTTAGGAGTACAAGCAAGGCTTCCACCTCCTCCACCTCCACCGCCTCCTCCTTTTTCAGAGCCTATAGGACAAGGAACATTTTCAACAGTTAAATTCCAAAAAACAGAATCATTTAGTTCTCCATCAGTTATTACTGCACGAACACTATAATTTCCAGAAACTCCACATCCAAAACTATATGAAAAACTGTCAAAAAGATTTCCACCTGTTTTGTATCTTTCAAGACCATCATTCACATACCAATAAACATCTGGAATAGTTCCATCAGGATCATAAGAAGTAAGATTGAAATATAAATTGCTTGTTCCAGAAACATTAAAACTAGAGTTTAAAGGATAATATGAAACTATAATTGGAGGACGATTTAAGTCAGTAATCGTCAAACTAAACTGCTTAAAAGATGTAATAGGCCCGCCATCTTGTCCGCATAAATCTCCAATTAAAGGATAAGGATTTTTAATTCCTCTGTCAGTTACACTAACATTAATATAATATACTCCTCCAGGAGTATGATTTGCAGTAAAATTTATTACTCCATTAGGACTTATACCAAATAATTTAGTGCCAGAAAAACTAATATTAAAAGTCAAATTTCCAGAGTCAGAATCTCCATCCTCACTATCATTTGAAAATACCCTATAATAAAAAGTACTATTCTCGCCTGATGCCCAAATTGTATGAACTCCAATCTCATCTATCCTAGGGGCATTATTTACTTCAATAACAGTTATATTTGTCTGCGCAGTATCAGTATATTCAAGATCGCTAACTGAAATAGTTTCAGGATAAACTTTATAACCATGATTCGGACCTCCAGCATCTTCTTTGTTAAGAATTCCTGAAAATATTTGGAATTCACTTGTAGTAAGATTTATTTTAAAAGCACTGGAGATATAAAATGAATTTAAAGGATATTGTGGATTTAAAAAAGCAGATAGATCATCTTCATCTACATCTGAGGCACTAAAAATATAAGAAAAATAACTATCTTCACATGCATACAAATTAGGAGTAACATCTCCAATTAATGGCGAGGAATTATTTACAAATACAAAAAAAACAACAGAATCATTATACATTCCATTAGAATTATCAATCCCATAAACTTCAATTCGATTATCCCATCTTACTGCACTAAAAGTAGTATTTGGAAAAAAAGATACATTGGAATAAATAACTTTGTTGTGTTTGATATCATATAAAGAATAAGAAAAATTAACAAAATCAGCTTCATAACTGATATTAAGATCAATAGAATAATTTGCACCCTTGCTAAAATTATAAGTTTTATTAGTCGGACTATCAATTAAAACATAACCGACATTCCCAAGTATAATTTGAACAAGACCATTATAAAAAAGCCCTATCATCTTAGCTTCAAATGCATAGGTATTAAGACTAATATGAACTGCAACTAGTAAAATAAATATTGCAACAAAAATAAATATCTTTTTTTTCATTGGAGTCTCCATTAAACTGCAGTACCTGTTGCAGTAAATACATCAGATTTAATTCCAGGCCTTGCATCAGAAGGTATTACAAGTTTTAGATCAACACGTATACTATCCTGATCATCACCATATTGAAACACATTGCAAATAATAGTTCCATCCCCTGTTTTATTAACATCAATCCATTCTCCATGAGGAGTAAAATCAGAAATACAACTCCCAGATTCAAAGTCAGTAACATTATACTGATATCCTGGAAAAGATCCACCTAAAAAATCAGATGCATTTTTATTTGTTTTAAGACTTAGACTAACATTGACATTGCCTGTATTTTCTATTCTAAATCCCTCAGTTACAGGAGTCCAGTTTCCATTTATAACATTTCCAAGAGTATCGATTGTTGCACTAAGTTCTCCAGTACTAACACTTCCCTGTCCAAAGTCAATTGTATCAATTGTAAAATTAATACTTGCTTTTTCCTCAACAGTAACATTTAATGTTGAAAAAGTTGTTGCATAACCAGTTAATTTTATTCCAAGACTAAGAGCCGATAAAATTATAACTGCAACAGCAATATAAGCGGTTATCTGCCAAAAATCAATTCTCCCCTTTGTTTTATTATTTTTTTTCATTGAATCAAGCACGTTTAAAAAATAAATTTATTTTTCCACTATAAATTCCAAAACTTTGATTTTTATAAGAAAAAACAGTAAAAGTTATATTTTTTGCTTCTTTAGGTCCTAAAATAAAATCATTTTGTGAAACAATTAAATAATTGCTTATATTTCCAACAGAAGTAAGAGTTACAAAAACTTTCCGATCAAAATTATTTTGGATAATTAAATCTCTTGAAGAACTGCTCCCGGGCTTAATTGAGCCAAAGGTAAGTTCATTTTTATTTAAATCAAACCCCGTTACATCTGAGACAATAAAACTTGTTTTTATTTCTCTTTTTTCAATTGTCCAGTCATATTTTATAAAAAAGAATAAAGCCAAAGCTAGAACAAATATTAAAAGAACTATTTTCAAAACAAAATTATTTTTTGAAATATTTTTTGGCATTTTTAGTAACTTTTTTAATTTTTATTTCAAGATAAATTATTGTTGCAACAAATATTACAAATATAATGATTATGCTAACTCCTGCAATAATTCCCCATAATAACCAGGGATTTGTCTCTTTAACAGGATCTTTTACATAAACTGTAACAAGTTTGTAACTTGTCTGATTTTCATAAAATATTTTTAAATTAGCAATATACTTGCCTTCACTGACATTTGTTGCATCAAAAAAACCGCTAAGGTTTCTTTTTTCCCAAGGACCAAGGCCATATGAAGGAGTTCTAAATGAATCAAGAATATTTCCCTTGTCTGAAACAGTCACTTCAGAATAAACATTATCTATTTTAGAGTTCCATAAATTTTCAACTTCAATATTAAATTTATTTATTTTTTTTGATTCAAAAATATAAGAATAATCAGTAATATTTGCAAAAAGATAACCGATTCTTAGTTCATTTTCAAAATCAATTTTTTTGCCATAATCAACTGTAGTGAAAACAAAATAAGTTCCAGGATTAAAAGAAGAAACATTCAAAATTCCTGATTCATTAAAATCTTTTTTAGATTCTATTCTTCCAATATTTATAAATTTTGAATCTAGTTTTTTGTTTTTCAATGCATCGCTATAAAGATCAATAGTTGCAATTGCAGTGATTTCTTCAGTTCCAAGATTATTAAGTCGTATAAAATATTTCGCATTATCTCCCTTATTTACATTTTCTATTTTAAATTCAGCCTCTGCATACTGCCCAGGATAGGGAACAAAAATATCAATTGGAACTTGAATTGATGCAAGTCCTCCAATTCCAGATCCTTCAGCCTTTGACTCAATTGCACCAATAAGAATTCTATGATTTCCGGGAATATCAATTTTCTCAGGAAGTTTTATTTTCACTTCAAAATCTCCACTTCCAACTGAAATATTTTTATCAAGAGTTACATATTGCGATAAATCTCCTTTAACAAACATACTTATCTTCTGATCAGGATCAGGAGTCATTGCGCGAAAAGTCAGGGTCTTTTCAAGATTAGGTTCAAAAAACATTTGAGATCCAGTAGGAGTAATTCCAATTGAACCTGCATTTACCATCTGAATTGCGAGTATAACTACTAAAAAAAATAATAACCTCTTTCTCATAATATAATAATTAAACAGCTATTTTTATAGCTTTTGTATGAGTAAATCGAAGTTAAGTCCTTATTTAAGAGTTTTAAAAAATCAATTAGCACTTCCTAAAAAAATAAATCTTATATACAATTGTTTTTGATCAAATTTACTTTGTCAAAAACAAGAAAATTTAACTAATTTATACAAGGGGATAAATTATACTAAGTTAAGCACTTGTTCCCTTTGCTGTAAAAGTATCAGTAAGTGCTTCATTGCCTGAAAATGAGTCAGAAGGAATAACAAGTCTTACATCAATAGTTATCTTATCATGCGCACCTTCAGGAGTAAAATTACCACATATCTTAGTACCATCCCCAGTAGTATTAACACTCTGCCAAACACCAAGAGTAGTTCCTGGCTGAAGACAGCTTCCAGTTTCTGTGTCTCTTACAGTAAAGTTATATTGAGGTAAAAATCCTCCGATAAATGTAGCCGCAGTCTTAGAAGTTTTAAGATCCAGACTTACATTTACATTGCCTATATTTTCTAGTGTGAAATTTTGTGCACTTCCCCAGTTCCAGCTTCCTCCAACTGCAGCAGTCCCATTGCTTTCAAGCATTGCACTTGAACTACCATCACTAACACCACCACTTCCAAAATTAATAAAATCAGTTGTGAAATTAATAGCAGCAGTAGCAGAAACAGTTACATTGACAACCGCAGTATCTGTAGAGGTTGCATGTCCTGTGAGCCTCATTCCAAAATTAACAATCGAAATAATTATGACAATAATTGCAATATAGGCAACTATTTGCCATGCATCTATTTTCTTATTTTTATTTATCTTCTCTTTTTTTTTCATTTTTAAAAATTCTTTTAAGGAGTAGGAACTGCTTTATCTTCTACTGAAGGAGGATTTACAGTAACTCCAACTTTGCCTTGTCCACTACCCTTTATTTCAGAGGGACTATTTGTTGGAATTTTCTGTCCTGACTTCATTAAACTATAAGTTACAGATAAAGATGCTAGTATAATTGCAACTATAACTAAAATTACAACCACCTTTTTTGACACCATAATGATTCAATATAAATATACTTTATAAATATTTCTTTTTTTATTGAGAGTAATTTTTTACTACTAATCTTGAATTATTTCAAATAAAACTATTTTTTAATTTTGTTTCTCATCCACCAGGTAAACCAGGAAAGATTCACAAGTACAAGTATTATAACTAAAACAAGAAGAACCGTAGTTATTGTTCCTCCTTGCATAATTTTTGGCCTTATAACATAACCTATTCCAAAAACATCAAGACTAGTCTGACTTACCCTAAACACAAGATCTTTAGTCACAGTTCTATCCTCATAATTAATTGTAAGTTTTGTATTATATTCTCCCTCTTCTACCTTCCCAGTATCCCAATAAGCAATTAATTCCTTTTTTGCAAGAGCAGGAATATTATCTGAAGAAGACTTTGTATCAGCCATTACCTGGCCATTTGTATCATAAACAATTAAATTGGCATAAACTCCTTTTAACTCCTGATTCCATTTATTATCAACCAGAATCTGAAGTTTTGCAATGCCTCCAAGCTGAAAATTGTTAACTAAAATTCCTTCAATTGTAAGGTTTTTTGCTCCAACTGCAAATCTTTTCTCAAATTCCCTTGTTTCTCCATCATAAGTTAGAGTAATTTTTGCAATATAATCTCCTGCAGCAGAATTAATTTTCCAGTCCGCAGAAAGTTCTGCAGTTTTAGAAGGATCAATACTTTTTGAATCTGTTTCAATAGAGGATATTTTTTCATTAAGTAATGTGTAAATATCAATTCTTGCTTTTACTGCAGATATATCTGATTTTCCGCGGTTAACGGCATAAACAACGAGTTTTGCAGTTCCATTTTGCTCTGCATCAAGAATATTCAAGTCAGCATCAATATATTTTCCAGGATAAGGCACATGAACTTTAAGTTCACCAACAGTCTTTGAACTAGAACTTGCATAATTTCCTCCAGGAGAAATATTTGGTATTTCAAGAGCAATAATTTGGGCTTGGTGAAGACCAGGTTCATTTCCTATTTCAGGCATTTTAAATTTATATTTAAATTTTTTTGATTCATCACTTGGAAGAAAATCAACTAAACTATCATAAAGTGCTACAGAATTATTCAAATCTCCCTGAACAGTAAGTAAAACTTTCATATTCTGATGTTCTGTATTAAAAACATAAAACTCGATTTCTTTTTCAAGACCGTTTTCATAATCAATATCAATTGTTTTTTGATAATAATCTGAAATACCACTTCCCTCAGAAAAATCAGAAACAGCATTCCCAGTAAGATTTGCTCGATTATAAAATATCAAAGCTAAAACTCCAATTATCAAAAAAACATTTAAAATAATAATCAAATTCCGGATTCTCTTATTTCTTTTCTTTTTTATCATGCCTGCCTCTTTTCATGGCCAGTCTAAAGAAAACAAACCAGCCGATATTTATCATCATTAAAATTATTATTAAAGCTATTAATATCTTTGTTATATCTATTGAATTTCCCCCATTGGAATTTATTGCATAACCAACACCAACTACATCAAGTTTATTTTGTTTTATTGTAAGAATTAAATTTTTATCAGTTGATTTCTCACCATACTTAACCATAAGTTTTCCATTATATTCACCCTCGCGAACTCCAACAGTGTCCCAATAAGCAACCAGCTCTTTTTCAGACAAAGCAGGAATATTTTCATTCGGAGAGCGAACATCAGCCATTATCTGATAATCCTTGTCATAAACAATCATATTTGCAAATACATTTTTCAGTTCCTCATTCCATCGGTTTTCAACAAGAATCTGAAGTTTTGCAATTTCACCTAGCTTGAAATCATTAGCAAGAATAGTTCCAACACTAACTCCTTTTATTCCAACTGTAAATTGTCTTTGAAAATTTCGGTTTTCACCGTCATAAAATACAGAAAACTTTGCAAGATAGTCTCCAGTGGGAACATTTATATTACATTTTGCAGAAAGGTCAGTTCTTTTGCCAGGTTCTAGCGTAAAATAATCAGTATTGATAGAGTCTATTTTTTCATTGAGCGAATTATATATATCTATAATTCCCCTTACTTCACCTATTCCAACTTTTCCGCGGTTAATCACAGGAACAATAAAAGTAGCAGTCCCATTTTCTTCTGAATCAAGAACATTTAGGTCTGCATCAATATATTTTCCAGGATAAGGAACATAAACAAACAATTGGGAAACAACAGCGGCAGTTGCTCCAACATAAGTTCCACTTGAATCTGCTTTCGGAACCTCAAGTGCAATAATATCTCCTACATGAAGTCCTGGCGAGGCAAATAATGTATCAGGCATATCAAATTTATATTTAAATGACTTAGACTCCTCATCTGATTTAAATTCAACAATACTTTCATTGAGGCTAATAGAACCGCCCAATTCCTCATTTGTCATTAAAATAATTTTCATATCTTTATGTTCATTATTGAGAACTGAAAATTCAATCTCTCTTTGAATACCTTTCTCATAATTAATAGTGGTTCTTCCAGGAGTTATTCCAATAGATAAAACATTAGGTATAATTAGCAAAATTAAAAATAAAAAGAATAAACCTGATTTTAAATAACAATTATCACTTCTCTTTTTTGAAAATTTATTATTTGTCATTATCCAGCTTGTCTTGCAATATAAGTTTCATTAGTATTCTCAATTCCTTGAGACTCATCAGGCTCAAGAACAATACGGCCAACCATGAGCCCGTCTTTTGTTTTTGTAATATTTATTTTTACATTTCCAATATTGGTAAGATTGGATTCGTTATCACTTTTGTTAATACTTAAACCAACAACAGAGTCGATTGTAAATTCATTTTTCCATCCGCGAATAACTCCGTTATCAGGTTTCCAATAATAAGTTCCAGGTTCGAGATTAAATGTTAAATTTTTTCTATCACTTAAATCAATATATCGCGGGTTGGAAAAATCAGGATTTTCTGAAATCATAATTACATTGGCATTTATTGAATTAAATGTAGCCCAGTCCCCTTGAACATCAATTGTAGCCTTAGGATAAAGATAATATAACAAACAAAGCGCTAAGACTAGGAACATCACTTGCCCGGTTATTATTATCACATGCTTTTTCATTTTTTAGTATTTAGTAGAGTTTTATTGAGTTAATATGCATTACTTACTCACTGACTGATTTAAAATTCACTTTAAAATTGTCAGCCATTTTGCCTTGCGAAAATGATTTGTAAATCTGAGCAATTTTCATTTTATGACTTAGCCCCATAATTTTCTGCTAAATATGAAGTAAAGGTTACTGTTGAAGATTTATTTCCAGCACCTTCTGAAGCAGGAACTTCTATTGCAATGTCAATTGAAACATTATTACATCCGCTTTGATATCCTGAAGTAAAGTTCATATTTTGAATAATCTGTTTTGTAACAGATAACTGCGTAGCATTAGTCCATGCAGTAGTTGTGTTTACATAATTAAAGCATCCAATAGTTTTATTGGTTACTTTAAACTGATAATATCTGCTTGGATTTGCAACACTTGTCCACAAGTTAGTAAAGTTAGCAGTTATATTAATCTCTGCATTACCATCATTTCTTAAAATAAATGGAGCAGGATTTCCAAGAGTGGTATTTGAACCTTGTAATAAATTCATATTTCCGAAGTTAATAGAGTTCACAGGCAAACTAACAGAAATTAGAGATTGAACTGAGATATTTCTTGCTTTCGTCCAGGATGAATATGCCTGCCCATCATAGGCTCTTACACTCCAATTATAGCTGTCTCCATTATCCAAAAGACATTTCAGATAAGGACTTGTAGTATAACTAGTATTTCCAAGAATAACTGTTTTATCTTTATAGCGATTAACAGGATCAGTACATAAACTATTTGCAATCAAAGTCATGTTTAATTCATACTGTAGAGGATCAGAGTCATCATCACTTCCCATCCACGTAAAAGTTGGAGTTCTATTTGTTGTAACATTTCCATCAGCAGGGAAAGCAAGTGATACAGTTGGAAGAGTATTTATTATTAAGATGTGTGTTGAGTTACTCCAATTAGAATATGCCTGTGAATCATAAAGCCTAAATCCACAACTCCAGTTATTTCCTTTTGAAAGATTCGAATTTGTAAGAGTGGAAATAAATAAAGTTCCGTTTGCATAATTATTATTATAATTAAGAGTTGTATTGGTAATATTATTTTTATACCAAATAACAGTTACATTCATTGCATTATTATTAGGATCAGTAATTGTTGCAAAGCAGCTTAAATTAGCATGAGTTTGGTTGCTTCCATCAGTTGAATTAATAAATACAATTGGAGTATTTGGTTGGTTATTTGAAAGTATTGTAACAGTTCTTGTTTCAGTAGAGTTCCAGCTTCCAGCAAAATCTTTTGCACTTGCAAGATATGTATATGTTCCATCAATTAGTCCATTAGTTGCATTATTTGATTGATTGATTTGCAAATACCACTGAGTTTGATTGAATTTCGCAAGATTAGAAGTATATTGCTCATAAACTTCATCAGATGACAATGTTCTATTCCATACACGAACTTCATCGATTGTACCGTTGAAAAGGAAATTAGTAGTAAGCCCCCATCCACCAACTCTAGCATTATTTGGAACTGTTCCAGTAGTTGTTGCACTAGCAGAATTAGCTGAAGCTCTAAGAATTCCATCTACATACAAACCTCTATAACTTCCGCCCATAACACCGCATACAAATTGCCATTGATTAGCAATTGCAAGATTAGTAGGGCCATTTACCCGGTTAGACAAATCTCCAGTATTACCGACATTAAAACTATAGGTATGGTCAGCACTTCCAACACTGTTCACATTATACCATAGCAAAACAGAATTCGCGCCAGAATCATCTTTTGTAAATATGCCTCCATCATCAATATCATTTGTTGATCCAACACTATTCAAGTTTACCCAGGAACAAAGAGTTAAATTACCAATATTATTTAAGTAACCAGTGTTAGTTATATCAATATAATCATTAACTCCATCAAAATTCATTGCCTTTCCATATCTTCCAGTTGTATAACTGCATCCCGCACCCATTCCAGAGCAAGTTCCATTATTTCCATATCTTGAAATATCTGCTGAAAAATTAGTTGCAGAGCTTTCACCAAGAGAAGATACATTATCGAAGTTCATCATTAAAATTAAACTATCATTGTAGATTGTGTAATTAGTCAAGTTCCAAGTAAATCTAACCTCATTAATTTGGCCTGTTCCTTGTGTAATTGAAACATTAATTGGAATACTTGAGTTACTTGTGATTGTTGCATTTGAAGGTGTAGGCGAAGTGAAATTAATCTGAGGATTAATTTGGGTCAAAGTAAATACATCTTTCAAATTACCATTTTGTAATAAAGTTACATTGTAAGTATGACTTGCAGTGGCATAATTTGAAGTGGTTGCATTAATAACATAATTTGAATAATAACTTCTTATTCCCCCAGTGTTCACATAATCAGTAATAATAGTTATATTTGTGAATCCAGATAAATCTGTAAACAAGCTTCCAAACATAAGTGCATTAGTCCTGTTGTAAGCGCTTATATTTGCATTGCCTACAACAGTACCCTTAGTATCATTAACATATGCCCGATAATACCAATTTCTTACTAGTTGCGAACCAGCCCCAACATTTTCTCTTGAAATATTATAAGTAACATTCAGGAAAGTATTATTGATATTATTTCCAGATCCTGAATCTAGATAAGTATCATTAAATGTTGAACCCGAGAGTACTAAATCCTTAAACAAATTATTACTCGAAGAAGAAATAAAATAAATTAAATTACTTAATGATGAATTTATAGTTCCTCCTGAAAAAACATTACTTGAAGATCCTGAAACTATTATACATGCTTGATTATAATTTGATGAAGTACAATTTCTTATATTATTATTAATTAAATTATTATTATTTGAAGTTACTAAAATAAGTCCAAATACATTCAAGCTAAAAGTATTGTTATTTACAAGATTATTAAAAGAATTTGAATTAATAGAAATACCTGCTCGATTTGAATTTGCAGTATTATTAAGTATCTGGTTATTCGAACTTGATAAAAGATAAATTCCAATCCAATTTAAATTTGCAGTATTATTAAGTACATAAGAATTGTTTACATTAACTAAAGCTATACCATATCCAGGATCACTATAATTCATGCTTACATTACAGTTTTTAATTGTAACATTTGTAAGACCATTTGAAGAACTTGCATATATTGCAGGAACAGCAAGAGTTGAATTTGCAATCCATTTCCCATTACAATCATAAATAATATTTGATGCAGTTATATTAATGCATGAATTAATATTTCCAGTTGGAATAATATCTGCGCTTTGAGTATATGCAGTATTAGGTTGATCAAGGATTCTACATTGAGTTACATTAACATAATCAATAATAGTGAAGTTGCTTGAAAAATTAACTTCATTTCCAGCAGTGTCATTTGCATAAATTGTATAGTTAACATCTCCAAGTGAGAAGCTAGAGTTTGTGGGAACAACAATACTCCACAAGTTTCCAGAGATCCAATTCAAAAATCCCTGCCAGACAATTGCAGAACTTCCAACTACTCCCTTCCAAATTTTAACCCAAACATTTCCAGTTCCATTGGATATTCCACTAACAGTTGCATTGATTGTTATATTGTCTCCTCGAATAACTGTTCCTGAAACAACTCCTGATTGATTAATTACAATTACCTGGGTTATATTAGGAGCAGTCAAATCAATAGTGAATGTGCTTGTATTAGTTCCAATATTTCCAGCAATATCTTCGGCATAAGCAACGAGTGTATGATTTCCTTCTGCAAGATTAATTGAATTATGTTGCACCCTTGTTGCATTATAAAGTCCTAAAACTTCTTGAGAAGTTAAACTTCTGTTAAATATCATTACATCGTCGATTGTTCCATTTAAACCATAGGCAGTTGGACTTCCAAACAGTGCACCAATCATTAGATTATTGTTATGATTAATAAAAGGATAACTATTAGCATTACACCTTATAAAAATGCCATTTAAATAAATGCATAAACTTGATGAATTCCAAGTTCCAGTTACAAGTACCCATACATTAGTGTTGGTATTAGTAACAGAAACAGTACCATAATTACTTCCATTTCCCATAAATAAAGTATAACTATTACTGGTATAATGTCCTAAATCCAAATAAACAGAACTAGCGCTTCCACCTGAAGATTTGGTCAATATTCCTCCATAAGTTTTTAATTGATTATTATAAATCCAAGAGGATACTGTTCCCTGATTTTGAATACTAGTAAAATCAATATTACCTAAATTAACACTACTAGTCCCATTAAAACTCATCGCATCTCCGAACTTACCATTATCAACACTAATTGCTCCATTATTAGTTCCATTATTTCTTCCCATATAATCTAAAACTCCTCCCGTTGAATTAAGATCATCCATTCTCCACCATGAAATTAAAGAATCATCAAGATTTGGAATAATACTGCCTGTTCCTTGTTCACTAGAGTTTATATTAAATAATGGAGTCATCGTATTATAATAAGATCCATTTGAAGGAGAAATTATATTAACATCTGGAAAATCAGTATCAATGCTAAATGTATTAGTAGACAAATTAATATTTCCGGCAATATCTTGGACATATTCAGTAAAAGTATGATTTCCATCTGTAGTAGAAACATTATTATGCAGGACTTTTGTTGCATTATAAATTCCTAAAATTTCTTGAGAAGAAAGTGAACGATTATAAATCATAACATCATCAAGAGTTCCATTAAGATAAAATGTAAGATTACTATTAGTTGCATTAATAACTTCATTAAAAGTGCTTTGATTAACTAGAACACCATTAAGATATAATTTCTGTTGGTTTGAAGCAAGATTCCGGTCATAAGTAATAACTACATAATTCCAATCAGGATTAGTTAATTTGTAACTTATCCTATTCCTGTTTATTTTTCCTGAAAATGAACTATTGCTAAAAGCAAGTTCATAAGAATCCCGTTTAGAAATTCCAGTTTCCTTTTCATAGAATTTTAAATTTCTTAAATAAGTAGTCTGACCAGCTGCATTATAGTTAAACAAAAACATAACAGTTGCAGAACTTGTTCCAGTATGCCAAGCACCAACATTTCCTACAGTACTAGATTCTCCTGTTTTTGGAGCTCCTGAAATTGCATTATTTCTTCTAGAAGTCCAAGTATTATTTGTATACGAAGTTCCTGAATCTACAAAATAATCATAAGAACCAGGATGGCCTGGAAGCATTGTGCCTGCACTATCATATGAATGTGTTCCAGAATAAGAAAGTTGACTAGTTCCACGAACTTGTTTGAGATCATATTCTAAATAATAACCATTTGTAGTATCAATATTAATTTTATCATTTAAATAAGTATTTCTATAGTCAACTACTTTCAAGGCATTTTCTGAACTATCCCATGAAATAAGTCCTCCCGGGCTATTCCATTCATTAAAATCACTCCAATTTATTCCATATCTGTCAATTAGATTTGTTGTGCCAGATACAGGTTTAATCCAAGCAGCAATGGTAATTGTATCACTCGGTTCAATTTTAGAACTGTCTAAAATATTTACATAATCGCTTCCTCCATCAAAATACATTCCCCTTCCAAACTTTCCATTATCAACTTGTATTGCTCCAGAAATTGTTCCATTATTCCTTCCCATATAATCAATAAGATTATTTCCAGAAATATCATCCATTCTCCACCATGAAATTAAAGAATTATCAAGACTAGGAACAATTGTTCCTGTTCCGGTTTCAGAAGAACTTACATTAAATAATGGGCTGGAGGTATTATAATAAGAAGAGTTTACAGGAGAATAAATTGTGACGTTTGGATAAATAGTATCGATTGTTATTACATCATTAAAATTATTTTCATAAACAGTTGCATTGTAAACTCTTTCCCCAATAGAAGAATAACTGGAGTTAGATGCAGTAATTGAATAGTTTGAATAATAATTTTTGTATCCATCATAAACATATTCTGTTATTTCAGTCCTATTTGTCCAGCCAGAATTATTTGTTGAAATAACAAAGTTTTTTATACCAATTTTATCAAATCCAGTTACATTTGCATTTGAAACAGGAATAGAATTACTAGTATTAACATAAGCTCTATAGTACCAGTTTCTTATTAATTGAGAGCCAGTAGGCGAATAATCTTTTGATGAGTTATAAGAACAATTAGTTAAAGTATTATTGGAAGAAGCTGAAAAATAAACTTCATAATTAATATTTAAAGAAAGATTAGAATCTTGAATAATATTGTTTGAACTATAAGTGGAATAAATTCCATAGGAATTATTGCTCAAAAATAAATTTGTGAAATTATTGAAATTACTAAAAGTAAGATAAATGCCCATTGAGTTTGACCTGGAAGAAATATTTGTAACACTGGAGTTAGTTGTATTAAAAAAGTATAAACCAAAATAATTACTATGACTTAAATTCATGTTTCTGTAACTTACATTATTACATTTTGCGCAAATTACAGTTCCTGCATCACCCAGGGTTCCAAAGTCTTTATTATTAACACTATAATTATAATAAATCTTAGAATTTCCATCAACAACATTTGTTGTATCAATAGTGTTATTAAAATGAGTATCATTGCTTCCAGAAACATAAAAATTGTATAAATTATTAGTCATATTATTCTGTTTAAAAATATTATATGAACCTGAATAGAGATAAATTCCATAAAGATTACTAAAGAGAATAGTATTATTAATTAAAAGATTGTTTAAACTTGAAGAAATATATATTCCCCCGTCATAATTATAATTCGCACTATTGTTTATAACCTGATTATTATTTGAAATTGAAAGGTAAATTCCATATCCGCTAGCAGGGCCAGCAAGATGGGTATTTGAATCCGCAGTGTTATTTGTTATGCTGTTGTTGAGACTAGAGTAAAGATAAATTCCATATACACTGCAAAAAAGACCACAGGAATTATTGCTGGCGCGATTATTTGAAATTAAACTGTTATTGCTGCCTGAAAGATAAATTCCATAACTGTTTAAACTTACATTGTTGTTAATAATTTTATTATTTAGGCCTGATAGAAGATAAATTCCATAAGCATTGGTATTCGCAATATTATTTGAAATAAATGAGTCATTAACTGAATTAAAATAAATTCCATAAGATGAAGGACCAACAGTTACATTACAGTTTTTAACAGTAATATTAACAAGATCCTTTCCTGCATAAATTCCAGGCTTTGCAAAAGTAGTATTAATAATTGATTTGCCATTACAATCATAAGTAATATTGCTTGCAGTAATATTAATACATGAAGCAATATTTCCTGTTGGAACAATATTTGCAGACTGTGAATAAATCTTATTAGGCTTATCAAGTATTGCACACTGGCTTAATTCCAAACCCTGAACCATACTAAAGTTACTTGAAAAATTAATTTCATTTCCAGCACTATCATTTGCATAGATTGTATAGTTAACATCTCCAAGTGAGAAGCTAGAGTTTGTGGGAACAACAATGCTCCACAGGTTTCCACTAATCCAATTCAAAAATCCCTGCCAGACAATTGCAGAACTTCCAACAAGACCTTGCCAAATTTTAACCCAAACATTTCCAGTTCCATTGGATATTCCACTAACAGTTGCATTAATTGTAACATTCTCTCCCCTTACAACTGTTCCAGAAACAACTCCTGACTGATTTATTGTAATTACCTGAGTTATATTTGGAGCAATTGTATCAACTGTAAAATTAGTTGTATTCAAATTAACATTTCCCGCTAAATCCTGTACGTATGAAACAAAAGTATGCTGCCCCTCTCCAAGATAAATAACATTTTGCTGCACTCTTGTCGCATTATAAATTCCAACAATTTCTTGAGGAGTTAAACTTCTGTTAAATATCATTACATCGTCAAGAGAGCCATTCATTCTAGCTCCTGCAGATTCTCCCAAAGAATAACCTGCACCGATAAACAGAGGAGTGAGATTATTTGGTTGGCTAGCAGTGATAGCATTCAAATTACCATCAAAATAAAATGCTACATTTGAAGAATTATATACCAAAGTGTATTGATGCCAAGTCTCCAGTATTGCTGGCCTAGATACTGAACCAAGTTGCCTAACATTTGAACCATCATCTCTTGATTGAATAGCCACTGGATCTGAATTTGTCAAAATAATTATATAGGGCCCATAACTTCCACCACTTCCTGAAGATAAAATACCCTGAGATTTTGCAGTCTGTGAAGAAGGTTTTGCCCAAAATGAAACAGTTGAACTAAAATTACTGATTTTAATTGAAGGAATTTGTAGGTAGTCACTTCCATCAAAGCTCATTGCATCTCCAAACTTTCCATTACCCGTTTGAGTAGCACCATAATTTGTTCCATTATTTCTTCCCATATAATCCAAAACTCCTCCAGATGAATTAAGATCATCCATTCTCCACCATGAAACCAGAGTGTTATCAAGATTTGGAATAATTGTTCCATTGCCTTGTTCAGAAGAATTCATATCAAACAAATGATTTTAATTTTTTTATATATATCCATTGATTGGAGAATTTTTAATAATTTTATGTATCATAGTATGAATTGTAAAAAATGATGTGCTGTTTTAATTAATATTTGCAGGCAGGTCTTGAGTATAAGTTGTTAAT